>NZ_JAKJSX010000006.1:0-395829 GCF_050337435.1 Vibrio satsumensis | reverse complement strand
CTCCCAACCCCACCCATTAGAAATGATGAAAAAGGCTAATGTTTGACCCGCCGTAAGTTGGACACTTAGGTCAATGGAGTCACCTTCTTGCATTTCCCCTACGTCAGCAACGGACGTATTTGGAAACACCACTATGTGTGCGTTGATATCGTCTTTAGTTGCTGGAGGGTTGTTGGTATCAAAAACGAAGTAACCAAGGGTGTTGCGGTAACCAGCCCCTTCATTCAAGAAAGTGATTGTTGCTGTGGCATACTCCGCACCATTGAGTTCATCGTCAATATCAATACTTGAATAACGCTCCGGTGCAATAAAGGCACTGTTCACAGTAGTACCCTCTGGCAACATCGAATAGACATTAGTTAAAACGTCTTGAGGAAGTGACTCCGCGATCGAGTAAGTATTATTGGGTTTACCTTTGGCCGAATAGTTGGACGCATCCGCTCCAGACTCAAACGTTAAGTCCGCAGTGGTCAACGCCAACGCAACACATGGCATCAAGCAACTAGGCAGTATGACTGAATTCCAATTTCTCATTATGTTCCCTCTTCACTAGCCTTAAACGTGTAAAGAGATAAGGAGCAAAGATGGTGCCGGAAATTAACCTATTATTTAACAGTGTGTTAGAGTTTAAGTTTTCGTTTTTCTCATTTTGAGAATGAAGTTGATTTGAAAAAGGCCGCAGATTTATTCGCGACCTTAATTTTAGTATGGGGGGTGAGACTAGAAAGCAATGAGTACCCGATTATTGAGTAATAATCGGCATCGATTGCCAGGCTCTTTGATGCAGTATCTCACAGCCAGATTCTGTGATAACAATGTTCTCCTCGTGCACCATCATGCGATTTTTCGCAAATGCCATGCCCGGCTCAAGCGTTAGCACCATACCGGGTTTTAAGATCACATCACCGTTAGGCACATGTGATGGCCACTCGGTTAGCTGCATGCCTAAGCCGTGCCCCATGCGACCCACATCGTTGCCGAGTGCACCGTTCTTTTCGAGCACCGACCACATGGCTTGCCACACGTCTCCGGTTGTTCGTCCCGGTTCAGCAATCGCTAACCCTGCTTCTGTCGACTGATACACCGCGTCATAAGCCGCTATTGTATCTGGCTGCGCATATCCAAACGCATAGTTCCGGTCAAAGTCACTGAAGTAGCCATCAAAGTTAGCACCCGTATCGATGATCAAAACATCTCCTTCAGAAAGCACACGATCGGTTGGTCCCATGATGATGTTGTCATAACCACCTTGGCCGGATGCCGAGATCAAGTAAGGACACGCATCCGCCCCCAAACGCAGCATCTCCAAGTGCATGGCTTTACACGCCTGTCGCTCTGTCATCCCTATCGCAAGATGATGGCGAAGATACTCAAAACCCGCCGCCGTGACTTGGCACGCAAAGCGCACTTTATCGATTTCTGCTTGAGACTTAACACTGCGCAGATCGCGAATCATCAGCGATACATCCACCACACTATGTTGGCTTAGTTTCTGCTGTAACAATGCATAGTTAATGGCTGGCATACGCAGATGTGTTTCTGGGCCGACCATCGAACCGATTCGACGAGATCCTCTCGATACTTCAGACAACGTAGCCGCTAGCAAAGAGATACCGTCGTCTTCTGGCCTTGGTGATGGCCAACTGCGCACGTCGTCAATCCATGTATCATCAAAGCCAGCGACACCAATCTCTGGCACCACAGCGATAGGCTTGCCAACCGCAGGCACCACCAAAAACCAAGGTCGAGTTGGACTTTCCCAGAACTGCGATTTAAAGCCACTGAAATAGCGAAACTCAGGTTCGGTCGTAAAAAACGCAGCATCGATGTTTTGAGCACGTAGACGTTGTTGTAACTCGACAGTACGTTGCTCTAGTTCTGCTGATTCAAACCCTCTCTGCGGAGGTGTTAACGGCAATATACTCATATCTCTATCCTTGATTGAATTAGGGTAACTCGGCGAATTAATTGAATAAAACATCTCTTGGTAACAGAGCGATACTTGGGAAGAAAATCAGCAAAGCAGACATCAATATCAAGATGAGGAAAAACGGCAGTGTTCCGCGGATAACTTCCATATAAGGGCGTTCGAAAATCGCAATCGCGGTGAAGATGTCACAACCGAATGGAGGCGTGGCCGACCCAATCGCCATTTGTAGCGTCACCATCACGCCGACCAAGATTGGGTCGATGCCCGCTGCATCAACAATCGGCATGAAAATCGGCGTCAAGATAAGAAGAACCACCAATGAATCCACGAACATACAACCGACAAAGAAAGTCAGTGCGATAACAAACAGTATGAATTCAGGCGAAGCGTCTTCTAGATTGAGAGGAGCTAACAACTCTTGAGGGATTTGTTCAAACGAGATGTACCAAGAAAACGCCTGACCGACACCCACCAGCACAAACACAACCGCCGTAATCAAGCCGGTATTTAACGCTGCATCACAGATGTCTTTTACGCCAAGTTTGCGATAAAAAATGCACTCAACGATGATTGCATACAACACGGCAAATGAGGCTGCTTCGGTAGGTGTGACTACGCCAGAATAAATACCACCGATGATCAAAGCAGGGAAACCAAGAGGAAGAATCGCTTTCTTGATCGCTTCAATACGTTCTGCTGTGTTGGCTTTTTCAACCAAAGTGATGGTGTCGCTGTGTTTTACGCTGTAGGCATAGCTGTATAACGAGAACAGACTCGCGAGCACTAAACCTGGGCCAATACCAGCAATGAATAGCTCACCCACACTGGCATTGGCTAAGGTGCCGTAAAGAATCAGACCGATACTCGGTGGGATAAGAAACGCGATGTCACTGGCATTGATGATCAGAGCCATCACAAAACTGTCTTTGTACCCTGCTTGCAACAACTTCGGGCGCATGATTTGCCCAACCGACACCACGGTCGCTTGGGTCGAACCGGAAACAGAACCAAACAAGGTACAGCTGATACACGTAGTAATAGGTAACCCGCCACGCAGGTGTCCAACAAACGCTTGAATCAGGCCAAGTAGATTATAGGCCGTATGCCCACGCGTCATAATATCGGCCGCCAAGATGAACATCGGCACCGCAATCAATGCGTTGGGTGAGATGCCCGTGACCATCTGTTGGATCAGCACTCCCGGCTCAACCTGAGAGAAATGAATCAAGCCAATTAAGGCCCCAACCGCTAACGGTACAATCATCGGGAAGCTCAAAAACAGCAAAATCACCATCACAGAAACAAGAGTAAATGTGATGACATAAATATCTAATTCGCCGGCAATAATGTCCGAGAAAAACTGTGCAACATCGCTCATTCGAACTCACCTACTTTTGTGTTTCTATTTTCAATCACGTCAAATGACACGTAGATCTCTTTGTGCAGTAAGTTCATTAAGAAACTCATGCTGTATTGCAATCCGGCAATGAAAAAACCAATCGGAATGATCGCGTATACCCAAAACACAGGGAATTGAAGAGCTGGGCTTAATCGATTGATGTCTTTCAACTCTTTGACGTAGAAGAACGCATGGTAGGTGAGGTAAAACATCAACATGGCAGTGAGTAGCGCAATGATGGTTGTGAGAACTTTTTGAGCTTTCGTGCTTAGCGAATCGTAGACCGCAGTCATGCGTATATTTCGCCCTTGGCGCACTGCATAAGCGAAGCCAATAAAGGTCACAGACACAATCAGAAATTGATTGAGCTCTTCTGAAAAAAACAGGCTTTTGTTAAAAGCATACCGACCAATCGCATTGGCCGTAGAATTAATCATCATCGTGAGAATGGCGGTCATGATCAAAAAGCGCTCTAGCTTTTCCGTCACAACACTGATTTTATGTAGCAGTTCTTTCATAACAGGCAGTGCTCCATACTTCGTTCAGTGACAGGGGTCCATTGCCACAAATTGGAGAAGGTGGGAATAAGCTACCCGCCGCCAATGAACAGCGGATAGCATTCATCCTTACTAACGCTTTTTATTGCGTTGCTGAAGCAGCCTTCACTTCATCTAGGATTTCTTCGAGAATGTTTTTCGCCCCCTCACGCGCTTCACTCTGCTGACCTGCTGGGTAGGCATTTGCCACTACGTCATAGTAAGTAGTGTGCAGTTTTTGGCTGAGTCTTTTAAAGCGCTCACGCTCTTCATCCGTCAACACAACCACTTGCATGTTTGGACGCTCTTTCAGGATCTTGTCCATGTTCTCTTTGTTGATGCGAATCTGGTAGTCATAAGCAGCTTGGTCGGCGGCTTTGATCGCTTTGTCGACCATCGCTTGCTTCTCCTCTGACAAACCGTTGTACCATTTGCTGTTGGTCGAAACGGTGCTCACATAAGGTTGCTGACCCGGGAACATTAGGTAATCTTGAACCTCATGCCACTTCGCGTTGTAGATGAAGTAGATAGGGTTAACCATGCTATCGATAGTCTTAAGTTGCAGTGAACCGTACACTTCACCCCAAGAAAGAGGGGTAGGTGTTGCACCAAACGCTTTGTAGGTTTCAACAGGAATGGTTGAAGTGAAAGTACGGATTTTCTGGTTCGCAAAATCTTCAGGCGTGCGGATAGGTTTGTTACCACCCCATACCATTTCGCCTTCAGACATCATCGACAACAGCTTGAGGTTTACGCTCTCAAACTTAGGTGCCAGCTTGTTGTAGATGGTTGGGCTTTCCGTTAACACCTTATGCGTAATCGCTTCGTTAGTACCCAGAACATACGGTAAGCTCACCGCTTGTACTTCAGGAACATAAGACCCTAAGTGACCCGCGCCTACAGACACGAATTGAATGGTGCCTTTAGCAGCCAATTCTACGATGTCGTTCTCTGTACCCAATTGTCCGTAGTAATAGATTCGAACACGAATGTCGCCATCAGATTCCTTCTTAATCACTTCCGCAAATTTTTGCGCATAGATGTCTTGAACGTCTGTTTTGTCCTCTTCTGAAGCAAACTTCCATGTTTCGGCATGAACGCCAAAAACCATGCTCAAACTTAGCAGTGCTACGCCTAATCGTTTCATCCTGTCTTTCCTTTTATTATCCTAATTTCACGCTGATGACTTTGGTCAATTCACGCGCTTCAGTATTGGCTGTATCGACAATAAACTCCGTTTAAAGTCGGCCATCTTGCAGTGCCAAATGCGTCACTGCTGAATCTTTTTCTCTACTTGTTACTTCTCGCTGAGCCGTTTCTAAATTGATCTTGCTAAACGGTCGTTCACCAACTGAATCCAGTAGCTCGCACCGAGCTTTAAGATGCCGTCGTTAAAGTCGTATTTTGGGTTATGCAATGCGCAGCCACCGACCGATTCCGTGCCATTACCCAGCAGCACATAGCAGCCCGGCTTAACGCGCAACATGCTTGAGAAATCTTCCGAAATTGTCAGTGGATCGCAGGCGTCATTAACGTTCTCGACACCAAGCACCTTCTGCGCGGCGGCAACCGAATATTGGGTTTGTAGCTCACTGTTGATGGTTGGATAGAAGGTATTAATAAACTCAAATTCGTAGGTCGCACCTGCAGCCTGACAAATGCCCGCCACGATTCGCTCCATACTTTGCTTGATTCGGTCGAGAGAAGATTCAGTAAAACAACGGCAATCTCCCTTAATAATCACTTGAGTCGGGATGACGTTAACCGTGCCGTCTGTAATAAACTCGGTCGCAGAGACTACAGCCGTATCGTGGATCGCACTAAGATTGCGAGAGACGATGGTTTGCAGGCCAAGGATTACTTGCGAGCCAACAACTAGAGGATCGACCCCTTGATGCGGCAGAGCGGCATGCCCACCCACACCGTTGATCGTGATCTCAAAGCTGCTCTCACTGGCCATTAATGATCCAGGACGAACCATCAATTCACCTTCCGCTAAACCGGGAAAGTTATGCACGCCATACACTTCATCAATCGAGAATCGCTCAAACAAGCCATCATCAATCATCGCTTGCGCGCCACAGCCATGCTCTTCATCGGGTTGAAAAATGAAATACACCGTGCCATCGAAGGTTGGGTTCCCTGCCAATAGGTTTTCGGCTAAATAACTTGCTGCGCCAAGCAGCATTGCAGAGTGTCCATCGTGGCCACAAGCGTGCATCTTTCCATCGTGTTGTGAGCAATGTGCGAAGCTGTTTTGTTCATGAATATGCAGAGCATCCATATCAGCTCTTAGGCCAATACTCGCTTCACTTGATCCCGAACGAAGTATCCCCACTAATCCTGTTTTACCGATGTTACGCACCACCTCTATACCAAAACTGTGTAGTTGATTGGCGATGAAATCAGAGGTGAGATTCACGTCAAAGCCGCATTCAGGAAAGCGATGTAAGTGTTGACGCCATTCCGTCATGCTTTGAATAAGTTGCGAAGACAATTGGTCTGGTTTTATCGAGAAAGTAGACGACATAGTAGTGATCCCAAAGTGTAATTCTTTGTATTAACGTTAAATGTAGAGTTAGCTTGGCTGCTGAATGTAAACGTGAAGCGAGCAGCCTTAATCAAAGGTCGTTACAACGACTGCGACCTTCGGCAATTATCTGAGGATGGCTTAAGATGGTGCGCTAGTAGTGCACCAAAGCCTTTAATGGGTATGGGGTAGTTCATCAACTGAAGTGAGTGCCAAGCCAGCACCTGATTGCTGCTCACAACAGGTTTATCTAATTGCGCTTCAATGGATTCGATGACTGATGCAGCACGTAATGCAGTACAAGAGATAAACAGTAAATCGGCATTCGGATCACAGACTTCAATCGCGGCTTGTTTAATGTCCTGTGGTGAAATGAACGTCATCGCGGTGTCATCTTCAAAGCCGAAGCCAGCAATGCTCAACACCTCAATGCCTTGCGACTCAAAAAATGCGGCCACGTCTTGATT
The DNA here is from genome assembly GCF_050337435.1 of Vibrio satsumensis. Classification (NCBI taxonomy): domain Bacteria; kingdom Pseudomonadati; phylum Pseudomonadota; class Gammaproteobacteria; order Vibrionales; family Vibrionaceae; genus Vibrio; species Vibrio satsumensis. The sequence continues at coordinate 388,967 of NZ_JAKJSX010000006.1, read as the reverse complement.
CACAGCTTCGGTATAAGGCGTTAATACCGAGATGCGCTTAGCTTTAAAGCTGTCGAAAGCCGCTAAGGCAGCGGTCACAGGATTCGTTACCGCAGCGTTTGGGCGAGACTGATGAATGAGCTGGGTAATTCGCTCGCTTCCGATCGCCACCGTGCCAGAGGTACATGCATAAATCACAACATCCAACTCTGTGCCCGGTAAGATAGTATCGGCACAATCGGCAATTCCCGGCTCCATTCTACGTAAATTATCTATGGTCAAAGGATTGTAATTTCGAACACGGCTAGTAAAAGATTGCACATCACTTGGGTACAGTTGGGCGAGATCTCGCTCAATATTAAAGTCGGTTGCTAACGCGATCACACCGACGCGTCCTGCTGGTGCTAATGCTTCTAATTCAGACTGTAAAGTAGCGATTCCAGATCTCATACTTACCGATTCCTTGAACTCATTAAGTGTTAATAAAATGTGCACTCACGACTAACATCTTTGCCAATTGACTCTTTACATTTTGTTTACAAGGTTAATAATGCCCCGATAAGTTTAAGGATTATCATCAAATAACGTCTTTATTGTGCAGAAATTCCGCATTTTTATTACGTTATAGTGATTTTTTGTTCTCATAGGTGGCTCACTCGTTGCTAAGGAAAAATACCTTAATCTTGATCACACAATGACCTAAAAGTAACAATTCACTTACAAGCAAATATTGGGAAGCGTTGGTATGGCACAGCAACCGGAAATGACGGTCGACAGTTTTGACAGAAAGATCCTCAACATCGTACAAGACTCAAATCGAGCAACTTCGGACAACATCGCAGAAAAAGTGGGGCTCTCTCCCGCGGCCGTTCAACGGCGTTTAAAACGCATGCGAACTCAAGGGGTCATTCAAGCGGATGTCTCGGTCATCAATCCAAAAGCGGTAGGGCATGCGATGACTTTTATCGTCCAAGTGACCTTGGAGCGTGAACGCGTTGATTTGATGCATAACTTCAAAAAAGAGATGAGTGCCAATCGTTCTGTACAGCAGTGCTACTACGTGACGGGCAGTTCTGACTTTATCTTGATCGTCACTGCAGCAGATATGGAGGGGTACGACAATTTTACTCGTGAGGCTTTCTTCGATAATGCCAACATCAAAAGCTTTCAAACCAATGTGGTGATGGATAACGTCAAAGTCGGCCTGACAATTCCGATTGATGAGCAACGTGATTAGACAACGCAATACGTCGGAAAACGAAACAGAAATACAGAAATACAGAAATACAGAAATAAAAAAGACGGTATGAAGAAACCTTACATACCGCCAACTTTGGGGCTTACATTATTATGAGTTGTTCGCGATTAGCTCTTAACCACTAACCACTAACCACTAACAGCTAACTATGTACTTCTAGCTATTAGATTTTGTTGTCGATGATTTGTTGGTAGAGATCCGCGTCAGTTGCTCCTTCAGTACCAATAACCAACACTCGACTGTTTTCAGTTAAATTCAATTTTTCAGCGAATTTCGGTTCTTTTTTAGCGATGATAGCAGCAGCAAACCCTGGAACTGCAGATTCGCCTCCTTCTATCGCCACTTCCGTATATTCCCCACTCGCCAACATACGCATCGCTTGCGGAATGGCCTCTTCGCTCAGCGTCATAAAGTCATCCGCACCATTTTGTAGAATTGTCCACGCCAAGCTTGAAACCTCACCGCATGCGAGCCCTGCCATCAGTGTCTCTAGATCGCCTTTAACTACCACGGGCTTGCCCGCTTGAGCACTCTTCTGTAAGCAGTTAGCCTGCTCAGGTTCGACAATTACAAAGCGTGGGCGATCGGAGCCCCACAGATCCCAGAAGTAGCCGCAAACTGCTGAAGCTAGACCACCCACTCCCCCTTGAACAAAGACATGGGTTGGGATTTCACCATCAAGTTGCTCGACAATTTCAGCCAACATAACAGTGTAGCCAAGTGCCACATCTTTCGGAATTTCCATGTAACCTTCATAAGAGGTATCCGATACAATCACGCGATTTTGCGCTTTAGCTTCTGAGTCGGCCAAACGAACAGATTCATCGTAGTTACCGGTAATGCGTACCACTTCTGCACCGAACGCTTCCATCGCTTGCTTGCGGCCTTCCGATACGTCACGGTGAATGTAGATAACACAACCACAACCAAACATTTGTGCACCCCATGCGACGGAGCGACCATGGTTTCCGTCTGTCGCACAGCTGACAACGATTTCAGCGACTTCTGATTTCCATTCCCCGTTGAGCAGCTCACTGATGGTTGGATTCTTCCCATAACGGTTGGCGATCTCAATCTGAAGCTGACGGGCAACAGCATACGCGCCGCCCAGTGCTTTAAAACTCTTTAGGCCAAAACGCTGCGATTCATCTTTATACCAAAACTTGTTTACGCCGATCTCAGCAGAAATACGATTCAATTCATGCAAGGGAGTGACGGAATAACCCGGCCATTGTGAAATGTCCTTAATTGCCTGCTCAGAACTCGCAACACTCAGAATATCAAGTTGCTCACTTGAGTACTCCAATTCAGGGTGTGCTTGAGGGTTAGCATAGTGTGTCAGAGTGCCTGCCAGTAACTGCATAAATGATCGTCCTTATTAGTCATTCACATTGCTCCTTACATCACCAAGCATAATCGTCTTCGGCTTGTAAGGCTTGCGGATATTAAAGTTTATCGGCATCAAAGTGCTGTGATTGTGCTTTCTAAAAACCAAATCTGCAGAAATTAGTTGTTACTTAGCGAATAAATGCGGTTTTTACTCACATTCATGATCTCACGTTGAATTCATGAGCATTACAAGCGGTACCGCCTTCAATTCCAAAACAAAAAAGGCTGGTGATGACAAAGCACAACCAACCTTTCAACATACACACCTAATTTTTAATGCGAGTCAAAGCTACTCAATACGAGTGATGAAACCGTATTTATCTGAATCGGCCTTAGTCACCCAGTGTTCACCAGAGGCAGGAGCTGAATCTAAAGTGAAGATATAAAAATCGATTCCTTTGTCTCCCATCACCTTTTTAAAGTAGGTCGCTTGCTTACGATGGCTTTCATTGGTGTATGGGAATTCTTTGGCTGTTTTATCACCCTCAGCCCAACTGTGCACACCAACCTGCTTATTAAGCTCAATAGCTTTGGTGGTATCAGCGCGTTGCAAAACTCGTGGATTACCCGCTGCGAACAGATCCGTGCCGCCAGAGAACACCGAGCCTGTTGGGGTAACCACCGTCGTCATATGGTTGTTGTTGATCACCCGCCCGGTGTACATATTGATATCGTCGTCAGCACTGCCACCGATATGGTTAGTGAACTTCAATGTCATCTCACTGCCTTGATACAATTTCACGATATCAAAAAGCTGAGAATAGGTTGATGCCCCCAGAGTAGACCGAATTCGATCAACAGCACCTGTCTCGTTGAGCACATCGCGGTAAAAAGCGTTGAAAGCAAACGATGTGGTAATGGTTACCTTGTTGCCAGTTTTGGTGTTACTCAAAACCGTAGACCCGAGACTAGTCACGTATTGCGACAGCTCGTTTTGGTATTCAAGCTCAACTGCAAGCTTTCTATTGCCCGTTGTCGTTTGGATTAACGTTGTATCATTACTAATTGAACGTAGAGCCGTACCACAATCAAATGAATCAAAAAAATTACCCTCGCTGTAAATTGCACAGTCATCGACTCCTGCATCTGGAAAGTACAGGTCAACGCTTTGGCCTAAGCGATCTACAAGCCTAACTACTTTTTGCTTATCACTAATATCTTCAGCAAACTGAATTTTTTCATACTGAACACCATCATAAGTAAGCTTCATTGCTTCTTGGAGCTCTTGTCGCTCTTGATACAACTCACCAAGCTTAGCCGATGAAAATACGTAATCAGCTTTAGGCTTCGTTTGCGCCTTGGTGTCAGCCTTGCTTGAGCTTGAATTACAGCCAGCTAAAAAAATCAAAGGTAACGCCAGTAATGCCTTTCGATAGTCGTTCATAAAATCATTCCCATAATGTTTTGATGGAAGTGATTCTATTATTTAAACCCGCAAGCATCTGTCCTGTGAATGTATGAGAGTGTAATTCTTTTTGAACGTTGTTTTTTATTTTCCCCAAAAGTCAAAATCATCATTGAACTGACGTGGAAAGTGTTTAATCATTCACGTTAGGTATTTTTCGTGAAGCGTTTAAATTTAATATGCGATATCGACTTGCATAAGATGAGAATCGCTCACGTCATCTCGATAAGTGAAATGCATGATAAGGCTGGGAGTGGAATGACAAAACCTAAAATGATCATCGTGGAAGACGATTTAAAACTTCAGAAAATGTTGCAGGATTACTTTGTCACGCAAGATTTTGATGTCTCCACGTTAGATGATGGCGGTGATGCCGCACATACTATCCTATCTGAGCAACCTGATATCGTACTCTTAGATCTAATGCTTCCTGTAAGTGACGGACTTACAATCTGCCGACAGACGCGTACACACTACAAAGGTAAAATCCTGATGCTCACCGCTAGTGATGACGACTTCGATCATGTCGCTGGTCTAGAGACAGGGGCTGATGACTATGTCACCAAGCCAATCAAACCAAGAGTTCTGCTGGCAAGAGTTCGTTCACTATTACGTCGCCAAGATACCAATACTGCTTCAGCCGACGGTTCAGACAACCTACAGTTTGATAAACTGGTCCTGAAAAACACCTATAAGAAATGCGAACTTTCGGGTGAGGTTTTGTCACTCACAGACAGTGAGTTTGACCTACTTTGGTTATTGGCAAGCAACCCCGATACTCCACTATCACGTGACTACTTGACGAAAACGCTGCGTGGTATTGAGTACGACGGAATCGACCGAACAATTGATAACAAGGTGGTACGTCTAAGAAAAATATTGGGCGACGACCATGCGCCAGCAGAGAAAATTCAGACGATTCGCGGAAAAGGCTACTTATTTGTTTCCACCGCCTGGCATTAAACCTCGCTCAATACGAGCGTAATGAAAGAGAGCGATTATGCGACGTATCTATTTGGAGTCCCTACTAGGGCTATTGATTTGTTTTATTAGCGGTATTGTCGCCTACGAAATTTGTGTTTATCAACTCAATACCGACTACGAATATGTACTGCAAGATTATGAAGCAACAGCCCACCAACAACTGATAGAAAACATCGCCAAGAATCAAGGCCTTGAAGCGGCTCATCAAGCGATAAACCAGTTTGTAGAGACCACACGAAATAAACTGGTTACGTTCAGCCCTGAAGATGAAATTCCAGGCCCCGTTTCTAAGTTTTTCAGTACCAACCCAAGTACCTTTATCTTTCATGATGAAGAGCGGGATCTTTGGTTTCGCTTAGCAAACAGTGATAACACCTATCACTACCTGCCCAACAGTGAAGCATTCGTTAGGCAAAAAATCGAGTTAGAAGATGACCTCATTTGGTTGTTCTTTTTAGCGAGCTTTATCTTATATGGTTTATGCCATGTACTGATCATCTTCCGCCGAGTAAAAAAACTGGAATCAGCCACTCTGAGTTTTGCAGAAGGGGATCTCTCCTCGCGAGCTGAGACTTCAAGTGGCATTGCGATCGGTTCACTGAACAAATCCTTCAACCTAATGGCCGACCGAATTCATCGCTTAATTGAAAGCAATCGCTCACTCACTAATGCTGTCGCTCATGAACTGCGCACGCCAATATTTCGTATTCAGTGGCAAGCTGAAATGTTGAAAGACACCCTGCTAAACGAAGAGCAAGAAAGTACGATTGAGAGTATTGTCGAAGACACTGAAGAGATGGAAAAGATGGTTGATGAGCTATTGTATTACGCCAAACTTGACAGCTGTGACCTAGAAAACTTGCAACAACCATTAGAGATAAGAGACCTTCTCGACCACGCAATGACGCGCTGGAACAAAGATACAGAGCTCGACATAAACCTATCACTGCCAGAGCAACCTTATGAAATTCTTGCGGATGAAATACTGCTAAACCGCGCTCTAGATAATCTAGTACGCAACGCTATGAAATTCGCACGCTCTCAAGTGCTAATTGAAGCAACCGCGCATCAAGAGCAGCTGCAGATTGCTGTACATGACGATGGTGATGGCGTAGCACAAGAACATCAAGCGCGCCTATTTGAACCCTTTTACGTTGGCGACAAAGCGCGCAATAAAGCTAAGAGCGGCCATGGTTTAGGGCTCTCTATCGTCGATAAGATCTGCGCTCAACACGGCGCTACCGTGGAAGTAGGTCAAAGCCAAACCTTAAATGGTGCAGTATTCACTATAACCATTCAGCTATGTAATGATTCAGATGACAAACCCATACAGTAACGACAAAACACCTCTGGAATAATGTTCAACATCGGCCGGGAGATGCTGTCTCCCTATGAACCTAAACTCCAACCATTCTTAAGGTGTGTTTATGAAAAAGTTATTAGTTATTTTGGGTATTGTCTCTCTTGCAGGTTGTTCAGGTATTAGCCACAACGATGAAGTTTACACAGCGCACGCTGAGAGCTTCAACATTGTCGGTTTCCAAGTTCCAGGTAACACACAAGATCGTGCAATGGAATTAGTACCTGAAGGCGCTACGGTTGAGACTATTCACTCAACAAACTCTGATACGAGCTCTGTTCTGGGTATCATCAACCGTATTATCGGTATCGACTACGTTCAAGTTGGCGGTAAGAAGCAGTAATTCGCTTTAGTTACAAACCATAGTTAAGTGTCTTCGTTACGTACCTTATCAATAGCCTGTACAAACTAAGTTAATCTAAGCCAGTGACCCGTCGCTGGCTTTTTTCATCCAGCAGATTTTGTGCTCTGTGCCAAAGAAGTGCCCAATTCCCCTTCACTCTTGTAACTAACAATTCGAAAAATAAGCCTAAAAATCTTCAAACTCTTATCAAAACTGCCCTTAAATTCGCTTAATAACCTTCAGGTTAAAATGATACTTTCAAATCGTTGATCCTTCTATCAGCTCGGAACACCTTAACTGAGGCACAGATCAATTTACTCGAAAATCTTAATTTCCATAAAAAAATAACACTTAATAAAAGTGTCATGATTTTATAAATAAAACCTATGAGTGCGTTCAAAAATAAACAGAAACGATAACTATCTGTAAATACGAGAAATATAAGTTTCATGAATAAAAGAGATCATTGCCATGCTACTAATTAATCGGATCGAATGATGTAAATTCGTTGTGATAATTTTGTTATTTTTTCATGGATTTTACATGGAAAGAGAAAATAACAATGAAAATGAAAAAGCGTTTAGTTGCCGTTGCTATAGCGAGTGCTATGTCTTTATCAGTGCATGCAAGTGAATCCGTTAACATCGATCAACCGATCAACTTTACTAGCTTTTCTGGGTTGAACACTCAGTTAGGTGTCAGTAACGCCTCTAGCTTTAAGATGGTGAAGGAAGTTAACCTCAAAAAGCGTGGTATCTACAAAGTTAAGATCCAGCAGAACATCTGGGGAACACCCGTTTGGGGGCATTACCTAAACGCCACTCAAAGTGTACAAGGTGGCGCACTTAAATCCGTTCAAGGCAGTTACCTCAAAACAACAACCCTTGAGCGTTCTTTTGTTAAGCCATCCATCAACAGCGCTCAAGCGATTGAACTGGCGAGTAAAGATCTTAAGACTCAAGGCTTAACCAGCAAATCTCTAGACAACGTACAACATGAGCTGTTTATTTATCAGGGCACCTCTAACCAAGGAGCCGATAAACAAGGCATTGGCAAACAAGGTGCAGATAAAACACGCCTAGTCTACGTTATCTCTTATCTCGTTGAAGGCAGTGAACAGCCGACCCGACCGTTCACCATGCTAGACGCGCACACAGGCGAAGTCATCGACCGCTGGGAAGGTATTGCCCACGCTCAGATCGGTACAGGCCCTGGCGGTAACGAAAAAACAGGCATGTACGAATACGGCACCGACTACCACTACCTTGATGTTCAAGAAGTGGGCACAGAGTGTGTGATGGAATCGGAAAACGTGGTCACGGTTGACCTGAATGGTGCAACAGACGGCGACACCACTTACAGCTATGAATGTCCTCGCAACGAACACAAAGCCGTGAATGGCGCATTCTCACCACTCAACGATGCCCACTACTTCGGTAACATCGTGTTCGACATGTATAAAAATTGGTTCGACACAGCACCACTCTCCTTCAAACTCATGATGCGTGTCCACTACGGTAACAACTACGAGAATGCATTTTGGGACGGCAGAGCCATGACCTTTGGTGATGGTGAAAGCTTCTTCTACCCACTTGTAAGCCTGGATGTATCAGCGCACGAAGTAAGCCACGGTTTCACAGAGCAAAACTCAGGTTTGATCTACGCAAACCAATCGGGCGGCATGAACGAGGCTTTCTCTGACATGGCTGGTGAAGCGGCTGAATACTACATGAAGGGCACCAACGACTGGATGGTAGGACGCAATATCTTCAAAGGCGAAGGCGCTCTACGTTACATGGACGATCCATCACGTGATGGCTCTTCAATCAACAACGCATCTGAATACTACGATGGCTTGAACGTGCACTACAGCTCGGGTGTATTCAACAAAGCGTTCTACCACCTAGCAACCACGCAAGGTTGGGACACCAAGAAAGCGTTCGAACTGTTCGTGCTAGCCAACCAAATCTACTGGTCTGAAAACAGTGATTTCTGGCAGGGCGCTTGTGGCGTGAAGAACTCAGCAACCGACCTTGGTTACAGTGCCGATGACGTTGTTTCTGCGTTCAACTTAGTGGGCGTATCACCTTGTGGCGAGCCACCACTTCCGCCAGAACCGGAATACCAACGTCTTGAAAATGGTGTTGAAGCTGCAGTTGCTGGTGAAACAGGCTCAAAAACTTACTTCGATATCGAAGTACCAGAAGGCCAAGACAAGCTGACGATTGATCTTGCTGTTTCTACGGGTGACCCAGATATGTATGTCGGCCTAGATTACGCACCAAGCCCTCAAGACAACATCTGTAAGAGTGAAAGCGTGACTGACGAAGTGTGTGTGATTGAGAACCCAACCTCAGGTCGCTACACAGTGAACATTCTAGGCTACTCAGATTACGCAGGTGCAAACCTAAAAGCATCGTACGAATCAGGCAACGCTAACGTACCGCCAATTTCTTCTTTCGAGCATACGGTTGTAGGCAAAGAAGTAGAGCTGCGCAGCACAAGTTCGGATAGCGATGGCCAAATCGTTTCTTACCAATGGAACCTAGGCGATGGCAATACGCAAACAGGTGAAGTGACTAGTTATACCTATGCTGAAGCTGGCGACTACGTGGTTACCCTAACCGTGACTGACGATGCAGGTGTTGCGACATCAACAAGCAAGTCGATCACGATTGAAGGTGATTCAGCGGAAGGCTTCCCACTAAAACTGAAGTTTGGTAACAAAAACCCGAACGGCAAGGCACGCGTTAAGCTGGCGTGGGATTACGACACCAACGACTACTTCGTGATTAAGCGTAACGGCAAGAATGTTGGTGCGACAGACTTCAACTCATACGTCGACAAGTTCCGTCACAACGGCACAGTAGATGTGGAGTACCAAGTATGTACCTCAAGCGATATCTGTTCAGAAACCAAGCACTACCGTTTCATTAAAGCACAGTAATCAATAGCAAATTCAGGGCTCCGAAAGGGGCCCTTTTCTCTATTGTATGTTTAGCGCATGAAACATCTACACAAAAACATCCACGCATTACACAAAAATCACACCCATTAACATAACAATACTCACCATAAAAAGGACGACAAATGGCTATTCAAAAAAGCATGCTAGCTTTGGCTGTACTCGGAGGTTCTCTAGCCTTAATCAACAGTACTTCGGCTTACGCATCCCTAGGCATCACACCACCAGCGAACGAAGAGGTTTGGATCACCACCGATGCTGACGCACAGCATATAATGACTCAGCATGGCGCAACGGTTTACCCAAGCGTGACGGGAAACAAGCATTCCATCGTCGCGAAAATCAACCAGAAAGAGCTCGCGAAACTATCCAGCCACATGCACGAAGAGACTCACCGTTGTGGTGGCTACATGGTGCACGAAGACAAAGCTAGCGCACTCAAAGCCGCAGCGATGCCACTGACAATGAGCAGCTTCGAAAAGCCGGTGATCAGCCATCAAGACACAGTGAACGACCTACTCGCACAGGTCGAACCGAGCAACATGGTCACAACCATTGAAAATCTAACCAACTTCACCAACCGTTTTTATACGACTTCTACTGGTGTCGCTGCTTCAGATTGGCTTTTAGAGCGTTGGGAAACCGAGATTAAAGATGTGCCGTATGCGTCTGCACGCCAAATCACGCATGCCGAATATCCGCAGAAATCCGTTGAAGTGACACTGCTTGGCGCTAAATATCCTGAAGAGATCGTCGTTGTTGGCGGACACCTTGATTCGACCGTTGGATCTTGGACAAGCGAAGGCACCATCTCACCGGGAGCCGATGATGATGCGTCTGGCATTGCAACGGTAACAGAGTCGCTTCGCCTGATGATCGCCAGCGGTATTCAGCCAGACAAAACTATCAAATTCTACGGCTATGCTGCGGAAGAAGTGGGGCTGCGCGGTTCACAAGATGTCGCCAATGCATTAAGGGATAAGCAAGCTAACGTTGTGTCAGTACTGCAATTAGACATGACCAACTACAACGGTTCAGCGCACGATATCACCTTCATCACAGACTATACCGACAGTAACTTAACCGCCTACTTGAGCGAGCTGATCGACACTTACGCTAGTGAGATCAGTTACGGTTTCGATGATTGTGGCTATGCCTGTTCTGACCACGCCTCTTGGCACAATGTTGGCTACCCAGCTGCCATGCCATTCGAGAGCATGTTTAACGACTACAATCCAAGTATTCATACAGAGCACGACACGCTTGAGAACTCCGATCCAACCGCGACACATGCGACCAAGTTCGCCAAACTGGCCATTGCTTACCTTGTCGAAACCAGCCTTGATTCGCCCGTTGCAGGGCCAACAGAGCTTCAATATGACGTCCCTGTAGAAGGGCTATCCGCTGGTTACGGTGAAGAGCAATTCTTTACCGTAACAACAGAGTACTCTGGTCAGTTAACCGTAACCATGACAGGCCCTCGTAGTGGCGATGCCGACCTTTACGTGAAACATAATGGTACCGTATCGAAAGCAAGCTACGATTGCCGCCCATACCAGAACAGCAGCAACGAACAATGTGTATTGAACAAACCTGCGGGTGAATTCAGTATCATGGTGCGCGGCTACCGTAACTTTAACGATGTCACCATCGTCGCTAACTTTGTGCCGGATTGGCTGTAACTAATCACTAGGTTTACTCGGCCAACCAATTGGCTAACCACTTAGGCAAAAAACATAACGCAGCTGACTGGCTGCGTTTTTTGTCAGTGGCAACATAGATGTAGATGAAAATAGTTACTTCACCAAAAACTAATTAAGCATCCCAGAATATAAATAAAAAGTTATATTTTAATTAAGTAATTTGACTACCTTACCCCAATACACCCACCTTATATTCAATTCTATAAATAACCAACACGAATAATAAAGCGTTCACTTAATTAGTTAATGCTTATTCTATTACTCTCTAACCACGAGAACATAATACCCGCCACCTAAGTCTCTAAATAATTTAAATATAATTACACAAACTTTCATTTAATGATTTATTTAAAGTAAGCCAACGCTATATACCTATTATAAATAAGGGTAAAACCAAGAAGCGAACTCAAGACAACAACGAAATAACCAATACAAACAACAAGTAAGACCAGTTCAATTACGAGACACCAGTCCAATTAAAATAAGCACTCCATACACCAAATAAATAGGACCTCAATGCAATTAATAAATATTGCATATATTAACTAGATGTATATTATCTATAAATAATCCAGAGTTATATGCGCATTTTATAAGTGTTATATTATTTACATTCAGGAATAACCCTGAATTATAAAAATAATCAAACACTGCTTATATTGGAACTAGTTATGAGTGCTAAACTAAAAATCATTCTTTCTATTATGGGGCTGACTGTCATTTTAATCATGGCGACAAGTTTCTTAAGCTGGAAGAACTTCGAAACATCATCGACCATAAGTTACAAAAAACAGTTAGGGTACAAGTCTCAACTTATCGCAGACACTATTGGACAGAAAATCAATCGTTACTTTGATGTTCTAACTTTGGTAAGCAATGAACTTTCGTTCACTGAGGATGGTCAAGTCGATACTTTGCGTGCAGTCAAAACACTCCAAAGCGCAATGCACTCAACAAATGTCATCAACGTCTACTTTTCATTAGCAGACGGAACCTCTTACTCATCAAAAACCAATGGCATCATCGAAAACTTTAATGCCAAAACCAAACAACGTGAATGGTTTTTGAAAGGTATGAGCGGCCAAGACAAGATCATTACTCGCCCTTATCTAGCGACAACAGGTGATCAGGTGATGTCCCTCGCCATGCCGATCTACAAACAAGGCAAAATTGTGGGTGTTGTCGCGCTTAACATCTTGGTTGAAGATCTCAGCAAGTTCACACAACACCTCACCACGAACAACAAGATCTTTGTCACTCGTGAAGATGGTTTTATCTTGGCTGCACAAAGCTCATCCGTGGTAGGTAAAAACATCTTCAACGAAATTCCATCTTTCAAAAATCGAGATACCTCTCGTGAAGAAAGCTTTGAATATGTTTATCAAAACACTGAGTTCTTGGCATCAGCCGCTAACATTAAAGACCTTGGTTGGAGTGTATGGGCATGGGACAAAGAGTCTAGCGTCAATCAAGACTCACAAGATAACCTTACTGAAACGCTGATCACCTCTTTGACGCTATTGCTTATTTGCGCAGGCTGCGTGTACTACGTTGTCGAAGTATTGGTTTACCGCCCATTAGGGGGAGAGCCAAGCGAGATAGAAGCAACGGTTGCCAAGGTAGCTTCAGGTGATTTTACTGCGATTAACCAGCAACAAGGGAAAGCGATTGGTATTAATGCTGCAGTTAACGATATGGTCAATGAGCTGAGCACCACGATCGACATGATTCGTAGTTCATCAAACGACTTGTTTAAGTTTGCAGAAGGTATCACGACCGCCGCAGACAGTGTGAATTCGAGTTCCGCTTCCCAAATGGAGCAATTAGAACAAACCTCAACGGCAATGAATGAAATGTCGGTCGCCGTCGATGAAGTTGCACAGAACGCTCACCGAGCTTCAGAAGCTGCGATGCAAGCTGCTCAAGAGGCACAATCGGGCAACCAAACCTTCGATACTGTGAGTATCAGTATTGTGAACCTTTCACGCGGTATTGAGGAAGTCTCAGATGTCATTAATACCGTTGGCGAAAAAACCTCGAGTATCGGCACCGTACTGGATGTCATCAAGGATATTGCTGACCAAACCAACCTACTCGCGCTTAATGCTGCGATTGAAGCTGCACGTGCAGGTGAACAAGGGCGAGGCTTTGCCGTTGTCGCTGATGAGGTTCGTAATCTCGCAAACCGCACTCAACAAAGTACCAACCAGATTCAAGAAGTTATCGTCTCACTTCAGCACGAAGCCAATAACTCAATGGAAATGATGCTGACTAACCGAGAAGCTTCAGACCTCACAATGCAAAATGCGAAAAAAGCCCAGGCATCACTCCACGAAATATCGAATTCAATCACCGTTATTGAAGATATGAATACTCAGATAGCCACTGCGACGGAAGAGCAAACCCTTGTCGCAGGCGAAATCAACCAGAGTATCGTTGACGTCAATGACAAAGCCCGTGAGACACACAGCTTGTCTGCATCGAACCAAGAGAAAGCGTCGGAGCTTATTGCACTGTCTGAGAAGCTCACGCAAGCAGTCAGTACCTTTAAGCTAAACCGTTAACCTCAACAAGATTCAATAAAGACTGATTAGGGGAAACGGCTCCCCTAATCACAACACCATAGCTAAACCTCCAATCACCAACTGGGTGATTTGAGTAAACGATTTTTCGAAGTACCCCACACAACAACATCTAGTTTTCTCTTTGCCATATCGGCAAGGAGAGGCTTTTTGCTTTCTAAAATAAGCAAACAACTTTGCAAAAAACAAGGATAACTCTATGAAGTTAAAAAGATTAGTGCTCATTACGACCATGATTTCATCCAGCGTCAATGCTTTTGAAATCTGTAAGATTGGGGACGAATATAACGTCTTAGATAGCGAGAGCTTCCACCAAATCCGCCAAAAAAATTACGATTCATTTAGTGATGGCATTACCCCTGAAAACCTTTTCCCATCGGCGCCGGAACACATTATCGACTTAAAACCATCTCTATCCGAAGCCAGTGATATTTTGCCAGAAACCGCCACATTACTGGAGACAGGGCCAGCCCCGGCGATTGCGATTGAACCGGTAGAAGCGACACGATTAATGGAAACCTTGGGACGCTCGACCAGTGGCATGGCAAAAGGCGCGTTAGAAGCTTTGGGGCCAATTGGTGATGCGGTTGCTGTCGGCCTTTGGGCAAAAAGCGTTGCCAATAGCTTTCAAGACGAATCGCGCACCTCTTATGATAGGTTTGCCACCGTTATGGAGTTAGTCGATTGGTTTGGCGTATTAAAGCTTCCAGCTAGAGAAATAGATCGTCAAATATTGAGTAGCCGTTGGGATAGGATTGCGGCGGGTGACCATTATAGTTATCGCGTTCATGATGACCTGATTACTCAGCAAGATCTAAGAGACAAAAACCATTGGGCTGAACTCGCATCCAAACAGCAGGCCATGTTAAACGCAGTAGCACAAGGCTTCGCGACCGATCTTGCACTCAAATACCAACAGCATTATCAAGAAGTCGTTCAAGCTCAAACCATCATGGCAGAAGAGCTGATTACAGGTGTCGAGCATGAACTGCGCAAAACTCTCTTTAGCCAGCTTGCAATCGACCATCAAGGCTCTCGCCTTTTCGCATCAGACATTGCCTTGAGCTGTAATGAAGAAACCCAAGCATTGGCAGAGCTTTACCCTCAACAAGATGTTGAAGAAAACAATAACCGCCCACCAGCGGTGCCGTCAAAGCGCCAAGCCAATCGAGCTCTTGCCAAACTCCAACACTGCCAGCAACAACTACTGGATGAAGCTATTGCCAAACTTGATGCCTTACGAGCGGGACAAATTCCAGGGCTTGACCAAGCCGCTGTGGAACAACTTTATACCCGAACGCTAGCAGCAAAGACGCAGATCATTGAAACCGCGGACAACCATGTCAATTTGCTCAAGAGTAAGTTGCAAAAAGAGATGTTTACACAAGGCGAAATTGCCGTTGAACGACTATTCCGTTCAGGCTCTGTAGAGACCATGCATAACTTCTTTAAGGCGCAAGCTGAGCGCAATGCCATTGACGAAATGACACGCAGTATTCTAGGACGTCCAGCAACGTCACAAGAAATACGCAACAAAGAGATTGTTCTCCAAAGCGGTTACAGAAAGTGCGTTCGTATTGGGATTCTCGGAGGAGACCCGAATTTTCGTGGCTGTGTCGAATATGCTTGGATACCAGCGGAAACTCGCCCGTTTAATCCATCTGAAGATACGGTTATTGCGCAAATCTATCCGCCGAATAAAGAAGCGGTGAAGCGAGTTCTTTTCGATACGTTAAGCACCTTAATTGCCGATGGCTGGAACTCAGAAGACGAGGAGTATTGGTTAGAGCAACAGATCTTGAACTTTTCTGCGCAGCAGCGCCTAAAACAACAAGCCGAATTCGATAAACAGCAGGTTTATCACTGGTTACTGGACTCCAGCGCAATGCTTGAAGGTGAATGTGGTGGCGGTAGCGCGTGTGCTGGGTGGAGCTTGTCTTACCTTCAAAAAGAGAATCTTTCACGACAAGCGTCGCTGCATTACATCAATAATTGGCACGCTAACTACTCCGGCAAAAGCGCCTATGTGCACTCAAAGCGTTATCAAAAACTTGAAAGCCTCATAGCTGTCGCACTGGCAAGTGAATGGCAGGCCAAACAAGCGGTAGAGTTTTTTAGTTTTACTTATCCAGGCAGTGCCGATCTCGAAACTAACGCGCCATTAATTTACTCAGCACTCAAGTCTTCATCGCTAGACATTACTAACCTGCAAGGTAATACGCTACAGCTAGCGAAAGGGATAGTGAAAACTCGACTTGCCGAGGCGATAAGCGTCTCAGACAGCAACGGTATTGAGTGGCTACATTCGCAAGTGGGCCAATTCCAGCGCTATACGTCGATCATCCACTCTCAACATATCTCTACGGGACATTACGCCTCTGGGGAAGGGGAAGTCACCGCTCTGTTTTCAGAGATGCTGCCTGCGCACCTGATGCGTTACCTGATTTCAGACATCATCCCTGATAGCTATGATGCCCGTATCGAGCGCTCTATTGACGCCATCTTTAACCCAACGTCTGAACTCAATCAACAGCTCGATAAATTAAGTAACACCAACGAAAACTTTACCAATCAACCCGGCCGTAGCTGCATGATCTACTATCCGCACCTTAAGAGCGCACTACTTGATGTTGCGGCAGATGAGCACCTGTACTGGCTTTCACCGCTCTCTGAATGGTACGACGCAGTCACTCGACAACAACTCAATATGTTTGGTGCTCTGAAGTATGCCGTGATCAATCAGAACACTTTCGGCATTCCATGTGATTTAAGCCCTAACAGCTACCAATACCAATAAAGGGCGGACACTATGAATACTCGATTTTTATTGCTGCTCTGTTGTCTGAGTTTTACTGCCTTCTCTCAACCGTTTGATGCGCTCAAACAGCCAAACCGTTTAGAGGAAGAGGTCACCCAGCTAGCAGAAGACTTCAAAGACTGGTCAAAGGCTTCCAATGGTTGGCGCTACTCCTTCATAACTGCCAATGAAAAGGAAGCAGTAGAAGACTTTTCCATTTCCGGCTATCAGACCGCTAATGACTACCTAAGAGCAACTGACACCTCAACATGGGGTGTCGCGGGGGCGGATGCGAGGCAGTACATTCGCACGGTTAAATCGGCTCTCAACAAGCTGCCAAAATACAAAGGGACCGCATACCGAGGGACTTGGGTAAAACTATCTCTGCTTAACAAGCTCGAAGAGGGGGACGTGTTGGTCGAGCCAGCATTTACTTCAACCTCTACTCTCCCAGAAGTCGCTAAGCGCTTTTCGGTAGTGCATCCCAACTCCCCACAAAGGCTCAAGCGAGTGCTTTTTGAAGTCAAGATCAATCAAGGGGGTCACACCATTGCAGGGCTTTCGGAATACAGCAAAGAAGCAGAGGTTCTGTTTGCGCCAAATGCACACTTTCGAATCACCCAGATAGAGCGAACCTCTACCCATACCTACATCGGCGTGGAAACGGTGAAGGCATCTGCCGTCAAAAACACTCAGAAATATAACCTCTATTCAGGCGAAGAAGTAGAAGCATCATTTTGGCACTCTCTCGTTTGTACATAAGCTAAGGATCAAGCAATGAAAAAATTTATTGGAGTGCTTTGCCTCTCTTTAATGACAAGTTTTTCGGCACAGAGTGAGGAGTTTCCTGAGTTTAAAGGGCGTTCACTCTCCTATCAGGCGCAACAACAAATTGCGGATGACCTGATGGATTGGGCAACGACGCACCATGTAAAAGCTGAAAAAAAGATGATCAGTGAAGAGTACTCTGCTATCAAGAATTACGGCCGAGTGGATCACGACGTGGTCAATGAATACATGCGAGCTGGAGAGCCTGAAGGGTATCTGTCGGAAATGTTTGGTCGTACATTAAAGTCGCGAGTCTTTCATATGCGGAATGTGATGAATAAACTACCTAACTACAAGGGTACGGTTTACCGTGGATCATCAATCAAGAACTCGCTACTGGAAAAGCTCAACATCGGTGACATTCTGCATGAGAAAGCTTTTTTATCGACATCGACACTGCCTAGTGTTGCCAAGAACTTTTCGTCAGCTGGCGTTTACGAAGGCGCCTCTGCAGCTCAATTCAAAATTGAGTTAAAGTCAGCAGGTCGAGCGATCAATGCTTACACGTTTAAACCGGATGAAGCTGAAATACTCGCTAAACCCAACACTTACTATCGAGTAGAAGCGATTGAGCGAGTATCACCCAACAAAAACTACATCAAGATGCGAGAAGTAAAGAACCCCGCTCGGTACCTGAAAGCGGAACCTGATATCCACATTTATGACAGTTACAGCGGTGAAGAAGTAGCACTTCGCAGCCGTAGCTCACTCTATTGCCTATAGTGTAGCGTGCTTGCTATTTAGTAAGCGGCTGATAAAAAAAGACCATCATCAAGATGGTCTTTTTTATTGCTGAGGCTAGGGCTATTTATTAACTGGCTGTTTTACGCATTATCTTGCCACAAATATATTCGCCAATAGGCATCGCTGAGGTCGCCGCTGGCGATGGTGCATTGCACACATGCAAGCTTCTTGGACTCTCCGCAAACAGGAAGTCATGAACCAAGGTACCATCTTTGAGTACCGCTTGAGCACGAATACCTGCAGGGTATGGCTTGAAGTCAGACACAGTGATACTTGGGCAGTACTTATTAACCAATTTAAGATAACCCGGCTTCCACCACGAGTTTTTAAACTCGACCAAACCGGTTTTTAGATTATTCGCAGTCACTTTCCAAAAGCCCGCAAAGCTCAGCATCTGCCAAGTGTCCTTGAAACTAAAGTTAAGCTTGCCATAACCTTCTCGCTTCCAGCCTTGAACTGCATTTGGCCCTACTGTTACGGAGCCATCAATCATGCGTGTTAAATGCACGCCCAAGAAAGGCAGTTCTGGGTCAGGGATCGGATAGATAAGGTGATTCACCACTTGGTTATGTTTAGCATCAAGCTGATAGTATTCACCGCGATAAGGGACGATTTGGAAGTCAGTTTCAATGCCAAGCATCTTAGTCATTCTGTCCGCCATTAAGCCTGAGCAAGTGATCAAGAATCGACTGTTCAACTGCAAGGTCTGTCCATCCACTTTGCAGGTTAACTGAACCTCATCGTCTTGCTCATCAGCCAATATAACTTCTGTGCCCAAGCTCAACTCCCCACCCGCCTCAACAAACTGCTGAGCCATCACTTCAGTGACTTTTTTGTAGTCAACGATACTGGTGGTTTTGACGTAAATCGCGCCCAAGCCCGTGATGTTCGGCTCGGCGAGTTTGAGCTGCGCTTGGTCCAACAAATCGACATCAATATCGTTATCATGGCAGCGCTGATAAAGTGCATTCATGCGCTCGACCTCTTGCTCATTGGTCGCAACCAATAACTTACCGCAGTTTTCGACGGGGATATCATGTTGACGACAAAACGCGATAGTACGCTCTACGCCTCGCTTACAGAAATCCGCTTTCAAGCTACCCGGAGCGTAGTAAACACCAGCGTGAATCACACCACTGTTGTGACCCGTTTGATGCTGCGCAAAGCCACGCTCCTTTTCGACTAAAAGGATACTTTTATCAGGGTGAGCTTGTTGCAGTTGCCATGCCGTCGACACGCCAACAATGCCACCACCAACGATAATATAGTCGTATATTGAGTTCATAATGTTCCTACATTCAGTCCTTTAAATTATAGGGAAGAAGCGACAGTATCAGGCTCGGTTTGAGGCAACGACTCTTGCTCTTCATCCGACGGCTTTTTCACTTGATTGATATCGTACTTACGACCGCTGTAGATGAAGATAGCAACAAACAGTGCTACACCGACCAGGCGAATCACGATTGACACATCAGGCCAAACTAAAGCCACACCTAAGGCAATCAATACCGCGCGCAACACAAGATTGATTTCGCTCTCGAGGTAACCTTCAATCGCTGCAATAAATGCATAAGTACCAATAATAGCAAAGCCGCCAGTCACTAAAACCGAGGTCACATCCCAACTTACCAAGTTGGTGTAAGCGATAAGCAGTGGCACCAAGTACAAGCCTTTAGCGATCTTCCATGCCATTAAGCCCGTTCTCATTGGTGGCGTTTTAGCAATTGTCGCTGCCGCAAAAGCGGTCAAACAAACCGGTGGCGTCACGTTGCTGTCTTGCGATAACCAGAAAATGATTAAGTGTGCAGACAATAGAGCAAGGCTAATCGCTTCCAAGCCTAAGCTTTGCTCAAGCAGCGTTTCCACAAAATCAGCAGGGACTAACGCAATCATCTCTTTGGCGGTTTCGAGTGCCATTGGCGCATTCAGTAAATCTAATTTTTCTGGCGCCGCCAACATGAAGATAGCTTTCGCCTGTTCAGGTAACTGGCCCGAAACCAACAAGTCTAGCAACTGACTTTCAGCAATCAGTTTGTATAAGGCAGGAGCCGACAGAGTACCCAACACGATGTAAGCCGCGGTTACCGGTAAGCCCATGCCCAGAATCAAAGATGCCAGCGCGATTAAGGCTATCATCACCAACAAGTCGCCGTTCGCCCAGCTGTTGATCATCAATGAGAAGGTATTACCAATTCCGGTCGTGCTGATCACGTTGATAACTAATCCAATGCCTACCAACAACACCGCCGTGGTCGCCATATTTTTTGCGCCTTGAGAAAGCGCTTCAATGATCGCCTTTGGACCCATTTTGTGATTTTTAGAGAACCATGAAGCCACTACGACAGACAGAATCGAGATACCCGCTGCGTAAGTCGGCGTGAAGCCCTTCACCAACAGAGTCACCAACACCGCTAATGGGATCAGGTTGTGCCAGCCCGACAGCAATACCTTCAATAGAGGTGCACAGCCAGAAGTAACTTTTTGCACGCCACTGCGTTTTGCTTCAATACGTACGAAAAATGCCACAGACAAAAAGTAGATAAGCGCAGGTAAGAAGGAAACCGCAATGATGTCGACATAAGGGATCTGGGTGTAAGACGCCATGATAAACGCACCCGCACCCATCACTGGTGGCATCAACTGCCCGCCCGTCGATGCCGCCGCTTCAACACCGGCCGCGAAACGCGAAGGGAAGCCTGCCTTTTGCATTAACGGAATACTGATCACACCCGTCGATACGGTATTTGCTACGCTCGAACCAGACACCGATCCCATCAAGCCTGAGCCAATTACCGCGATAAAGCCCGGGCCACCAATCACTTTGCCAGCTGCTGCGCGAGACACATCAATGATGTAATCACCGACACCCGAACGCACTAAGAATGCGCCAAATAGGATGAACATAAACACGAAGGTCCAGCTGATTCTAGAGATAGAACCGAACATCCCTTCTGATGAATAAAAGCTTCGATAAAGCAGTGTTTCAAGGCTCAAACCCGGAAAGTGAAAGATGCCACTAGTCCATTGCCCCCACAGCACTACATAGCTCAAACACACCAAGATAAGCACCGGAATAAACCAACCCATGGTACGACGAATCAGTTCAATAACGATGGCAATCGCCAAGATAGAGAAGAACCAATCACTGGCGATGAACTTAACCCCTCGCTCATACAAAGCATCTTCTGCAAAGGGAATGTAGATAAGACAAGCCAAAGCCGCCAAGGCAATTCCGATATCGACCGCCAGAGCAATTTTGCTCTTTTTCAGTGAGATATGGGCGGGATACCAAAGCGCACAAATGATCGCAAAACCGGCGAAGTGGGTCGCCGAGATCCAAAGCTCTGGCAAGGTCGATAAGGTATTAAACCAAATATGTAATAGGGAGAGAATCACTCCCATGGTTGTTATCGCTTTGCCCACCCACGGAAAATCCGTTCGGGTCGGCAGTTCAAATTTTTTCAGTTCCTGCTGCAGCGAATCGCTCATAGAAAACTCCTGCTCTCCGCAGCAAACACGAAGAGAAAATCCATAAAGTGAAGAGGGGCACGAACACATTCTTAAGCGAACGTGCACCAAGCAATTAAGTCACGAAGGGGTAGTTGATGGCAAACAGCTAGTTAACGATCAACTCAGAAGGGATATCGATGCCCACTTCTTGGTAGTAACGTGCAGCGCCCGGGTGAAGTGGAACAGGCAGACCTGCGATCCCTTTCTCGAGTGCCATTGCTTTGGTTGCTTTGTGGATACCTTGTAGGAAAGGTAGGTTTTCATAGATAGCTTTGGTCAGCTGATACACGTCTTCTTCAGAAATGTCTTCACGAACCGCTAGGAAGTTGGGTTGAGCGATAGTGGTGATCGGCTTATCAACACCTGGGTAAGTGTTTGCAGGGATCTCATATTTAGTCCAGATATTGTAATCGCCGTTCGCTTGTTTGATTTGCGCATCGGTAAACGACAGGATTTGAATGTCTTCACCCAAGGCTGCAAACGCTTGAGTTACCGCACCAACAGGCACGCCAGCAGGTGTGTTCATGCCATCAATCGTGCCATTTTGTAGTGCGCTGGCACTGCCGCCGTAACCCATAAAGGCGAGTTTAAATTGTTCTGGGTTAACCGACAGGCCCTGCATGATCTGGCGTCCTGAATTCTCTGTACCTGAGTTCTTCTTACCAATAGAGAATTTTTTGCCGTTTAGATTTTCTAAATCACTCATGGTGCCCGTTTCAGTAAGGTCAGAACGCACAATAAAGTGCTCAACGTTTTGCCATAGCATAGAGACTGAACGCAGTTGTTTTTGACTGCCTGACTTCTCATATGGACCAAGCCCTTGCCACGCCCACGCGCCATACAAACCCTGAAGAATGGCAAACTGTGCTTCGTTCTCATTGAGAAGTTTCACGTTCTCGCCCGATCCTGCTGAGCTGATAGCCGCCAAAGAAAAGTGCTGCTTTGGCGCAAGCTTAACTTTACTCAATGTCGCTAAAGCCACACCCACTGGATAGTAAGTACCACCCGTTGAGGCCGTCGCTAAAATGTAGCTACGCTCTTCTTGAGCGGAGGCGTTACTGATAAGGCCAATAGAGGCCATTGCGATTGCTAAAGTTTTAACTAGCTTGTTGTATTTCATTATTACTCTCCATGTAGAGTTATTCACGTTATATTTTTGTTAACAACAATTGCTAGATAGCAAGCACAATGCCAGTTTTTAAGTTGCTGTTTTTATTGATATTTATTTAAAAACCTACCTGAAGCAAGCCATTTCTTGCTTATTTGACTACGAATCAATGAGCTATTTTTTGCTTATCCCAAGCAGCGAATAACATCGGTTTAAAGGTAGCCAAGTCACACTGTGTTACATTTGCGTGATCAATGTTTATAAAATGATAAATATCTGATGAGCCATTTTTTGCTCATTGATTCCAGACAACACTTCTAATCTCATCATCAATTACGAATCGACATAATCGCTTCGGTTCAACGCATAACGCACCATCTTTTGGTTCAATGTTCGACGAGGTAAATCCAAGTCTTGCATCACATCATTGATGCGCCCCTGATAACGCACTAGCGCATCATGAATCACTTTTCGCTCAAAGCTCTGCACTTGAACCGCCAACGGGATGCCTGCCGTTGTGGACTCTGTGACAGAATTGGGGCGACACGCCAAAATATCGCCGACGGTCAGGCTTTCATCCAACGCAAAACGAATCGCCACGTTACGCAGTTCGCGCACATTACCCGGCCATGCATACGACAACAAGGCATAACGATCAGCCTCACTGGCAACTCGAGTTTCGCTGTTCGCTTCTTGAGTAAAGTGTTCAAAAAGGATCAAAGCATCGTCTTCTCGTTCGCTAAGGGGAGGTAAATGCAGTTGGGCAACGTTCAAACGATAGAAAAGGTCTTGGCGAAAATCGGGGTGATTAAGTAGATCGCTTTTCGAGGCAGAGACCACTCGTAGATCAACATGTTGTTGCTGATTACCACCTACGCGTTCGACAACATTATCTTGCAAGGTACGCAGCACTTTGACCTGCATCGACAGCGGCATACTCTCGATTTCATCAAGAAACACCGTGCCTTTGTCGGCAAATTCAAGCTTACCAATCCGTCGCTTGGCGGCACCAGTAAACGCACCAGCTTCGTGTCCAAACAGCTCACTTTCAAACAGGTTTTCTGGGATCGCGCCACAGTTCAGCGGTACAAAAGGGTGACTTTTTCGCTCGCTAAACTCATGCAGACAAGAGGCAACCAGTTCTTTACCACAGCCGGTTTCACCATAGATGATCACATTGGTATCAATTGAAGCGACTTTTTGTATCTGTTCTCGCAATTCACACATCACTTTACTGCGCCCAATCAGGACCTGTTCAATGCCTTTCAGGTTATCCAGATAGTTCTGACGACTGTTCCTGTCTTGGCCACTTTGATGTTTGTCGACCGCTTCAGATACTGTTTGAGACAGACGCTCGGGGTCGAATGGCTTCTCAATAAAGTCATACGCGCCTTGCTGTAACGCTTTCACGGCCATATCGACATCACCGTGCCCAGTGATCAAGATGACAGGCACCTCAGGTACTAACTGCTTAAATCGCGCAAGCAACTCAACGCCGTCTATATCAGGTAAACGAACGTCGGTGATGATGGTTTGGAAATCACCCTGCTCTACCGCGTTTAACGCACCTTGCCCAACCTCAAATGCGGTGACATCGAAGCCCGCTAATTGCAACCATTGGCTAGTTGCTTGACGCACAATTGCATCATCTTCAATCAAAGCTATACGCTGCATGGTTTGGTTCCGCCACTTACCTCTGAATAATGTCGCCCACGGTATGTAAAAAATCCGCAGACGAAAAGGAGCTAGCTCCCACTTTGAATAACACTCCTTTAACAGTTTTATAATGTTTGTTAGCTTCAACTTGTCTCACTCTCCATTCGCTTAAAAAGCAAACAGAAAACCTTCTCAAGTCACTAGTTTTAAAAGGATTTAATCACCAATGATGAATAACAATCGATATTGGTTATTCCTATGTGCCTGTTTATTAATTGGTTTGGTTCAGGTAACCACCAAAAGTGGTATAAGCCAATGGAAGCTCGAACAAGCCCAACGCTATGCAGAACAGCGCTTCCTCGGATACATTGCTGAAGCAAGGCGAACCCTTAAACGTTTCTATTATTTGCCCTATCTGGTAACCAACGATGAGACCAGTGTCCGTTTCATTGATGGTGAACAACGACTCGAAAAACGCATCAAGAAACAGCTGATTCAATTGGATAAAGCCGCCAATACCAAGGGTTGGTATCTACTTTCTGGCGAAGGTGATTTGTTGGTATCGAGTGTCGAAAGAAGCAAACTGAGTAAAAAGAACGCCAGCACGATTGTGTCTAAAATCTACCAGCAAGGTGGTGCTATCTCTGTAGTGACAAAAAATAAAGGGGTGACACCCGATTACTTCATTGCCGCGCCTGTTTATCGAGCGTCAGATATAGTAGGTATTGTCGCGGTACAAATCGACTTGTCGTTACTGACCGATCAATGGTTCGCCGATGGTGAAGCCATCTTATTTCAAAACCCTCGCGAGCAGTTTTTTCTGTCGAGTGATAAACGACTGAGCGCAGACTGGTTCAACGACACGTTCAACTCACAACCAAGCACAACAAAACGCGAGCTGTATGACCAAACTCATATTCGCGTGTGGCGACTGCAAGATAAAGACTACCTTATCCAATCCATTAAGTTAGATGACCTTAATTGGCGTTTAACCTACCTGACGCCATTAACCAGCCTCAACCAGACAACTAACTGGATCAGCTGGAGTGTGGCGGTTGGCTGTCTTTTCATTCTGCTGTTGCTGGTTATTCTTTATCAAAGACGTCAGAAAAAGCTCAGTAATCTGCGAATCCAAAAACTCATCGAAGAGTCAGAAAAACGACTGTCTGGAATGATCAATAAAACCCACGTTGGGCTGGTGCTGATCGATAAACATGGTCATATCCACGATATTAACCTGATGGCGAAGAACTACTTTTGCCTTTCTGATTCGATGATCAGCAACATTAAGGCATGGCAGTTATTTGAGGCAGGTAACCCGAATTCAACCACCTTGCAGTTGCTCAAGAACTTAGATCAACACCAAGAGCTGGCCGAGATCACCAGCGTCGAAACCATGGCAAGACGCAGCGATGGCAGCTACTTCCCGGTGTTGTTCTCTATTAGCGCCTTTCCTTGGCATGCCACGACCTATTACTTGTGTACCGTGATTGATATCAGTAAACGTAAGAAAGCGGAAATCGCGGTTCAGGAAGCCAATAAAACGCTGCAACTGCGAGTAGAAGAGCGAACACAAGACCTCAAAGATGCGCAGCAAGAATTGGTGGAATCAAGCAAGCTTGCCGCACTAGGTCGCATGTCGAGTGCGATTACTCACGAACTTAATCAGCCTCTTACTGGCCTAAAAACCCTGCTTTCAAGTAACCAGTTACTGATGGAAAGAGGCGAGACTAAGATGTTGAAAGCGAACATGGACTTGGTAATGAGCCTCATCGACAGAATGGCTAACATGACCAGCCAGTTAAAGTCGTTCGCCTTCCAAAGACTAGAAAAACCTTACCCAGTTTCGCTAACAGACGCGCTTCAAGAAACCCTGCGTATTCACCAAGCAGCATTAGAAAACGTCGATATCCGCGTGCGTGTCGCCTCTAGTATTTCGATAGTAATAGGAGAAGAAGCGCGACTAAGACAGGTACTTGGTAATCTCTTAAAAAATTCCATCGATGCCACGCAAAATCAGAAACCAGCAACCATTGTGATCAGTGCTCATACCGAACAAGAGCGTGTGATCATCAAGGTGCAAGATAACGGTTGTGGCGTATCCGAAGACCAACTAGAAACCATTTTCGAACCCTTCCACACCAACAAAAAAATGGGCGAAGGCTTGGGGCTAGGATTAGCCATCACAGCAAACAACGTGCGTGATATGCAAGGCACCTTAATAGCGAAGAACAATTCAGACCAAGGTATGACATTTACGTTAACACTGAAAAATGTCGATAGTGAGTAATCACTCATATAACTTAGACACCACATTTCATTTGAGTGCTACAACTAAAAAACCGCCCACATGAGGGCGGTTTTAATTCGCGTATTGGCGTATGCCTTATTAGCTAATCCGTTAACGACTTACTCCGCTAACTGCTTCAACAGTAGCTCTGTCGGGCGAACAATCGCGATGATCGATTCATCATAAATTTTCGCTGATTCAGACAATATCGCTTGGTAGGCATTCACGTCTGCTGCTCGAACTTTTTCACCCGCTTGTGCTTTCGCAATCAAGGTTAACGCCAAGTCTGCAACTTCCGCCGTTTTCTCTGCAACAACCACAGTCTCGACCGAAGACACATTACCTGCGAAGACAGTCTCTGCGGCGAGAGCTGCCGATTTTGCTTGCTGATAATGCTCAGCAAGTTGCTCCAATGCCTGTTGATTGCCTGTCGCTACTTCATTGACCAAATCTTGCATCTCATACACCGCGTAGCTTTCCACTGGCAGCGCATCAACAAATCGGTTTAGGCGCTCGTATTGGCTGTACAAAGTGCCTTTAGGTTCAGTAGAGTTCCACTTCTCCCAGTTACGTGCGTAGTACTGTGCTGGTTCGGTGTATCTCGCTAACACGCGCAGATCGTGAATATCTTGACCTTTAGCAATGCGTTTTAACAGCATATCGGCGTCCGCATGATGACGTAAGCCAACCGACACTTCAGACCATGTATCCATAGCCTTCATACGTTTGTACATGCTGCGCTCATCCGTTAGTTCCGCATCAGACCAGAAACGCTCTGCAATCGCATAACTACGCGGCCATAGGTAGTTTTCTACTGTGAGGCTATCTTTGTTCTCTAGCCACATAGTGATCTCGCCACCTAAGATAAGCTCTTTTTCTTTATCTGTTAATTCCGCAGGGTAGCCGCCATTAGGCTCAGGAATCACGCTGCCTTCTACATCGCTGCTCGCAATCACTTCACCTGTGGTTGGCCAACGCACGTTACCAATCAACTGATAACTGCCTTCAGCAAAGCCATTCGGATTCAGGTTCAAGTTAAATTCCGTGTAAGACATGAAGTTATCAAAGTGGCCGACAAAAGTTTTACCCGGCACATAATCAAGAATGTAGATCTCTTCGCGAGACTTGCCGTTGTAATCACTGAACGCTCGGAAAGTACCGTCTTTCGCTTCAATGATAGTTAGTGTTCCCTTACGTGGGCTGCCCTTAGAGCGAGGCTTTTGCCATTGGTAAGTCACAAACTTCTCGCCGCTGTGTAGCTTATCGTCGACAGTAATGCCGCTTGGCATTGGGTCATTGCGGTAGTGGTAACTGGTTGGCTGAGGCTGATCTAAGTAGTAGCCGGTAGAAAGAATCCCTGGGTAGCCCTCTTTGGCCGCACGGCCAATGCTGTCATGGCCTTGCCAGCTTTGAATCACGATCGAAGTTGGCAAATCTTTGTGCCAAATTTCATCCCAACCAGTCATCTTCTTACCGCGTTCTTCAAGCA
Organism: Vibrio satsumensis; assembly: GCF_050337435.1. NCBI lineage: Bacteria > Pseudomonadati > Pseudomonadota > Gammaproteobacteria > Vibrionales > Vibrionaceae > Vibrio > Vibrio satsumensis. The sequence goes on along the minus strand of NZ_JAKJSX010000006.1, from coordinate 360,577 downwards.
TCTTCTCAACTTTTACATTGAGGTAAGACTGTAGACCGCGTTCACCATCGATATTGTTCTCTTCGATAAACTGTTGGTGCTTTTCGCTGTTTTTCCATTGCGCATAGTTCGGCTCATCGCCGCCGATATGGAAATACTCATCAGGGAACAACTCGGTCACTTCGTCAAACACATCACCTAGCATGTCATATAGCTCTGGATTCAACGGATCCATCAGTGGTTCAAACACGCCCCAGCCACGCTCTTGATCATAGCTTTGACCTTCTGCGCCAGACATCAGGCGCGGGTAAGCATGAGCCACGGCAGAAGAGTGACCCGGTAGAGAGACCTCAGGGATAACACGGATACCAAGATTACGGGCGTATTCAACTAGGTAGCGAACTTGGTCTTTGGTGTAGTAATTACCATCAGCGGTTTCAGACCACAGACGCGGCCATGATTCGGTTTGAATGCGAATGCCTTGGTCGTCCCAGAAGTGCCAATGGAACACATTCATCTTCGCGGAAGCCATCGCATCTAACTGACGAATTAGCACATCGAATTCAATAAAGTGACGTGAAGTATCGTAAGAAACACCACGCCAGCGGAAGCGAGGCTCATCGACAATTGTTACGGCAGGAATATGGTAGCCAGTCGCCGTAGTTTCAACGAGCTGTAAAAGGGTTTCGATGCCGTGAATTGCACCATAAGGGCTTGGTGCGCTCAGCGTGATTTGCTCACCCTGAGTGGTAATTTTGTAGGACTCAACAGAATCGATGTTCTGTACTTCAGACTTTGGCGCCGCATCGATATCAATGATCAGGTTCGCTTCGTCTGCACTATCCACCTGCCAATTTAAAATCGGCACACCCGTCTGACGCTCAAGGCGATCAATAAAGCGTTTCGCCGTGTATTCAACGCGATCAGAATTAAAGCCTTTGATGTAAACTTTAAAATTACCATCTACTTTCACTTGGCCTGATTTTAATTCCACAGTTTGTGGATAAGGCATTAAATTCAAGTCTGTATTTGGAGCCATTGCTAAAGCCATTGGAGAAACTACTGAACCGGATATCAATAGTGACAATATAGTTTTTTTCATTATTAATTTTCCTATATAACTTTCATTGTATTTTATTTATCAGAGCCTATTCACAAAAATAACTAGGCTATGTTGTTTTAGAATGAGAAATTAACACCAACTCGGAAACGCCAATCCGTTTTATCATTTTCAGATTGCACCGTATCCGCATCAACCACTTCAGCGTATGGCCTCACTGTTGGTTTCCATTTGTAAACTGCTTTGACGGTATGCTCGCGGGCATTTAGATCGCCGGTTGCAAGCTCTGTCGTATGATGCGTAATCTGATCGAAATACGTAAAGGCATACGAAATCATGTATTTGTCTGTATTGTATCCCGTCCAAATATCATAACGGTTTCGCTTTGCTGTCTCTTCATTGCCATAGTCATTCACTAAAGCTTCGGTCGAAAAGTCATAACGATAACGACCATGTACAAAGAGCCCATTGTCAAAGTTGTAATTAAGCTTTAGATAAGGCATCAAGAAGGTATTTGAGCCTTGAAAATTCATCACTAGGCCAGGGTTCAGCATAAAATTGTCATTGATGGCATAGGTGTAATAATGGGTAAACTCGGTATTAATCACCTTCGTTTCGTCATACGCTCCCGCTGCATGTCGAACATTCGTCAGTGTTTCTAAACCATACCCATTATCAAAATGGTGACCAACAATAAAACGACTTCGATACTGATCTGTCGTACTTCGATACTCTGCCCTTAAATCGACATAACCCCCGGCAGTTGAGGTCATTGGTAATAATGCTAGTAGTGTTAAAGGAAGTAATTTTTTCATAGTTCACCGATATTATGATTATAAAAACCCATCGCACATTGATATATGCAGAAAGATGTAAATTCGGAGACTACCTTTTTATTTCTTATTAATTATTTTGATTGTATGAAGTGTATTTATAGCTACTGCTCATATTCAGTAGCTATTATTTATTTTTATAAATGCTTAATTTGACTATTTCACCAATTCAACGGCTTCACGAACCAACACTGCGATCTCATCCCATTGCTCGTTCTCAATCATCTTCGGAGAAACCATCCAAGTGCCACCACAACACACCACGCGATCCACCGCTAAGTAATCATTCACGTTATGCTTGCCGATACCACCTGTAGGCATTAGTGACACGTCAACATATGGCGCTAACAAAGATTTCACCATGTTGATGCCACCAGAGGCTTCCGCTGGGAAGAACTTCAAGAAGTTAAGGCCCAGTTCCAGCGCTTGCTCAACTTGGCTTGGGTTGTTTACGCCAGGAACGATTGGCATACCGATCTCTTGGCAACGCTTAACCGTGTTTGGGTTTAGGCCCGGCGCTACGATAAACTCACTGCCCGCTTCTTTTGCAAGGTCGATCTGTTCTGATGTTAATACCGTTCCGGCACCAATACACATCTCTGGGTAGGCGTCACGCATCGCACGAATAGCATCTGCTGCTGCTTCAGTGCGGAATGTCACTTCAGCGACTGGCAGGCCGTTTTCTACCAACACTTTGGCTAGTGGAACCGCGTGCTCAACCTTGTTGATTTGGATAACAGGGATAACTTTGAATTGCTTAAGTGTGTTGATCATTTCTTGAGACATAATAGTTCCGCTTTTTATTTTATTTTTTAATCAGTTGGCTCATAGCGCTCATAGGGATGATTGCGCCTGAGTATTGAATAACGATTGAAGCCAGTTTGTGGCCGAGTTCAGCCGCTTCAGTAGCGCTCTCGCCCGTTAGGCGTGCCGCTAAATAGCCCGCTGCAAATGAATCGCCAGCTGCGCAAGTATCGACAACGTTCGCTACAGCTGTAGCTGATACGTAGTACTCTACTACCTTGCCGCTTTCTAGCTGAACGATTTTGCATGGCTCACAGCCACGCTTGATAACGATCTCTTGGCAACCCAAACGAAGGCAGCGTTGCTGAACGCTCTCTAAGTTGCCCCATACAAGCAAGTCGTCGTCTTCGGTTATCAGCGCGATATCCACCAGCGGCAGTAACTTGGCATACCAATGTTGTGCTTGTTCGGTGCTCCAAAGCTGTGGGCGATAGTTATTATCAAAAATAACCTTGCCACCTTGGTTTGAGAAAACGCTAATAGCTTTAAGCAAGCGCTCACGAGAAGCGTTATCCAGAATCGCGATACTAATACCGCTGATATAAACCGCATCAACTTGCTTCTCTGTCAGTGCGATTTCAAGCTTATTCAAATCATTAGCGTGAAAGTAAGATTTTACTGCCGCATCGTTACGCCAGTAATGAAAATGTCGCTCACCCGTTTCGTCGGTTTCTACCATGTATAAGCCCGGCAGCTTGTTTGGGATGCGTTCAACGAAATTGGTTTGAATACCCTCTAACTGCCAGTTATCAATCATGTTCTGAGACAACTCATCGCTACCCAGACCCGTCGCGTAATGAACCGATAGATTTTGATGTTGAGTTAAACGAGAAAGGTAAAGCGCGGTATTAAGCGTGTCACCGCCAAACTTTTTGGTTAATGGAGAGCCGCTTATTTCGACCATACATTCGCCGAAGAAAGCAATATTGAACAGAGAAGATGCCGACATAGCCGCTCCTAAAAATAGAGGTAATTAACTTTAGAAAAGGCCCAACCGCTAAGCAGGGCCTGAATTAAGCAAACCAGTTGTGGAGACTAGGTTTAGCTTGTTTGATTTGCAGGACGTTGTGGTGCCGCTTCTTCTTCAAGTACACCTGATTCAGACATTTCCATCTCCATAAGAGCACGCTCATCATCAAGAATCGCTTTTGCCATTTCTGGTGTTACTTGGTTAGCCGGAGTACATAGGCTCACTGCGACACCTGCTGCTAGAGCAAACAGACATGAAGGAATCACAGGGTTGCCCCAGAATGCTGTGTAGTCAGCGTTTAGCATTACTACGAATGAAGCCACAGAAGCACCCGCTAGCGTCGCAAGAGCACCTTGCCAGTTGTAGCGTTTCCAGAATTTACCCAACATACCGCACACGAACATGCCCGACATTACCGTTGAAATCATCTTAGTAATGTAGCCAATGATGTCGTTTGACGTAAGGGCGAACAGCAATGCAAAACCAATGACCACAACCAGAGCTAAGCGAGAGTAGTTCAGCATCGACTCTTTATTTGGTACACGGCCCGTGAACATCACGTAAACATCACGCAGTAGGATAGACACGCCCGCAATCGCATCAGAGCTTGCACTCGACATCGTTGCAGAAAGACCGGCGATAAGAACAATCATGCCAACGCCAACCGGAAGCACCGTTGCAGCTACGTAAGGGAATGAGTAGTTCGGGTTATCCAATGATGGGTCGATTGCGTGCGCAGCCATACCAATGATTGCAGGGATGATTGAGAAGAATAGGTACAACACACCCGAGGCTACAAATGAGCGACGAATGGTTTTAACGTCTTTGCCTGAATAGATACGTTGGCGGAATGAAGGCGTTGCAAGTACACCCACACCGATAACCACAGCCAGAGAAACAGCAGGCAGAAGACCCAGTTTATCGATTGCTAAAAAGCTCGTAGCAGCAGGGTCCATCGCAGCATAAAGGTTATCCATGCCACCGATGTGATCCACAGACATTACCGCCATCAAGATGAAGCCAGCAAAAAGGATGATAGCTTGGATAGTATCGGTCCACACAACCGCTGTGTAACCACCGATCACTACGTAGATAGTGAATGCCGCAGCAATAATGATTTTCGCAAGGTTAAGGTCGATGTCAGCAATCCACGCTAGGTACATGCCACCGCCTAGAATGTGCGCACCCAACCAACCGATTGACGCGATAAAGATAAGCAGACCAACCACGTTTTTCACGATGCGGTTAGCGCCTACATAGTAAGCCAGCTCTTCACTCATGGTCATGAAGTTCAACTTACGAACCGGAGCAAACCAAAGAGCTAGCAATAGGATGCCTATAGCACCACCAATGCCGTACAGAGCGCCTGCCCAACCATTCGCATAGCCGAAACCAACCGCACCCATACTTGAACCCGTACCGACCATTGTCGCGACGGTTGTACCAAGTACTAAGAATAATGGTAGGCCACGGCCGCCTAATAAGAAATCTTCGCCAGATTTTTGATTACGCGAGACAAACCAGCCTAACCAAATTAAAAAACATACGTACACGCCGAAGCCTGTAAGAAAAAGTGTGCTGTTCATTTGACACCTCTCAGTGAAATATTAAGATCATTCCTGAACTTTTATTTATGATTCATTCATTTTATATTTCATATAATTACTTTATTTGTTTTGTATATTTTAATTAAAGTAATTTTTATAAATGTAGGGTGAGAGTATTAAAAGATAATAACAGGGATGACTACCCTCTAATACTCTCTAAGTAGGTTATTGTGATTAGGTTATAACTAAACGCGATCAGCGCGGTAGCAAGTCACATCTACTTCAACTTTCACGTCTACTACTAAGTCACAGACCATGCAGATACGTGCCGGTGGGTTAGCACCGAAGAACTCTTTGAATACCTTATTAAAAGATTGGAAGTAACGAGAATCCGTTAGCACAACCTTTACGTGTACTACGTCTTCTAGGCCGTAGCCCGCTTCAGTCATGATATCGACACAGTTTTGGATCGCTAAGCGAGACTGGTCAACAATACCGCCCTCAACCACTTCACCATCTGTCATCGGTGTCTGGCCAGAAACGTACAGGAAACCACCCGCTTCAGTTGCGCGTGCAAATGGTAAATGTTGTCCGCCTGTACCTGTACCGCCTTCAACACCGTAACGTTTAATAGTCATTTTTTAGCTCCACTTCTTTATAGATAATATTGGTTCTGTTCCAACATATTTAAATTAATTCGTCATTTTTATATTTACCGCAAATTTAATTTGATAATTAAACTTTAGTTTCGGTAAATAAAAATGCCTGAACGATTATCTTTTACTTTTCCTTGCTGGTAAGTTAACTCACCATTTACAAATACGCTTTCTATTCCCGCAGCAACTGAAATAGGATTTTCAAATGTTGCTGTATCTTTAATATTCTTTGGATCAAATAAAACTAAATCAGCAAAAGCACCACAGCGAACTTCGCCTCGGCCCGCTAAGTTGTATCTCTGAGCCGACATTCCAGTCATCTTGTGAATCGCTTCTGGCAACGAGAACAGTTTTTCATCTCGGCAGTAGTGACCTAACACTTTCGGGAAAGTGCCCCACAACCTTGGGTGTGGATGCGGGTCATTAGGTAAACCGTCTGAACCGACCATAGTTAGTTTATATTTCAATACGCGCTTTACGTCGTTCTCATCCATGCAGTGGTAAACCGCACCCGCAGGTTGAAGCGCTTTTGCTGCGTCCATCAGGGGTAGGTTCATTTCATCAGCAATCTGCTTCAGCGTTTTGCCTGCATGTTCTGGTTTTGCTTCAGACCAAGTAATGAAGATGTCGAAATCATCGGTCACTTGTTTCAAATCTAATGTCGAAGAGCTCGCAGAGTATGGGTAGCAGTCGCAAGACACATCTTGATGCTCAGAAACCTTGTCCATCAAATCGAGTACTTCAACCGTTCTTCCCCAGTTGCCCGCACCTGCACATTTAAGGTGGGAGATAACCACTGGAACTTTCGCATATTGCCCTGTCTCAAACGCTTCTTCCATCGCGCTTAAGATCTCTTCAAATTCGGTACGCATATGCGTGGTATAGATGCCGCCATGGCTAGACAGCACTTTCGCTAACTGCATCACTTCGTTAGCGTTCGCTTGTTTAGCGCTTGCGTAAGCCAGGCCTGAACTCAAACCTAATGCGCCTTGCTCCATTGCTAAATCAAGGTTGGTTTGCATCTCTGCAATTTCTTCTTCGCTTGCAGTGCGTTGCAGATCGTCCATCACTTGGTTACGCAGTGTGGTGTGACCCACTAACGCTGCTACGTTTACTGCGGGTTGAGCTTGCTCTACCGCTTGCGCATACGCCGCAAAGGTTGGGTATTTAAAATCAGCCTGTGCGCCTAAAAGGTTCATAGGATCAGGCGGGTCGCCAGCCAAAACCGTTGGCGATGCACTGATACCGCAGTTGCCAACAATCACGGTTGTGACACCTTGGCTGATCTTAGGTAGGCAGTCTGGGTAACGAATTACGTTGGTATCGTCATGTGTATGTACATCGATAAATCCAGGAGCCAATGCTAAGCCTGCTCCCTCAACCAATTGGCCACAATCTTCGTGATCGATCTGACCAATTTCGGCGATTTTTCCATCGCGGATTGCTACATCGGCACAAAACGATTGTTCGCCGGTGCCGTCAAACACCTCTACATTTTTGATTATCGTATCGAACAACATTTTTCACTCTCTCAATCCACTGTGTTGATGGAGCTATATTAAGAATCCAGCCGATTATTTTCAGTGACAAAACACACATAATATTTTAATTTGTTTGATAGTTTCTACCACAAAACAAACACAAGATAGATTTAAATATTAAATAACAACCACTTAAATCATGTTAGGAATCAGCAATGAAACATAACCCTGCACAAAAATATGTTATAAAGTATCAAGAAGATTGTTTCGTCTTGACTGAAAGAGGCCAAAAAGGGAGAGCAATATCACAAACTGAGAACGGCGTTTATCGACTGGTTGATGAAGATATTTCGCTTCCGGTAGCAATTATCAAACAATCAGCGTTGACCAATAACCTAAATTGGATGCAATCATTCGCCGATCACCATCAGGTTAAATTGTCGCCGCATGGTAAAACATCAATGACCCCTGCATTTTTCCGCCAACAACTAGAAAATGGCGCTTGGGGTATTACAGTAGCGACGCCTGCACAGGCAGAAGTTGCCGCTATGGCGGGTGCAAAACGAATCATCATGGCCAACCAATTGGTGGGTAAAACCAACATGGCGATCGTTGAACAGCTGATCAGTGAGTTTGATGTCGACTTTTACTGTTGTGTTGATTCATCGGCAAACGTGCTGCGACTTAGCCAATATTTCGCCAACACCAAACAGACACTAAAAGTACTGATCGAATTTGGTGTACCGGGCGGTCGCTGTGGTTGTCGTTCACCTCAAGAAGTTTTAGAACTGGCGCAAATCATCCAAGACACACCTGCCCTTTTGCTGGCAGGTATTGAGGTGTACGAAGGTGTGATTCATGGCGACAATGCTGAGCAAGACATTCGTACCTTCCTAAATCAAGCTCTAACCTCTGTAGAAAGCCTCGCATCAGATGGCCTAATTACAGGGCAACCTATCATCACTGGCGCGGGTTCTGCTTGGTATGATGTGGTTGCAGAGTGTTTAGCAAATTTAACCGATTCTTTGGCGATCATCCGCCCAGGTTGCTATGCCATTCACGATACTGGGATCTACCTAGATGCCCAAAGCAAGGTGTTGCAACGAGCTCAAGCCAATCAAGGCTATGCGTGTGAATTGGGTGGTGATTTAGAGTCGGCACTTGAAGTGTGGGCATATGTTATCTCTCGCCCAGAGCCGACCAAGTTAGTGATTGGATTAGGTAAGCGTGATGTTGCCTTCGATGCCGGTTTACCAATTGCAGAGCGCGGCTATCGTAACGGCGAAGCTATCTCAGTAAAAGGGCTCACTGCTACCGCGGTAATGGATCAGCATACCTTTGTTGAAACAGACGGTTCTTCTGAGATTGAAGTCGGTGACATGATTGCTTTCTCGACATCACACCCATGTTTAACCTTCGATAAATGGCGCTACATTGCGATCAGCGATGATGAACATCAGGTGACTAATTGGGTGGAAACCTGCTTCTAGTTCGATTTTTCGATAAGCTAGAATCAGCGAAGCAATCAGATATACTAACGGGGCTAAGGCTGAGTTTTATATAGGTTAGCGCTAAATGGCTTAATGCCAAATAGCCTAGTTCTAAATAGCTTGGTTCTTACGAGCTAGGTTCTTAAAAACTAAGCCATAACGGTTAGCCCCATCAACAAAGGATCAGGATTCTTGAGTTTAGAAGTAGATATCATTTCACAGATAACAGAGCGTTTTCCCGCTCTTCGTGATGCAGAGAAGAAAGTGGCTAAGCTAATCATGGACGACATTGATTTTGCTGCCAATGCCAGCATCACAGAGCTTGCTGAAAGTGCTCAAGTGAGTGAAGCCACCATTACGCGTTTTGCTAAGGCTATCGGCTGCAGCAACGTACGTGATATGAAGATAAAGCTTGCTCAAACACTGACAGTCGGCCAGCGTTTTATTCTCGAACCGGTTGACCAAACGGGTTATCAAGGTATCTACGAATCGATCAAGCAGAGCCTAGACATCAACCGCACCTTGTTCAAAGAGCAAGACGTTGAAACCGCTGTCAGCTGGCTGCATAACGCGAGACAAATCATTGCTATCGGCATGGGTGGTGGCTCGACCATCGCTTCTCAAGAGTTGCAACATCGACTGTTCCGACTGGGCTACCCAGTGGTCTCTTACAACGATGGATTGATGTCACGTATGGTTGCCGCAACAGCCGATGCCAATGATGTGATGGTGATGATCTCAGCAACCGGTTTTACGCCAGTAATCACTGAAACGGCAGAACTGGCCAAGCAGTATGGCCTTAAGATCATCGCAATTACCCCACAAGATACACCGCTGGCAAAGATTGCCGATATATTGCTACCCATCAAACACATGGAAACAGACTTCATCTACAAACCGTCGGCGTCTCGCTACGCAATGTTAGCCTTAGTGGATGTGCTTTCTATGGGGATAGCAGTCAATCACAAGAACCGATCTCGCGACAAACTACGCCGCTTGAAGGTTGCGCTTGATTCCTACCGAGGCGGAGGCGATAGACAGCCCCTAGGTGACTAACGAATTAAGGACAAAATGAGCTTAAATTCTGGCGAGCGGCAGTCCTTTACCAGCTCGTATAAGCTCATTTCTAACCCTGTAATTTGCACGCCTACAGCTACTAGTCGACGGATTGCCAGATCCTTGTTGAGTGCCGTTCGCGAGCTAATACAGTCGCCAACTACCTGAACCTTGCACCCAAGTTCTAACAACCCCATTGCGGTTTGATACACGCAAATATGAGCTTCAATACCACACACCAGCCAAGTCTCGACATCCTTGGCTTGCACCGCCTCAACAAACTTGGGCTCATCACACGCGTTGAACGTGAATTTAGTTACTGGCTCAACATCGCTCAATAAGTCATTCAGTTCGCTGACTGTTGCTCCCAATTTATCTGGATTCTGTTCCAAGTAAATGATGGGCAACCCCAAAACCTGCGCGCCCTTAATCAGCTTCCGACAGTTAGAAATAAGTGTCTCACTCTCATCAACAAGGCGTGCGAGCTTGCCCTGAACGTCCACAACCACCAAGCCTGTCTTTTGTCTCATTAGCATGTGTATTCCTTGTTTTGGCAGCCTAACTTACTAAGCAATCTGATGAGTATGTTTTCTACTATGTAACGATTTAGCTTACAAAGCCATACAGTAATACGTATAAGACTACGGAATAATACTCACCAACGGTCGAAAGGCCGAAAACAAAAATAATTGATACTGCATGACATTAAAGAGTGAGTAAGAACAATGAACAAATTCGCGAAATCAGCATTAGCACTGGGCTTAATCGGCGCGGTTTCTCTTCCAGCATTAGCAGCAGGCACTAACGGCGGTGCGTACATCGGTGGTGGCCTTGGTGTGTACCAAGATTCTGATACAGACGGTCAAGGCAACCTAGACTCAGACGGCATGGGTTACAACCTATATGGTGGCTACCAGTTCAATCGTATTGTTGGTGTTGAACTTGGCTACAACGATTACGCTGACTACAAAAAAGGTGCAGAAAAAATGTCTCCGACGTCTGTTTCTGTATCTGCAAACCTAGGTTACACGTTCGACAACACAATTCGTCCGTTCGTATTGGCTGGTCTTAGCTCTGTTGACCTAAACGCAAATAAGAGTGCTGGTTACGCTGATGACAGCGGTACAGGTTTCCACTTTGGTCTGGGTGTTGAATACACGCCAATCGAAAACCTAACACTTCGCCTAATTTCACAAGCTGATGCTGTGAGCGTAGAAAACTACTACGGTCCATTCAAAACCGAAGATAAGACACTAGCATTCAGCAGTGTTAGCCTAGGTGGTTCTTACAACTTCTAATGTAGCGAGCCTACGTAGAACACCCTAACGTAAATAATTCACTTTGCTGTTCCACCTTGTCATGAAGGTCACTCAGTAAAGTGAATTTTTTGTTTCTACACACCTATCGCGTCATTTCACTTTAGTCGGTTTATCGCCGCCTATCTGAGCTTTATGCGTTGATATTAGAGCTTTCTTGGTAGCCCGACTAAAATAAAGGGATAAGAGACGCAGGAAAATAAGACCTATGAATCTACCAAGCTTAAACATGTCGATAAACAAGCTGCCTTTTGTGTTGGCCGTGTATTACCTGCTTGTAATCAACCTACCTCTCACCCAAGAGCTGTTTAGTATTGTTCAGGCATCCAAGTCTGAAAGCGTTGCCTTTCTTATATCCATCCCTATCTTCTTCCTTGCTGCCTTCAATTTTATCTTCCAAGTCTTCAACTGGCCGATATTCTCCAAGCCATTTTTTATCTTCTTGCTGATCACCTCAACACTCGTCAGCTACAGCATGTTCAATTACGGCATTTATGTAGACTATGGGATGATAGAGAACGTCTTCGAAACCAATAGTGGCGAAGCAGCAAGCTATGTAAGTACCCACTCCATCTTGTGGTTATTTGCGATGGGGATTGTCCCGTCACTGCTGCTACTCTTTACCAAGCTTAAGCGAGAATCATGGAAAGATTTCTTTGTCTGGAAGTCGATTGGATTGCTCTCTTCATTGATTGTCATCGCGATTATTGCAGGACTGTTTTACAAAGATTACGTCTCGTTTGGCCGCAATAACTCGCACATCAAAAAGATGATCATTCCGACTGAGTATGTGGCATCAACGGTGAAATACATCAATAACACCTACATCAAACAGCCCATCCCATATCAAGAACTGGGCTTAGATGCTCAACTCAAACCACAAGCAAAAACGGCAAGCAAGCCGACCTTATTGGTGTTTGTACTTGGCGAGACTGCTCGCGTGTATAACTACCAGTATTATGGCTATGAGAGAGAAACCAACGCTCATACCAAGCCTTACAACCCGATATTTTTCTCTGATGTTCAGTCGTGCGGAACAGCCACCGCGGTTTCTGTACCGTGCATGTTCTCGAACATGAATCGCAGCAACTACGATCGGGACAAAGCCTACAACCAAGATAACGTAGTCGACATTATGAACCGCGCGGGCATCCACTCTATCTGGCGAGAGCATGATGGTGGGGATAAAGCTGTCGCGCATCGAATCAAAGAGATGACGCTCGTCGCCAAAAACAGCGATCCATTGTGTAATAACGATGTGTGTTACGACACGGCGATGCTAGAGAACTTCGAGCAAGATACTCAAGATCTTAAACAAGATAGCATCATTTTCTATCATATTTCGGGTTCTCACGGCCCAACGTACTTTGAGCGTTACCCAGAAGAACATAAGAAGTTTACGCCTGACTGCGCTCGTGCAGATATTGAAAACTGCACCAAAGAGCAAGTGGTTAACACCTACGACAACACGATTTTGTACACAGATTTCTTTCTCTCACAGGCGATTCAGAAGCTAGAGAAACTCACCGATAAGTACAACGTTGCACTGATGTACATTTCCGACCACGGTGAATCTTTAGGGGAAAACGGCGTCTACTTGCACGGCATGCCTTATTCATTGGCACCGAAAGAGCAAACCCACGTTCCTATGATCATGTGGATGTCTGATGGCTTTGCAGAACAAAAAGGAATAAACCAAACCTGCTTGAGAAAGGCAGGCAAAGAGCAGAGTTTCTCGCAAGACAACCTGTTCGACTCTTTGCTCGGCTTGATGGACGTGCAAACCAAAGAATACCGAGAGAACCAAGATATCTTCGCTTCCTGCCGCTAGCTTGAAAGAGTGACTCATACATATTCCAACCAATGGGGCTCATTTATGAGCCCCTTTTTCTAGCCAAAACTGTCGTTTTTATTGAAAATATCTCTGTCTGTTACATCCCGTTCGCAGCAAGTTTTGTTGAGTTTAGAATTGCGACTCCATATACTGGAAACATCATCAGACGGAGGGCAATAATGAATAATAAAAACAAACACATAGTGTTAATTCATGGTCTGTATATGCCTGCGTTGATCATGCAATATCTGGATAGAAATTTCAAAAAACGTGGCTTTACAACGCACAAGTTCGCTTACAACTCGCTGCGTTTCCCTTCTGCTGCTAAACGCCTCAACCGCTTCGTGAATGCACGTTTTGATGAACACGATGAGGTCTACTTCTTTGGTCACTCGCTCGGTGGCTTGCTGATTCGTCATTACTTTAAGTTCTACCAACCCGACTTTGCCGACACCTGCATCATTACCGCGGGGACTCCACACAATGGCGCGACTATCGCGAAAACACTGTCGAATCATGGTCTTGGTTTTATATTTGGTTCGAGCAAAATGATCTTAAGTGATGGTTTGGGTGACTACGATATTGATGTGCCAATTGGCGTAATTACGGGTACCTACGACGCTGGTGTTGGACGTATCGTATTGGGCCGAAACCCAGGGGATGGTACCGTTACGCTCGAAGACGCCAACTTAAGAGGCGCGACAGATACTTGCGCCCTCAAGCTTAATCACACCGCGCTTGTGTACTCTAAGGAAGTGGTGGCACTCTCAACTCAGTTCATCGAACACAGGGCTTTTAAGAGCGCTTCATAGCTTTTTTCCGTTAGCTTTTGCGCGCTAGTTCCTGTATCAAGCTTTGGTTTTGTTATTTCTGTTTTCTTATTTGTGATAGATAAATACAAAAATACCACTCTGCTATGAGAGTGGTATTCAGAAATTCATGACTGAAGTCAGTCGCTTGCTACACTTTCTATACTTGCTACAGGAGATTAACTCGCGTTGGCAAGAACACCTCACCCAACATGCATCTCACCGAACCACCACCGATGTCTTCGATCGTTTTCACGTTAAACGGTAGTAGCTTTCCGTGTGTCGAAAGCTGAGCTAACTGAGCGGGAGAAAACGCATCGTAAGCCGACTGAGACATGGCAATCACCTTGTCACCATTTACGGTTTCAAGTTGTAGGATGTTGCCACAGAATCGGTTCATCTGATCGATCGAGATAGAGATAACCTGCTTGTCTTTAGCAAGTGATTTCACCACAAAGCGGCGCTCAAATTCTGGAATCACTTCATCACAAATCACGCAGAAGTTATCACCAATCGCCATCATCACATTGGTATGGTAAATCGGCTGACCCGACGGTAATGCTGTTTGGAAGGAAACCACGCGTGAATAACCAATACGCTTCGCATAGTCTTCTAACACTTCACGATCACAACGCTGAGAAAGCGCTGCGTAAATGGTCTTATTGATATGGTCGATCACCATCACGCCAGTGCTCTCTAGGTAAGAACCTTGAGCGATGTAAGACTCTAGAGACTCGCTGTGGTTAACAATGCGACCAGATGCTTCAAGCGCTTCAATAAGGGCACTTGGCTTCACTTCATTTTGGCGGTTTTCACACGCCATAGGGAACGTAAATAAGCTTCCGTCACCACAGGTGCTGAACCAGTTGTTAGGGAATACCGCATCTGGGGTTTCCACACCAAGTTCTGGGTAATCAAACTCTACAACTTGCACACCTTCTTTACGCAACGAAGCGACCATCGCCTTAAATTCGGCCATGGTTTCTAATTTTACCTCAGCTTCAGTCAGATTAACTCTGTGCTGAAACTCATTATCTTGTGCCGTTTCTTCATTAAATTTAAATTCTTTTGGCGGCACCATAACAACGCAATTGGCGTTTTGAACATTAGTAATGTGAAGTGATTTTTTGTGTAGGTTTAACATCTCAACCGTCCCTATCTTTTATTTACCTCAGAATTGTAAACAACTTGTTACGATAAGATTCACTGAAAAGAATAATGATTTGAATATTTATCCCAAACAATTACTGCAAAACTCAGTTTATTCGGTAAATTTTACTGCAAGATAACAGCACATCAGAAAGAACCAACTGTTTGCATATTAGATACAGAATTTGTTGAATAAATATCCGAGCTTCATTCTCTAGCTTGCTGCGGGTTTAGGTTACAATTTAATCCATTTAGCGTTAGGATTATCACCGTTGCATAACAATCAATTACGTTTGAAATAAGCTTAACTTTTCCTGTCCGATTCACTCTAAAATACGCGTCATGAAAGACACTCTTTGGACCTTTCCTGCGGCATCGCTTAAACCAAAATCCATCGAATGACTTAATGCTTATAAGAACGAATTGGCACTTATATAATTTCAAACTAAGACTGTAAAATTTCAAATCAAACCTATAAAAACAAAGCTACACAGACGATGCAGTTGCTAATCGATGCATTCGTTTATAAAGGGAAATCTATGTACAAAAAATTTGAAGGCTTTACTGAAGCCTTTCCAAAGGGAGAGCCGATACAACCTCCTACTGGAATACTGGCATTTTGCCGCCATTACACTCGTGGTTTTGAAAAGCCGTTAATCTTGCTCGGCCTAATGAGCATGACCATCGCGATCATCGAAGTCGCGCTGTTCGGTTACATGGGTCAACTGGTTGATTGGCTATCAACCAGTAACCCAGAAACCTTCTTAGCCGATAACCAGTCCACTCTTATGGGTCTTGGTGTGCTGCTGTTGGTCGTGATGCCAATCTTGATCAGTGTTTACTCGCTTTTGCTTCACCAAACTTTGCTGGGCAACTACCCAATGTCGATTCGTTGGTTAGCGCACCGCTATCTTTTGAAGCAGAGCTTGTCATTCTATCAAGATGATTTTGCTGGCCGCGTCGCCACCAAAGTAATGCAAACATCGCTCGCAGTACGTGAAACCGTGACCAAGATGGTTGATGTGTTTGTCTACGTGACGGTTTACTTCACCGCGATGCTGTTCATGCTGGCTGAATCAGATTGGCGCTTAATGGCTCCGATGCTGATTTGGCTATTCGTTTACATCGGAATCCAACTGCACTTTGTACCAAAGCTAAAAGACGTTTCTTCAGAGCAAGCGGATGCGCGTTCATTGATGACAGGTCGTATTGTTGATAGCTACACCAATATCGCAACCGTGAAACTGTTCTCACACAGTAAAAGAGAAACTGAATACGCCGAAGAAGGCATGGAAGGTTTCTTAGATACAGTACATCGTCAAATGCGCTTAGTTACTGGCTTCAATATCTGCGTTGAATTCGCTAACTATCTGTTGGTGTTCAGCATTGCGGGTATCTCTATCTACTTATGGTTAGACAACGCAATCACTGTGGGTGCGATCGCGATTGCGGTCAGTTTGGCTCTGCGTATTAACGGCATGTCGAAATGGATCATGTGGGAAATCGGTGGTCTGTTTGAAAACCTAGGCACTGTGATTGATGGTATTAAAACCCTGTCTAAGCCCATCGCTATCGAAGACAAGAAAGACGCAAAACCTTTGGACGTTCCACAAGGTGGCATCCATTTCGACAACGTGAGCTTTAACTACGGTGAGAATAAGGGCGTGATCAACAACCTTAACCTCAACATTAAGCCGGGTGAAAAAGTGGGCTTAGTGGGCCGTTCAGGTGCGGGTAAGTCTACCCTAGTGAACTTACTGCTGCGTTTCCACGATGTAGAGAGTGGTCGCATCCTGATTGACGGTCAAGAGATCTCAACAGTGACGCAAGATTCGCTGCGCAGCAACATCGGTATGGTGACCCAAGATACTTCACTGTTGCACCGTTCGATCAAAGACAACATTCTTTACGGTCGACCTGAAGCATCAGATGAAGAAGTTTACGCAGCAACCAAACAGGCTCACGCACATGAGTTTATCGAAACTCTAACCGACCCGTTTGGCAACGTGGGCTACGATGCTCAAGTAGGTGAACGTGGCGTTAAGCTATCTGGTGGTCAGCGTCAACGCGTCGCTATCTCACGTGTTCTTCTGAAAAATGCTCCGTTACTTGTTCTCGATGAAGCAACTTCTGCACTCGATTCTGAGGTAGAAGCGGCCATTCAAGAGAGCTTGATTGAGCTAATGGAAGGCAAAACGGTTATCGCGATTGCACACCGCCTGTCGACCATTGCTGCGATGGACCGCCTGATCGTGCTTGATGCAGGCAATATCGTAGAAGAAGGCACGCACCAAGAGCTAATTAATCAAAATGGCATCTATGCACAACTATGGAATCACCAAACAGGTGGCTTCATTGCCGATGATCTTGAGCAAGCTACGAGCGCTTAATTTTTGTGCTATTTTAAAAGTGCGGCGTGATTCACACCAATTTGTTAATTAGCGGTAAATTACACGTGGCAGAATGTTATGTCGTAATTATATAATGACATTAATACCAAAGACGCCTCGCTTGCGCGTTCTGGAATAAGGCTAGACTTCGGGGGGAGGCTAGCCTTTTTTATGCCTGTTATTTGGCCATCTTTACTACCTGTCCAATAAACTTCATCGATCCTTTTGTTTTTTTCTTGGCGTTTTTTTCTTAAAATGCGCGCAATATTTTTTCTAGAGATTAACCATGAACAAAAGTGTCTTAACTAACGTTATTGCGTTAGCACTGCTTGCTGGCGGCTATGTCACAGCAAACCAATACTTGCTTTATGCAGGTCTATTCGCATTTTCTGGTGCCATCACCAACTGGCTTGCGATTCACATGTTGTTCGAGAAAGTACCCGGTCTATACGGTTCTGGCGTTATTCCAGCACGCTTTGAAGAGTTCAGGGCTGCCATCAAGCAACTGATGATGGAACAGTTCTTTACTGAAAGTAACATCGACCGTTTTCTAAGCAGCGAGATGACAGGAAAGTCACTCAATCTAGAGCCTGTAATTCAGAAGATCGACTTTAATCCAGCATTCGACTCGTTAGTAAACGTTATCGAGAATTCACAGTTTGGTGGCATGTTGGCAATGTTTGGTGGCACAGAAGCACTAGAGCCTATGAAAGCGCCATTTGTGGAGAAGATGCAAGAATCTGTGATTGAAATCAGCAAGAGCGATTCAGTGAAGAATACCATCAAGGAAGAGCTGGAATCGCCAGCAATGATGGACGAAATCAAAGAGAACATCGAAGCAATCATTGATCAACGTTTGAATGAACTGACACCTAAACTGGTGAAAGAAATGGTTCAGACCATGATCAAGAAACACCTTGGCTGGTTGGTCGTCTGGGGCGGTGTATTCGGCGGTGTGATTGGCTTAATTTCGGCGGCAATTACGTTGTAAACCGGACAAGTCTATCGGGTTGCTCTTTCTCTAACATTCAACAAAAATGGAAGCTTATTGGCTTCCATTTTTTATATCTAAATCACCTTAGTAAGGCGAAATCAGGACACTATTTTAAAGTTGCCAACAACTCAGGATTAACACCAAAGCCCTTCTTGTGCTCTTCAATGACCACTTCACTGCGTGTCTGAATGACACCAGGCAAGGTACCTAACTTTGTTGCCATAAACGCTTGGTACGCCTTCATGTCTTTCACTCGAACCTTGATCATGGTGTCAAAGTCACCCGACAGTGAGTAACACTCTTCCACCTCAGGCATCAATTCAACCGCTTGAGCAAATTTATCGAAGATCGAAAAGCTAGTCTGGTCGAGACGGATATGGATAAAGACTTGAACATCGAGTCCCAACTTTTCTGAACAAAGCTCAGCATGATAGCCCGTGATGTAGCCCTCCTTCTCCAATCGCTTCAATCTATCAGAGCAAGGTGAAGTCGTTAAGTTGACCTGCTTTGCCAACTCAACGACAGCCAAACGCCCTTTCATATGCAGAATTCTTAGTATCTCTTTATCGATACGATCGAGTTGATGCTGAGACATAACATTCCTTAAACATTCTAAGTTCCGCTCAGTATATTCCATACCAAGAGCAATCGAAGAAAACTTCGCTCACACATTTAGAAAACTAAACGTACCATTCCTATTCACGCTAAATATAAATCAACAAACAACGATAGCAACTCTTATAAATCAAACTCTAATTATTAACAAATTATTATAGAAATGACCCGATTAACAAACAAGTTGAGCCAGAAACGAAAGAAAGGACATAGGTCAAAGTGAATAATAGAATTATCAAAGAGAAAGGATAACTCTAATTATGAAAACACAAGAACTCGCATACAAGCCTTACGGTATTGGTTCATGGACACACGTAACGGTATCAAAAGATGTTGCTCAAGCACTAGCAAGTGAATACTCAAACTATGGATGGGAAGTGAGGATTGATGGCGACGCCATTGACGCTGAGCCAGCGCTCAAAGCCGCATAGAAACGCAAAAACCTCCTAAAGCGGAGGTTTTCTCTCTAAGTTAGTGAGCGCTTACCATAAGCTAGGCTAAACCAACTTGGGGGACAGTACTTCCTGTTTCGCAACGGCAGTTACACGTTCGACAAAAGTGCTGAGTTTCCATGTCGTAATACAGATTTCCACTAAATAGCTTTGACGTCCATTGCATCATACGGCCAGAGGCTGTCTCGGGCTCTGATTCACAACGTTTCATTATAGACTTATGTAGTGTTGTTTTTTTACATCCTTTGCAATAGAGATCAGGCATACCTTTGTCCTATAGGTCTTTAGTGGTTACTGACAATTGACACATCATGTCCAATTCAGTTCAACAATTCACCGAGCTAATGACAAAAGTGAGCGCTAAGTTCAAAAAACAGCCAATTTTCCCTTTGTTTTTTGATATCAAGCGTCATCAAGATCCTTCTTCTATTTATCCCCCCCCCTTTAATCATTCGGTTTCGATTTACATTGTAAAACCCGATAACGGCAGTACTTCACCCGAATTTGAAATAAGACAAAAGTCGCACCCACATAAAAAACTCGGCTTTTAATGATCACAAAAAACATATTGATCGAGCACGAAGCAATAAACACCAATATTGATAAGGAACACTAGGGTCACGTCATGGAGAATTGCGGGGGCAATGAAGAGACATGTACAACTGACACAAGCTGTTTGAGATGATGGAGCCAAGTGCCCATCAAAAGAGTTGGGAGTCATTGAAGATAGACCAGCACGAGGTCGAAAGCATTAGGAAATGGTCAAAAAAATAGAGCCACCGAAGTGACTCTATTGTTTTTATCAATTGGTTGTTGCCAATGTTCTTAGCTAATTTACATCTGCTTTACAATGTAAATTAGTCTAGCTCAACTAGGTTCTTCTCGAACTCAGCATGTTGCTTCTTAACTTCATCTTCTGGCTCGCCAGTAATCAAGCTAACCACAACGATAGAAATCGTTGATAGGATGATTCCCGGTACGATCTCGTACACATCGAACCAACCGCCTGTGAACTGTTTCCAAAGTACAATCGTAACACCACCAACTACGATACCCGCTAGAGCGCCGTTACGGTTCATACGAGACCAGTACAGGCTCAATACGATAGCTGGACCGAATGCAGCACCAAAACCAGCCCATGCGTAAGATACAAGGCCAAGTACTGAACTGTCTGGCGTCATCGCTAACACAAGAGCAATCAGAGAGATTAGGATAACCGCGAAGCGGCCTACACGAACGATCTCTTCAGACGTCGCATCTTTCTTAAGCACTTGCTTGTACAAGTCTTCTGCCATTGCAGATGAAGAAACAAGAAGTTGTGAATCCGCAGTACTCATGATTGCCGCTAGGATTGCAGCAAGTAGGATACCTGCGATTACTGGGTGGAACATCGCGTTCACAAGAAGCATGAAGATCTTCTCGCCATCGTCTAGCTTAGGTGCGCCAGAGTTCGTCACGTAGATTAGACCAACAAGACCCACCAGCATTGCACCAATCATAGACAGTGCAGTCCATACCACCGCGATACGACGCGCTGTTGTTAGGTCTTTATTGCTACGTGTTGCTTTGAAACGAGCAAGGATATGTGGCTGACCGAAGTAACCTAGACCCCATGCCGCTAGCGAGATGATCGCGATAGCAGAAAGAGGCTCACCTTTCGCATCATTCCATAGCGTTAGTAGCTCTGGGTTGATGTTGTGTAGATCGCTAGATAGCTGACCAAGGCCGCCGTTCATTGCCGCGATTGGTACAATCAATAGCGCAGCAGACATTAGTAAACCTTGAACCAAGTCAGTCCAAGATACCGCTAGGAAACCACCAAACAGGGTGTAAGAAACCACACATACCGTGCCGATAATTACTGCCGTTGTGTAATCTAGGCCGAATACCGTTTCAAACAATTTACCACCTGCTACCAAGCCTGAACTTGTGTAGAAAAGGAAGAATAAAAGGATAAAGAAAGCAGAAATTGTTTGGATCAGCTTAGAGTTATCGTTGAAACGACGAGATAGGAACTCAGGCAGCGTCAGTGATTCAGTCGTAATGCTGTAAGTACGTAGACGTTTTGCACTGATTAACCAGTTTGCCCAAGTACCAACAAGTAGGCCACCAGCAAGCCAAAATGCTTCAAAGCCAGCAGCGTAAGCGTAACCAGGCAGGCCAAGTAGCAACCAACCACTCATGTCTGATGCACCAGCAGAAAGTGCAGCAGGCCATGGGCCTAACGAACGACCACCTAGGAAGTAGTCAGTTGAGTTAGATGTACGTTTGTAAGCAATAACACCGATCGCTAGCATCATAATTAGATACGCAATGAACGTCGTCGTTATTGCAAAACTGTTTTCTATCATTTGATAGTCCTCATTTTGTAGAAAGCCTTCCATGCCTAATTCAATGCAAGGCACTCACCGTAAAGGCAAGCGAGTGCATTGAGTTAGGTATTCAGGCTCCAAAGCACTATGGGATGAATCCAAAAGTGGAAAAAACCAAAAGTGATTAGAGCCAATTTTACTGAAGGTTAGTGAGCTTCGCTTCCAAGTTCGAGCAAGGTCGCGTTACCGCCCACGGCTGTTATATTTATAGTTCGCGTGCGTTCGGTAATGAAGCGCAGCGATAGGTGTGGATCATTAGCAACATTCATTGCCGTCAGATCCGTTTCAGCGACTAAACCGACGATTGCACCGTCACGCTTAGCAAGCTGCAAATTGATAGCTTGTGCCGTTTGTGAATTACCCACATAACCTGCACTTCGTACATCGCAAGACAGCAGCTGTTGAGCAGCGTCATAGGAGGCAACCTGTACTAAGTTAGTTGGCAAATTCGCTTGTTTCGCAGCATCAGCAATTAAGGTGTTGAACTGTACGTCATCACTGCACAATTGAACGCTGTTACCTGCCAATAGTGCTGCAGTAATCATCGCTGTTGCGGTTTGCAGTGCCGACACTTTCTGTTCGCAATCATCAACAATTACCAAAGCCACACCGCGGCCGGCAGCGTACAACTCATTGGTTTCACCCGTAGGACCCGCCATGAGGTGATGCTCAGAAAGCAGCGCAGACGCTTGCTCTAAATGATAAGTTGCCACTGCCGCCAAAGGCGCAGATTGACTTTCGATCTCTGATTTGAATGAAAGTACCTGAGCACTCTTATGATCAAAGTCGGTAAGATTCCATTGTTCCCACGCTAACAAAGCATCAGAAAAACCTGTCACTTGATGAACCATGATACTGCTCCTTATGCCTTGTCTTGTAATTGAGAGAAATGAACATCAGTAAAGCGATATAGGTAGTGAGGACCACCCGCTTTAGGGCCAGTACCCGACAAGCCTTGACCACCAAATGGTTGAACCCCAACAACAGCGCCCACTTGGTCACGGTTGATGTAGCAGTTACCCACACGAACGTGTTTTTCGATCCAACGGTAAGTTGTTTCGTTACGGCTGTGGATACCCATGGTTAAACCAAAACCAGTTTGGTTAATTTGATCAACCACTTGCGCCAGTTCACTCGCTTTGAAACGAACAATGTGCAGCACAGGGCCAAACTGTTCTTCTTTCAAGCAACTGATGTCATCAATTTCAAACGCACTTGGTGGGACAAAGTCACCATGTTCACAATCCGTACCTAGAGAAAGTTGAGCCACCTTCTTCTGGGTATTGGTCATGTTTTCTAAGTGAGCCAACAACTTCTGTTTCGCATTTTGGTCGATAACAGGGCCAACATCCGTTTTATGAAGATGCGGGATACCAACACTCAGTTCGTCCATTGCACCGTGAATCAATCCAACCACGCGGTCTGCAATGTCTTCTTGAATGTAAAGCACACGCAGTGCAGAACAACGTTGACCCGCAGAAGCGAAGGCAGAACGAATTACATCACGAACCACTTGTTCAGGCAGTGCTGTACTGTCGACGATCATCGCATTCTGACCACCGGTTTCCGCAATAAACGGCACCGGTTTAGCGTTGCGGCTTGCCAGTGACACGTTGATGCGTTGTGCCGTTGGTGTTGAACCCGTAAAGGCAACGCCTGCAATCGCATCGTGGCTAGTTAACGCACTACCGATCTCAGCACCACGACCCGGTAGAAGTTGAATCGTGCCAGCAGGGAAACCCGCTTCATTCATCAGTTCAACGGCGCGAGCTGCAATCAAGCTTGTTTGCTCTGCAGGTTTCGCCACAACCGTGTTACCCGCGACTAGTGCAGCTGTAATTTGGCCAAGGAAGATCGCCAATGGGAAATTCCAAGGGCTGATACAAACGAACACACCACGACCTTGTCGAGAGGCGATTCGTGTTTGGCCATCAAAACCTTTTAGTTCGAAACCTTGCAGATTATCAGCTTGCTTTGCGTAGTAACGACAGAAGTCGACCGCTTCACGCACTTCATCAATACTGTCGTGAATAGTCTTACCCGCTTCTTGATGACAAATTGCCACCAGCTCAGCTAGGTTCTCTTCCATCAGTTCAGCCAGCTTCTCAAGCGCAGCGGCCTTAGTTTCAACCGAAGTTGTATTCCAATCAGTGAATGCCGCGTCTGCGCCAGTGATCGCTGCGGAAACATGATCAAGGTTAGCGAAAGCCACCTGACCGACATTAATACGACGATCGTAAGGTGCCGTCACTTGCTCAATATTCTGATCAGCCTTGATCATGCTTTCGGCAAGAGATTCACCGTTGATCACAGGGCCTGCAGTCCATTGATTGTTAAGGAAAGACTTAACCTGCTCTTCAAATTGATGAGCTTCGCTTTCGATATCAATGTTCACACCGTAAGAGTTCTTACGCTCAGGGAATACCGCTGGAGGCAGAGGAATTTTAGTGTTGTTCAGCGTATCGAACGCCAGAAGCATATCGACTGGATGCTGTGTCAGCTCAGCGACTGGGCAGCGAGCATCAACCAAACGGTGTACAAACGAGCTGTTTGCGCCGTTCTCTAGCAAGCGACGTACTAGGTATGGCAGTAGATCTTTATGGCTACCAACTGGCGCGTAAATACGTACCGACTGTTGGTAAGCTTCCATCGCATGGTTGTAAAGTGAATCACCCATGCCGTGTAAGCGTTGGAATTCAAAGTCTTTATGATCAGTCATTACTGCAATAGCAGAAACTGTGTGAGCATTGTGGCTCGCAAACTGCGGGAAGATATTGCCACGAACACTTGGACTCAATAGGTAACGCGCACAAGCAAGGTAAGCTACGTCTGTCGCTTCTTTGCGTGTGTAAACTGGGTAGTCAGTGAAACCAGCCTGTTGTGACCATTTGATCTCGCTGTCCCAGTACGCGCCTTTCACCAAGCGAAGCGGGATTAAATCACCCTGCTCTTTCGCTAGGCGGTTTAGCCAAACCAGAACCGGCAGCGCACGTTTTGAGTAAGCTTGGATAACCAGACCAAATTTACCCCAACCTTTCACAAGGTCAGTGCGGTACAGTTTTTCGAATAATTTCAGAGATAGCTCTAGGCGATCCGCTTCTTCAGCATCAATCGTAATCGCAACATCAAGCTCTACAGCGCGGCGCAATAGTTGCTCTAGCGTGTCGCACAGTTCATTTAGAACACGGTCTTCATTCGCCACTTCATAACGGGGATGAAGTGCAGAAAGCTTGATAGAAACAGACGGTGCTGGGCTCGATTTTGAAGATACGTATGTATCTCGACCTACGGCTTCAATCGCCATTAGGTAATCTTTGAAGTATTTGTTTGCGTCTGCCGTAGTCAGTGCTGCTTCACCTAGCATGTCGTATGAGTAGGTAAAACCTTTATCACGCATAGACTTACCGTTCTTCTGCGCTTCAGCAATGCTGCGACCAAGAACGAATTGGTGACCCATCACCTTCATTGCTTGGTGCATCGCTTTACGAATTACCGGCTCAGAAAGCTTATTCACTAAACGGTTAACCGCTTGACCAGCACTCTGCTCTTTAGATGAAAGTCCAACTACCTTACCCGTTAGCATCAAGCCCCAAGTGGATGCGTTAACAAACACCGAATCAGAATTCTTAAGGTGAGACTTCCAATCCGCAACGCTTAGTTTGTCGCGAATAAGCGCATCAGCCGTTGCTGAATCAGGAATACGCATCAAGGCTTCCGCCAGACACATCAGCAAGATGCCCTCTTGAGTATCTAAGCTGTATTCAAGCAACAGTGCATCGATCATCTGGATAGAAGTCTTATCCGCACGGATAGCTTCGATCAACGATGTCGTTTTCTCTGTGATTTGCTGCTTTTCAGACTCAGAAGGGGTAGCTAGTGGCAGAAGTTGCTCTAGCCATTGGGTTTCATCCACCATATATAATGGTGAGATAAGCGACCATAGATCAGCAAGCGGCTGCTCGTTGAATTCTGGCTTTAACACATCAGTAGCTGTAAACATGCGTTTTCCTTAATCTCACACCCGGAATTAGCCCGGGGATCTCTACAATGGCTGCAGTGTATTTAGAGTATATAAGGATTACTTGTCAAAAACTCCGAGTTTTTTGCTAAAAACTCGCTTTATTAACAAAACAAACACAACGTCACATATGAAACTTTAAAATAATATGCCGTTTTGTTTCACTATTTAACAGAAATTTTCTTTTTGTATTGGGATGGTGACATGCCTTGAAGACGTGAAAAGGTGTGAGTAAAGGAGGATTGACCGGAGAAACCAGCAAGTTCTGCAACCTGACCAAGGCTCAGATTACCTTGTTCGATCAAGCGGCGAGAGCGGTCGATACGCTTACCTAATACATACTGGTGAGGGGTAATACCCATCTGCTCTTTGAACAACATATGAAACTGGCTTTCACCCAAAAACACACTGCCTGCCAGCTGCGCAACCGAGATCTTATTCGCGAGGTGTTGCTCAATGTAGCGATCCAGAGCTTCAAGATCGAAACGCGAATCTTTGATTGAGGTTTCAAACGCCGAGATGTGTCTTTGCATCAGTGCAATCACCGTATCATTACAGGCACGGCTTAATAGCAGATCATCAGGGCTTGCCTGCATCTCTTGCACCAACATATGGATAAGCTTTTGAATTTGCGCGTCTAATTGGAAGTAGACGTTAGAAGACTCGAGCTGATTAATCTTCTCTAATATCAGAGGGTCGTCGTCACTTGGCACAGGCATGTTGAGCACTAGGATATCCGACTGACCGACCACACCACCGAAAGCATGATCAGAGCTTGCTGTCACCACACATCCTTGGCCGGGACCGACAAGATTGCCCTTACCACTGACTTCAAATTCCGCCTGACCTTTTAGACCGATCACCACCTGAGAATAATGGTGCTCGTGGCAATCCATATGCGATGGCAAAGTAATGATCTCTGCGGGACGAGGGCCAGTAAGGCCTAGCGGAGACAAGTCTAGGTTTGGAAAGGGTAAAGGTTTTGGCATGACAGCAAAATACTCAAGTCAACATAGTAAGAATAATACTCTGAAATCTGCACAAGATGAATTTGTAAATGATCATGAGAGTCATTTCCTGACCTCAAAGAAAAGATCATCACTGCGATCGTCTTGATCATGCCTCCGGAAAGATGATCAAGAGTGTACAAACTACGGGCATTGTAAAACCAATCGTTCCGACGAGTTTAGGGACCTCACAAGCAATCACACAAGCAATCACACAAGCAATCACACAAGCAATCACACAAGCAATCACACAAGCACGAAAATCATGTCATAAATAAATGCTTCATCGCACCAACATAATGAATAAATTTTCTTATATAGCTCAAATAATTCGCTTTCAACTTGTAAAAAGTGTATCCGAAGTACCGAAACTTGGCTTTTGAGTAGATTGAAATGCAATAAAACGGTATAAAGACGGGTACTGTGTTAATTGCTAATAACTAGTGACTGACAACTAGGAAGTAGACACTTTATTAACGAGCCAATTTCAATCTATAAGTTGCAGGGACCTATGACTAACTTTCG
This sequence comes from Vibrio satsumensis, assembly GCF_050337435.1. Lineage (NCBI taxonomy): Bacteria > Pseudomonadati > Pseudomonadota > Gammaproteobacteria > Vibrionales > Vibrionaceae > Vibrio > Vibrio satsumensis. The sequence goes on along the minus strand of NZ_JAKJSX010000006.1, from coordinate 333,220 downwards.
AATTTCAGCGCTTTTACTTGCGCTATCCCCTCTTTGGGTATCTGCATCGGTATCAGCTGAAGAACTGAATCAAGTCGATCCTGTTTCAGCTATCGATGCAAAGCTAACAGAGAAAAACTCAGATATTGAGCGTATTTCAGCAACCAAAGTATCGGCGACTGAAAACCTAAAACAACTACAGAACAAAAACAGTAAGTTGTTACGCGAAGGTGAAGAACTTAAGGCAAAACGTAACAGAGCTAAGTCTGTACTCGACAAACAGTACAGTCGCTTACTTGAAGATCCCGAAACAGATTTGGTCTCTTTCCAGAAAAGTTACCAAGATGCCTGGGCTGCGGTTAAAGATAATCAATCGGCTCAGCTAGACAATGAACAAGCAATCAACGAGAGCGAAATTCACCTTTCTCAAATCAAACAAAAGCAAGCTCGCCTAAACAATGAGCTGGCTAATTTGAGAGAATCAAAAGTTGAAGCTCGTGTTAAACGTATTGCAACAGAACTGCGTGAAAGTGCGGTTCTTGAAACCAGCTACACCACTACATGTGCATCAACAATGACACTGGGTGAGTGTACTGCTCAAGGTAAATACCTAACCAATCAAAAAGCCGTGCAGACGTTCAAGAGTCAGTTACTTGAGCAGCTCACAGAAAGTACGTTGGCGAAGCAAAACTTGCAGGGTGTTCAATTGAATATCCATGTTCAAGACAGCCAAGCAATCAAGAGTGGCTTCTCTGGTAACAACTCTTACTTCATGCAAATGCAGGCTCAGCTTCAAGCAAAACCTGAAGCGGTTGCTGCGTGTAACTTATTGAACGTTTCAACGCGCTACTGTTTAACGGGCAGTGACGCAGCAGTCGTTAAGAAGAGTGACAAACAGTGGGCTAACGTGACGGTACGTTCTGATCAGTACAACGACTCAGTAACGATCAACGGAATTAAATATGGCAGTACACCTCTTGAGGTTGCGCTACCAAGTGGTCGTCACCAAGTAACCATTTCAAAACAAGGTTACGAGTCTTACAACCGCACAGTTACCATCAACGGCAGCGACACGATTTGGGTTAAGCTTCTTCCTAGTAAGGAAAGCTAAACACCCTTTCTACATAGAGCTGAGACGATACAAAACGCTCAGTGCTATATCAGATAGCCGTGCCTATTTCACAAAGTTGAATGAATACTCGCCATTTTGTTGATAGTTATAGAAAGTAGCTGCAGACGAAATGGCGTTTTCGTTTAGAATATTCGATTAACCTAAATTACGATTGAAGTAGCCCATCATGCGCCAAGGTCTTCCTACTCTACTATTTGCACTTGCTCCCTGCCTAATGACTCCTGCTGTTTTCGCTGAGGCAACACCGCCAGCGATCGCGTCTTCTGTCACCGACATTGAAAGCTCACTATTCGAAAAGCATGCCGACTTAACGGCTGTTAAGAAGAAACTGGCTGACAAACAAAATGAAGTCGACAATCAGACGCAGCAAATGGCACGTCTAGCGAAGTTATCCGCTCAAGCAGAGCAGACACTCGCAAAGGCGAAAGCGAGTCTAGAGCAAGATTATACACGCATGATTGATGAGCCTGACTTTGATATCTCGCCAGCTCAAATTCAATTCCAAGACGCTTGGAAAACCGTAAAAGAGAGCAAGCTTACGATTTCAGGATCAGAACAGAAGCAGCAAGGCTTGGTGATGGAACTTGAGGCTATCCAGGCCGAAAAAGCGGCGGTACAAGCTTCAATCGCAAACCTGAACCAAGACAAGCTAAGAGCAAGGGCAGAGCGACTAAGAAACGAGATCACTCAGACGGAAGAGCAGACCGTTAGTTTTACTAACCGTTGCAGCAGCGATATGACACTGGCGCAGTGTTCAGATCAAACGGTGACCTTAGCACTTCAAAAAGCGGTAAAACAGTTCCAGCACAGCTTGGTAGACAACGCGACTGAATCGAACACAGTGAAAGAGCACCTTGCGTCTGCTTCTCTGAATATTCACGTTCTGCAACACAAAGTAAAATCCTCTGGCTTCTCTGAAGATAACCGTTACCGAGCGGTAATTGCGGCGAACCTAGAAACTCGCCCAGATAAGAACACTCCTTGCCGGCTACTTGGTATTCAGTCATCAAACTGTTTCACGCAAAGCGAGCAACAAACCAACGACCAGCAAAAAGAAGTCGCTTGGGTTAACTTGGTGGTGCGTTCAAATCAATACAACGACAATGTTTCTATCAACGGCGTGAACTATGGCAGCACACCGATTGAAGTGATGTTACCTACGGGCCAACACATGGTCACGATCGAAAAAGAAGGCTACCTTTCTTTCCACCAAGAGTTGAAGATAGCCCGCGATCACAACCTACGAGCGGTATTACAAGCCAAGCAGAACTCATTGAATGTCGGTACCAAGTTTGCCGATCCGATAGGGAACGACATTCAGAGCCCTGAAATGATTGTTGTCGGCTCTGGTCGCTACCTACTCGGTGAAAACAATGCACAACAAGTGACGATCAAACAGCCGTTTGCATTAGCAGCAACACCAACCCGTGTTCAAGACTTTAGAGCATTTATTAAAAGCACAGGCTACCAGACAGACGCAGAGCTGATGAACACCTGCGATACGTTCGTCAATGCAGAAATCACAACTGTTTCAGACAATGACTGGCAAAACCCTGGCTTTAAACAAGCAGATAGCTCACCCGTTGTATGTGTCAGCCAGAACGATGCAAAAGCTTATACTCGTTGGTTGTCTAAAAACACAGGTTTCACTTACCGTTTACCAACGCCACAAGAGTGGGAAGCCGCAGCAAGAGCTGGCCAAAACACCAATTTCTGGTGGGGCAACGAATTCAGCTCTGGCAAAGCCAATACAGGTTGGGCAGGCACACCTTGGTCAAACGTAAGCACCTCCCCGGTTAAGTCATTCTTACCAACCCCTACTGGTTTCTACGACATGGTGGGTAATGTATGGGAATGGACAACCATTCAGAAAGGCCTAGCGAAGGGTGGCGCGTGGAGCTTCTCTCCAGAAGAAGCGAAAGTGTATAACGAACTGAACGTTGCACCTTCAACCGCAGCCAACTACCTAGGATTCCGAGTATTGCGAGAGCTGTAAGCTCTCCATTAGGTTCTGAAATTTTGAAATATTTACTCTAGGTTCTCAATTCTCACATTGAGCAGCATTTATAGGGGAATTCCCCCCTTATGCATTAGCATTCCTAGGAGTAGATTCGTCGATAGAGTAGTAAGTCACTCTGGGTATCAAATTGATACCTCAGTTTAATTTACCTGACCCTCGTAAATTAGACTGAAAATCTTCTACATGTCGACAAGGCATATCTTGTCTTTAGCCAGCCCCTCTTCAGGCTGGCTTTTTTTTGCCTATTTATCACTCTTTATGCCTACCCATCCTACGTAATTGAAGTAGTTCGTCAGCAACCCGTTTAACTGTCATTCACCCCTTATTTTTCGCACGGACTACAAACTCTAATTGCCATTGCAGCACTATAAGAAACTGATATCATTACCATACCTCAGCTTACGAGATAAAAAATTGCCCGAACCACTCAACTCCATACATCGTTCTTTATTCGAACAACTTCCAGGCTGCTGGGGCTGCAAAGATACTGACTCGGTCTTTGTGTACGCCAATCTTGCTTACAACCAGTTAATTGGCTTAAAACCCGATGAGACTTGTACTGGCTTGACCGACTTCGATATGCCCAGTCAAACTATTGAATGTGCACAGGATTTCAGAGCCCAAGACAAACATGTGATGGATACACACAGCACCCTTAAGATCCTCGATATTCACCCTTATCCAGACGGACGCTGGCATGCCCATATTTTTACCAAAACCCCTTGGCTTGATGATAATGACAATGTCCAAGGCACTATCTTCTATGGGCAAGAGCTCACTGATACTGCAATCTTAGAGGTCGGTCATTGGGTTTGTCAGGCAACAGGAGCGAAAGGTAATCAAGCATCACTTGCGGGATCAGAGCCGCGTGTGTCTAAGCTGCAAAAGCGGCTGACCTCTAGAGAATCAGAAGTGCTGTTCTTACTGCTTTACGGAAAAAAACCTCAATACATAGCGTCTACGTTAAACATTTCAATCAAAACGGTCGAAGGTCATGTCGCGAGATTGAAGCAGAAATTCGACGCTCGCAGTAAAAGCCAATTGATTGAATATGCATTGGACTCGGGGTTAGGCTCAGTGATCCCAGAAACTCTGCTCAAAAAACAGATCTCCGTTGTTCTGCACAGTGACTAGTTAAGTAATTGAAGGCCAGTTGGTTATTGGTTTGACAAGAGTGCAGACAAAAAAATGCCGTTGATTAGATAAGTATCATCAACGGCACTTTTGGATCTATTAAGCAGCTAAGCGATCAAGCAACCTAAGGCGCTAGTCGATCAATATCCCAGTTGTCGTCTTGGCGTGAGAACAAGAAACGGTCGTGCAAGCGGTGTTCGCCACCCTGCCAAAACTCAATGCTATCCACACGTACGCGAAAGCCACCCCAGAAAGAAGGCACAGGAATCTCGCCTTTGGCAAACTTCTGTTTAAGCTCTAGATACTTACCTTCTAGAATCCCACGCGCTGAGATGCGGCTACTCTGCTTACTTGCAATCGCGGCCAACTGGCTCTCTTTTGGACGTGACGAGAAATACTTCATATTTTCCATAGCTGTCAGCTTTTCAGCCGTGCCCGTAATATGAACTTGTCGCTCAAGTGGATGCCAAGGGAAGTGCAAACTGATTTTGCTGTTGTGCTGAAGCTGGTGCGCTTTACGGCTACCTAGGTTGGTGTAAAAAACGAAACCATCTTTATCAACATTCTTCAGCAGAACAATTCGTTGGAATGGCTGACCATTTTCATCAACCGTAGCAACTGTCATGGCAGTAGGGTCCGTCAACTTCGCTTCAATGGCTTGCTCTAGCCATAGATTGAATTGCTCAATCGGGTCTGCGGCCAAGTCTTTGCGTCTCAATCCACCCTTAGCGTATTCGCGACGAATATCTGTCAGTTCCATTTGGTTGCTCCTTTCAATTTTTTTGTGATTTTGCGCTGTAATCCTTTGAAACACAAGTCTCAGTCATAGTTTTGTCTCACTGAAGATGCTCTGTGTTAACAAGATCTCGGTACTCTCTCAATCATATTGATAATCTTTACACAAACCGATGACAAGCTGAGAACCAAGTGACCAAAATACTGCCTAACCTAATGACTCCCTTTGTTTTATTCTCATTGCTATTGGGAGCTGCAGGACTGACTGCTACTCATTTTTTGGCCGGTCAATTCCAAGAAAAAATCGTCACTCAGCAACTCAATGAAGCAGCTAATAAAGCCAATCTACAAATCGATTCTGAACTGGATAAATTCAAACAGATCCCTGATTTACTCAGTCATGACCCGCGCCTACTCTCTTATTTTGACTCCTCACCAAAAGCAGACAAAATTTCCGCTGCGCAGCTCAATCAATTGCTGTTTGAGTGGTCGAATCAAAGCCAGGCCGACACCATCTATATTCATGACCCAAGCGGGACTGTGATCGCATCAAGTAATTACCAAAAGCCACGTACCTTTGTTGGTCAAAATTTCTCGTTTCGTCCCTATTTTGCTTCTGCAATTCAAGGCAATAACACGCACTATGTCGCGCTGGGTGCCCGATCTAATGTACGCGGTTACTTTTTATCGTCACCGTTGTATCTAGAAAGTGATATTGTCGGGGTGATCACCGTAAAAGTAAGCCTAGAGAACCTTGAAAACATCCTAACCAGCGACGACTTTGAGATCGTGGTACTCGACTCTAACCAAGTGGTGTTTCTATCAAGCCAAGCTCCGTGGCTTTACCATTCATTGTTGCCATTAACTCAGCAGCAACAAACAGATATCGCACTTCAACGCCAATACGGTCAGAGCAAAATTTCGATCATCGAAGCCTTTCGTTCTTCAAGCTCTCAGTCAGAAGCTAGCAACGCCAATCAACCTAATACAAATCGATCTAGCAACCTTCAATCAAACGAAATCCGAAAAGAACTCACCGCTAACCAATTATTTAAACTCGGGACTTTTAATCTTTACCCTGCAACGGTCAGCAACAACCAGTACCAAGTCGTCGCCCTAAAAGAGACCAGAGCTGAGTTTATTAAGGTCTTGCAGATCGATGTCATCTTCGTGGTGATTTACAGCTTGGTGATGCTCATCGCTTGGTCGTGGCGCCAGACTTATCTCGCGAAAGTGGCGTTGACCCGACTCAACCAAAACCTAGAGCAAACCGTTGATAAACGTACTCACTACTTGAAGCAATCCAATCAACAGCTGCAACAAACCATCTTTCAATACCAAGAGTCGCAGTTGAAGTTGAAACAGACAGAACAAGAGCTGACACAAACCGCGAAACTAGCGGTACTCGGTGAGCTGTCAGCCAGCATTAACCACGAAATCAACCAACCACTTGCAGCGCTGCGAACCTACAGTGAGAACAGCTTAAAACTACTTGAGATGGAACGAACCGATTTGGTGAAGAACAATCTTGAGAAAATGATTGGCCTCAACAACACCATTACCGACATCATCGCGCGACTCAAAGTCTTTACTCGCAAAGTCACTAAACAAGAACATCATGTGGCCAACCTGCACCAAGCGGTCAACAATGCCACCAGTATTCTCAGTGCGCTGATGATCAAGCAAGGCATTACACTTAGGTTAAGCACGGTGCCCGATGACATCAACATTGCGATTCATCCAACCGAACTTGAGCAAGTACTGGTCAATCTGATTCACAACGCGATTCAAGCGCTTCAACAGCAAGTTCTTGAACAGAAAATCTTGCAGGAGCAACAAAACCTGGAAAACGTTGACCAACAGGCTAGCCCACAGATAGGCATCGAATGGCAACTGCATCATAACTCTTGTCAGCTGATCATTTGGGACAACGGAATTGGCATGCAGGATGACAAACTAGAACAGCTGTTCGACCCGTTTTTTACGACTAAACCGGAAGGATTAGGGTTAGGGCTTTCAATATCGAAACGGATTATTGAAGCGTATCACGGCACGATCAGCGCAAACCGGTTAGAGCCTTCAGGCATGGTATTCTCGCTAAACATCCCGTTATATAACGATAAAAGCTAACGCGCCGTTGTTAACATTGATTAGAAAACGAATTTCACATACTGCTAAGGACTCGACTTTTGCACTCTATGCCTAAACTCTATTTTGTCGACGATGAACCTGCGATTCGCGACTCAGTAGAACAAGCCATGCTCATTGAAGGCATCGATATCGTCTGCTTTCCCAACGCTATTGAGGCATTAAAGAAAATAGATACGTCGCAAGCCGGAATTGTCATCACCGATATTCACATGCCGGTGATGGATGGCATTCAATTAACGCAAAAATTACTGAGCCAAAATCCTCATTTTCAGGTCATCGTACTTACCGGGCATGGTGACGTACAAACAGCAGTATCTGCGATGAAAGCCGGCGCTTATGACTTTCTGGAAAAGCCATTTGTGGTCGATGCCCTACTCACTGCCGTTAAGAAAGCCGCGGATAAACTCGCACTGGTTGAAGAGAACAACCTATTGCGTAAAGAGTTGGCAATGCAAAATCAAGTTGGCCCAAAACTGATTGGTCAATCACCATCAATGCAGGCATTACGCCGAGAGTTGATCACCCTAGATACCAAAACCAACCCACTTTTATTATTTGTTGGTGATTTAGGAACGGGGAAAAGGGTCACAGCACAATACACCCATGATCTACACAGTCATCAAACTGCGGAGCTTTGCCCTGTCGCAGCATTTAATTTGCCTCGCAGTGACGAAGCGACATTTCATCAATTTGTTTTGCAACTGTTTTTGAAGCATCAAGGTGGAACACTCTATATCCATGAAACAGAAACATTAACTCAGGATCAATGGCTGTGGTTCGCCAATCTAAAACCGACTCTACTTCGTGAAAACTCATGCAAGACCAATGCAACTTGTATCATTATCGCAAGCACAATAGTTCCTACTACAATTATAAGTGAGTTCCGCCGATTTGATTTACTCACCTTGGCGCAACGAACCGAAGATATTGGCTCTTTGTTTAAGCACTTTGCTCGTGGTGCAGCAAGTCGATATCAACTACCTCCGCCCGTCATTACAGAAAAAGAGATTCAACGACTCATCGCGACTCATTGGACAGAGAACATTCGTCAGCTTCGCCAACATGCCGAACTCAGAGTGCTGACTCAAATCAAACAGCCATCACTCGATAGCGATACTAATGAGCAGAGCGACGAAAATGAACTTGATGTGAGCATTGAGGTACAACAACTATCGTTAAACCAACGTACCGATAGCTTTGAACAAATTATCTTGATTGAGGCACTACATCGCCATCAAGGTCGTTTAAAAGAAGTACAACAAGAGCTGCAGGTGTCGCGAAAAACACTGTATGACAAACTAAGAAAGCACCAGCTCGATAAAACCGATTTCAAAAACCGATAAGTCTTAAAAAATATATAAATTCAAAGATTTAAAGGAACAAAATCTTAACATTTATCAGAAGTAAGAATACACTCAATAGGCTTGCACTTTTATTTAGCGAACAAGGACTGTTATGAGTCAGAAAAATTTCAGCAAATTGAACGAGACCGAGCTTGAGTATGTCGATGATAAAACAGCGGCACTGCTCCTCAATACGCCCACCAGTGCGCGTATTATGTTGTGGGTAATCGTTCTGTTTTTTGTTGCTGCTATTGGGTGGTCTGCTTGGGCTGAGATCGACAAAGTCACTGTTGGTCAAGGCAAAGTGATCCCTTCCTCTCAAATCCAAGTGGTGCAAAACCTTGAAGGGGGATTGGTTAAAGAGATCTTGGTTAAAGAAGGTCAACGCGTTCAAAAAGGTCAACAGCTACTGTTAATCGATGACACTCGTTTTCGCTCGGATTTTCGCGAACGTGAGCAACAAGTGGCCAACTTAACCGCCAGCGTCTTAATGCTTTCAGCCTCATTAACCAGTGTTGTTATCGACGAAGATTTCTCTGTAGCAGAGTGGAAAAAAAGTGTCTTACTCGACTACGGTAAACTGGCTTTCCCTCCAAAATTTTACGAGCTTCAACCAAAACTGGTGAATCGCCAGAAAGCAGAATATCGTCAGGATCTTAATAATCTAAAAAACCAACTTTCCGTTTTTGATCAACAAGTTGAGCAGAAACAGCAAGACCTTATCGAAATTAAAGCACGTGTTCGTAACCTAAAACAAAGCTACAAGTTTGCTCGCCAAGAACTGGATATCACCAAACCTCTTGCCGATGAAGGGGTGGTACCAAGAATTGAGTTGCTCAAGCTTCAAAGACAGGTCAACGACACTCGCCGAGAAATGACCTCAAGCGAACTCAAAATACCTCTTCTACGCTCGGCAATCAAAGAAGCTATGCTCAGCCGTATTGATGCCGCACTGAACTTCCGCTCAGAACAACAAGAAAAACTCAACCAAGCACAAGATAAGCTCTCTGCATTGACCGAATCAGCGGTTGGTCTTGAGGACAGAGTAAACCGTACCGTGGTGGTTTCTCCGGTAACTGGCACCGTTAAAACACTCGGCATTAATACTGTCGGCGGTGTTATCCAGCCGGGTATGGACATCGTTGAGATTGTACCGACAGAAGACTCGCTATTGGTTGAAGCCAAAATCGCCCCGCAAGACATCGCGTTCCTACGCCCAGAATTGACTGCGATCGTTAAATTCAGTGCCTATGACTTCACTAAATATGGTGGTCTAGAAGGCGTGTTAGAGCACATCAGTGCCGATACCACTCAAGATGAAGAAGGTAACAGCTTCTACATCGTGCGCGTGCGCACCGAAAAACACAATTTTGGACAGAACGAAGAGTTGCCAATCATTCCGGGTATGACCGCCTCTGTCGATATCATCACGGGTAAAAGAACCGTGCTGGAGTACATGTTGAAGCCACTATTAAGCGCTCAAAACAACGCACTAAAAGAGTAAGGACGTTTGATGCTTGATGACGCCTTTCAATACACAGCAAACAGACGAGAGCAGAGGCTATGAGATCTCGGATTTCTCTATTGCTGCTGGTCCTCACCTCTTTTACCTCTATGGCGCTCAATAAGAGCGACCAACGATGGATAGACGCGGTTACTGCAACCTACGGGGAAAGAGCAGGAAAACGAGTAGCAACATGGCGCTCAAATATGACGTCATACGAAGGGTTAAGTGAAAAAGAGAAGTTAGATTCGGTAAATCGATTCTTCAACCAAATGTACTTTGTCGATGACAACATACTGTGGGGAAAAAACGACTACTGGGCAACACCACTGGAGTTTCTAGGCAGTAACGCCGGTGACTGTGAAGATTTTACTATCGCAAAATACTTCTCTTTGCTTGAACTGGGCGTCCCAGATAAGAAATTACGATTAGTGTACGTAAAAGCACTTGAGTTAAACCAATTCCACATGGTGTTGGCTTATTACTCAACACCCAGTGCAGAGCCACTAATTTTAGACAACTTAAACCCTGAAATAAAACACGGTTCTAAGCGCGGAGATCTGCGACCGATATACAGTTTCAATGGTAAAAACCTTTGGCTGATCAAGTCGGCAGCAGGCAGTGGTAAGTTAGCAGGGAAATCATCAAGACTGAGCTTATGGAACGACCTACGTTCTCGTGAGCGCAATCTAAAACTAAACAAACCCATTATCAATTACGATGAGTAGGTACAATGACTTTATATAAACAGCTTGTGGTCGGGATGGTTGCGGTATTCATACTGCTGATGACGTCAGTTTTTATGATCGAATTCAATACCACCCGTGGATACTTAGAAGAGCAGCAACGCTCTGAGGTAAGTAATACCATCAATACTGTTGGACTGGCTCTCGCCCCTTACCTAGAAGAAAAGGATAAGGTGGCAGTGGAGTCTGTTATCAACGCCCTGTTTGATGGCAGCTCTTACTCCGTCGTTCGATTGATCTTTCTTGACAGCGGTGAAGACATTCTTCGCTCATACCCTGTAAAGCCAACCGGCGTACCACAGTGGTTTACCAACCTTAACTTGTTTGAGCCTGTTCATGACCGCCGCGTAATCACCAGTGGCTGGATGCAGCTAGCAGAGGTTGAGATTGTGAGCCACCCAGGTCCGGCCTACGACCAACTTTGGCAAGCATTCATCCGCTTATTAACCATCTTTGGCACGATCTTCTTGTTAGGTTTAGTGTCTATATCTTGGATCCTCAAACGTGCCTTACGTCCGCTCTCGTTGATCATTACTAAGATGGATCAGATCGCTAAAAATCAGTTTGGCGAACCACTGGCTCGTCCGAAAACAAAAGATCTAACTTTAGTTGTCGATGGTATCAACCACATGTCGACTCAAGTTGAACTGGCATTTAAGAACCAAGCGAAAGAAGCTCAAAAGTTACGTGAAAGAGCGTATATCGACCCAGTATCTCAGCTAGGTAACCGTGCTTACTATATGTCTCAGTTAACTCAGTGGTTAGAAGAGTCCAGCTTAGGTGGTTTAGCGGTACTTAAAGCCGAGTTTATTAGTGAAGAGTACGATGAAAAAGGCTATCAAGAGGGTGATGCCTTGGTTCATCAGCTAGCTGAGCAGCTGCAAGCTTCAATTTCATCACCTGATATCACTATCGCCCGCATTTCTAGTGACGAGTTCGGCTTCATTATGCCAAACATTGATGAGAGCGAACTTAAACTTGTCGCGAGCAGCATCGTAAACTGCATACAAAGCCTAGGTTCAGACCCAACAGGCACTGCAAATCCACATATTGCTCTGGGTGTGACCTACAGCAACAAGCGTAAGACCAGTACTGAAATCATGTCGCTGGTGGATAACGCTCTTTCAAGTGCCAAGGCGAACCGAGAGCTTTCTTACGGCTACGTAACTGCAGACGATCACGGCGCTGTTATGGGCAAACAACAATGGCGCATGTTGGTCGAAGAAGCGATCATCAACGACCTCATTACCTTCCGTCTTCAAGCTGCAAACAATGCGTTTGGCAAAACCTATCACCAAGAGGTGTTCTCTGCGATTGAAAAAGATGGCGTACGTTACGGTGCCAACCAGTACTTATACGCACTAGAACAGCTTGAAATGAGCCACATTCTCGACCAATACGTTATCGAGAAGATGATTGAAAAGCTTAATACAAAAGAAGTAACGAGCCCTGTTGCTATCAACATCTCACCAAGCAGTATTTCTCAACCAAGCTTCATTCGCTGGATTGGTAAAACACTTGAACAAAACGCTTCAATCGCTCACCTATTGCACTTTGAGATTCCTGAAAACTGTTTCATCAACGTTCCGCACTACACGGCACTGTTGTGTAACACCATTCGCAACGCCCAAGCGGTGTTTGGTGTCGATAACTACGGACGTAATTTCCAATCTCTGGATTACATCAACGAATACCGCCCAAGCTATGTGAAGCTAGATTACCTATTCACACATAACCTTGATGACGAAAAACAGAAGTTCACCTTAACGTCGATCTCTAGAACCGCTCACAACCTAGGCGTCACCACCATCGCGTCTCGAATAGAAACTCAGACTCAGCTGGATATCCTGTCTGATAACTACGTAGAAGTGTTCCAAGGCTTCATTGTTGATAAATAGTTGTAAGGGTTATATCACATGCAAGATCCACTATTGAACTCACTGATCTACGTTAGCCGGTATTACGGGCTAGCTAACTCGCCCGAAGCGTTGATCAATGGGCTACCACTATCTGATGGAAAGCTAACCCCTTTCCTGTTCCCTCGTTCTGCGGAGCGAGCGGGATTAGTGGCGAAAGAAAACCGTTCCGACTTAGAAAAGATCCCTCACCTGATACTGCCTACGGTTTTACTGCTTAAACAGGGCGAAGCGTGCGTTCTCAACAGTATCGATTTAGAAAAACAAGAAGCGGAAATCATTACAGCGGAAAGCGGAATGGTGCCAATCATCATTCCTGTCGAAGAGCTGAAAGAACAATTCATCGGCCGCTACTTCTTGGTAAAAAAACAGTTCCGTTATGATGAACGTTCACCAGAGGTTCTAAAAACCCGTAAAGGTCACTGGTTTTGGAGCACCATTTGGGAATCGAAAAACATCTACCGAGATGTGTTGATTGCCTCCATTTTAATCAACATCTTCGCTATTGCCGCGCCCATGTTCACACGTTTGGTGTATGACAAAGTTGTACCGAACCTCGCCTTTGAAACCTTGTGGGTGCTAGCCAGTGGTATCTTTGTGGTGTTCCTATTCGATTTGCTGCTCAAATTGATGCGAAGCTACTTCATTGATGTTGCCGGTAAGAAATCCGATATCCTCATTTCATCCAAACTGTTCAGCAAAGTTCTGGGCATTCGTATGGAAGCAAAACCTGCTTCTGTCGGTGCTTTTGCCAAAAACTTGCAAGAGTTCGAATCAATCCGTGAGTTCTTTACCTCTGCAACCATCGGCTCGTTAATCGACCTGCCCTTCGCACTGATGTTCTTAGCGCTCATTTGGTTAATGGCCGGAAACCTTGTATTTGTTCCTGTTGTCGGCGTGGTCATTCTGATCATCTATGCACTGTTAATCCAAGGGCCACTGCGTCGTACTATTGAAGAAGGCTCGCGTCTTGCTTCTCAAAAGTACGCGAACTTAATTGAGAGTTTAGCTGGTTTAGAAACCGTTAAACTGTTCAGTGCGCAAAGTCAGTTCCAATTCCGTTGGGAAGAAGCGGTTGCTCACATGGCGAATTGGAATATCAAAAGTCGTCGTATTACCGACAGCATCCAAAACACCGCCGGCTTTGTTCAGCAAAGTACTAATGTAGGTATGATCATCTTTGGTGTGTACCTAATAGCGGAAGGCGAGCTTACGATGGGTGGCTTGATTGCCGCAACCATGCTGAGCGGCCGAGCTATTGGCCCTCTTGTTCAACTGTCTTTGCTTTCTACACGTTACAACCAAGCGAAGTCGTCGATGACTCTGATTGAACAAGTAATGTCGATGCCAGATGAACAAGAAGAAGGCAAACGCTACATTCACCGCCCGATTATTCAAGGTCATATCGCGTTAGACAAAGTGACGTTCCACTACCCTGACTCACCAGTCGCTTCTATCAGAGACTTAACGCTGCATATTAAACCTGGTGAAAAGGTGGCGATCATAGGCCGAATTGGTTCAGGTAAAACAACTCTAGAGCGCCTGATTATGGGCCTGTACAAGCCTACAGAAGGCCATGTTCGCATTGATGACACCGACATGGAGCAACTACATCATGTCGACGTACGACGCAATATAGGCTGTGTTCCGCAAGACAGTAACCTGTTCTACGGCTCAGTAAGAGACAACATTACCTTGGGTCGTCCATTGGTCGATGACCGTGATGTAATGGATGCAGCGAACCGTGCAGGTGTTACCGCTTTTACTCAGCAAGATCCAGCAGGCTTAGAACGACAAGTGGGCGAAGGCGGTGGTTTGCTGTCTGGTGGTCAACGTCAGTCGATTGCTATTGCTAGAGCCTTCCTAGGCCGCCCTCCGGTGTTATTGATGGATGAGCCGACCAGTGCCATGGACAATCGCTCAGAGATGCACATCAAGCACCAGCTTAACCAATTGCTACCAAGTGAGACGTTAATTCTGATTACACATAAAACGTCGATGTTGGACATTGTAGACAGAGTGATAGTGATGGAGAAAGGCAGCATTATTGCCGACGGACCAAAAGCGCAAGTTCTATCAGACTTGAAGCAAGGTAAGGTAAGAGCTGCAAGTTAAAGCGCTCATGTGACTTAAAGAATCTAACTAAATAAATATCAGTAAAAAGCAAAGGGGGAGCATCAGCTCCCCCTTTTTGTTTATTCGAATATATAGAATACGGTTCGAACCGATCTAGTCAGAATCATTCAGTTTGAGAGTCTTTCAATCACAATGAGATATCTTCTTGTTCCATCTTGAATGAACATTGAATCTCGTATTGATTGAATGAGAAAACACTGCCGCCGTGAGTTCGCTTCGTCGTGACCGTCTCATCACCAAACTGAATCGTCACTCGGGTATACACCTTTTCGTGTGCCTCGACGGTGGACTCGACAAGGTTAGTTTCAAACTCAGCTTCGAGTGTATCTAACTGCGACTTAGTATTTTCAATCGCAAGGTTGTTCTTTTCTCGTTGCTGATCAATTTCCAACGCTTGCTCTTCGCTTCTCTCCGCTTTTGGTCGCTTCTTAAATTCGAGCTCTTGGCGAATCACATCCATGGTTTGCTCTTGAGCGTGTTTATAGATTTCTTTTAGCTCGGCTATCTTTTGTCGGTAGCCGTCGTAGCGGGCAAAACCATGCACCTTGGTTACGGTATCTCCCTCAACACCTAAGAATACACATTCTACTTTTCCACCGACTTTGGCTTCACCACCGCTGAGCGTACCATGCTTCTTCATGGTATCCATCACAATAAGATTATTACCACAACGAATTTCGTTTCCCATGCTGTGTACACCAAGTCGAAGATCGTTGGCCGTTTGTAGCTCGGCATTCTGTGCGTAGCTTGCTGTGATAGAGCCTTTGCTAAATACCTTACAACTTTTTGCCTCGCCCTCTTTGGTCGTATGGCCGATAATCCCTTTGGCGACTTTGATATCACCCTGAGCTTGAACTTCTGCCGATTCGATAAAGCCACCAACCGTAACACTGCCGGTCGCTTTGACGATCATTCCCGGTTCGATGTTGCCAGAGACAAATACATTGCCTTTGAATTTAACGTGCCCAGTTGAGACATCGACGTTACTAACACACAAGGCATCATCCACTTCAATGGTTCGATCATTAATGATGGGTAGTCCAGGATATGAGGCGAGTAGTAAGTTAGGGTCGTCAGGGGAGATATAGGTGCCTTTGCCAGGCTTAATTAAACTATCTTGTCCGGGAAGAGGAGGGATAATTCGACCTTGGACGGTAAAGCCAGCGATACCTTTGGTTGCGGGAGTACGTTTCATTAAGTGGTCATTTTGGCCAACGGTAATGGTTTGTCCCAAGTCTCGCATATCGATCTTGCCTTCGTCTTTACTACGAGGCTTCAAGACTTGGCGAGTAATGTCTTCAACCAAGGCGGCAAACTTAGCGTCTTTACCCTTTACTGGTTGTGTCCCCTTAGCGACTGGCTGAATAAACTTTTCGCCAGGCTTAAGTTTGCTACTCATCATCAGAACTTTTCTGAGCGCTAACTTATTAATTCCTTTTGTTATTTGAGCTTGGGATAAACAATGGATGATGTCGCTGCCACGCAGTGGACGTCCATTATATGGACCAGTGACTACAAGACTCGCGAGCATCTCATCATCCGACAGTTCGACCGTAACACTGGCATTTCGAACTTCGGCAATCAAGATTCCTTCATAAGCTTCACCTTTACCTTCTTTAGCTAGAGTGACGAAACGCAAAACCTCTTCTTCGAAAAGAAAATAGTTTGATGCATTCAAAGCTTCCAAGGTTGGTGGCAGTGTCTTATTATCAAAGCTTGTGTCGACCACAAACCCAGTAGGCAGACATGCCATCACTTGTTGCTTGTCTTCCGACAATGTAACGATGTTATCCCACATTCGAATTGAGTATCCCTAATGACTCAGTTGTTATTCAGTCTATATAATTCGTTCTGCGCTTAGAATCACATTATTGGAATAATCAGCGTCACATCACTTACTTTCGATTCTGCAAACATGACTCATAAATAAGACTGACACATTTTATGATCGGCTTCACCTTTACAAATACATTGGTGAATTTTCCAAAATATTTCGTGCGATTAAATGTTGATTCAAGGTTGGGCCAAATAGTAAAGGCGAATAGGTTTGAAAGATTAGAGGCTGTCATGGAGAGATAAAACAGAAAGGATAAAACAGGTAATGCGGGTACAACAGATTTAAATATTGTGCTTCAGTTTACAGTGTAAATCCAAGATTCTAATTTACACTGTAAATCTAGTTCGTAGCGGTAAGTTTATTAAAATGATGGTCTGTCTATTTACACTGTAAATTTGCTAACAAAGCATCGACATCTTTACGAAACTGAATCTCTGCTTGTTTACGGCCAACGAGATTAAACTGTTCGACACAGGCAACCCACTCTTTCTGCTGGACCACCTTTGCGATAAGTAAGTCAGAAATACTGGCTTCTCGAGCGTTACTGTGCAAAATCAAATTCAATACACTGAAGCTAATCGCATCATAACTGTTGCCGCCATTCACATAACTTCTGACTAACTGAATTTCAAACTCGCTAACGGCTTGTAGACTGTTTGGCAGCAGTACGCGCACCATATCGGTTTCAAGGGAAGCCAAAGAACCAGAAACAAGAAAACAGAAACTATGCTCGAAATGATTTTGAATTTGTTTCAGCCAGCTTTGAGAGGATGAGTTAAGCGCCTTAACCATAAGAACCGAGTGACAGCCACTCGCCTGATCTCGCTGGTGGCCGATATGCACAGCTTGGAATTCACTACCATTCCAAAAAGAAATCAATTCGCTGGTCGCGCCAAAGCTTGTCGCCAAATAATCTGCTTGCTCTGTTTGTACAGCTTCCTCAGATAACCGCTCTAACATCCAACGGCCAATACCTAAACCTTGACGGCGTATCGAGACAGCAATGCGCATCACTCGAAGACAACGGCTAGTTGCCGCTTCAACAGAACCGAGCTGGTTAGCTAAAAGGACTGGAGCTAGGTGACCTTGCGGCCTGCGCTTTCCAGTTTGAATTTGAGCAATCAACTCGCTCTCTAAACCGCCCTCCTCCGTCACCAACATACAACCAAGACATTCATCTTTCTGCCAAGCTGCATATAAATGGATAGCTGGATTATTTAAGAACTGCATTAAGTCGTTCGGCGACGTCTGATAATGCGCATCAACGAGAAGAGAAAAACATTGCTGTAGCTGCTCAGGATTAGCCAAGCATTCTGCTTTTGACAACTCGACCAAGTTTAATTGGTTGCTTTCTTCAGCAGAAAAGCTATCTAACTCATGGACTGCGGAGTCACTTAGCGATACGTCGTTACCAAGCAGGAAGCAATCAAACAACCAAGCTTCTAGTGGATCGTTGTTATTCCAACGAATCGGTTGTTCGAGCTTAAAGCCTTTCCATCCAGGGCGGTGCTCAGCAAGCCAAGCTTCAAACTTAATTCCAAAACCTCGTCCACTGCCTTCGTAACCATGAACTGTGGTTGAAAAAACCATGCGATGATAACTACCGACCATAGATTTAAGCATTGGGATTGGAATGGCAGCGGCTTCATCAACCAACAACAGATCGCAATCAGGCTTAGATTTAAGTAATTCATCTGGCGCGACAAATCTTAAACTTCCACCTTGATAACCAATGTGAGTCGCGTTAATTACTTCACACGTATCGAGTCGCTGTAACGCATGAGAAAATACGGGCTCAATCGCTTTCAAAGACGGAGCGGTAACAATAATATTTAAGCCCTGTCGCTCTGCCAAAAGCTGAGCAGCTGCAATACCCAGAGTTGAGCTCTTACCTCGTCCTCGGTCTGCAGTTAAAATCAGTGGGCGTTTTCGATGTCCCGTGACGACTTTCTTAACTAACTCAATCGCCGTTTTTTGCTGTTCAAATCGGTCAGTCAAATTGTCGTCATTAAGTTTTTGAGGAAGCGAATTAACCGCTTCAATCACACCCGCCTGTTCGTCACTTTGCGAAACAGAAAGTAGTTTATCAAAATGTAGCTTTAACCAACGTTGACCAAAGCTCGCGCTATTTTTAGAGTCATCAACTTTTGGCGGCAACACCAACAACAGCCCGCCACCTACTAATGAACCCAGCGCGGCGCTAAAACCATTTGCATCGAACTGCTCTCTAAAATCACAAACAAGAAGTTGGCATTCGCGACCAAGAAGTTGCTGGCCCTTTTTTACTGGCGCGTAAATCGCCCCTTCAAACGAAGTACCGCCAATCTGGAAGATCCTAGGAGTTTGTGAGTCTTGAAGGAAGGTAAAAACAGCAGAGTTTTGCCAATCAAAATCACCATCAAAGACCACGCCGTAACGGTGATCGTTATGTTGAGCAATATTAGAGAGTGTATGCAGAAAAGTGTTGGTTGGGTTTGTCATAGTTAGCGTCCAGATTTATCTAAACACAGTTTATCACAGCCAAATAAAAAGCCGCATAAAGCGGCTTTAGAGTAGTAATGAAAAACTGTCGACTTAGTCGAGCTTCGATTGTACGAAAGCGAGGATTTCTTCCATTGTCGCATCATCAATTTTCTTAAGGTTCAACGCCAAGTTTGAACCCTTACGGCTGTATGATGCGCGCCCTTTAATAAGCTCAACTTTTGGAGACGCTTTCTTCGCTGGCGCTGGCGCCAATTCAAGAATCCAACCTTCCAAAGTTTCTGTCACGTCTTTAGTTAGACGAGTTACGCCTTGAGCTTCACTACGTTGCCAAACAAAACCTTCAGAAGCATCACACTTAATCAGCAATGTTTGTTGTTGTTCACTCGTTAGGCCACCAAACTGCTTGTGCAGTTTAACAATCGTTGGACGACCAAGGTCACTCACATTAGGGTAAGCTTGTAGTAATTCAAGTGGCAAAGCCGCCGCTTTTAATGCGCCACTCACCAAAGCTTCACTGCACTGGAACATTTTCGCGAGTGCTTTTTGATCTTCAGCTTCGCCTTTATCTAGCTTCGCTTGCATCTCTTTGCCCTTCTCATACAGAGAAAGTGGTTTGTGAGCGTTTGCAACATCAGATAAGAACTTAGCGTGTTCGCCGTTAATGTTTTCGGCAACGTAGATAAGGAACTCTTTGTCGGCCAAAATACATGACATACGACGACGGCTACCGTCGAGAACTTCAATCTTGCCGTCTTTGTTCTTACGACCAACCGCTGGGTATTGCTGGCCGCGTTCTTTTAACGTAGTCAGTACGTCTGAAAGCGCATGTTCATTTAAGAAAGATTGCTCACGGGCATTCTCTTCAAAAACAACCGTTCGAGTCGCCACTTCAGAAGCAGGAATTCGAACCAATTCAAATGAAACCAATTCTTCGCCCGCAACTGAAAGTTCAATCACTTGAGCCTGTTCTTTAGCAGCAGTTTGCGCCTCTTGAGGCGTTGCTACACGACGTTTGTTAGCTTTACCAAATAGCTTTGCATTTAAGTCAGATGTTTTAATTGCCATTGTTGTTATCCCTGATTAAGTGAAGGCCAGTTGCTGTGTAATACGCGCTCTAATTCTAGAGCACTTTTTTGTACTGCGTCTTGAGCGACAGCCAGAGTTTTCTTACCACCTTCGAAGTCGCTAACCGTGAGATCGAAAACCGTGCTGTAAGTATCGGCACAGGTTTCAAAAGCACGGCTTCTTGGAATCGTCGCCATCATAACTTGGTCATTCAGCAGGTAGTTCATTTCAGTGAGAACCGAAACCTGCTTCTTGTTGTCATCTTCGAACATGGTTGGCATAAGGCGAACAAACTCAAGCCCTTTCCAATCGTCCGGGAACATCTCGTACACCGTTGGTAAGTGCTGGAAGAAGTTAACCGTTGAAGCCCAGTCCAAACGCTTTGCAGCACATGGAATCAGAAGAGCGTTCGACGCGTACATTGCGTTCCACACTAGTGGATCTACGTGTGGGCCGGTATCAATCATAATCACATCAAAATCATCGGCGATTTTGTCGATAAGCTTCTCTTTCAGAAGACGAACGATATCAAGTGACTGATCTTGAGACAGGCTTTGCCACGCTTCAGCGTTAAACATCGCATCTTCTGGGAATGCAGAGATTGTCTTTAGGTTTGGATACTGAGTTGGCAAGAGTACGTTTTTGCGAAGAAACTCTAGGTCAACTTCTTGGCCTTCAGGCACGTTGTCCAACATGATATCAACGGCAGAATAAATACTGTCGTGCTCTGCACCACTGATTTGTGGGTTAAGGAACAGACGCAGAGAGCCCTGTGGATCCAAATCAATCAGACAAATGCGGTAGCGCTTGTCTAAATTCAGAGACAAACAAGCCGCTAGGTGAACCGCTGTCATTGATTTACCTGTACCGCCCTTCTGGTTTTGTACGTTGATAATCCAAGGTTTGTTGTCTGCATGCTGTTTGCGTTGGTGGAACTTTGGCACTTCCGCCGCGTCCATCAGCATGTGAGCTTCAGTCAATGAAATCGAGTAATGATTGGCGTTGTTCTTTGTGAACTGGTGACCATCCGCTTCAAGCTTGGTAATCGCCTCATCCAATTTTCGACGAGTTAAGCCAGAACGAGTCTCCATCATAGCTTTAGACATTGGAGGGAAATGTTCATCACTTCGCTCTTCCAGAATAATCTCAATTCGGTCAGCCTGAACTTGTTGAGTTTGTTCGGCCAGCTGATAGAGCTTATCAATCGTTTGTTCTCTTTTCATTGCCAGTTTCCGTAATGATTAACTAAGTACAAATTGTACAGCGATTAACAACAAACACAACAAAAACATGAACATACATTTATGAGTAAAATCACATAAAATAGACTGTATTTTTACAGTTTGATGAAACAACGGCTAAGACAAACACAAAAAATGACCGTTTTTGTTATGTATAACCATGCTATTTCTGGCTTACATTTGAAATGTTACAGCATCACTTATTTACAATGTAAATGCAATTCCATCAAAAAACCTTCGGAACGATTGAAATACGACCGTAGATTACGGTTCATGTGATTTGCATTCGAAATTGTGAGCTTTTCAACCGAGAAGTAGTCAAAACCCAAAAATAGCATCGCAAATACGAAACCACGACGAGGTGAAGCGTCACTAGATAAAAGAGAGTTGAACCTAACACGGAAGAATGATCATGGAATACATCACGCGTAAGAGAATTGATAAGGCGTCATTACGAAGCATGATCAAGGTGTAAACTCAGCAATATTGATCCGCACGAGTGACTGTTCGAAATGATCAACTTCCGGAAAAATGATCAAGTAAATATAGTTCCGGAAGCATATAATTTAGGAGCTAAGTTACGGACAAATGCTTTTGCAATGGGGATTCAAGGCCTATAAGGCCTCATTGCTTGTAAATTCAATCTGCACAGACTCAGAATACAGAAACATGACAATTTCGTGATCATGCTTCCTAGATAATACACGTCCGCTTTAATGACATCCGAGCCAGCCGTTAACACTAACTTCAGAACAAATTTTGTACGTAATAGGGTGGAAACGATAGAAAAGAGCACTTACTTGATCATTGTTCCGATAGATAAGCCATTAAAACTATCCACATTGACGAGTTAGAAGTGACTCAACAGACCATATTCAATTATGGACTGTGGATAAGCTGTACAAGTATAATGATCATGCTTTCGAACCAATAATGATCATGCTTACAATGGCTTAATGATCATCGTTCTGATGCTTTGTGATCATGCTTTCTTCTGTTTAATGATCATAGTTTCGGACTCTTTATGATCATGCTTTCCAAGCGGTTTTTTTTTTATATTTTAAATTCAGCAACTTAAGCGCAAGTTTACGTCCAGATCATTAGATCACTTAATCATTTAAGATCATATTAATCAAAAAGATCAGTTATTTAAAAGCCAATAAATTCTCTTTATTTATGATCATTCTTTCTTTATCATTCAGGAACTATAGTGAAATTACGGTTAGTGTGATACGGATCAAAAATGAAACCAGAAGAGAAATTGTTAATTAAGGCACGAAGCCACAAAGATGGTCATTTATTTGAGGTATCTGAAACAGCCGTTGAATGGATAGAACAATATCAACACTTCAAAGGTGTCACCAAAAGCATAGTTGAGCTTCTTAACCTAATTTCACTTCGTGGGTTTAGCAGCAAAGACGGATACGTTTCAACCACCGAGATTATTGAATCAACCGATGGTCAAGTCACTCGCGCGGCCTTACAGCAAAGGCTAAGAGCCGCAGTAAATATTGGATTGTTCAAACAAATCCCCGTTCGCTTCGAAGAAGGCCTTGCTGGTAAAACCATGCTGCACCGCTTTGTGAACCCAAACCAATTGATATCGGTACTGGGTGCCACCAGCTTGGTGACAGAAAGCGTGAAGCAAAATGAAAAGCAGAAGCGTTCTAAAGCACTAGCTCAAACCAAAGTAAACAAACGCTTACTCAATGAGCATGGACTTAATACTCCCCCAACGATGAAAGATGAAGCGGATCAATTCATTGTTTCGCCAACCAATTGGGCGGGGATTATTGATCAAGCGTTAGCGCCACCTAGAACTCGCAAGAGCTATCAAAAATCCATGGTCTCGATCTCTGGCACTCGAGCTGTGATCGAGACACGATCTTCTAAAAATATCATGACAGTTGACGATCTGATGACGCTATTCGCGTTATTCACACTCACGGTTCAATATCATGATCATCATCAAGATGATTACCATCTAGACGCGAAGCACACGCCGAACAAAACTCCACTCTACATCACTGATATTTTGTCTTTACGTGGCAAGAAAGACAGTGGTCCAGCACGTGATTCGATCCGCGACAGTATTGACCGTATCGAGTTTACGGATTTCCAACTGCATGAGCTTACTGGCCGTTGGCTTAGTGAGAACATGCCAGAGGGCTTTAAGAGTGATCGTTTCCGATTCTTAGCTAGAACCATTACCGCATCGGAAGAGGCTCCTACAGAGGGCTCTGACGGCGAAATTCGCATTAAACCGAACCTATACATCCTGGTTTGGGAGCCTTCTTTCTACGAAGAGCTACTGACGCGTGATTATTTCTTCCTATTTCCGCCAGAAATTCTGAAACAACATACCTTGGTCTTCCAAATGTATTCGTACTTTAGAAGCCGTATGGCACGCCGTCATTCAGATTGCATGTTGCTCAGCGAGCTTAACCAGAAGTTGGCGCGTAACATCGATTGGCGTCGTTTCTCAATGGATCTGATCCGTGAGCTTAGAAAGCTTGGTGAAGCCGGCGATCAAGAAGATACTTTCCTGGTTAACCTTTGGGGTTATCACTTGACGATCACCGCGTTGATCGAAAAAGGCAAAACGACGGATTATCAAGTAGATATTAAATGTAATGTGGAAGAAGTATTACGATATTCAAGAGCGCGTACTACCAACGCCGGTAAGCGTAATATGGCGCCAACGCTGCCGAATCCACTTCGTAACGAGATGGTGTCTAAGCAGAAGCTGGAAGAGTTGTCTGAGATTATCGACGGTGAGTTTGAGCCAATTCAGCGTAAAGCACCGTCGCCAAGAGGTAAATTGGGACGTCGAGTTAAGCAACGTAAACATTCTGTTGAGATCAACGCTGACGAGATCATGATTACTCTCTCTAAATATACCTCTGCAGAGGCTCTAGAACGCAGTATAACGGCTTTATCCGCAATGACAGGGCACTCACATGCCTCAATCAAAGAAGAGTGCTCAGAGCTCATTGAGAAGCTTGATTGGTTGAGAGTAGGGGAAGACGTTATTCCATACGAAACACTGAGTCGTTTGATTGAGCTTTACAACGACCGTGATAGCACCAGCAATCGACACTTGTCCATTGAACGTTTGATCTCTGGTTTAGCTGTGCGTCGTAAAGTGTGTAAACAGGTTCACGAAGGTCACCTTGACGAAAACGTGTTCCTTGCGCTCGATGAAATGGCGATTGGCCACTAGTCATTATCCTGTAGCGATAAGCCTGTATTTACCGTTTATGAATGGATAGTTTTGAACACATTAGATACTGATTAAAATCGCACCTAACGCTGACAAAGTGATGACAAAGTAACGCACCCAGTTGATTATTATTTATTCCGAATAGACAACCTTTGTCCTTTCTTATGATTAATAGATTGGCTCATATTTTGTTACATCATACTGAATAGATTTTTGCGAGTTCCTAAGGGACTCGCTTTTTTTTGCCTGAAATTCAGTGAATCATTAAAATTCAATAGCTTATAGAATTAAACTCCGAAGCATGATCAAGGCTAGATCATGCTTTCTATGGATCTAACTTTGATGAGATTTTGATTTGATGTTTGATCGAGAAGGACTTGATCAGTGGAGGTGGCGTTGAATACTACCTTGATCATCGTTTCGGGGATGGGTTGTCATAAAGCGTACATGTGATTCGATCAATTTCTCTGACTCTGCTTTCCAACGTGGTTTTTGCTGTTGGTTCGTAAACTCCAAAGCCAATACACACAAGTGTTGTAGCCGTTGTATGCACCACTCTTGTAAGGCTGGTTCTGATTTTGGGTCACATGACACGGCTTGCAGCTTGCTATAGGCAAACATCAGGTATTGGTAGGCCTTTTCTTGATGGCTTGAGTTGATGGCCTTCTGTGAAGCCAACTTCGGATTCGATAAGTCAGCGAGGTGGCGATAGAAAGTAAAGATTCTCAGACATCCGTCTAGCCAACATGCGATGCCTTTGCTTTGTTCATCCGTGATCAAAGGCCCCCAGAGTGCATCTGGAGGCGTTAAGATCAAAGGTTCTAACCGTTCCACTTGATCATGCTTTCGGTCTTTGTACCAATCTCCGACTCGCTCTAACCAAGTGTCTAGTTCATTCATGCAACATTATCCCACTGTTTTACAAAGTGATTATCAGCAACTTGCTTGATTTCATGCTGTATTTCGCTGCTCTGCTCTCGAATACGATCGGCGTCTATGGAATAGTTTGGCTCATTTTTTACGAGTTCGCCAAATGGCAGATCAGGATCCGGCACTGCAGAGATCAACAATTTGGTATATGGGTGCTGCGGATTAGTTAAGATCGACTGAGTTGATCCCCACTCAACGATCTGTCCTTTGTACATCACTGCGGTCTCTTCTGCGATGTAATGAGCGGTCGCAAGGTCGTGAGTAATGTATAAGAAGCCTATCCCAAGCTCTTTCTTCATTTTTTGCATGAGATTGAGCACGCCAAGTCGAATTGAAACATCCAGCATCGAGGTTGGTTCATCGGCAAGAATGACTTCGGCCCCAACCGCAAGCGCTCTGGCTAGGTTAACCCGTTGTCTTTGGCCGCCACTGAGCTCGTGAGGGTATTTGGCGAGCGTTTCGACGGGTAACTCCACCAGCGTGAGCAACTCTTTAAGGCGTGCTTCTAGAGCTGCTTTATTAGCGACTTGCTTATGAATCTTAAGCGGGCGAGTTAAGTGGTGCTCTATGGTGTGAGTGGGATTAAGTGAGCCAAACGGGTCTTGAAACACCATTTGCACGCGGCTGCGGTAATCCAAGATATCTTTGCGGCTCTTGAGCGTAGAGATGTCTCTGCCGTTGAACAAGATCTCTCCTTCTGTCGCAGGGTAAACCTTGGTCATCAGCCTCGCGCAGGTGCTTTTCCCGCAACCGGACTCACCAACCAGTGCCAGCGTTCTTCCTGCATATAGGTCGAAGCTCACGCCGTGCAGCGCTCTGAATATCTCTTCTTTGCCAAATCCACCGCCAACAGTGAACTCTTTGACGAGGTTTTTTACTTGAAAAATAGGTTGTGACATAGAGCTCTCCTAGCACGCTGTCGCGTGAGCATGTTCGTGAATATTAGGGAAAGAACTCCATAGCTTTTGGGTGTAGGAGTGCTGCGGATTGTTGCGAATCTCGTAGGCTTGATTGACTTCAACGATTTGGCCATGGCGCATTATGGCAATGCGGTCACACAGTTGGCTCATTAACGCTAAGTCATGAGTAATAAAGAGGATTGAGAAGCCAAACTCCTCTCTGAGTTGGTGTATCTGCTGCAGAATTTCACGTTGTACAACCACATCCAAAGCTGTAGTTGGCTCGTCCATAATGATCAGCTTAGGGTTGAGGGCGAGGGCAATGGCAATCACTAAACGCTGACGCATGCCGCCACTGAATTGGTGAGGGTATTCCGTGAGTCGGTTGCGCGGAATGTTTACCAAGTCGAGTAACTTTTCTGCGCGATCTTTGGCTTGTTCATTGCTCATGCCTTTGTGGTGGCGTAGCACATCAGCAAATTGTTCTTCGATGGTTAATACAGGGTTGAGTGAATTCATTGCACTTTGGAACACCATAGCAATCTCGCTCCAGCGCAAGGTATTCAAATGACTGTCTGATAAGCTCAGCAGATCTTGTCCACCAAACAATATTTGGCCTCCGGATATGAACGCGGGCGGCTTATGCAGACGGTTAATGGCAAACGCGATGGTACTTTTGCCACAGCCAGATTCCCCGGCTAAGCCAAAAATTTCACCTTGGCCTATGCTAAAGCTGACGGATTTGACCGCGTTGAAATCACCGTCATCGGTGATGTAATCGACACATAAATTCTTCACTTCGAGAAGTGGTGTATCTGAAATTCCCACAGACATGATAAATACTCAGTTATGATATTGATAACTATTATCATTAACATGTGTTGGATTTAGTGAAAGCGAACAGCACAAAAAGAATGAAGTGCCTCGAAATTTATCTTGGGTTATTTCACGAATTTTCAGCAGAAAAGAAGCATTGAAAGAGGGGAAAATGAGAGTTGGATCAAACCACATTTCTTATGGGGAATCTTTTAAATGTAATTGCAGAAAATGCCTTTGGCAAAGTTTAAATGAGGCATTTATTAATTAGCTTTGTGAAGCGTCGGAATCATCACATTTCAGTACAGATTTTCTTAACAAGCGAAATAGCATTTGCTACAGATTACCTGTCCATTACATGGTGCTTTTCGGAGGAAAACATGTCCATTAATTCTATCAACCATGATGAAATGACAAATATTGCAAACAAGTGGGATGCTGAAGAAGAAGTATCTTTCAAACCAGAAAAGAAAATGAAGTCCGCTGAAGCTCGTCGTCGTATCGAGGCTCTAAGAGAAATTAGAGAAAGCGGTTTGAGTCTGGAAGAAGCGAGGGAGCTAGGTCTTATTCACTAATAATCCCCATTGCATTTAGAAGGGTGGCACCATGCCACCCTTTGATTTATAAGTGCTTTTTCATAATTCCTATCTAGATTAAATCAACATTTTGATTCTTTAGATCTTTGCTTCGCTTAGCTGATCCCTTTTGATATTACGTTCTTTAGATGAAAAACACGCACATGGCATACTCTTGAACTAAGTTGTTTGACAGTAATATGCAACGCCACTAATTTTAAAGTTAAAGCAAAAATATGTGATGTCGTTGGTAAGGAGAGGCTATGTCTAATTCTGTGGCACAAGCTAAAGAAGTGCTGTTTTATGAACCTGAAGATCCGAACGGATACCTGTCAAATTTTGCGGCTTGTCCCATCAAGGTAGGTGATCAAGTTTGGGCAACCAGCGAACATTATTATCAAGCGATGAAGTTTGCTTCTGAAGCATTACGCAATACCATTTTGGAAGCCAGTACCCCTGCTGAAGCGTTCTCTTTAAGTCGTGACTATGAAGACCAAGTTCGAAAAGATTGGTATGACATTCGTGTTGAAGTGATGCGATTCATTGTGACCGAGAAGTTCAGACAGAACCCACAATTTGCTCTGTTCCTGACGGGGACAGGTGATTCAGTGATTAAAGAGCACTCTCATAAAGATCACTTTTGGGGAGATGGGGGCGATGGAACTGGTGAAAACCACCTCGGTGAGATTTTGATGGCAGTGCGTCAAGAGCTTCGTACTCAGCAACTGCATTTGATTGCTGCGCATTAAATGAATTGACTCGAGTTCTAGTGATACGTTTGTTAAGCCTTCACTAATAAATTAAAAGGCCGCCCTGTAAGCTTACAGAGCGGCCTTTGTCATTGTTAGTCACTAGGTTGACCAAAAGTACAAAAACGTGTCACGAAGTCATTCATGGGCTATTAGCTAATCAAGTGAGCGCTAGCCAAATGCTATAGATAGCTTTGTACAATGTCGTTGAGCTGCCCATCGTCTTTCATCTGGTCCAGACGTTGGTTAATGAAGGTTTGCAGTTTAGGGTCCATCTCAGGGTCGAACGCTAAATGGATAGGGTAGTTATTAATGACTGAACCGAACTCTTGCATCTGGTAGTCATTAATACTCAGCTTCTGCTCGTTTAGGTTGTATTTGATTCGTGATTCCATTTCAACAAACACTGTATCACCAGGTGCACGGTTCAGGACTCGAAAAGCCGCGCTGTAATCCTTAACTCGAATCTCGTTGAGCTTGCCTTGTTGGATGTAAGGTTCTAGGTTCGGATATTCAAACCCCACCAGCAATACCACTGCTTTTCCGTCTAGATCGTCGATTGTATTAAACTCAAACGGCTTCTTACCGCTGCTGAGTAGCACATGTTTTACATTGTAAATCGGATCTTCAGACAGGTTAACAGATTGGATATTTCCCCAACTTGGGCTGCCGTAGGTTACCCAGTTTGGGTTCTCTCTCGCATCGAGTTTGTCGATCATTCGATTAAATGGGTAGGTGTGGTACTTGATCTCATACTGGCTGTCATCGAATACCGCTTCAACGATATCAGAAACCATTCCTCTGTGAGATGACCCGTCAGTTTCGATCTGAAAAGGTTGCGCTTGGCTCGCAATAATGTAGTAGTGAAGAGGTTCGCTTGCAAGAGCATAACTGCTTGAAAACAAACTGACTATGGATGCAACGATAAGATGTTTTTTCATAACCTTCCCTAGTTATTTGATGAATGACTACTATTATACTAGTTGAGTAATTGTAGTTTGCTAGGATAACAATAATGGTAATTTGTGTATGGTGAAAAAAGGAAAACGCTATATTGGACTCTCCCGACAGTTGATCGGGACTATCATAGCAATTAGTACCTTATTCACAGTTATAGTGACAGGTCTCGGGTTGTATGTAGAGTATCAAAGTCGAGTTTCTTTTATTAGTTCTCAGATCGAACAGGTTAAGGCTGGCTATCTTTCTGGCTTAACAGCGAGTTTGTGGGTTGAAGATCGAGAGCAGTTGCTTGTGCAAGCTGAAGGCATCTCTCGCCTCCCCTCAGTTAGCTATCTTCTTATCGAAAGCCCTGATGAAAAAATTCTAGAATTAGGTAAAAAGACTGAAGGTCAGTCTTATTCTCAGTCTTGGGAAATGGTTCACCAAATGGCGGGGACAGATTTCCCATTGGCGACGCTCACGGTGCAATCTGATTTGAGCATGATCCTCAATGACTTTGAAGAACGCGTACTATTACTACTCGCCTTCGAAGCCGTTAAAATCTTCTTGTTGTCTCTGGTGTGTCTAACGATAGTGTATCGCCTCGTTGTGAAGCGTTTAATGACCATGTCTTCCCAGATCAATCAGCAACGAGTAGAAGACAACAAACCGCGTTTTTTAACACCAACCGATTCGACTTACAAAGATGAGATCTCGACGCTAGAAAGCAGTTACAACCAGTCAATTGAACGCATTCGTCAACAGTACCAAGAACTGGAAAAAGCCAAAGATATCGCCGAGGTGGCTAACCGTAACAAAAGTGAATTCCTGGCTAACATGAGCCACGAGATCCGTACCCCAATGAATGGGATTATCGGGCTGTCGTCTCTGCTTTCTGAAATGGATATGCAGAAAGAGCAGAAAGAGTATGTCAATATGCTCAACACCTCTTCACTTACCCTGCTAGACCTGATTAATGACATTCTCGATTATTCGAAGATTGAAGCGGGGCGACTAGAGCTTCAGCAAGAGCCGATGAAAATGATGGGCATTGCGGCCGACGTTGAGTCAACCTTCCGAGTAAAAGCGGAACAGAAAGGACTTCGATTCCAATTGGCGATCGACCCTAAGATCCCAACCATGGTGATCGGTGATGGTACTCAACTAAGACAAGTCCTAAATAACTTAGTCGGCAACGCAATTAAATTTACTGAGCATGGTCATGTCACGCTCTCGCTTCGTTTGGAAGAAGTGGTTGAGCCTGAGCAAAAACTCAGAGTGAAGTTCGAGGTTGTCGACAGCGGCATCGGTATTGCAGAAGACAAACAGCAATCGGTATTTGATAAGTTTCAACAAGCCGACGGCAGTACCACGCGTATTTACGGAGGCACTGGGCTTGGTCTAACAATATGCGAGAAGATAGTGACATTGATGGGCAGTAAGCTTGAACTAACCAGTGTTGAAGGTCAGGGCAGTACATTCTATTTTACGGCTGACTTTGACGTATGTTTAGAAGCCGACGAAAGCAATATCGATTTCACTAAGGTTTCGGTTTTGCTAGTGGATGATAGCCAGCTGAACATGCGTATAACGTCTACACAGCTTCAATCCTTCGGCGTTAAGTCTGAGTGCTGTGAAACGGCAAACCAAGCGTTAGAGTTGGTTTCAGAGTCTGTGGCTAAGTCATCGCCATACGATTTAGTGCTGATTGATAAAGTGATGCCGTCGGTTGATGGCTTCCAACTGGCAAGAAGCTTGGTCGAGCGCTTTGGTAGCGAGTGTCCTAAGTTAGTGATGATCTCCGCCGACCCAAGAAAGCAAGATGAAGTTCGCGCGAAACAAGTCGGCTTTGTCGCTTACATCGCTCGCCCTTATCAAGACAATCAACTTAAGTGGACCATCAGTGAGGTGCTTGCGAGAGCCGCTGATACTTCAACCTTCACCTATCCAAATCGAGGCGAGGTGGCGTTTAAAGACAATGAACCGGTACCAGTCACCAAACCTGCGACTGTTGCTAAGCCAGCACAACCAGAGAAAACGGCTTTAAAAGAAGAACCAAAACCTGCGGCGGTCACAACCTCTTTTAGTGGCAAAGTCTTAGTTGTGGAAGATTCGAGAGTGAATCAACAAGTGGCCAAGATGATGCTTAAGAAGCTCGGGTTTGAAGTCGACATTGCCGACAACGGTAAAGTTGGAGTCGATAAATTCAAATACAATGAATATGTGATGATATTTATGGATTGTCAGATGCCGGTTCTTGATGGTTTTGAAGCAACCAAACAGATCCGAGCACTCGAAGAGGGGACGTCGAAACATATCCCAATCGTAGCGCTGACAGCCAATGTAGTGCAAAGGGATAAGCATTTGTGCTTTGATGTGGGCATGGATGAGTTTTTACCTAAACCGGTTAACCAAGGCAAACTGAGAGAGATCGTAGCGAGTTTTTTGTCGGATAAGAGCGAGTTAGCGGGAGAAGGTGAACAGAAGATTGTTTAGTCTGTGCGCCATTATATCCGATTGTTAAACCTCAAAACTCCGACCTAATCCGTCGGAGTTTTTGTATATGCTAGCTTTACTTCCTCCCTTATTGCGAGACCTAAGCCATACGGCGTTACCCGATGCTATCAATGTGGATCACCACAGAATCTGGTCGCCAGTATTCCAATTCACAGTCCATTAGCTCGCCATCTTGTTTGTAGTTTACACGGCAGATCTTCAGCACTGGCTGACCTTCAGCTAGGTTTAACGCCTTAGCGACATGCGCAGGAGCGGAAGTGGGAATGACATCAAAGCGCGATCGTTTGGTCTCGTAGCCGTATTTTTCTCGGTAGATTCCCGTCAGCGACATGGTGAGATTTTCCGACAATACTTTCTCAAATAGCGGTGCTTTCAGTACGTTTTCAACGAACAGTACCGCTCTACCATCAATAAAGCGTAATCGCTCAATCACGTGTATTGGCGTTATCTGCTCTATCTCTAATGCTTTGGCGTAGTCGCCAGCCGCCATCTCTGTGCGAGTGCTCAGCAGTCGTGTTTCTGCAATGCGATCTTGTTCGCGAATCATTTGATGAAAGTGAGAACGAGACAATGGATTGTAGCGAATACGTTCGGGTGACACATACCAGCCTCGGCGCTCCTCTCGGTATATTAGACCTTCAGTTTCTAACGACACCAATGCATCTTTGAGCGTGATTCGTGTGGTGGAAAACAGTTCGCTGAGCTCTCGTTCGGATGGCAGTTTTTGTCCCTCGGTGAAGATACCCGATTGAAGTTGTTCTCTGATGCTCGCCTTAATTCTACCTAGCTGTGTCCCTGATTGCGCTGTTGCCAATGTTCTCATTGCTGATCTAGTCCATAAGTTCGTGTGCTCAATAAGGTAAA
Source organism: Vibrio satsumensis (assembly GCF_050337435.1). Lineage (NCBI taxonomy): Bacteria > Pseudomonadati > Pseudomonadota > Gammaproteobacteria > Vibrionales > Vibrionaceae > Vibrio > Vibrio satsumensis. Next base: position 300,285 of record NZ_JAKJSX010000006.1, on the reverse strand, counting down.
CCATGGAGTTAACAGGAATGTGACAGTAAACAAGGGCTTACTGTCATATGAGTGAAATATAACTGCCATGTAAATGCATCTGAACTGTCAAATAAGTTGCGCGAAAGCGTCATATTCTGGCGATAGCATACAAAACGAACTTACTGACCTAGTCCAGAGGGATAGAGACAATGAAAACTTTGCTTAGCCGTTCAACTGTATCGCCAGCCAAACTTATGGGTTCATCTACAAAGCTAATCGGCGCAACGTTAATAACGGCAACACTTTCAATGCCAGCGATGGCGAAGGATGCTGATCTTGAGTCATTGATTGAAGCCGCTCAAAAAGAGGGTGCGGTTTACAGTGTGGGTATGCCAGACAGTTGGGCAAACTGGAAAGGCACATGGGCTGATCTGAAAGCAAACTACGGTTTGAAGCATCAGGATACTGACATGAGCTCAGCACAAGAGATCTCGAAATTTGAAGCAGAGAAAAGAAACGCAACCGCAGATATCGGTGACGTTGGCTTCGCCTTTGCACGTGTTGCGGTGAAGAAAGACGTGACTCAGCCATACAAGCCAAGTACTTGGAATGATATTCCGGACTGGGCGAAAGACAAAGATGGTCACTGGGCTCTGGCTTATACGGGCACTATCTCGTTTATATCAAACAACAACCTTGTTAAAGACGCACCAAAATCTTGGAGTGACCTACTCGAAGGCGATTACAAAGTCACTGTAGGTGACGTAGGTGTCGCAGCACAAGCTAACAACGCGATTCTAGCGGCGGCATTTGCGAATGGCGGTGACGAGTCGAACCTAAAACCGGCGATTAAGTTCTTTGGTGAACTAGCGAAGCAAGGTCGCCTATCTTACACAGATCCAAGTATTGCGAACCTTGAAAAAGGCGAAGTGGAAGTCGCGATCATGTGGGATTTCAACGCACTGAACTACCGCGACAAGATTGACCGTGAGCGCTTTACCGTAAACATCCCACAAGATGGTTCAGTGATCTCTGGTTACACCACCATCATCAATAAATATGCAAAGAACCCGAATGCGGCGAAGTTGGCTCGTGAATATATCTTCAGTGACCAAGGCCAGATCAACCTAGCAGAAGGTTACGCGCGCCCAATCCGTAGCAACGTTACGCTTCCTCAATCAGTACAAGACAAGCTGATCTCGAACGAGCAATACAGCAACGTTCACCCAGTCACTGATTTCTCAGCATGGGAAAAATCAGCACGTCGTCTGCCGCGTCAATGGCAAGAAAGCGTCTTGATTCATCAGCAGTAATCCATATTCAAAACAAGCAACAGAGAATAGACCATGAGCAATAAGGTTATCCTTGTTGTTCTAGATGGACTGAATTATCAGGTAGCCCGTGATTGCATGGGCTACCTGAACGGTCTTCTAGAACTAAGCAATTTGCAGATAAAACAGGGCGATTTGCACAATAAACAGGGCGATTCGTACAATAAACAGAGCACTTCGCAAAGCACGCAAAAAAACAAGCTGCGCGCCACACTTTACCCAATGCAGTGTGAACTGCCGTCCATGTCACGCCCACTGTATGAATGCATCTTAACTGGGGCTCGCCCTGTTGAGAGTGGCATCGTTAACAATCAAATCGTGCGTTTGTCGAATCACGAGTCGATCTTTAGTTTGGCTAAATCGCAAGGCAAAGTGACGGCTGCCGCGGCCTATCACTGGGTGAGCGAGTTGTATAATCGAGCGCCATTTGATGCCGTGCGTGACCGTTTCACCAACGATGAAACCATGAACATTCAACATGGCTGTTTCTACCACTGGGATCACTACCCAGATGAAGCCTTGTTCTTGGATGCCGAGCACCTGCGCGTGACTCATCAGCCTGATTTCTTATTGATTCACCCAATGAACATTGACGACATGGGCCACAAGCATGGGTTGGATTCTCGCCAGTACCGCAATAGTGCACGTGGCGCGGATATCTACCTGTCGAACTACCTTGAGAAATGGGTAGACGATGGTTATCAAGTGATCATTACCAGTGACCATGGCATGAACAATGACTTGTCTCACGGTGGTATTCTGCCTGAAGAGCGTGAAGTGCCTTTCTTTGTGATTGGCGATAAGTTCACACACCAAGAATGTTCAGTGAAACAGACCGATATCTGCGGCAGCGTCTGTCAGTTACTCAACCTTGAACACGATAAATCTTACACTCAGGAATTGTTGGCCCTATGAGCAGTTCTGTAATCACGCAGAGCGATGGCTCTGCGCTTAAACCTCAAACCAAATCTTGGTTCAAACGCTTCAAGCCCGCTTTGTGGCTTGCGCCTTTCGCCCTGTTTTTCTATCTGTTCCAACTAGCACCTATGGTTTGGGTGTTGATCAACAGCTTCTTCTACGACGATGAGCTTTCTTTAGAAAACTACTCTGAAGTCTTCGATTCAGCCTTCATGATGCAGGCCTTTGGTAACAGTTTATGGCTGTCGATTTGGTCGAGTATCTTTGGTTTGGCCATTGCGACTCTGCTCGTTTCTTCATTGCGCCGTGTCGACTCTAAAATCCGCGACGCAGTGATTGCTTTCACCAACATGAGCAGCAATTTCTCTGGTGTGCCTCTGTCGTTCGCCTTCATCATCATATTAGGCACCAACGGGGCAATCACCTTATTGCTTAAGCAGTATGGATTGCTAGGGGACTTCGACTTGTACGGCAAGTGGGGTTTGCTAGCAATGTACATCTACTTCCAGATCCCATTGGCGGTGCTGTTGCTGTATCCAGCGTTTGATGCCCTTAGCGATGACTGGCAAGCCGCCTCAGCGCTGCTTGGTGCGAAAACCTGGCAATACTGGACCAAAGTTGCGTTGCCTGTGCTGTCTCCAGCTTTATTTGGCACCTTCATCATCTTGATTGCCAATGCGATTGGCGCCTATGCGAGCGTGTATGCGTTGACCTCGGGTAACTACAACGTGATTACGATTCGTATCGCGAGCTTGGTATCAGGCGACTTGTTCCTAGAACCTAATCTAGCTGCCGCAATTTCCGTGATTCTGATGGCGATGCTGGCCTTCATCACCGTGATTAACCAATGGCTGATCAGCAAAAGCTACGCAGGGAAGAGAAAGTAATGAACACCGTAAATACTCACTTTCATAAAACCGTGGTCTATTCGATCGTTGGTATCATGATGATCCCGATCTTAGCGACCTTCATTTACTCGATCTCGTCGCGTTGGGGCGCCACGATCTTGCCTGATGGTTTTACTTTGGATTGGTACATCAATCTTCTGACGGATCCTCGCTTCTTACAAGCCTTTGGTCGTTCACTGTTTATCTGTGTAGCGGCGTTGTCACTGAGTGTGGTGTTGATTCTGCCTGCGATTTTCGTGGTGTTTTATTATTTCCCGAAACTCGACAAGATCATGAATATCCTTATTTTATTGCCATTCGCCGTGCCGCCTGTTGTGTCGTCGGTGGGGTTGCTTCAATTGTATGCCGATAGCGAAATCTCACTGATAGGCACACCATGGATCCTGATTGGTACTTACTTCACCATCGCGCTGCCATTTATGTATCGCGCGATTGCCAACAGTTTTGAAGCGATCAACCTGCACGACTTGATGGACGCTGCCCACCTACTCGGCGCAAGCACCACTAAGGCGTTCTTATTGATTATTCTGCCAAACCTCAAGAAAGGCTTAATGGCGTCGCTGTTCTTGTCGTTCTCGTTCCTATTGGGTGAGTTCGTGTTTGCCAATATCTTGGTCGGTACACGTTACGAGACGCTGCAAATCTACCTATACAACATGCGTCAAACCAGTGGTCACTTCACGTCAGCGCTTGTGATGACGTACTTCCTGTTTATTTTCTTACTGACTTGGTTGGCAAGTCGTTTCAGCCAAGGAACCAAATAATGAGCTATGTAAATGCGAAAAACCTCACCAAGAGCTTTGGCGACAACACAGTGTTTGAAGACATTGAATTCTCCATCGAGAAGGGAGAGTTCATCACGCTGCTTGGCCCAAGTGGCTGTGGCAAATCAACGCTGCTGCGCAGCTTGGCAGGCCTGAATCCGGTCGATAGTGGCGAAATCTGGGTTAATGGCGAAGAGATTACTCACCAAGTGCCGCAACAGCGTGGCATCGGTATGGTGTTTCAATCTTATGCGCTGTTCCCGAACATGACGGTTGAGGGCAACATTGCGTTTGGCCTCAAGATGAAAAAGCTTGCTGCTGACGAGATTAAGCGTGAAGTCGCAAAAGTGATTGGGCTGGTGGATTTAACGGGCAAAGAGAAGTTCTACCCGCATCAGCTATCAGGCGGTCAGCGTCAGCGTGTGGCTTTGGCAAGAGCCTTGGTGGTTAAGCCTCGTATATTATTACTCGATGAGCCGCTTTCAGCGCTGGATGCGAAGATCCGTAAGCATTTGCGCCAGCAGATCCGAGACATCCAAAAAGAGATGAACCTGACCACGATCTTCGTGACTCATGATCAGGAAGAAGCGATGATCATGTCTGACCGCATCTTCTTGATGAACAAAGGCGAGATCGTTCAAGCAGGTACACCAGAAGAGATCTACACTCAACCTGCCAATGAATTCGTGGCGGGGTTCATGGGTCACTACAATCTGGTGCAAGCCAACAAAGCTAAGCAGCTGTTTAATATTGAAACCGAGTGGAAAGTGGCGATTCGACCTGAATCTATCTACGTTAAAGAGCAAGGCCGACAATATGGCGAACATATCTCTGCGCCGAAAACCGGTACCATTCGCAATCACCAGCTATTAGGCAATGTGATTCGCTATCAAGTGGACGTTGATGAGTGTGAACTGACGGTCGACCTGCTTAACCGTTCTTCTGAACGACTGTTGGCAAACGGTAGCCAACTTGAACTCCTGTTTAACCTTAACGAAATTCAACCTGTGAGAGCCTAAGATGTTCAAACCTTTGTATGTATTTGATATGGATGAAACGCTGATCAATGCCGATGCAGCGATGCTCTGGAATGCGTTCTTGGTTGAAAAGGGCATTGCCACTGCGCCTAACTTTATTGAAGAAGATAAGCGCTTAATGGGCCTGTATTCGGAAGGTAAATTGAACATGGAAGATTACCTAACATTTTCCATGCAGCCACTGGCCGATATGCCAACAGAGCAAGTCAGCGCATTGGTGGAAGAGTGTGTTGAACAGCATATTTTGCCTAGACAGTTCAAGCAGTCGAAACCTTTGATTGAGCAGCTTGAGAATGATGATATCGACATGTTGATCATCTCTGCCAGCGTGACTTTCTTAGTGGAAGCGGTCGGTCGTAAGATTGGTATTGAGAACGCACTCGGTATTGATTTGATTGAAAACCAAGGCCGTTTCACGTCTCAGATCTCAGGTGTGCCAAGCTACCGTGAAGGCAAAGTGACGCGTTTAAAAGAGTGGTTAGACAATCAAGAAACCAACTACTCAGACATTCACTTTTATACCGATTCAATCAACGACTTACCTTTGTGTGTACACGCTGATTTTGCATATTTGGTCAACCCGTGCCCGCGTTTGAAAGCGTTAGCCGATCAACCGAATTGGTCGATTCTCAACTGGGATTAACGCTTAACCCATCTCTGAATCATGTTCGTCTTAGAACTCATCAAGCCGCTGACTACAGCGGCTTTTTTGCATCATCAGGCTAATGTTTGATTTATCACCGTAGCTGACAAAAGGATATGCGTAACAATTTAATAACATCTCTTGCTCTGCTGTAAATCAAACCACCATCTTTCAATCCCTTGATAGCACTCATTTTGTTGTTGCGAGGCTCTTTGTGTAACAAATATTTTACAACCTGACGGGTTTTTAGCGTTATTGCCCATTTCCTTCCATCCATTCCAATCTTTCCGCTTGTGGGCCAAATTTAATTAAGGACAAAAATCACGTAACACAAAACCAATAGGTACAAGGAGAAAGTTCATGGTGGAGTCATACAACCCGCTTGGCACGGATGGATTCGAGTTTGTTGAATACACGGCCGTTGACCACAAGGGAATAGAGCAACTTAAAGCGCTGTTTGTGTCACTTGGTTTTGCTGAGATTGCCAAGCACCGCTCAAAAGAAGCTTGGCTGTATCGACAAGGTGACATCAACTTTATCGTTAATGAACAACCACACAGTCAAGCGGAAGCGTTCGCCAAGGTGCATGGGCCATCGGTCTGTGGCATGGCTTTTCGTGTCAACGAGGCAACGGCTGCTATGGAGCAAGCATTCAAGGGCGGTGGTGAAGAGTACAAAACAGAAATAGGGCCGATGGAACTGAGCATTCCTGCCATTTACGGCATTGGTGAAAGCCTGCTCTATTTTGTGGATCGCTATGGCAAGCAGAGCATCTATGACGTCGATTTCCGATTCTATGACGATGCGGAACAGCGCATGGCCGAAGCTAATGTTGGCTTGTATGAAATCGACCATCTCACGCACAACGTGAAACAAGGCAATATGGACCTGTGGTCTGGCTTTTATGAGCGTATCGGTAACTTCCGTGAGATTCGTTACTTCGATATTGAAGGAAAGCTGACAGGCCTTGTGAGCCGCGCTATGACCTCACCTTGCGGCAAAATCCGCATTCCTATCAACGAGTCTTCAGACGACAAATCACAAATCGAAGAGTTCATCCGCGAATACAACGGCGAAGGCATCCAGCACATCGCGCTTGCTACGGATGACATCTACAAAACAGTGAAAACTCTGCGTGATCGCGGCATGGATTTTATGCCAACCCCAGATACCTACTACGAGAAAGTCGACGAGCGTGTGAAAGGCCACGGTGAAGACACTGATCTGCTGCGCGAGCTTCGCGTTCTGATTGATGGCGCACCGACTAAAGACGGCATCTTGCTGCAAATTTTCACACAGACAGTAATCGGGCCTGTGTTCTTTGAAATCATTCAGCGTAAAGGTAATGAAGGCTTTGGCGAAGGCAACTTCAAGGCGCTGTTTGAATCGATTGAAGAGGACCAGATTCGTCGAGGAGTATTAGACGATGCATAAATGGATCTCGTTTCCTCATCGGGAGGGGGTATGTTCTAAACAAGCGCATGCCGACTTCCCCGAAGAGGCAATCTATGAGCGAGAGGCGGGCCGAAGTGGTTTCTTCGGTCCTGCCACTCACTTTCATCACCAACATGCCCCAACAGGTTGGTCGGAGTGGGAGGGTGATTTACGTCCTCGCGCTTTTGATTTTACGCTGGTGGAAAAAGCCGGCCAGATAACCCCTTGGGCGGTGCCTCATCTTTTGCACAATGCGGACTGCAAAATCCGTGTGTGGCGCATGGATGACAAGATGGACTTCTTGGTGCGTAATTCCGACGGGGATGAGCTGTTGTTCATTCACCAAGGCAGCGCCGATCTCTATTGTGACTATGGTCATCTAGCGGTGAGTGAAGGGGATTACGTGATGATACCGCGCTCAACCAACTGGCGCTTGGAGCCAAGCGAGCCGATGTTCATCTTGATGATTGAGAATACAGACGCGGCTTACTCCCTGCCAGAGAAAGGCATGGTCGGCAATCACGCGGTGTTTGATCCTGCGGTGCTCGACATCCCGTCGATCAATGATCAATTCCGCGCTCAGTATTCAGAAAACCAGACTCAGGTTCAGGTAAAACGTCACGATAAAGTCAGCGTGATCACCTATCCGTTCAATCCATTGGATGCAATTGGCTGGCATGGCGACTTAGCGGTGGCGAAAGTGAATTGGCGCGATATCAGACCGCTGATGTCGCATCGCTACCACTTGCCACCCTCTGCGCATACAACGTTTGTGGGTGCTGGCTTTGTGGTGTGTACCTTTGTACCACGCCCGATAGAGAGCGACCCCGGAGCGCTGAAAGTGCCGTTCTACCACAACAATGATGATTACGATGAAGTGCTTTTCTATCACGCAGGTGACTTCTTCAGCCGCGACAACATTGAAGCGGGCATGGTGACTTTCCACCCTGCGGGCTTTACGCATGGGCCTCACCCTAAAGCCTTTAAGGCAGGGCAAGCGCACAAGAAAAAGTTCACCGATGAAGTGGCGGTGATGATCGATACTCGCCACGCACTACAGTTTTCTGACGAACTCGATAGCGTTGAGAACAAAGAATATGTCTACAGTTGGCAAGAGAAGTAAGGGACAGCAAAGATGAAATTAGCAACCAAGAAAAATGGTACTCGTGATGGGCTGTTGATGGTCGTAAGTAAAGATCTCAAACAGTGTGTGGCTGCCACTGAAATCTTCCATGCGATGCATCTGGCGCCAACCATGCAGGTGGCTTTGGATAACTGGGATAGCGTGGCTTCTCAGTTAGAAGAGTTATATACCTCGTTAAACAACGGGCATGTGACTGGCAGTGAAGTCTTTGCACCTCAGTATTGTGAATCACCTCTGCCACGCGCTTATCAATGGGCGGATGGTAGCGCTTATGTAAACCACGTTGAACTGGTGCGTAAGGCGCGTGGTGCTGAAATGCCAGAAAGCTTCTGGGTTGACCCGCTCATGTATCAAGGTGGCTCTGATGCGTTTATTGGCCCTCGTGACAACATCGAATTTGCCAGCGACGAATGGGGTATCGATTTCGAAGGTGAGGTCGCGATTGTGACCGGTGATGTGCCTATGGGTGCCAGTGCTAAACAAGCGCACGATTCAATTCGCTTGCTGATGTTAGTGAATGATGTGTCGCTGCGTGGTTTGATTCCGGCTGAACTCGCTAAGGGTTTTGGTTTCTTCCAGTCTAAACCGTCTTCGGCGTTCTCTCCGGTTGCCGTTACACCTGATGAGCTAGGTGAACAGTGGAAAGGCAGCAAGGTTCATCTACCGCTGATATCGACCTACAACGACCAGCCTTTTGGTCGTCCGAATGCTGGCGTCGATATGACTTTCAATTTTGCAGAGTTGGTCGTGCATGCTGCGAAAACTCGCCCATTATCTTCAGGTGCAATCATAGGCTCGGGCACGGTTTCCAATAAGCAAGGCACTGACCATGGCACCTCAATTGCCGAGGGCGGTGTGGGTTATTCATGCATTGCTGAAGTTCGTATGATTGAGACGATTCGCGATGGTAAACCTTCGACTCAATTCATGTCGTTTGGTGATTCGATCAAACTTGAGATGTTCGATGAGGCGGGTAATTCCATTTTTGGCGCGATAGACCAAAAAGTGAGCCAGTATCGAGCGCTATAATCTACATAATAGGATTTCTGCATGAGCGAGAGCATCGTGAACAAGAACATTGTACTTTACGGTTACTGGCGCTCGTCTGCAGCCTATCGAGTGCGTATTGGGTTGAACCTAAAACAGCTCAACTATGAGTCTAAATCGGTGCATTTGGTGCGTAATGGCGGCGAGCAACATGATCCACAATATCGCGATCTCAACGCCAGTGAATTAGTGCCCGTGCTGGTGGATGGTGAAGTTCAACTCAATCAGTCACTGACGATTTTACAATACTTGGACGAGAGCTATCCAGATACCTTGTTGATCCCTGAGCAAACCCCACTGCGCTATCAAGCGTTGGCGATGGCTCAGGATATTGCGATGGAAATTCACCCTCTGAATAACCTGCGCGTGTTGCAGTATTTGGAGCGAGAATTGTTGTGCGAACAAGAGGCGAAAATGGATTGGCTTCATCATTGGATGAGCCAAGGTTTTTTGGCGTTAGAAGAGAAGCTAGCGAAGCACAGAAAAGTACACGGTGATTCGGTGTATAGCCTCACGGATTCGCCTTGCATCGTAGACATTTGCTTAGTGCCGCAAGTCTACAATGCGTTGCGCTTTGATCTTGATATGTCGCCTTATCCGCTGATTAACTCGATAGCTGAAGCGTGTAACAAATTGCCCGCGTTTATTGGTGCGATGCCAGAGAATCAAGGAGATGCAAATGAGCCCATGTAGAATAACTGATGTAAACGAAAATACTCGTCCCTTACACTATCAAAACCGTTTCTTGAAAGAAGCGGTTTCCAAAATTAAATATTAGCTATTATTGAATAAATACAGGTATGGAAAGTTATTCTTTTAGTACTCAAAACTGCCAAATGTGGAGCACAAAACTCGTTTTTATAATGTTAATTAAATATATGAAATTCAGTAAGTGTATGAATATTTATCCCGTTTAGCACTAATATGTTTATAAGAAAAAAGCCTCGTTATTAAATAAGAGGCTTTAATCAAAGGTTTTTATATTGGTGGTGATTCTCATTCGAGAATATTAGTAATAAACAATACCTTCACCTTTCGTTATCAGAGTGCCAGCTTCATTGGTGATTATTTTATCTAAATCAAATAATGAACCAATCGCCGCATTACCTAAGCCAGCTTCAACGAATTTACAAACGGCATCAATTTTTGGCCCCATAGAACCAGCAGGGAATGAAAATTCTGCTAAACCAGCAGGCGTTGCTTGCTTCATTTCTGCTTGGTCTTCTTTACCATAGTTCCGGAAAATTGAACCATCGGTTAAGATAATAAATAAGTCGGCATGGATTTTTTCAGCCAGTAGTTCAGCCGTAAGATCTTTGTCAATTACGCACTCTACGCCAGTACTCTTACCTTGCTCAATACTCACGGGAACACCGCCGCCGCCACAAGCGATAACAAGGTTTTCTGTATCTAGAAGAGTTTCAATTTGCTGAATTTCAACAATGCTTTTTGGCATAGGAGAAGGCACAACGCGTCGGTAGTACTCGCCATCAGCTTTAAACTGCATTGTGCTTTGAGCCATCAACTCTTTAGCTCGCTGCTCTGTATATACAGGCCCAACAAATTTAGTCGGGTTAGCAAACGCAGGGTCTTTTTTGCATACTTCAGTTTGCGTGATTAGCGTCGCTACGTCTAATTCAGGATCAATGTTTCTGAGCTCTTGCTGTAACATGTAACCCACCATGCCACAGGTTTGAGAGCCTAGTACATCCATTGGGTACGGGGTCGTCTCTGGTGAGTATTCGCTATAAGCTGCGTTTTGTTCCATCAATAAACCTACTTGTGGGCCATTACCATGAACGATAACAATCTCATGCTCGCGTGCGATCGCGGCAATACTCGCCGCTGATTTTATTATATTTTCACGTTGGTTCTCAGCCGTTAATGCTTGGCCTCTTGCTAAAAGAGCGTTACCGCCTAAAGCTAATACTATGCGCATGATAATGTCTCCGATCATTTAATAATGATTTTATTTTACGTAGGGATTAACCACTTGTTTCTAATTAAATTCAAGCTTATTAATAACAATGACTAGGTTTTTAATTACTCTTAAGTAATTAACATGCCGAGATAGTATTGGAAAATAATCGTTCTAAATGTGATAGCTATCAAATTATCATTTTACTAGAAATAGAGCTGTGGAAACGGAAATTATTGCAATTCGATTAAATATCCATAAGCTTGGATACAATCCAGTGGTGGACTCTTTTTTTGTATAAATGATTCGTCTTTAGTGAATATTATCTCAGCCCAAAAAATGAATAATTTAACATTTTTGTTTTAAATATGACGTTCAGATCTCATTAAGAACTTTAGAAAAGGTAAGGGGTCAAACTGAGGCGAGGGGTTACGAGCTCAAAGAGTGGCTTCGATTCGGTTTTCAATCGGCTGCCTTTACTCCAGATGTTATCTGACAGCCAAGTGAAAATTGGAGATAGTTAGCCACTTTCTAAGGCTCTACGTTAAAGCGAAACAGCGCGTTTTATCTCTTCCAAGACCTCTGCGTTAGCGATAGCCCCTAGGTTTTCTACATTCTTGCCATTTACTACCTGTTTCACCGCTAGCTCCACCAGTTTTCCTGAGCGTGTTTTTGGCACATCGCTGATCGTAAATATCTGGCTTGGCACATGCCTTGGTGAGCATGATGATTTGAGCTTACTCTTGATGGTTGCTAATAACGTTTCATCTAGATCTACACCTTGCTGTAGTTGAACGAACAGCCATATCTGCTCATTACGGTCGATGTCTTTACCGACTGCGATGGAATCGATGATGCCCTCTATGGTGTTCACTTGTTGATAGATCTCGGCCGTACCAATCCTTACTCCTCCAGGGTTGAGTGTGGTGTCGCCTCGCCCGTAGAACAGATAGCCGCCATGCACGCTCTGTGCGACTTCGTCCCCGTGATGCCACACATTATCGAACTTGTCCCAATAAGTGCTGTGATAGCGCTCTCCGGTGTCATTCCAAAAGCCTGCGGGGAAGTTGGGTAGTGAGTTTGTACACACTAATTCGCCACGTTCGTGATTTACCTTATGACCCGACGAATTGAACACCTTGATGTCGACTCCAAGCCCTGCTTGTTGGCACTCACCGCGATACACAGGTGAGATAGGGTTACCTAAAACAAAGCAGCCACAAATATCCGTGCCGCCAGAAATGGACGCTAAATGCAGATCTTGTTTGATGTGTTTGTAGACGTAATCGAACTGCTCAGGGTAGAGCACAGAGCCCGTCGAGCACAGTGTTCTTAATTGAGGCAGAGAATAGCTGTCGATAGGTGAGAGTTCCGCCTTCTCAATCGCTTCTAGGTACTTGGCTGAGGTACCGAACAGCGACACATTCGCGCGCTGTGCCAAGTTCCACAGTATATTGGGTTGCGGATAAACCGGGCTACCATCAAAGATCACCAAACAGGCACCGCTTGCGAGTGCAGAGACGTGCCAGTTCCACATCATCCAACCACAAGTGGTGTAGTAGAACACGCGATCTCTCGGTTTAATATCGCAATGAAGCTGATGCTCTTTTAGGTGATTGATGGTAGTGCCACCAACCGAATGCACAATACACTTTGGCTTGCCTGTCGTACCGGAAGAGTAGAGCACAAACAGTGGTTCATTGAAGCCGACACGAGTAAATCGCACAGGTTGTGGCTGATAATTATTGATGATGCTGTGCCAGCTTCGGGTCGACACAGCATGTTCAACGTTGTTCTTCTCTAAATCGTTCTTTTCTAAATCGCTCTTCTCTAAGTCATTACTCGGTTTCAAATAACCGATCTCACACACCTGTTTCAATTCGTTTAAGTGTTCGATGATTTCACGGTTCTTGTCCGTCATATCGAACGTTTTGCCATTGAAGGTGTAACCATCACAGGTGAACAACACTTTGGGTTTCACTTGGCCAAATCGCTCAATTACACTCTCGACGCCAAAGTCAGGTGAGGTTGATGTCCAAATCGCACCTAAGCTGGTGGTCACTAGCATTGCGACCACGGTTTGTGGCAGATAAGGGGTATAAGCGGCAACTACATCACCTTGCTCCACGCCACAATCCAGGAGCCACTGTTGAACATTAGAGACTTCCTCACAAAGGGTTTGCCATGTGTAGCTTTGTTGCTCGCCACGTTCATTCTCAAACCAAATCGCAAGCTCGTTTGGCAACGTTTTTGATGAATGCAGCAAGTTTTCGGCGTAGTTAACTTGAGCATTGGGAAACCACACCCCATCACGATTCGATTTAGGCTGCTGCCAGCGGCTCTCACCTTGGATTTTGATGCGCTCGTCTTCGGCTTTATTAACACAGTCTTGCGAGCCAACCATTCCACAAAACTGCCACACGTTTTGCCAAAACGATTCCGGCTGATCCACAGACCATTGATGGAGTTCGGTGTAGCTTTTTACGTCCCTATCTAGGTTTAACCCAGATTGTTCAAGGCTATCGATAAATCGGGTTAAGTTGGCATCGTCTATACGCTGCGCGCTTGGCTGCCAAATGGGCTTATTGCTTTCGTGCATTCCTTTACCTTTAACAAAAAGTTAACGTTTTCAGTCTGGTATTTAGGTTTTACAAAGTCAAAAGTTCAGCAAAATAAGCGTTTGGTGGAATGGTGTAAATAAAATGTTACACGTCCGCCTGTTTCGAAAAATCGCTCAAATTGGCGGATATAAGGAGTGGAGATAGGCTTAAAGTGAGACATTCGAAAGGAGGTGTGTAATGACTCAATATCATTCTAAGCCCGTGAGCCAAGAGGGATGGGTTGAGTGGAGCCTCGAAGAAGATGCCATTTGGCACGACTTGGTGAAAAGGCAACTGGACGTCATTAGTGACCGCGCTTGTGATGCCTATTTGCACGGTTTGACCCTGCTGGATCTGCCATTAGACAGAGTTCCCCAGCTTCCAGAGATAAACAAAGTGCTAATGGAAACAACAGGTTGGCAGGTACAGCCTGTTCCAGCGTTAATCGATTTCGACCGTTTCTTCGATTTGCTAGCGAATAAGCGATTCCCGGTTGCGACATTTTTGAGAACGCGAGACGAGTTCGATTACTTACAAGAGCCTGATTTCTTTCATGAAATTTTCGGCCACTGTGCCATGCTCACTAATGCTGATTTCGCAGCATTCACTGAGCATTATGGAAAACTAGGCCAAGCGGCGACATCCAAACAGCGCACTTATCTTGCCCGTTTGTATTGGTTTACGGTCGAGTTCGGTTTAGTAAAAGAAGGCCAACAATTGAAAATCTATGGCGGTGGCATTCTTTCGTCTCCGGCGGAAACCATGTATGCGTTGGGAGGGGATTTGGCCGTTCGCGAGCGGTTCGATCTACAAACGGTTTTAAGAACGCCTTATCGCATCGACATCATGCAGCCGAAATATTATGTGATCGATGAGCTAGCTGAGCTATTTGAAATCAGTCAGGAAAACCTATTACAGCAAGCTGATCTCGCGATTGATGCGGGGTTACTACCACCACTTTTTGAACCCAAGGAACCCACACATGTTGAATGAACAAAAATGCGAAGCCTGCAGTATCGACGCGATTGCCCTAAGTAAAGATGAACAACAATCTTTACTATTGGAGTTGTCTGATTGGCAGATCATGGAAAGAGACGGCATCCCACAGCTTGAGAAGGTGTTTAAGTTTAAGAACTACAAGCAAGCATGGGCATTCAGCAACAAAGTGTCAGAGTTGGCAGAAGAAGAGTTCCATCATCCTTCGATCTTATTGGAGTGGGGCAAAGTCACTGTCACTTGGTGGAGCCACTCAATCAAAGGCCTCCACAAAAATGATTTCATCTGCGCCTCACGCTGCGATGTGTTAGCGGTGAGTGAATAGTCTTTTTGGGCTGAGAAGCTTTCTACAGCCCTTGCGATGCAATTACCTTATTATTCGGCTCATTCGGTGAGTCGAATAATGGCTTAAACGGCTCATAGTATGAGTTGAATAAGTGATACTTTCACATCAAGGGACATAAGTTCTCTCAAACTAGCTTGACCTGCATCAGTGACTTGCTTGGTTTCTTGTCTCATAAACCCTTTCTGTTACTCATAGTATTGGTTTTATGAGCCTGCTCTATGATATATTTCTCGGCCAAGTGTATTACAGACGAAGGCTAGCAATGTCTATCAACCTTTCACTCCTTCCACCCAGTGAGAAAAATAAAATCGAACTGGATAAGCAAGCATCGTTTCTTGTATGGAAACTGAAGCAAGCGAAATGTGGCCCTGAAGCCATTGTTGAAGAAGCAATGAAGCTAGGTGACCCAGATGAAAAGGTGTGGTTTGAACAGTCTGTAGAAAAATACAAACGGGTAATGGGTGTCGCATAAACGCAGACAAACCTTGCCCAGCAATGCTGTAGAATTGAAATGACACAGTAATTTGCTAGAATTTGCACCGTTAATTGAATCAGAGAGAAGATCCCGATGGGAAGAAGTTTTGAAGTGCGCAAGGCCTCAATGGCGAAAACTGCAGGCGCAAAAATTAAAGTTTATTCTAAATACGGTAAAGAGATTTACGTACTGGCTAAGAACGGCAGCTCTGACCCAGACATGAACCTACCTCTTAAGCACCTGATTGCTAAAGCGAAGAAAGACCAAGTACCAGCTCACGTTATCGACAAAGCGATCGATAAAGCGAATGGCGGCGGCGGTGAAGACTTCCAACCTGCTCGTTACGAAGGTTTTGGCCCAGGTGGCACAAGTGTGATCGTTGACTGTCTAACTGATAACGGCAACCGTACTTTCCAAGACGTTCGTCAATGTTTCGTTAAGACTGGCGCGAAAATCGGTGTTGAAGGTACTGTTTCTCACATGTTCGCTCACCAAGCTGTATTCCAGTTCAAAGGCGAAGATGACGAGATCATCCTAGAAACGCTTATGATGGAAGACGTAGACGTGACAGACGTTGAGCTAGAAGACGGTGTTATCACTGTATTCGCTCCAACGACTGAGTTCTTCAAAACGAAGACTGCACTAAACACTGCGTTCCCAGAGCTAACGCTAGACGTTGAGGAAATCACTTTCGTTCCTCAAACGACTACACCTGTTGCTGAAGAAGATTCTGAGAAGTTCCAGAAGTTCTTAGACATGCTTGACGACTGTGATGATGTTCAGCAGGTTTACCACAACGCTGAGCTGTAATCTTTACAGTAACAACAGTTATAAAAAACCGAGCCTAGTGCTCGGTTTTTTTATGGGTCTAGCTAAAAGGTTAGAGGAGTGTATTGCAAAATGGTGTGTATGTTTCTAAAGATAGTATTGTCAGTCGCATTACCCCCTTCTTCCCTTGATCATCGTTCCATGATCTATAAATTAGCAAAGCGTTCCCGGGCGACAAATCCATGCTGATAGTTTTCTAATCAAAGGAAGCACGGTGAGGTTGAGCACGATGGCACACGGCCAAGCAAGGAAGAAGCTTTGTAGCCAGATTGGCGGCCATTCGTGGCTAAACCCCATTTTGTAGCCAGAAATTAATCCAGACATGATCGTCGCCATGGTGAGTGAGGATAAAATCGCGGTTACCCAAAATTGTTTGTTGTTCATACTGTGTTTCTCCCGTGATTTTCTGTTGTTGATGGGATAAGGTTATATCTATCCATTAATGAGAAAAATAGGCACATGTAGAAGTATGAATTCCATATTTGGAAACATTGATGATCTGTTCTTGTTCTGTGCAGTGGTTGAAGAGGGCTCGTTGCTATCGGCTTCGAAACGGCTGCAACTCCCTGTGTCGACCATGTCGCGTCGGCTAACAGCATTGGAAGATCGCCTCAATATCCGACTTTTAGAAAAGAAAGGTCGTGAGCTGGTGGCCACTAAAGACGGCGAGTCGGCATTTTCTGCACTGAGCAGCGGCATGGAGTCGATCCATCACGGCTTTAATAGCTTGCTTGAAGAGCGTGACGCTATCCAAGGCAAGATAAAGCTCGCAGTGCCTCATAACTTCTACAGTGGCTTTCTTCGGACGACGGTAGAGCAATTCCTCACTCAATACCCGAACGTTCAACTCGACCTAACCCTGAGCCAGCAGCAGCTTATTCCACAGACCGATCGTGATTTACTGATTACGTTTAAGATCTCGGACATGGAAGGCATGATTGCTCGGCCACTTTTTAAAGCTAAACATGGGTTTTTCGCGAGTCGAGAATATTTAGATTCACGTGAAATAATTGAAAAGCCGGACGACTTAGAGCTTCAAGACTGGATTAACGTCGATGATGTGTTTGATATGCCGCTCTACAAATCTGACCGCTTAGAGCAGATGATCACGATAAAGCCCAAGTTTATTGTTAACGATATTCATGCAGTGGCGGCCGCGGCGCAAAAAGGCTTAGGGCTTGCCTCATTGCCTTTTCGTCATGTATCCCCAGAGATGAATCTAGTTCAAGTGCTCCCTGAGTATCATCGGGGTGATCGCCAAGCGTATTTAGTGTACAAAGAAAGAAAATATCAGCCAAAGGCTTTGACCCTGCTTATTGATGCATTGATTGAGAGTGTTCGATCTTTTCATAGCGATGACTTGGTCAAATAAAAGGAGAAAGAAATGAAAGTAAGTTTTATCGGGCTAGGCGTTATGGGTTTCCCAATGGCAGGTCACCTAGTCAAAGCCGGTTTCGAAGTAACGGTATTTAACCGTACTCACAGCAAAGCGCTAGACTGGGCTGATAAACACCAAGGTAAAGCGGCAGAATCTGTGGCTGAATGTGTAGCGGAAGCCGACGTGGTATTGGTTTGTGTGGGTAACGATGACGACGTGCGCAGCATGACAACCAGCGAAGCAGGCGCACTGGCTGCGATGAAGCCAAACGCGATTCTTGTCGATCACACCACAACGTCTGCAATCCTGTCTGAAGAGCTTGAAGTAGCTGCGAAGCAAGCAGGTGTTCGCTTTATGGATGCACCAGTATCTGGTGGCCAAGCGGGCGCAGAAAATGGCGTGCTAACCATCATGTGTGGCGGCGAACAAGCGCTTTTCAATGATCTTCAACCTGTGTTCGAAGCTTACGGTAAGTCGTCAGTTCTGATGGGTAAAGTCGGCCAAGGCCAACGCGCAAAAATGGTTAATCAGATCTGTATCGCAGGCGTATTGAATGGCCTTTCTGAAGGTTTGGTACTTGCTGAAAAATCAGGTTTGGATATCCCAACTCTGGTTGATTGCCTTAAAAACGGCGCCGCTGGCTCATGGCAGATGGAAAACCGCGCTACCACAATGGCGCAAGATAAATTTGATTTCGGTTTCGCCATTGATTGGATGATCAAAGACTTAGGTTTCTGCTTAGATGAAGCAGAACGCCAAGGCATCCAACTTCCGTTGACGGAAAAAACCAACAACGCATACAAGACATTGTCTGCCGAAGGACAAGGCCGCATGGATACATCAGTATTGATGAAAGCTGTAGTTGAAGAGACGAAGAAGTAGCAAGACAGAAGTAATTGAAGCTTCGTTTAGATAACTAAAAATAGCCGCTGATTAGCGGCTATTTTTTTGTTTGTGTTAGCTAACTTTATTTAGAACTTTCAGGTGTGTTGGTGGCTTTAATCCCTAGATGTGCTAAAGGTAGAAGTAGCTCATTTGACATCACGTTGTGATAGTTACCTTTATGAACCAAATCTTCATCACTTTTATCAAGAACCAGTTCGATATTGCTTGCCAGATCCGGAAGCAATAAATGAAATGTGTATTCCTTTACACGATTTAAGAAATCAGCCCCTAATTGCGTCAGTTCATCACCAATTACCACTAAATCAGGGTTTAATTGGTTAATATTGTTCACTAATCCATGTGCTAAGCACTTAGCTAAGTAATCAACCGCGTTTATCGCAGCAGATTCTCTGTCATGAAATGCATTTACTACCATTTCAAAGTCCGCGGATACTAATGAGGCCTCTTCCTTGTAACGTTCAATCAAGGCCGTTGTTGAACTATACAGCTCAAGGCAACCTAGATTGCCACACTTACATTGCGGCCCTTGAAAATTGATCGATGTGTGACCAATTTCTCCAGCCGTCCCTAAACTACCGTGATAAACCTGCCCTTCAATCACTAAGCCCGAACCTACACCTTGCCCAAGAGAGACATACAGTAAAACGCTTGCTTCATAAGTGCTTTGTAGCTGGCGCCAAACCGCGAGTGCAGCCAATTTTGCATCATGGCCTGCATAAATTGGATAGTCTGGAAATTGCTCTCGCATGTGGGAAATAAAATCAACATCTTGCCAATTTTTTGCGTCGGTCATCAGTATAATTTTATTGTCTTGCTCTAAGAATGGGCCGGGCATCGCAACAGAGATCCCTAAAATATCACCTTTCTGATCATTCAGAACATCGCTCACTTGCTTGGTCAAATACTCGATCAGCTCTTCTGGGCTATTATCTGTATTAATTAGTTTGACTATGCTGGTTAGCGAAACACCATTGAGATCGTAGGTATCAATTGAGAAGTTAGTACGCTGTATTCGAACGGACACAATTCGCAGATGTTGGGTATTGAACCCCAAATAGATAGAGCTTCGACCACGTGCCGCTTTTCGCACACCAGTTTCAACAATAAGTCCTTGTTCTATTAGAGGTTTTATCGCTCTAGTTACCGTCGCTTGGTCAAGTCCAACCAATTGGCTGATCTCTTTTCTGGAGCAACTACCACTATTGTGAAGTGCATTAAGAATGACGCGCTTATTATGATTTTGTACATCATCTAACGAAACGCCCAGTCCGCTTCTCATAGGCTTATTCATAGTTCTCCTGACCAATTTGATCTGCAATAACGTTCCAATGGATCTACACAATATATAGAAAAAGTTAAGTTTCAATAAAATCATATAGTTAGAAATTGAGTCTACTTTACTTATGTGAGCGCAATCTCAAGTTCATCATACTATATTTGTTAGCTGCAATTAAATGAAATATATTTGATTGCAGGTTGCAATTAAATATATTTCGATAACATTGGAGGTCCTTGTGGTATTCGATAAGAAGAAGCATCAGGCAATTATTGATCAAGTTGAAGAATACATCGCTGAGCATAAAGATACGGTTAAGCAGCACCATTGGCGTGAGCATTACCATTACCAAGCACCGGTAGGCTGGATTAATGACCCGCATGGACTGATTCAATATCAGGGTAAATATCACCTTTTCTATCAACACCATCCTTTCACTGGCAAGTGGGGAACCATGCACTGGGGACATGCAGTCAGCGAAGATCTCATTCACTGGGAAACACTGCCAGAAGCTTTAGCACCAAGCGAAGAATATGACGGCTGGGATGGCGGAGGTATCTTCACGGGTAGTGCTGTGAATAACGATGGTGTGATGACTCTTTTCTATACGGGATGTGCACAAGCTCGCCAAGTTCAATGTATGGCAACGTCGACTGATGGCGTAAACTTTGACAAATATGACGGGAACCCAATCTTATCTGATCCACCAGAGGGAATTAACCTACATGACTTCCGCGATCCAAAGGTTTGGAAGCATGAAGGTTCATGGTACATGGTGACCGGTGTAACAGATGGCGTGAGCGATCTAATTAACCCATCAAACTACGAGACCAATGGATTCGGTAAAGTCTGCCTTCACAAATCAGACAATTTAACCGATTGGGAATTCGTAGGTTATTGTGTAGAGAGTATGGGCGAACTCGGGACAATGCTTGAGTGCCCAAATATCTTCAAATTGGGTGACAAACATGTCCTTATGTATTCACCTATGGGTATGCAGCAACGCCAAGTAGTTTACCTTGTTGGTGACCTTGATTACCGAACCGGTAAGTTCCATTGGTCAACAATGGGCTCATTAGATTGGGGCTTTGACTACTACGCACCACAAGTATTCGATGATGAAAATGGGCGTACCCTAATCCAAGCATGGATTGGTTCATGGCCATTCATGCCATGGTGTGATGGCACTTACGATACCAGTGAACTGGGTTGGTACGGTAGTATCACTTTGGCCCGAGAAGTCTCTTTATGTCACGATGGGAAACTGAAGTTCACGCCTGTGCAAGAAGTTGAAAAATTGCGCCATTCTCCAAAAAGACATACAGAGCTCCAGTTAAACGATGGTGAAAAATTCGCATTTGAAGCTGGTGATAATGTTCACTGTGAAATCATTGCGGACATTGACCTAGCTGCAAGCGATTGTGACAGCGTTGTATTTGAAATTCGCAGTAAAGGTGAGCAGAAAACACTGATTGAGTTGGATCTAAAGAAAGGCGAACTGGCTTTTGATCGCACTCAATCGGGCAGTCGTTCAGCCTTACGTAGAACATGTCCACTAGAGTGTGCGAGTAAAGATCGAGCAAACATCCGTATCTTTATGGACAGTATTTCTGTTGAAATCTTTACCGATGGCGGCCGTACTGTGATGACCAATAACATCTTCTCTGATGAAGACAGTGCAGGTCTTTATGTATACGCTAAGAACGGTAATGCAAGAATTGAGACACTAAAAACATTCGGTATGAAAAGTGTTGCTGAGTAACTGATTCAGCTTTCTCCTTCTTCTTTTTAGCCCAGCTTATTGCTGGGCTTTTTTGTACCTCAAAAAGTATCCCCTAAAAAAAAGTCCTTTTTATCCAACTCAAATAACGATCCTCAAAACAAAAACACGATCCTTTTCACATTCTAAATTCTATTTAATTGTTTCTTGCAATTAAATTAAGTAAATTTAATTGCAAGAAACAATTAAATCACTTTGGAGAAGAAAATGGCTATCGTTACACTAAGACAATTACTGGATCACGCAGCAGAAAATGGTTACGCAGTTCCAGCATTCAACATCAGCAACATGGAGCAAGGGCTTGCTATTGTTCGCGCTGCAGCAAAATGTAATTCAGGTGTCATTCTGCAGGCGAGCATCAATGCTCGTAAAAGCTACGCTGGTGACGTGATGCTTTATAAGATGGTTTGCGCTCTCGCTGAAATGTTCCCGAAAACACCAATCGTTCTTCACCAAGATCATGGCAATAGCGAAGAAACATGCTTGTCAGCAATTCGCCACGGTTTTACATCGGTAATGATGGATGGCTCATTGGAGCGTGATGCTTCAACACCAAGCAGCTACGATTACAACGTAGATATTACTTCTCGTATCGCTCAATCTGCGCACTGGGTAGGTGCTTCAGTTGAAGGTGAGTTGGGTTGTATTGGCTCTTTAGAAACTGGTGAAGCGGAAGCTGAAGATGGCGTTGGTGCTGTTGGTATCCTTGAAAAGAGCCAATTGCTAACAGACCCAGATCAAGCCGTTGATTTTGTGAAAAGAACAAAGGTTGACGCACTAGCTATCGCTTGTGGTACAAGCCATGGTGCTTACAAGTTCACTCGCAAACCGGATGGCGATATCTTAGCGATGAACGTTATCGAAGAAATTCACTCGAAGCTCCCAACGACTCACCTAGTTATGCATGGTGCCTCATCGGTTCCTCAATACCTTCAAGATATGATCAATGAGAATGGCGGTGAAATGCCTCAAACATATGGTGTGCCAATCGAAGAAATTGAGCGCGGTATCAAACATGGTGTTCGTAAGGTAAATATCGATACTGATTGTCGTATGGCGATGTCTGGTCGCTTTCGTGAACTCGCGATGAAAAATCCGCAAGAGTTTGACCCACGTAAGTTCCTGTTAGCTGGAATGGACGAATTAACGAAGCTTTGTTTAAACCGATTTGAACGATTTGGTTGTGCTGGTCACGGTGACAAGATTACACCAATTTCTATGGATGATATGGCTGCACGCTACGCTAGCGGTGAGCTGTAATTCAAAGGAGTTCTACGTATGGGAAATTGTGTATTTATAGGCAGAAGCACGATTGATTTGATGAGCTTTGTTGAAGTGATGCCTGATCCTGATCAAAAGGTGAATGCAATTGCTGATTTTATTGGTGGTGGTGGGTCTGCACTCAATGCTGCCATTGCATGCAACGCATTAGGCTCTGATGTACACCTTTGGACATGTTTAGGTAAAGAGCACCTCTATAAATCGATAGTGACAGCAGAGCTTAATGAACACGAAATTTCGGTTGTGGATTTAAGTTTAGACGATGAATACCAGCTACCACTATCGAACATTATCTCTGCAAAGCAAACGGCATCTAGGCTCATCGTCAACGCTAGTCAGCCCGATTGCGAAAAGGTGATGAGTTTAGACCCGAAATGGCTAGATAATGCAAAGCTCGTATTACTTGATCAATATGAGCATCCGTTTGTTAGCGCAAACGTACAAGCTTTGGCTGAGTTTACTGGGGATATTGTGTTAGACGCTGGTACTTGGAAATCGCACAGCGAACAGTTTTTATCTCTCTGTACTATTCCTATTGTTTCAGAGGAATTCACCAATGGTGACAAAGATAAAATGCAGGCACTTTGCGACCAACACGGGATCAAAAAGTGGGCAATGACGCTGGGCGACAAAGGTGTTTTTTATAGTGATGAGTCCGGTAGCGGGTTAATCCCAGCACCTAAAGTGGATGCTATCGATACGCTAGGTGCTGGAGATATTTTCCATGGGGCTTTTTGCCATTACTACTTGGAGAGTCAAGATTTCCGTGACTCTCTGAAGAAAGCCAGTCACATAGCGGCATTATCATGTACCGAATTAGGAACCAGATCATGGCTAAAACACATTCGTTAACGGTTGATGACATTGCAAGCGTTCCTCAACTGGTCGCCAACACCTACCAAGAGTCTGGGAAACAAATTCTTGTCATCGGTATCTCTGGTGCTCCAGCGACGGGTAAATCAACATTGTCTGAATCCCTACTGTCTGGACTGTCACTGTTAGGATTTAAAGCCCAACTGTGTCCAATGGACGGCTTTCACTACCCCAATTCGGTACTGAAAGAGAAAGGACTGACGTCAGTCAAAGGTAGCATCGAAACATTTGATGTAACCTCATTAGCACATTTGCTTTCCAAAGCGGTGACGCCAAACACTGACGCATTCTTTTGGCCGAAATACTGTCGTGAGTTACACGATCCCATTGCAAAAGGTTTTTTAATTGAGCCAGACACTCAAATTATTTTACTCGAGGGCAATTACATCTACTCAACCGACGAAGACTGGCGACCAGTCAGCGATTTAATTGACTTGAAGATCTTTCTCACAGCAAGTGAAGAAGTACTCAGAGAGCGATTAATATCAAGACACCTAGCTGGTGGAAAGTCGAAAAAAGAGGCGCTCGATAAAACCGAGCGCGTGGATCTAGTTAATGCGTTAAAAATAAAACAATACGAATCAAACGCAGACTACGTAATCCAGACGCACTAGAACAGCGTCCCATGTACCCTACAATTCTCATGGAGAGATCAAATGATTCTTAGCGAAAACAATAAGAAGATGTTCTTTTTAACATTCATTTGCGCTGCGGCAACGATTGGTGGGTTCCTATTTGGAATGGACACCATTGTTATTGGCGGCACGATCACGCAAATCACACAACAGTTCGAATTATCGACCTTACAACAAGGCTGGTATGTATCATCAGCGCTTGTGGGTTGCTTATTTGGTAGCATAATCGCAGGTCCTATTGCTGACTATGCTGGGCGTAAAAAACCTCTGATGCTAGGTGCTTTACTAGCTATCGTATCGGTGCTTGGCTGTATGTACGCAGACTCATTCAACTTACTGATCTGGGCACGTATCATTGGTGGCTTTGGCATCGGTATCGCGACCGTGGTTTGCCCTATGTACATTGCAGAAGTAGCTCCAGCAAGGCATAGAGGAAAACTCAGTAATCTGTTTCAAGTTGCCATTGTGATCGGTTTAACTTGCTCAGTGATCACCAACACATTGATTGTTAACTACAGCCAGGCTGCCGTTGTTACGGGTCATTACCTTGACCATTTCTTTATTATTGAAAACTGGCGTGGCATGTTCTCTGTTGAATTTTTGCCTGCAGTTATTTTCCTTGGTTTGGTAGCATTTTTTCCGGAATCTCCTCGTTGGTTGATATCTAAAGCTAGAGAAAAAGAAGCGGCTAACATTCTGAGAAAGTTTTTAACCAAGGGTGAAGCAGAAGAAGCGATTATTGAATGTCGTCAGGTAATTCGCTCAGAGAAAGCAGGATCATATAAACAATTAGTCAAAAATCCAGTGATGCGTTTCGGCTTGATGACGGGTGTATTACTAGCAATATGGTCAGAGTGGTCTGGCGTAACTGTTGTGATGTACTACGGCCCTGTAATGCTAGAAGAGATAATGGGCAACCAAGGTTCTGCACTGGGAGGTTTTGGTTGGATATGCTTAGTAAGCGTTATATTTACCTCTTTATCAATGGTATTCATCGATAAAGTGGGTCGCAGAAAAATGCTAATAACCTCTGCACTTGGTTGTTTTACTTGCCTGATTGGTTTGGCAATATTCTTCGACAGGCCTGATACACCACCTATGTTGATAGTTGGCTTAATGGCGTTCTTTGTTGCTTTCACTGCATTGGGCTTAGGCCCTCTAAAATTCACTATCTCAGCTGAGATTCTGCCAACTTCAGTTCGTGGCCGTGCAGTCTCTATAACAACGGCAGCAATCTGGATTCAAGGTGTTATCTTGAACTCATTTACACCAGCTTTTAGAGAATCATTTGGAACATCGGCACTGTTCATCATGTTCGCGATTATCCTGCTTGGCCAAGTTTGGTTTGCGGTAAAAATCCTTCCTGAGACAGCAAATCGTAGTTTAGAAAGTATCGAGAAAGAGTTAAAGCAACGATTTGATATAAAAGAGGTCGAAGGTAAAGAACTTCAACCAAAGCAAGTATAACGATTTAATTAATACTGTCATGAGTAGAGCCTCCACCATATAGGGGGCTCTTTATTTTCAAAAAACTCACCACATACATTCCCCACTCCTGCCCCAACTCAACCATTCACTCCTCATTATTACTATTCGTCGTATTGATAAAACGGCGTGACAGTTTGTGGCTAACCTTTCAACGTCAATCTTTGAAAGGGATTAGAAATCGCGAGTATTTGGGCTGTTATTTTTCTCTATTCGAACCAACTTAATCGTTCCATCGTTTTCATCTATTGAATCTATCGTTATTTCCCATTAAACAAATGTAAACATTGAAGTTATATTCTTTGTGGGCAGAAAAGAGCTTTTGAATATCCATTAACCACTCGACTGGTTTGATGGTTAGCACGCATTGGAGAGCAACCATGCAGATGTCAAAAAGCTTTTTATTAATTACAGTTGGCTTAGCCAGCACATCTCTACAGGCTCAAACCCTGACCAGAGACAACGGTGCACCAGTAGGTGATAACCAAAACTCCATAACAGCAGGTGAGAATGGCAGTGTATTACTGCAAGACGTCCATCTGATCCAAAAATTGCAGCGTTTTGCCAGAGAACGTATCCCTGAGCGTGTTGTTCATGCTCGTGGTACGGGCGCACATGGTGAATTCGTCGCTTCTGGTAATTTTAGTGATTTAACGGTTTCCGACCCTTTTACTAATAAAGGTAAGGTGACTCCTGTTTTCGTTCGTTTTTCGACCGTTATTCACTCAAAAGGATCACCAGAAACACTTCGTGACCCACGTGGTTTTGCCACCAAATTTTATACTGAACAGGGTAACTGGGATCTGGTAGGGAATAATCTGCCTGTGTTCTTTATTCGTGATTCGATTAAGTTTCCGGATATGGTGCACTCTCTAAAACCGTCTCCAGTCACCAACGTTCAGGATCCAAACCGATTCTTCGACTTCTTTAGCAGTGAGCCGGGTGCGACCAACATGTTGACTTGGGTGTACAGTAATTTAGGTACGCCAGCGAGTTATCGCACAATGGATGGCTTTGGGGTTCATGCCTATAAGTGGATCAATAAGCAAGGCGACGTGAACTATGTGAAGTTCCAATGGAAGAGTCAGCAAGGTGTTAAAAGCCTTCGCCCTGATCAAGTCACTGAGATGCAAGGTAAAGAGTTCAACCATCTTACCAATGACCTTTATGCTGAAATTGGCCGAGGTAATTACCCTCAATGGGATCTTTACGTGAAGGTATTGTCTCCTGAAGCATTGAGCAAACTTGACTATAACGGACTCGATGCAACCAAAGTATGGCTGAATGTGCCAGATCAAAAAGTCGGCACTATGACGCTGAATCGTCTACCAGAAAATTTCTTTTTAGACACCGAACAGGCGGCATTTGCGCCTTCGAATCTAATTCCTGGCATCGAGCCATCGGAAGACCGTTTGCTGCAAGGTCGCTTGTTTGCTTACGCCGATACACAGCTTTATCGCTTGGGCGCTAACCAGTTCCAACTACCCGTTAACCGACCGTTAGCGCCAGTGAGCAGCCATAACCAAAATGGTTTGAGTAATAATGCATCACTAAGCCATGGTGCTGTTAACTATGAGCCAAGCCGAAAGCTAGAGTTGGCAGAAGATGCTCAATTCAAAGCCGTAGAAACCAAACTTGTTGGTACCGTTCAACAAAAAGCGATCAGTAATCCACGAAACTTCTATCAAGCGGGTGTGCAGTACCGCAGCATGAGTGAACAAGATAAAAGTGACTTGATTACAAACTTAGCAGGTGACCTAAATAAGGTTATGGATAAAGAAGTCAAGGAAATCATGGTGAGCTACTTCTATCGTGCAGATAAAGAGTATGGAACGCGTTTGGCTAAAGCAACTGACACCAGTATCTCACAAGTCAAAAAACGCTCCCAAGTGAACGACTAGGCAGTACTGTAAGGCGTAAAGTTTTGGCCTACGGGAGATTTATCTGCTCTTTTCTGCCCGAAAATCAGGACTCCTGTAGGCCATTCTCTAATTATGTTAGTGAGGGGGAATAAATGAAAATCGTATTTTTGCTTAGTTCCATTGTTTTTGCTTTGAGTTTATCGTTCAGCTTATTGGCTGCAGATAACCAACTGGAAGAGGAGTACCAATCTCTGGTTGGGCTGTTCTTTGATGCCGCACGTATCGGCAATAATGAAGTGGTCGATGCATTTGTTTCGCAAGGTTTCCCTATTGATCAACGTAATAACCAAAGTTACACAGCACTCATGGTTGCGGCTTATCAAGGAAATAGAGAAACCGTCCGCTTGCTACTCGATTCTGGGGCGAATGCGTGTTTGCAAGATAAGCGCGGTAACACAGCTTTGATGGGAGCACTTATAAAACGTGAAATTGGTATAGCGAAAGATTTGTACCAAGCGGAGTGTGCCTCAGAACTGCGTAATAAAGCAGGGCTTAATCTGAAAGAATTTGCTGAAATCTATGGTCAATCTAATGTACTAAAATCCCTTAAGTACTGAATGAAGAGTACTAATAACAATAAAAGGACGTAATGATATGAACAAAACAACATGGCTTGCTGCACTCACCCTTATTTCTTCTTCTGTTTTCGCTGAAGCGGTGAGTGTTGAAATGATCGATCTTGGCTCTGGTCAGTCAGCCGGAACAGTGATGATAAGCTCAAGTGATTACGGAGCTGTCTTTACACCAGAATTGAAAGGCTTGCCAGCTGGTACGCATGGATTTCATGTGCACGCGAATGGTTCATGCGATAGCATCACAAAAGATGGCAAAACCATACTCGGTGGAGCTGCAGGAGGACATTATGATCCAGAGGAAACGGGTAAACATGGTTTCCCTTGGACGGATGATAATCACCTTGGCGATTTACCACCGCTTTACGTTAATGCTAATGGAGTAGCCGACCAGCCAGTGATGGCGCCAAGAGTTACATTGGATGACGTAAAAGGCAGAGCCTTGATGATCCACGCAGGCGGTGACAACCACTCTGACCATCCAGCTAAGCTTGGCGGTGGTGGTGCACGCATTGTATGTGGCGTGATTAAGTAATCCCCTTTTTAAAAGTCGTTAAAACGCTCCAATTTACTTTGGAGCGCTTTTTGTATTCAGAGGTGACACTTATCTCTAACGCAGAACTATTATTAATCACTTAGACTTCTGTTTGGATGGACGCTCTTCAAAGGCTCTAGCTTTTCAATTAAAAAATCAATAAACAAACGGATATGAGGTCTTGGGTATTGAGTGTTTTTATATATTGCGAATATTTCACCACTCCCTTGCTCACTGTGCATTGATGTCCAGTGAGGGAGTAACTCCGTTAACTGTCCATTTTCCAAGTACGGTTGTAGCATCCAGTCAGATAGTAAAAGAACGCCAACTCCGCTTAGCGCAGCATGTAAAAGAGGTGAGCCGCCTTTTGATATCAAATTGCCTGTCACTAACACTTTTTTGTTAACTGCATTTTTCTTAAAGTACCAATAGTTTTTTTGCCGTTCATGACTTATCAACAAACAGTTGTGATCTTGCAACTCTTCGGGTTTATCGATAGTTCCATACTTTTCAATATACGACGGGGCTGCGACCAATGACGCGTTATTTGTCAGTAGATGACGAGCCTTGAGTCGACTGTCTTGTGGTGTACCAATACGGATAGCGACATCAATATTTTCACTATTTAAATCGACTACGTTGTTATCCAGCTCTAACTCAACTTGTATCTTAGGGTATCGTTCAAGGAACTCTGGAATTAGTGGAGTAAGACACAAATTGCCAAAGCTTTCAAAAACTGAAATTCGTACTACCCCTTCTGGAGTGCCTTGATTACCTTGCATTTCTTCTAACAGTCTATTGCTATCTTGTAAGATCTTGGCCGACTGTTGGTAAAAATACTGGCCTTCTTCAGTCAGCAATAGCTGTCGTGTACTGCGTTTAAAAAGCGAAGATTTAATCTTACTTTCCAGGTTGTCTATATTTCTTGCGACCGAAGATGGAGCCATATTGAGAGCTCGGCCTGCCTGAGAAAAACTTCCAGACTCCACGACTTGGTCAAATATTTTTATCAACTCTAACACACGTTCACCTTTGCGTTTGATGCATAACTAATTCACATAATATGTGTATTCCGCTTATATTTCGAGTTGTGCACAATAGCCCTGTCGCATTGATAGCGACATCCATCAATCAAATTAGGGTGCCAAAATGTTAAAACGTATCGATCTCGCACAAGTTCAACCTGATGCTTTAAGTGCAATGCTGTCTATCGAGGGCTATTTATCTGATGTTGAATTATCTAGCGAACTAAAAGAAATGATCAAAATCAGAGCGTCAATCATTAATAAATGTGCTTACTGTATTCAAATGCACACAACTGAAGCATTGAAGATCGATATCTCACAGCAGAAACTGTTTGCTCTGTCAGCATGGCAGGAGTCACCACTGTTTAATGAAACGGAGCGAGCAATTTTGAGTCTAACGGACGAAATGACGCTGATTTCAAATTCGGGTGTTTCGGATACAACTTATCAGCAATGTCTAAGCTTATTAGGAGAAGAGTTACTCGCACAATCTATGATGCAAGTAATCATGATTAATGCTTGGAATCGCTTTGCACTTGCTACAAAGATGACTCACGAATAAAAATTAAAATCAGAACAAATCCAGATAGTTGTCACTTAAAAAGGTTACAGGCTCTTTTGAGTTTGTAACCTTCTAAATTAATTAGGACGATTCTTCGTGATTTTTGATTGGTACTAGGGCTGAAAACGTCACCACTCGTGCTTTTTGTTTCCCACTCACACCCTCTCCAAGCCATTCACTCCTTATTATTACCATTCGTCGCATTGATAAAACGGCGTTACAGTTTGTGGTTAACCTTTCAACGTCAACATTTGAAAGGGATTAGAAATCATGACTACTTCACACTCATTAAATTCAGGCTCTACCACTTCTTTGTTTAAGCGTTCATTACTGATTGCGCTTGTTTCGTTTGCTCCGTCGTTAGCTTTAGCGAACCCGAGTTCAGACGTGCTTGATATTTACAACCAAGCGGCGCAAGGCAATGAAGATTTGGTTGAGGTGGCTTACGAGCGCCTGAATGACACGCTGCAACAAGACGGTGCGACGCCACTGACCTTGGTCTACTTAGGAAGCACAGAAACCTTAATGGGGCGTGATGCGTTCTTACCTTGGAATAAGATGAAGTATGTGGAAAAGGGTTTATCGACCATCGATAAATCACTGGTTCTGCTTAAAGACGAAGACCAACCGATTCATGAGCAACCTCGTGTTCAAGGGCTACCAGATTCGTACCTAACTCGCGCTATGGCTGCGGTGACTTACACCTCTCTACCAGACATGTTTAATCACTTTGATCGCGGTTATGACCTGTTCCTTTCGTTACTCACTGAAGAGGACTTTCAGCAACAGCACTTCTCTGCAACTTCATGGATTTATCGCTATGCAATTACCGCTTCGATTCGTGCTGAAGACTTCGAGCAAGCACAGGTGTGGCTAGAACAAATGGAAACCGCCGATGCTGGCAATATCGAAACTATGACTGCGAAGGCCCTAATAGCGAAAGCCAAGTAATAGTTGCGAAAGCGAAATAAAGGGCATTGAAGCTAAATAGTTGGCGAGTAATCAGAGGACAAAGGAATGATTGAATTTAAAGGTATCGGCAAATCGTATCTCACTGGCGGTCAAAGTGTAGACGCTCTCAAGGGAGTCGATGGCCAAATCAAACGCGGTGAAATGGTGGCGTTGTGTGGCCCTTCTGGGTCAGGGAAAAGCACGCTGTTGAACATTCTTGGTTTGTTGGATATGGACTATCAAGGCGAGATAAACATTGATGGTAAAGCGTATCCGACTGAGCAAATTGCCGCTGCGCGTTTTCGTCGCGGGTCACTGGGTTTTGTATTTCAGCGCTTCAATCTGGTTCCTGTAATGACTGCGCTTGAAAACGTCGCTTATCCATTGATGTTGAACCAATGTTCGAAACAAGAACAGCAGACCAGAGCGCAAGAGATGTTAGAGCGTGTTGGGCTAGGAGATTACGTTCATCACCGCCCAGACAACCTTTCAGGCGGTCAGCAACAACGTGTCGCGATAGCCAGAGCACTGATCCACAACCCAAGCTTAGTGATTGCCGATGAGCCGACCGCGAGCTTAGACAGTCATACCGCAAACCTTGTGATCGACATTATGAAAGAGCTTGGCCACGAAATGGGCACTACCTTTATTGTCGCAACGCACGACCCAAGAATGGCGCAGCGCTGCGACCGAGTGATTGAACTTATCGACGGCCAACTGGCACCACAAATCACAGCAACGGAGGCGATCTCATGGGCAAGTTAACACAAAGAATGAGCACGTTTTTACTTCCAACTTCGGTGCGTTTGGCGTGGCTTAATCTATTAAGAAATGGTCGCCGCAGTCTGCTTTCTGTATTGATCATCGCCATTGCCGTATTTGCGTTGACGTCGGCAGGAGGCTATGGGCTTTACACCTACGAATCCTTGAGAGAATCGACCGCGCGCGATACTGGCCACCTTACCTTGAGCACGCCGGGTTATTTTGAGCAAGATGAAGACATGCCGCTGAGCAATGGTCTGGATAACGTTCAAGCGCTAACCAAGAGCATTATTGGCGACAGCGACGTGCGTGGTGTTCAGCCAAGAGTCTACTTCAGCGGTTTGGTTTCTAACGGCAGTAAGTCGACCATCTTCATGGGAACGGGCGTTAATGAGCGCGAGTTCGACATGAAAGGACCGTTCCTTGATGTGCGCAGCGGTCAAACCCTCTCGGATGTGAAATCACCAAGATACGACAGCCAAGAGCCACAAGTGATGCTCGGAACCGACCTTGCTCGTAACCTCAAAGTGGCCGTTGGTGATTGGGTCACATTGCTTGCGACGACCAGTGATGGCGCATTGAATGCCTTTGATTTTAAGGTGCAGGGCATTTACTCGACTGGCGTGCCTGAGTTGGATAAGCGTCAGTTGTACGTACACATCACGACAGCTCAAGAGCTTTTAGCTTCAGACAAAGTTAGTACCTTGTCGGTATTCCTTTTTGAAACCAACAAGACATCGACGGTTCAACAACGTATTCGAATGGCTTTGGACAAGCAAGATGCTCAACAAGGTTCTGAAATAGAGATTACCCCATGGCAAGATCGCGCGTTTTTCTACACCAAGGTTAAAGATCTTTACGACCGGATCTTCGGCATCATGGGTGCAGTGATGGCATTAGTGGTGTTCGTGTCGCTGTTTAACACCATGACCATGTCGGTGACGGAGCGCACTCGTGAAATTGGCACCTTGTCGGCTCTTGGTAGTTATCCTTCTGAAATCGTTGCAGGCTTCTTAAAAGAGGCGGGATTACTGGCGGTAATTGGCAGTGCGATAGGCGCACTAGTGAGCGGTTTAGTGTCGGTGTTATTGCTGGTGGTTGATGTGCAAATGCCACCACCTCCGGGAAGAACCGAAGGTTACCCACTCAATATTTACTTCTCATTGGAATTGGTTGGTTACGCCACTTTGGGTGTGCTGGCGATCTGTTTGCTGGCTGCTTATTTCTCTGCTCGCAAAGGCGTAAATAAGCCAATCACGGAGGCGCTGGTTTATGTGTAAATTAACTCGTTCATTCAATACATTGGCTTTCGCGTTGGGCTCTGTTTTAGCTTTGGTTCTAGTATCGACACCAAGCTGGGCAGTCGATTCACAGCAAGTTACCGAGATGATTGCCAAGGCAGACAGCTACCGTTTGAACAGCGAACAGGCGTCGAAAGTGGTTTCTCTGGTGGCGTTATATCAAGACGAACAACTCGATAAAACACGTGAGTACAACGTCTACACAAGACCCAATCGAGAGTCGTTAGTGGTGTTCAAGTCGGCTGTCGAGGCGGGTCAAAAGATGCTGATGATAGAAGACAACTATTGGTTATTGATGCCGAAATCTCGTCGTCCAATTCGTATTACCCCGATGCAAAAATTGCTTGGTGAAGCTTCGGTTGGTGATATCTCAACGCTCACTTGGAGCGAAGATTACCAAGGTGAGTGGGTTGTCGAACAACAGGTTGAGGTGTCAAGTGGTGATCTGCTTGATACCCATCACTTAAAACTCACCGCAAAAACTAAGGGCGCGAGTTATCAATCCATCGATCTGTGGTTAACGACAGAGCGCGCATTTCCAGTTAAAGCGGATTTGTATTTGCGTTCAGGAAAACTAGCCAAGCAAGCGTGGTTTACTGAAGGCGTGCGTGATGGCTTGCCGAGTGTAGTGTCAATGACCTTACTTGATAAGATTCAACCAAGTAAGAAGACCGTGATTGAGTACCGCGAAGTAAGCGAACAAGCCTTGGCAGACAAATACTACAACCCAGCTTACTTATCGCGTAATAGTGTATCTGGGCTTTAGGGGGATGCCATGAAAGCTTCTAGTCGTAAGCCTTACATCAAGTATTCAGCTGCTATTTTGCTTGCTTTGTCTTGCGTAAGTAACACGATTCAAGCGGATGAGCTGAGCTTGGCTTGGGATTGGCAACTCAGTGCCGAAGCGATTGAATCACGAGAGTCACCATTCACTCCTTTAGCATCTGATAATCGCCAGTCGTTAAATGGTTTACTGGATCTTGAGGTTGGTTATAACAATTGGCTTGGCCTGTTTGCAGTCAAAGCCAACGATATTTTGAGTAACAATCCTCAAGGACAAGAGGCGAGCTTTGAATCGGAATTCATCGTGCGCGAGTTGTTTTGGCAAGGTGGTGTTGAGGTGTCTAATTCTATAGTCGGTGACCACTACCTCGATGTGACGCTCGGCAAGGTTCGCCTCGATTGGGGCGTGGGTTATGGCTACCGACCGCTAGACATCATCAAGCCTTATCGCCAAAACCCAGTAGGCATTGTCGCTGAGGAGGGGGCGGGTGTTGCGTCGGCGTCACTGTTCGATATGACGGGCGAATGGACACTGCTTTACAGCGATTCGTCATGGACTTCTCAAGACGTAAATGAATTCGAAAAGCAGAACCAGCAACAAGGATTTGGCTTACGTCGTTACAACCTAGTGGGTGACCATGAGTATCAGTGGGTCGCTTATTATGATGATGTGCGCCACGGCTTGCTTGGAGCGAGTTTGGTTTCGGTCTTAAACCTTGCATGGGAGTTTCATGGTTCGGTGGTCTATCAACAACAAAGCCTTGGCTACAGTCAGCCGGATTCAATGCTTA
Organism: Vibrio satsumensis; assembly: GCF_050337435.1. Lineage (NCBI taxonomy): Bacteria > Pseudomonadati > Pseudomonadota > Gammaproteobacteria > Vibrionales > Vibrionaceae > Vibrio > Vibrio satsumensis. Next base: position 265,117 of record NZ_JAKJSX010000006.1, on the reverse strand, counting down.
AACCGGTTTATCTTGAAGAGCAGGGCGAAGCTTATCAAGCGTTAGCAGGACTAACATGGGCCAATGACACGGGCCACAATGTGGTGTTGGAATACTGGTTTGATAGCCGAGCGTGGAGTGACTCTGAGTGGCAAAGCGCAATAGAAAGTGCCGAGCCTTTGTCAGTTAATCCGATGACAGCATTGTTGGCAGGCTCTTACGCGCAAGGTTATCAGCACGCCAATTTGGTTCAACACAACATCATGTTTCACTGGTCTTTGGATTCGACACATGGCTGGCTTGAAGATATCACGCCAACATTTGATGTGATGTTGTCTCCACAAGACGGTGGTTTTATTGCTACTCAGTGGCTCAACTATCAGGCGTTAGATAATGGTGATTCATCGTTGGAATTGGAACTTGCTGCACGCTTTCTAGGCGGTAAAAGTGATTCTGCTTACGCCAACTTACCCGATAGTCATATGATTCTTATAAATATCAAAGGACGATTTTAATGAACACTTCTTCAAACAGTCGGTTTTCATGGATCAAAAGCTTTGCGTTCACCACGCTATTTTGTGTTCTTATTGCGATTACAACCCATACGATTTGGGGCGGCGGATTAACGGTTAATCTAGCAATCAGTTTTGGCTTTGGCTACAGCGCGGTGGGTTCTTCTTTCATCTTGGTTAAGTTGTTCAAGAGAACATCCCGCACGCTTGAAGTGGGTATATCAATGGTGATCGCGATGACCTTTGGTACCTTGAACGCGCACTATTGGTTGAACGGGTATTTTGGGTCCAATATCTCGGACCTTAAATCTGTCGTGTTGCTTGGTGTGATCTTCTGTTCGGTTTGCTATTACTATTTCTACGCACGAGAGCAGCAGTTACGTGCCGATAACGAATTAGAAGTGGCCAAGCGCCGTCAGGCCGATCAAGAGAAGGTGGTGGTGCTGAGTCAGCTTAAACAACTACAGAGCCAAATTGAACCGCACTTCTTGTTCAACACGCTTGCGACCATCAATGTATTGATTGAGAGTGACAGCGCGAAAGCCAAGTTGATGCTCGAAAAACTGACCGACTTGTTGCGTGTGACTTTGAAGAATAGCCGCACTGAGCAATCGACCATCGCACAAGAGGTCGACTTGCTGGATGCTTATCTTAACATCCAGAAAATTCGTTTAGATGAGCGCTTAGCCTTCTCGATTGAAACGAACAACATTAGCGATCAGCAAGTGATTCCGCCCTTCTTAATTCAACCCTTGGTTGAGAACGCATTAACTCACGGTATTGAGCCAAAAGCCGCAGGTGGCGAAGTGAATATCCGTATTACCCAGCAAGCTGAACAGTTGAAGATTGAAGTGTCAGACAGTGGTGCTGGGTTGAAAACGCCCTCTGCGAATACGGGGCACGGTGTTGGGTTAAGCAATATTCGTCAAAGAATCGAAACCCTTTATGGTGATAAGGCGAGTCTAACTATTACTGAACAAACTGAGGGCGGGGTAGTGTCGACGATCTTGTTACCGCTGACTGACGCAGTTGTCTAGAACTACGCACCAGAAAGTACAGAACAGTGACGAAAAATAGACGATTTACAGTGTGAATTTAAAGGATTAACCATGAACAACCCAGCAATACAGCCGAGCGTAACGGCGATTATCGCAGACGATGAAGCACTGTTAAGGCATCACTTAGACAAGAGCTTGGCTGAGGTTTGGCCGGAGCTAGAGATCGTCAGCAAGGCACAAAACGGTTTGGAGGCGATACAAAGTATTCAGCAGCTTAAGCCCGACGTGGCGTTTCTCGATATTCGTATGCCTGAGCTGGATGGAATCTCACTAGCGAAACAACTCAACAAGCTAGATTCGCCGCCATTGATTGTGTTCATTACGGCTTATGATGAATACGCAGTTAAAGCCTTTGAACACAATGCGATGGATTACCTGCTTAAGCCAATCAATGAAGAGCGCCTACTTGCTACCTGTCAGAAGGTGCAAGCGCGTCTGTCGAGTAACCAATCGCAAATAGGTAACCTCCCCGAACAACCTGATATCACGGCGTTAATGGCTCAGCTTCAACTGCTATCCCAATCGACCTCACAACAAGTTCAGCCTCCTTATCTATCGCAGAAAAAGTATCTCACGTGGCTCAAAGCCAGTGTTGGGGAAGACATTCACCTAATCGCCGTCGATGATGTCGCTTACTTCAAAGCAGAAGACAAGTACGTCTCGATATTCAAAAAAGGCCAAGGCGGCTCTCTAGAGGAGTTTATTCTTCGCGTGTCACTAAAAGAGCTGATCGCCCAACTCAATCCTGATGAGTTCTGGCAGATCCACCGCTCGGTGGTGGTGAAAGTCTCCGCCATTGATAAGGTGAAGAAAGGCCTCTCAGGTCAGATGTCGGCTTATGTGTCAGGGGAAAAACTACCGATCAGCCGTGCTTCGCAAGCGTTGTTTAAGGGGATGTAGAGAACTAGCTTAAAGGGATGTAATCGGTTCTTATTAAAACGCTAATTCAAATGAATACAGTGATCTTACATATCACTTGGTAATTTATAAAATAAAGATCCAGATCACAAAGATACTCATCCGGTTCAGTATTAAATAATAATCGTTAACTCAATCTGTATATTGTCGATGAATGACATTAAGAGGTTGTTATGAAAACATATTATTTAGCGACGGCTCTATGCCTAACTTTGGTTGGCTGTAGCTCAACACCAAAAACCACCGAAAACTTAATCCAGCCGGATCCTGCATGGACTTCAGGCCAGCTAGAAAATGGTCTTACCTATCATGTTTATCCAGATCATGAAGCATCGGTATCTGTACGTCTAGTCGTTCACGCGGGTTCGATTCAAGAGACTGATCAGCAAGAAGGCTACGCGCACTTCTTGGAACACATGGCATTCAATGGCAGTAAGAACTTCTCTGAAAATGATGTGATTCGTCTATTCGAAGATGCAGGCGCTAGCTTTGGTGCAGATATTAATGCCTACACCTCTTATGAAGAGACGGTCTACCAGTTAGATTTGCCAGATAACATCCAATTGCAGTCTGCTCTAACGTGGATGCGTGACATTGGTGATGGTCTGGATCTATCAAGTTCAGAAGTTGAAAAAGAGAAAGGCGTGGTTCTTGGAGAGTTTCGTATGGCTCGCCTCGATGATAAGTCATTCGGAGAGAAATTCTTTGACCACTTCATTGAAGGCGGCCCGTATGAATCGCAAGATGCATTAGGCACTAAATCGTCGATTGTTAATGCTACTCCTCAAGGCATCAGCAACTTTTATCAGACTTGGTATCAACCTCAAATAGTTGAACTGGTCGTTTCTGGTGATGTGGATATCAAAACCGTGATTCCACTCATTGAAGAGAAGTTTTCGAACTGGGAGCGTGGCGACACGCCGAGACCAGAGAAACAGAAAGTGACCTCGTTCAATGAAGGTAATTATGTTGAGTATGCAGGAAGAGAAGCACCAAGCATTACTTTAACGTTTAACCGAGGTTTAAATAGAGTTGAAAATCATGCTCAGCAGCATCAACGCTGGTTAGATGAAACCTCGCAACAACTCATTCGCCAGCGACTCGAAGCAGTATTCAATGATGCAGCGTTGCCGACTCAATGGATAGCGTCTGATAACTATCAGATGGGCTCTCTGAACTATTCGTCAATAAGTGTTGGTTTCCCGGCTGGCGGCCGTGAAGTCATCCAACAAGAGCTGCTTTCTACCTTGGCATCACTGCGTGATTTTGGTGTTTCGGAAACGGATATCGTCGGCGAGCAGCACTACTACCAAGACTTGCTGGATAACATCGAGCATGACTGGGATAAAATGGACAGCGTTGAACACGCGAATTACAAAGCGAGTGCGCTTGTAACTGAGCGAATTGTCCAATCACAGAAAGACTATCAAGCGAGTTTGGAAGCTTTCATTGCTAACCTAAGCCTGGAAGCGATCAACGACAACATCACAAATCTGCTCTCTGATGATTACTTTCTTGTTATTGGCATGGACGATTCTGAAGATAGAACAGCTGTCGTTAACTCTCTAGATAGCTTAAAAGCGACTTACAGCGAGCCTGGAACCCCGCCGCTCGCTATTGCTTCTGTAAGTGCCTTTGCTGTTCCTAGTTCGAAGGGCGAGGTTGTACTTGCTGAACAAATGTCCATCGATCCATACATCCAAAAGTGGACGTTAAGCAATGGTATCGACATGTGGTACTTGCGTGACTATGTTGCAGGTGACGATGTTGGTGTGATGTACATGAGCCTCGGCGGTAAATCAGCTTTAGATCCTAGCTTGTACCCTGCCGTTGAAGTTGCGTTACCGACGTTTGCTCGAAGTGGTGTCGGTGAATTTACGGGTTCTGAACTTCTAGCGTATTTTGATCGTGAAGATATTCGAGCGGATTCTTTTATTGGCAATACTCGCCATGGTATCGAATTTAATATTAAAAAAGATGGGCTTAAAGATACGTTTGCTGCGCTTTATACCTTCATCACGGCACCTAAAATCAACCCTGAGCAATTAGAGGCGGTGAAGCAAGAGTTTGTACAGGGACAAGAATCTTTCCTGAGCAGTCCTGTCGGTCAGTTTGAGCGCGCAATAAACCAAAATATCTATAGTCCGGACAGTAGTCACCTTTTTGTTGATAAAGAGCGTGTTGAAGCGGTTTCAGTGAAAGATGTCGATAACCTTCATCAGCAGCTGTTTGGTCAAATGAGACACAACCAACTGGTGGTCGTGGGTGATATCGACCCAAGTGTATTGAAGCCTTTGGTTCAGCAGTACTTGGCTTCTATCCCATTGGAAAAAGCGGCGGTACCTGAGTTTAAAGTGGCTTACAACCAGCCACTAGAGTCACGTATTGATTTGGCGATTAACAATGTAAATAGTGCAGAGTACGTCTTGCGAGTGATCTCTGAACCAGTAAGCGATACCGAGCAAGGCTTTACGGCAAAAGATATTTTCATGGAAAGCTTGCTAGAACGCCTACTGGCGACTCGTTTAGATACTTATATTCGCGAAGAGTTGAGCTTGGATTACTCGCCTTATACGTATTCGGCGTCTGCAGACAGCGAGTTGAGTCATGAATGGGTCATCGGTGCGATGATAGCGCCTGAGAACGTTGATAAAGTGGAAGTGGCGATTGATAAGGTGATTTCAGATCTTCTACAAGGTGTTTCTGAAGAGGAAATGCGAGCGGTTGTGAAACAGTTTGAAGCTGACTTCTCGCCTCTCGAGATGAGCTCTATCGACCAAGCGTGGTATGTGTCTCGTTATCTACTTCATGGTTACGATATCGAAGCTTTGTCTCAAGTTGAGCGAGTGGCGAGATCAATCTCTGCAGAAGAGATGAATGAGTTAGTACAACGCATCTTTGGTGAAAATAGCCGTAAGGTTAAGAACATCATGCGTCCTAAAGCTTAAAGCTTGAAACCAACAAAGAGAGATAACTCAAAGCCAAGCGAGTGTCGCTTGGCTTTCTTGTTTTTCGCTATTCATAACATCTATCCATCACCTGTTGTTAAGTCGTTTTAGATCTATGTAAATCTAAATTGCGAGAACGCTTAATCGGTTGCATCGAATCATTTTCTAAAAAAATGTTTTAAATCAAGACAGCGTTTCATTTGTATTGTAGATTGACGATCTACGAGAATGTTGTTTGGATATTAGATTGCTTAAACTGGGTACCCGATTAGTCTTAATGTTGTTTTTACTGAGCTTTGGCTTAGTGAATTCTAACGGCTATTCGTTTCCTTCTAAGCCATTTCAAATATACTCGGCTCAAGAGCAATCTTCACAGAATGACCTGTGTAAACAAGCCGCTACGGATAATCCGTCGAGCTACTTAGAGTGCGATAAGGCTCAGTTTGGCACAGTGCCTTCTGGTGACAGTTCTAACTATCACGACACTGAGTCTAGCCTTCAAGCAGCAAACTTCAGACGTATGCTCAGCAATGAACAAGAAAGCGTGGCTGATCTTGAGCCTGCTTATCATCTACTGATCGACTTCTCCCCCCCTTCATTACTGGCCTCTCTGCTTTTCAATACACCGTTGTTGGATTCTAAGCAGCACTGGACCAGTATTGTGAGTTCTCCGTCCTCCCGGCTTTCTGGGTGGAAAGAGGGCAACATTCAATACTCGCATTTTCGAGAACTTCTTAGCTAATCGTTGACCCTAAATTGGTCGTATCGATGGTCACTTGTGCCCGTTGAACTCGCCAGTTAACCAAAACAAACATAGTGACATCAGCTTTAGCACCACTATCTTTCAATCAGCTTGTTCTGGTTGTGATTAGCCATCGCTCGTGTTCGCAAAACATTAGACATACCAATCGTAGTAAATAACTGGTCACCCCAGCTGGTCAAAATGCTCGATCACTGCTTTTTTTCGGTGCTATTTTTGAGCACGTATTTACGGTGATTGGTAAAAAAGAAGAGATCTTGACTGTGAAAAAACGCATTCCAAGAAAACAAATTAACCACTACTCAAAGTGGAAATACGTGGTGCTTATCGCCACCATCATCATCATGATTCTGAGTGCTTTGCCTTCTTGGTTTGGCGAGGACGCCTCGGTTCAAATCAGTAACCGCTCTGAACAGACCATCGACGCCACTCAAGTGACGCAATACCTTGCTAGCGAGGGCATTCAAGCCAAATCAGCCTTTCAAAAAGACAAACGTTTAGTGGTGATCTTAGAAGATGCTGAGCAACAAGCGAAAGCCAAAGAAGTGCTTAATGAGCGCTTCCTCGACAACGCGACCGTTGCTCTTGCTATGGAGCCAGCAGCACCAAAATGGCTGACTGACATGGGCTTCGCGCCGATTCAGTTAGGCCTTGATTTACGTGGTGGTGTGCAGTTCCTGTTAGAAGTGGACATGGAACCGGTTTACCACGCACAAGCGCAATCTGTGGTCGACGAGATCACCAGCCAAGTGCGTTATGCACGCGGTAAAGTGGTGAACAACCAAGTTGAATTTAATTTCCGCACTGATGCAGATTTCGAGAAAGCACAAAAACTGATTCGTGAAGAGTTCCCACAATGGCAACGTGACCGTTCAGATAAATCGCTAACGTTAACTCAGTCTGAAGAAGAGCAAAGAACGCTCCGTAACCTAACGGTTCAACAAAACCTGCAAATCATGCGCAGCCGTATTGAAGAGCTCGGCATCACTGAGGCATCGATTCAACGCCAAGGTGAAAGCCGTATCCGTATCGAACTTCCGGGTGTCCAAGACCCTGCAGCCGCGAAAGATGTGATTGGTGCAACGGCATCATTGGCGTTCTACTCTGTTTACGATAACGCGACGCGTAACACTCAAACGCTAAAAGATACGGATGGCAACCGTGTCGTTGTTGCTCGCAAAGCGGTACTGAGCGGCGAACACATTATCGATGCTCGTAGTGGCATTGGTGAGATGGGCAGCGCAGAAGTAAACATCACGCTGGATTCAGCGGGCGGTAAGAAGATGTCTGAGTTCTCTCGTCATAACATCGGCAAGCCAATGGCAACCGTGTACAGCGAGTACAGCCGTGATAGAGCCGGTAACAGCGAGAAAACCAGTGAAGTGATCAGTGTGGCGAACATCCAGTCTCAATTGGGTAGCCGCTTTAGAATCACAGGTGCAGGCAGCATGGCTGAAGCTCAAGAGCTGGCTCTATTGCTTCGTGCGGGTTCATTGACTGCGCCAGTAACCATCATTGAAGAGCGTACCATTGGCCCGTCTCTGGGTGCTGAAAACGTTACTAACGGCTTTGCTGCTTTGGCACTTGGCCTTGGTCTAACTCTCACGTTTATGGCGCTATGGTACCGCCGCCTTGGTTGGGTTGCGAACGCTGCATTGGTCGTCAACATGACCACACTATTTGGTTTGATAGCGATGCTACCGGGTGCGGTATTAACCCTGCCAGGTATTGCGGGTTTAGTACTGACCGTCGGTATGGCGGTAGACACTAACGTGCTTATCTTCGAACGTATTCGAGACAAGATGAAAGAAGGGCGCAGCTTTGCTAGCTCTATCGACCGTGGTTTCGATAGCGCGTTCTCTTCAATTTTCGATGCTAACGTCACCACCATGATCGTTGCTGTGGCTCTATATACCATTGGTAATGGACCGATTCAGGGCTTCGCCCTGACACTGGGCTTAGGTCTTCTAACCAGTATGTTCACGGGCATTTTTGCTTCACGAGCAATCATCAACTTGGTTTGGGGGCGCGACCAGCGCCATGATGTAAGGATTTAAGCATGAGTATTTCAAATATGACTATTTCAGACAGCAATATGACTCGCCTTCGCAAGGTGATGTCTGTGATTTCTATTGTGCTGTTCATGAGCTCTGTGATGCTTGTGGCAGTGAAAGGTTTCAACTGGGGCTTGGACTTTACTGGCGGTGTGGTGGCCGAAGTTCAGCTTTCTGACCAAGTAACTAAAGACGATTTAAAAACAAAACTTGATGCCGCTTTCCAACAAGACGTGCAAGTGGTTGGTATGGCAGAACAAGACCGCTGGACACTGCGTTACAGCCAATTGACGGATGCACCTCAGCCTAACCTAGTGGATGTTTTGTCATCGGTGAGCGACCAAGTACAAGTGCTTAACAGCAGCGTGGTTGGCCCTCAAGTGGGTCAAGACATGGTTGACCAAGGTGGCTTGGCGGTATTGGTGTGTTTCCTAATGATCATGCTGTACCTGAGTGTTCGATTTGAATGGCGCTTGGCACTGGGTGCGCTTGCCGCGATAATCTATGACGTGACGCTTATCTTGGGTCTGTTCGCTTTTACTCAGTTTGAGTTCAACCTGACCGTATTGGCAGCGGTGTTGGCGATTTTGGGTTATTCATTGAATGACTCGATCATCATTGCCGACCGTGTACGTGAAATGCTGCGTGGTAATCCAAACGGTGATACAGACAATCTGCTTAACGAATCAGTTAAAGCGACGTTCTCACGCACCATGGTGACTTCAGGTACAACGCTAATCACTGTATCAGCGCTTTGGCTACTTGGTGGCGCGGCACTGCAAGGGTTCGCTATTGCACTGGTTGTCGGTATTGTCAGCGGTACGTGGTCTTCAGTTTCTGTCGGTATCACACTGCCTAAGCTACTTGGTCTAAAGCCTTGTCACTACCAAGTGAAAGCGCCAGTAGAAGTTGAGGGGGAGTACCCTTAGGGTGTTTATTCGCTAGTAGTACAAGTTAATAAGTAACTCAGTAAAGCCCTTCGTTTGTAATAAGACGAAGGGCTTTATTTTTTATAAGAGTCAGACAGTTAGTCAAAAGAGAGGCTATTTCAAAAAACGATAGATTGAGCAGGAAAGCCCTTAGGATATGAAGTATGTTTATATGACGTCAGTAGAAATGAGGCAAGGGAATGGAATATCGACATCAATGTCATGTAGGCGACCACGGTGATGCACTGAAGCACCCCGTATTGAGTGCTCTGGTTCAGTCATTAATGCAGCAGCATTCACGTCTCAATGTTATCGACACACACTCAGGCACAGGCTGTTACGACCTCACCACTGCGCCAAGCAACCACGCGGGCGAATTTGCCGAAGGGGTTGGGTACTTATGGCGAAACAAGGCTTACCTTCCAGAATCATTCGCGTCTTTTATGTCGGTGCTGGAATACTACAATCCTAATCAACTAATCACGCTGTATCCCGGCTCAGCGGCCATTACCTATCAACAAGGTCGTAGCCAAGACAGCTTCTACTTTTCCGATATTCAGCAAGACGAAGCCGATTTATTGCAAGCCAATATCGAGAAGTTGCAACGCGATCTTGATGTCTCAAGTAAGCTCACCATTACTGCGGGCGACGGGCTTAAAGCGCTACCTGATGACGTGGCAAAGCACGATAATCATCACTTGATCGTTATCGACCCACCCTATGAAACTGATGCTGAATATCTCGCAGTGATTGATGCCTTGGTGAAGGCTTATCAGCAATCTGAGAAAGTGTCTGCGCTGATTTGGTATCCGCTGTACACCGATGACAAAAGCTCACTGATTTTGAATCACTGCGTGACAGCGGTGAAAGATGGCTTGTTACCAAGCCCGATCAAATCGGAATTACGACTGCGCGATCCTAAGGGCGATGATCGACTCATCGGCAGTGGGTTGTTGTTGTTTAATCCGCCTCAAGGCATTACTGGAAAGGTGGCTGACACGCTCGATTATTTACACAATCAGCTCGCAACCAATGGTGAGGGTTATTGGCAAATGAGAAGTCTATAAATCTGATTTATATGGGATTTAAGATTAATTTCTAGACGCTGCTCACTAAATCACTGTTATTTATGTGGTTTAAATTGACCAAACGCTAACTTTTATCGATTGATTAATTGCAGTGAATCATTTAAAAATAGAATATCAATGCGCACAAGTGCATAATGGCTCATAAGTTAAATAATTAGTCCCAGATTAATACCAGATTGTGGTTTACCCCCTAAACTGCATTAGGCTCGCACTAGTCATGCGAGCCTTTCTTTTGCCTGAAGGAAAATCTAAGGCTGTTCTATCAATTCAAAATCCACTACAAAGCTGGATAATCGGTGTAGCCTTTTTCGTTGCCGCCGAATAAGGTCGCGCCGTCGAGTTCTGATAGCTCGCTGCCGTTTTGTAGGCGTGACACGAGATCTGGGTTGGCCACGAATGGGCGACCAAATGCGACAAGATCCGCGTAGCCTTTGCTTAACACTTCTTCGGCGCGTTGTGGTGTGTAGCTGCCAGCAACGATGATGGTGTTAGAGAATAATTCTCTTAGCTCAATTCGGAAGCTTTCAGGAATAACTGGAGCATCATCCCAGTCGGCTTCTGATAGGTGCAGATAAGCAACGTCTCTATCTTGAAGTGCCTTTGAAGCTTCTAAAATCGTTGGCACAATGTCTGGGCAGTTCATGTCTTTGAAGGTGATGAATGGGGCTAAACGTACGCCCACTTTGTCCGCGCCAATCGCATCAATGACGGCATCAACTACTTCAATTAGAAAGCGAAGTCGGTTCTCGCGGCTGCCACCGTAGTTGTCGGTTCGCTTGTTTGAGTTGGTTCTTAGGAACTGGTCAATCAGGTAGCCATTACCACCGTGGATCTCGACACCATTAAAGCCTGCTTCGATGGCTTTCTTTGCTGAGTTCGCAAAATCTTGAACCACTCGATCGATGTCTGCTTGGGTCATCTCCCTTGGTTGGATGCAATCGACCATGTTGCCGTTACCATTCTCATCGGAAATCCACACCTGAGTTTCTATTGGCGCCAAAGCTGACGGCGCAATCGGTAGTTCACCCTTTTGAAAGGTAGGGTGAGAGACGCGGCCGACATGCCATAGCTGGCAGAATATCGCGGCACCTTGTTCTTTTGCGGCTGTTGTTACTGACTTCCAACCTTCGATTTGTGCATCGGTGTAAACGCCGGGTGTGAATGAGTAGCCTTGAGAATCGTCGGATATCTGCGTTGCTTCGGTGATGATTAAACCTGCACTGGCGCGTTGCTGGTAATAGGTCGCCATCATGTCGTTTGGCACGTTTCCAGGTTGGCTAGTACGAGCGCGTGTCATAGGAGCCATCACAACACGGTTTTGCAGTTCTAGGCCTTTGAGTTCTGATGTTCCGAATAATTTGTTCATGGTATCTACCTTGTTTTAATTCAGTACTTTTTAATTCAGTGTTTTTAGTTTTGTGTTCGGGCTATAAGTCGCGTTATTTGCTTTCTGCTGGGCTGAAAATAGAGTTGCTTTGTGGCTTGTCAGCTCGATTGGCTTTAGCGATAAGTAGTAAGCCAATGACAGGGACGACAACGGCTGCGAACGGAATCGTTCCTGCGCCCAGTTGGCTGTCGAGTACCATGCCGCCAAGGAATCCACCGAAGGCATTAGCCAAGTTAAACGCTGAGATATTGGCTGTTGCTGCTAGCTCTTGGCCTTCGCCACCATGGTTCATTACTCGAAGTTGCATGGCAGGAACGTTCGCAAATGATGCAATACCAAAGACAAATGCAGCTGCAACGAATAGGATTTTGTTGTCTACCACTAGGCCCACCACAACCAATGACACGATCATTGCGACTGCCCAAAACATGGAAGCTTTGCCGAGGTTTTTATCTGAAGAGCGACCGCCCAAGGTGTTACCTATGATTAAGCCCACACCCACAATCACTAAGATCCATGTGACCGATTCTTGGCCGTAACCCGTGATGTGCATGGCGATTGGCGCAAGGTAGCCGTAAAGCGTCATAAAGCCAGACCAAGCAAAAGCGGTGATTGCCAAGCTGATAAGCAGCATTGGATTTTTGAACGCCATAAGCTGAGTTTTGATGTCTTTCGCTTCGCTGTGACCTGTTGATTTGATTGACGTTAAGATTGAAATCATCGCAACTGTGCCAAGTGCCGCAACGGTAAAGAAGGTGGTGTGCCAACCGAATTGCAAGCTCACCCAAGTACCGGCTGGAACGCCAAGAACGTTAGCGAGCGTTAAGCCTGCGAACATTTGACCAACGGCGCGACCTGCCATTTTTTCAGATACCAAGTTGGTAGCGACAACTGCACCTATGCCATAGAAAGGCCCTTGAACTAAGCCTGCGATAACACGGCTCGCGAGGAGTAGCGGATAGCTTGGTGCGAGTGCAGACAAGACATTGCCAATAATGAACAGCGCCATTAATCCAATCAGCACCATCTTTTTGTTAAAGCGTGCAAGGTAGATGGTTAAGATTGGCCCGCCGATAACGATAGCTAACGCATAGGCACTGATTAGATAGCCTGCTTGACCTTCGGTGATCGAAAGGGAGGTCGCAATTTGCGGAAGGATGCCTGCGATAACAAATTCAGCGGTGCCAATGGCAAAAGCTGCGAGTGTCAGTATCCAAACTTGGAATGGGATCTTTTCTTTATGGACAGTTTCTTGATGGATGGCTTCTTGTTTCATGATGAGTTACCTATGTAAATTCTTGTTTGCTAGGGCGTTTCGATATACGCCCTAATGATTGTTCTTTGTGTCTCTGCGGGGTTTCTAACCGAGTAGAGCACCGCCATCGATGTCGATAATTGACCCAGTTACGTATGGGTTATTAATCGCAAACAGGTAACCCATAGCGATTTCTGAAGGCTCGCCCACTTTGCCCGCGGGTAGGTTGTTTTTGGCGTTGTCGTACATGGCTGTGCGAGCTGAATCGTCCATATTTTTGTATGCCACTGTCATGGTTAAGCCGGGGCTGACAGCATTAACTCGAATCGGTGATAGCTCTTTCGCAAGCACTTTAGTCACGCTTTCTAGCGCGGCGTTGATGGCTGTTTTGACGTAAGTGCCTGCAACGATTTTGCGTGACAACATGCCCGTGGTGAGCGTGATAGAACCGTTTGGTGTCATGTAACGTGCGGCATGTTTAGCTACGTTTAGGCTGCCCCAGAATTTGGTATCAAATGCCGACTTTGCGTCGTCGATAGCAACGTCTGTCACTTTTCCAGCCGGAGCGGATGAGCCAGCCGTGACCACCAAGTGATCGAATGGACCAATTGATTCAAAGTATTCGCAAATCGACTTTTCATTGCTGATATCAACACCTGTGTGGCGGCTAGCAATGTGTACTGTGTTGTCTTCATTTCTCAATTGCATCGCTAGAGCTTTACCGATACCTGACGTGCCACCAATGATGACAAAAGTGCTCTTTTCTTGGTTCGCTAGTGTGTTGTTCATGTTCTTAATTCCTGCGTGTTCTGCTGATGGTTGTCATTATATTTGTTCGACTAAAATTGATAATTGGCTAAAATATAAATTCATTATTCGGTTAATATGAACAGTGCGGCGAGGAAGAAGTAGCATGGATAAGTTTTCAGACATGGCGATGTTCGTGAGCATTGTTAAGCATCACGGGTTAGCAGCGGCGGGGCGAGAGCTAGGGCTCTCTCCTGCGACCATGACAGCAAGGCTGCAGGCGCTTGAAGAACGATATGGTGTGAAGTTGTTGAATCGAAGCACACGCCATGTGTCTTTGACCGACTCTGGCGACCTGTATCACAAGGCGTGTCTGGAGATATTGGATAACGTCAGTGAGGCTGAAAACCTGATTCAAAATGGCGTCAAAGAGGTCAAAGGCCCATTAAAAATCGCCGCGCCGAAGGACATTGGAAAGCAATACATTCTGCCAATCTTGTCGGAGTTTTGTCAGAAATACCCTGACGTGATCCCTTACCTGTATTTGAACGATAACTTGTCGAATATTGCAGAGTCGGGCATGGATGTGGTGATTCGCTACGGAGAGTTAGTCGACAGCAGTTTGATATCAAGACGTTTATCCCCGAGCAGACGTGTGCTGTGTGCTTCTCCTGAATACCTTGCCAAACACGGGACACCGTTGACGCCACAAGACTTGGTTGAGCACGACTGTTTGGCAATGCTGCGCAGCAATGAAGAACTCAAGACATGGCACTTCCAAGATCATGGCATGAAGAAGTCTATCACTGTTGTGCCAAAGCGATTCTCAGACGACGGTGAAGTGATTCGCTACTGGGCACTGAAAGGCGAGGGTATTGCGCTTAAATCGGTGTTGGATGTGCAGGACGACATCAATAACCAACGCCTTGTGACTCTGCTTAATGGCTACATGAAAAACTTCAATACTTCTATGAGTGTGTCGAGCGCCGACTTGAATGTGGTGTATATAAGCAAGAAATATCAGCCGAAACGTATCCGGCTGTTTTTGGATTTTCTGTTTGAGCGGTTTGGAGATTGCGTCAACTCGAGTTGTTGATTTCCAAGTTACGAAAATAATAGAAATACAACGATGGCAACCGCTAACGCTCTTGGGATAAAGGTATCTTTATCTATCATGGGCACCTCTTATCGTGCCTCAGGTAGCTGAGGCACAGGATTAGTGAATGATTCTAGCGAAGGTGCAAGTAGAACGGAGAGAAGGTATCAATAACATCAACGAGTCGTTGAAGTTGATTGATGTCTCCTTTGGTTGCTGTGGCGGTTGATTCTGCCACATTGATGTCTTTCACTAAGAACAAGTGAACTAGGTCTTTCTTCGTCATTTCAATCGTAAGCTCGGCATCATCCGAATTGAACCCATTGTCGACTGCCATGGTTCGGTTTGAGACGTTAACCAAATACGGGCTACCATCCACGACTAGGTTGATCTGGTAGCTTTCATTTGTTGTGAGCTGTTCAGCCATCAAACGTGTTGGAATCAGTGACATCACATCATTGGTTGGAGCATCGACAAACTTACTGGCATCGCCAAAGAAGTTCATCGTATCAAGCACGCCGTCTAGTTCGCCGCGCAGTTCAGCTGCGCCAGTTAATGCCCAGTGACGCCAACCCGGAGTTGATTGTTCCCAGCCCCAACGCTCAAGTGCGACCGCTTTTTGTCCGCGAGCATACATATCGCCATGATCGACGCGAATAACGTGAGTCAAAATCTGCATTGCTTCACCATAATGCTGCTGTTCAATTAAACGGTCTGCGGCTTTTTTGATTGCGTCAGAGCCTCCCATCATATCGACATAGAGTTGCGCCATATCTTTGTGAGCAGGTTTAGCAAACTCACTTGCATCACCGTTAAACCAGCCTACGTTCCCCGCATAAATATTAGCGACGTTTTGATACTCAGAACCGCGTAATGGACGCAAGTAATCGTGATCTTTGAGCTCTTCAGGTAAACGGATGTTGTCTGAAAGTTCGTGCATCGTATAGCCTTTGTTGATGTAACGAACCGTTTGATCTTGCATATAACGTAATGAGTCTGCGTAAGCCTTCATCACGTCTTCAACACGCTCGGCATTCACAGCTGAACGGCCGTGATGCAATGATAGAGATTTCGGCTGATAGCGACGCATGCGGTCTATTGAGTCAGCCCACTCAAGGCCGTCACGGTATTCTGCACCTCGAATGGTATAGAGGTTCGGAATGGTTTCGCCTTGAATGGTATCACCACCGACCATGTCACCTGTTTCATGAATGTAGAGTGCGACGCCATCTGGGGCTTCTCCCGGAGTATGGAAAAACTCTAATGTTAAGCCGTCGACCTTTATGATCATAAGATCGTCGACCAAGATATTAGGTGCAAAGAAGGATTTGTTTTTTGACTGCATAATAATGTCTGACGGGTAGCCGACACCTTGGTTTACACCTTTATCATAGTCATTGTTATGAGGGATAAACGCGCCAAAGGCATACGCTGTTCGAATCGACTGTTGATTGAGATAAATACCAGATTCTTCGTTCATTTTTCTTTGGAAGTCGGTATGGGCAATCACGTTGATTTTACCCGCTTCAAAGTCTTCACGCGTTGCTAGCCCCTCGGTTCCTGCCCATTGATCTGGGTGGTGGTGAGTATAGAAAATAGTGTGAACTTCGCGTTTGTCTCCTGTTGCTTCACGATAAGCGGCAAGCATCGCTGCTGCGGTTTCTGCCGTTGAGCCTGCATCAGCAATGATTAGCCCTTCGTCGCCTTGAATAAAGGTGATAGAAGCACCTTCAAAACCAAACGCGTTGTACATGCGGTCTGATAATTTGAAGATCACAGGGTTAGTCATTGCTTCTTCCATCGCTGCCAGTTCAGGATGGATCTTACCTTCTTGTAGCGCTTTTTCCATATTCTCCTTGTTGTATTCAGGAGTAAATAGAGGTTCACCGCGCCAGATTATTTCTGGAAAAGAGCCAGCAAGTTCAGTCGATGCGTTGTCAGCTAAAGGGAAGTAGCTTTGACTTTCAGCGGACAAGTTCGGGCTTAGAAACTCAATGCCATTGGCCTTCGGGTCATAGTTGTCAGACAGAACTACATCGTATTGGCTCATGTCGAAGGAGTGGTCGTGGTCACCATGAGTTAAGCGCTCAGAGGCGTTATGAGAATGAGCCATCGCACCGAATGATGCGACAATAGATAAAGTGATGATGGTTTTTTTCATAGTTGTACCCTGGTTCTGTGTTTCGTATGAATCAGATTCAGAATCCATTCTGTTTCGTAATTCTTCAAAAGTTGAAGGAAAACGAGGCATACAAAATGCGCCGTTGATGGCGTTATCTTAGGCAGTTATTAGAAAGTGAACCATTGGGTAAGAACTATAATTTGTATAGATTTTAGCTATGCAAACTTGAGACTTTAGTCATTATTGACGATTTTTTGTTGATTTAAATAGCCTAGCTTTATGTTTATTTAGGTTGAAGGTGCTTTTTGATGTGCTCTCGAACCAAAGTATGTTGGTGGTTGTTAATATTTCGCTTGTGATAAATCATCTTCATCTCATAGTCACGCAATGCAAACGGTGGCTCTAGTACTTTTAACCCTAGCTCCTCTGCTAAACCAAACATCGACTCACTCACAATACATACGGCATCGGAATTACGGGCATTGAGCAAGAGGTTTGATTGACCAGACACCTCGCGCACCACATTACGGTTAAATGTCTCTTCCGTTCGAGTTTCAAGAGCGCTTACATTCTTATTTTTTAGGCGCAACATGATGTGTTCGGCACTTTTAAATTGTTCGAGCGTAATGGTGTCGCCGATAGTGGGGTGGTTTTTACGACATGCTAACGCTAGTTTTTGAGAGCCAATTGACTCTACGACAAAAGAATGGTCAGCGATGGAGATGTCGTCGATAACAATATCAACTTCCCCAGTTCTGATTTGGTCTAAAATACTGTATTCAACAGCTGGGGTCTCTACGAAGTGGACACCATCATATCCGGGAAGTGATTGCATTATCGCTTCAGGACAACAAACCTTTAGTTTTCGTTCCTCTTGAAATACTGAGTCGAGTCTCCCCAATATTTCTCGACACTGTTCCGCAAGGTAATGCGCCTCTTCAGTCGGCTGAATCGAGCGACTGGTGCGATAAAACATGATCTTTCCGCTCTGCTCTTCAAAATTTTTGATTGCGGCGGTCATTGATGGCTGAGTCATATTCATATGCTCTGCTGCCTTAGAAATACTTTTGAAGTCATAGGCAGCGAGAAAGTGTTTAATCAGATTTAGATTCATATAGGTACGCCCTGTAGAAAAGAGATTAAATAGTTTGAATACGACTCGGTGATTACTGTGTAGAAGATGACCGAGTTAATAGTGCCGAGATTTAGCTTAAATTATGTATTGAAAACATGCGCTATATATTTGTAGGAAAACACATTTTTTTACCAAAATGTAAAACAGCGATATGATGAACAAAAAAACAAACAAGGCAAGGAGTGTTCATGAAGCTGGTAGGAAGTACCATCATCAAATCTTTACACAAAGCAAGTTGTCATTGTGGATCTGTTGAACTAGAGCTCAGTTTACCTAACGGAATAGAAAAGCCGCGTCGATGTGATTGTTCTATCTGTCGCCGTAAAGGCGCGATTGTTAGCTCTGTTGCGCTTGATGGCATCAAGATCCTTAAAGGTGAAGATCATCTCAAGCTTTATCAATTCAACACCAATACCGCGAAGCATTACTTCTGCTCGAACTGCGGTATCTATACCCATCATCAACGCCGCTCAAGCCCAAACGAATATGGTTTTAATATCGGTTGTTTGGAAGGGGTGAACCCTTTTGATATTGGTGATGTGGTGACCAACGACGGTGTTAATCACCCAGCTGATCGTTAATTTATTGAGCATTAAAAAGGGAAGGGGTTATGTCTGAATACGGAGCAGTCATTCGCTGGCAAAAAGCGCAAGATGAAGCCTTTAGCGACAATCAATACAGTCGCAGTCATACGTGGGAGTTCGATGGTGGTGTCACTGTACCTGCTTCGTCCTCTCCACATGTTGTGCCACTGCCGTTTTCAGTGGAAGCGAATGTTGACCCTGAAGAAGCCTTTATTGCGGCACTTTCTAGCTGTCATATGCTGACGTTTTTGGGCATTGCTGCAAAACAGAAGTACGTAATTGACTCTTATGTCGATGATGCGATAGGTGTGCTGGAAGAAGATGAATCAGGTCGTTCGTCTGTGACTAAGGTGACTCTGCGACCTGATATTGTGTTCTCCGGTACTAAGAAGCCAACGGCCAAACAACTCGACAAGCTTCATCATTTAGCGCACAAAAACTGCTTTATCGCGAACTCGGTAAAAACAGATATTGTGGTAGAGACTATTGGGTAACCTGCAGTTCATTCTTTGTGAGCAAAAACAGGATCTGGCAGTTTCGTAAACGCTGTGTAATCCTACTCAGGGTTTTATTGAGTTGTGATTGAAGTGTTGAGTTGCGGGTACTGGCGCTTTAATGATTGATAGAGATTTATTGGCAGAGAGTTATGTTTAGCGTCCCATTGAATAGTTTTGTACATCGTGTGAGTGATAAAAGCCAAGTGATGGCGAATGCTGCGGAATGTGGATGTCAGTTGAAACGAGTTCGTCGTTCGCGTAATTGGCTGTTGGTCGCTCAAGAGCATCAACTCGTTGAATTTAAAAGCCTGCTCACCCATGAAAAAGACGGTTGGATAGCAATTGCAATCGACAAAGTACTGCCTAAACCTGTGGTGTGTTTGGCTTCGCTGTTAGCGGCGACACCCTCGATGACGGTCGCTCAGCTGGTGATGGAATCTGGATGTTCAATGGCAGAAGCAAGGCGTGCTATTGATGAACATGAAGGGTTATAAACGCGAGCATTAAGTATGCCGGTCGTGTTGTAAAAAGAGAATCGCGAGCAGCAAAAAGCCCGTAACGATATTACGTTTTTCAGCGGAATATCGTTACGGGCTTTATCATCTGTGCTGCCGTTAAGCTAAGCCACGTGGCTTATCAAGCGTGGCTCAATTAAGAGTTCGCTACTTTTACACGAATCGTGTTTTTGCCAAGCTTAGTCATGTTCAGCTTGTTTAGTGCTGCTTTAGCTTCTTCGTGCTCTGGCATTTCAACAAAAGCAAAGCCTTTTGAGTCGCCAGTTTCTTGGTCTAAAACTAGGCTGCACTCTTTTACTGAACCGAACTCAGAAAATAGCACACGGATGTCTTGCTCAGAAGTAGAGCGCGATAGGTTACGAACTAGAAGTTTCATAATAAACCTTGAATATGAATTTACGCCGAGTATTGTCGCACATTTTTGTGCCCACCCTGACATAATAATTTGAGATCACGCTTGCTTGGTTTTATTACGCAGAGCCAGCGCTTTTGAGTAGTCAAACGTGATTATTCGTCGTCGAACTGTTTGATGGTGAACGCATCTTCGATTCGGTTAAGCTCTTCTTGTTCTTTTACTCGCTTCTCTTCTTGAAGAGTCGCTCTCGTTTCGTTGAAACGTTTTTTCTCTGACTTAGTCAGGAATTTTACAGCTTTTTTGTTGGTCAGTGCGTAAGCAACTACGTCTTCACCTTTTTCTCTGCGGTCGTTTACGCGTTGTGAGAAACGTTCATTATCGCGAGCTTTACGCTCCGCTGAGGTCAACTTGCTCATGCTTTAAAGCCTTTTCAATTATTCATGGTAGGGAATCTACGCTAAGCGAAACAAACAGGAAATACTGAGTATGAGCCTAGCCCATTTGTATGCTGGTGGCGCATCTTAGCACAGAGGCTTGAGCATACAGGTATGCTATTCGAGGGATTAAACAAAACAGCCCACAATTTTCGTTATGGGCTGTTACGTACTGTAGTTGTAGTTGTAGTTGTAGTTATTGCTTTGAAGCTGACAGTCAGAAACGGCAGTTAAATCAAATCTTCTCGATGTATAAGATGACCTCTCCCACTTTAAAGCCAAACTTGGACATCTCAGTTTTGTTGAACAAGCGTTTGTCGTCCATTAAGAACATCCAATCATCGAGCACCACCTCATAAGTGCTGCCGTCTACTTGGATTTCTAGGTCATATTTCCAATACAGAGCCGAACCTTGGGTCTCGCCATAGGCAGTACCCACTACATCATTGGCAGTGCCTGAATAGGTGTTTTCACCGGTTTTTATCAGATTCCAAACGCGAGTTGAGCGCTCGCCATCAGCAAAAGAGAACCACTCTTTTATCTCTCCGTTGTCACCGTCCCAAGTCGCGATAAGTTTGGCATCAAAGCGGCGCAGTAGGTTACCAGAGCGGTCGAGTACCATGCCGTAGGCCATTAGCTCGCCATTAAAAAAGGTTTCAAGCTTGAGCTCTGGCGTAGTGTCTACGTGATCTTTTAAACTTGCAGAGCCACATCCAGCTAGCCAAGTGAGAGAAAGCAGTGTCAGAGCGAATTTTATCATTGTTGTTTTTGGATTCATTTATTTAAACCTAATAGTTGTTTGCGAAGACCGGGCTCGGATGTGTTTTCAGATAACCAGATCGCTAAGAAGGCCTCACCAAATTGTTTGTCTTGGATTACCCCAATTGGTTGCTCATCAAAGTAAAAGCGGCTGACATTATCTTCAGCTACGCGAATCGTGAGAGTGCTTCCTGCTTCTACGTTTGGCCACATCGCGTACAACGGCTTCAACCAACGTTGAATGTTGATGTTAGAGTAGCCAAGCTTGTTCCATTGATCTTCGGTTGCATCGACTAAGTCTTTGCTATCGATAGCGCGGTAATATTCAAGCTTGAGTGCGCGCTCGGAATTGGTTGGTGTGGCATAGAATTCAGCAGAGTAGAGTGTCCAAAATAGGTAACTCATTTCGCCTTGGCCGCGTTTATTTAAGTCATCGACGGCTGAGGCTTTTGCGCTTCCGGTAAATAGAAGCGCTGCAAGGATTAGCGATAAAGTGATGAAGGCGAAGAGTTTGTTTTTTAGTTGTTGATGAGCGCGAACAAAAACGCTCTCAGGTTTGAACGTTTGTCTCGGGTTGCGTGGAGAAGCCATAAGTCACCTCGATAATGCCATTTTAGGTTGTACTAAGTTGGAGTAGGCGGCCACCAGTAAGGGCAACAAAACCCCCCAGCTTATTGCAAGGGCAGCAACTACCGATGCATCTGGCCAAGTAGTCAGAAGGGCACCTGCTTTGATGCCTCCCCAATAACTACTAGTACCTGCTACGAACCCTATGACAAACAAGATCACTTTCGAGCATTTTAAAAGCCAATTTAGGCTGTGATTGAAGCTGATTAAAAACATGACCCACAGGCATACAAGCCACACTGGGAATATGGTTTGATTGGCGATATCAGGATCAACAGCGAACACGCCAAAATGAAGCATCAAGCTATCGAGCAGTAGCCCCAAAGGTAACAAACAGAGGATTTTGAGATCGCTATTGCGAGTCGGAGAAAGAAGGAAATGGACAATCACGATCAGTGGTGTAACGAACGGGGCTTGCGCTGTAAAGAAGGCGCTGCAAACCCAGGTCGCTTGAAACAGTACGAGATTAATAATCCAAAACCGTTTCATCTTTTGCTCCAAAGTAACGAGGTTTTCTGGCTACAACGTGGTGAGTGCTGATCACTCGCTCTTTGAATGCACCTTCACAGTAACAGAAGTAGAAGATCCACAAGCGCTTAAACTCTTCTGAATAGCCGAGAGACTCAAGTTCTTCCCAGCTATTTTCAAAGGCGATGTTCCAGTCGTTAAGCGTTCGAGCGTAGTGTAGGCCAATGTCGTCAATCTCTTGAACCACAAGGTCGGTACTGGTCGCAAGGTGTTGTGTCATGACTGAAACGGAGGGTAAACAGCCACCTGGGAAGATGTACTTCTGAATAAAGTCGACGCCCTTACGGTATTTATCGTAACGGCTGTCAGCAATCGTAATTGCTTGAATCAGCATCTTGCCTGAAGGTTTGAGTAGCGACGAACATTTTTCAAAGAAGGTTTGTAGATATTCATGGCCGACCGCTTCTATCATCTCGATAGAGACCAACTTGTCATACTTACCTGCAAGGTTGCGATAATCCTCTTTAAGTAGGGTGATTTTGTCGGTTAAACCAAGTGCTTTGACTCTCTGTTCTGCAAGTGCGTGTTGGGCATCTGAGATTGTGGTTGTAGTGACATGACAACCGTAGTGTTGCGCCATGAAGATGGCTAAGCCACCCCAGCCAGTGCCTATCTCAACCACGCTATCCTTCTCAGACAGCTCTAATCGCTCACAAATGGTTTTCATTTTGTTCTGTTGAGCTTTGGATAGGGTTTGTGCATCTTCGCTATAGATAGCGGATGAGTATTGCATCGAACTGTCTAGGAAGCGTTCATACAGCTCGTTACCAATGTCGTAGTGAGCCAGAATGTTGCGCTTGGAGCCTTGCTCGGTGTTGGCATTCTTACGACGCAGCAATAGGTTTTTAATACGAGATATCCACTGTGTCTTGTCATCAAGCTCGTCCAATTGGGCTTGGTTACGAGCCATGATTTGAATCACGCGCGTCAGATTTGGGCTGGTCCATTTACCATCGATGTACGCTTCAGATGCCCCGATACTGCCGTTGATAACGACATCTCTAAAAAAGGTCGCGTCATGAATCACGATTCGACCTTTCAATTCGGCTTCTCGATCACCAAATACCGAATGTTGGTCGCGCTCAATGATCTCAAGCGTGGCGAATTGTAGGCTTTCTAAAACCTTGAAGATTAAAGCTCGATATTTACAGTTGCTTGAAACAGCAACGGCTTTAGCTTGTTGTTCAATGTTGTTGTTTTGTTTGGCAAGCTGTTCCATGTAAACCTCGCTGATAACTCATTCTAATATTTTGTGCCAACTAAGCTGGGTTATGCCCCTTGGTTGGAGCGAACCCAAGCTTGGGTCGAGTTCTATTATTTAGTTGTTGTTAAGACGCTTAAGATGTTGAGTCTGGATGCGCCACAAACGGTACTTTTTTCAGGAATAATTTGAGAGCCTGATAATAAATTCCCATCACGACTTTTATCGTCATCGCCGGAATCTTGAATACTGTCCGTCTAATGTTTGTCTTGGTTACTGACTGTTTTGTCAGAGCTAGTGTCGCATCGAAAAGCTTGTCGTCTCGGCGGCTTTCGATGTGGACTAACGTGCGTTTCGCTGGTGGCTTAATCTTCCAAAAATAAGTCATGTTCAAGTCCATGAACGGCGAAACGTGAAACTCTTTTTTTACCTTTAATTCTTGGTGCATGTCGATGAGATAGTAATGTCTTTCTCGCCAAGGCGTGTTACTCACCTCAGCCAGCATGTACTTACAATCTCCAGTCTCGTCATAACAGAAGAAACAGTTGATTGGGCTGAAATAGATACCTAAACAGCGACACTGAGCCAGCATCGTCACACGGTTTGAATCAGACCAAACACCATCAAGTTGTTGCACTTTGGAAGCTATACGTTGCTTAAGTGATTTTGGTTCATCCGTTGAGACATTTTCTTTTTTTTCAGCGAGATAATCCGATTCGACAAAGCGAATCGGGTTATACCATCGAGTTCCGAACAGAGCACTGCGCGCTGTGGTTTGGGGCAGTTCATCAAGATCTAACCCCATCATATAAAGCTGATAACTGAACTCGTGGGTGATGTCGCCAAAACGGCGATGTCTGACATTACCCCAATAGATACCGCTGAGCTCTTCACTCTTTTCGGATGTGATCCCCATGTCGGGTGTCATGGTGTGCGTGTTCATAATGTCGAACTCGTACTCAAATCTAAGCCGAAGCGTTTGGTCACATCAAGCGCGCTATGAACGCCATCTTCGTGGAATCCGTTGTACCAATACGCGCCTGCGAAATGCGTATTCTGTTTACCGCAAATTCGATCTCGCTGTTGTTGTGCGTTGACCGTGTTGGAGTTCAATACTGGATGGTGATATACAAAGCTGCGAATGATTTTCTCTGGGTCGATGGCTTCGCTTTGATTCAAGGTGACGCAGAAGGTGTCTTGGCTTTCGATGCCTTGCAGAATGTTCATGTTGTAAGTCACACAGGCAGGTCGTTTACTGTCGCCATCCAACATGTAGTTCCAGCTTGCCCAAGCCAGTTTTCTGTCTGGTAATAAGCGAATATCGGTGTGCAGAACCACTTCATTGCGGCTGTATGGGATCTCGCCCAGTACCTGTTGCTCTTGCTCTGTCGCATCACCAAGCAGATGTAAGGCTTGGTCTGAGTGACAGGCAAAGATTACTTCGTCGAAGTTTTGTGTGCTGCCATCTTCAAATTCAACCGCGACACTCGTTTCTTGGCGAGTGACTTGTTTAATCGATGTATTCAGTGCAACAGGCTTACTCAAACGTGAAAGGATAATTTCAACGTAAGAGCGCGACCCTTTAGGAATCACATACCATTGTGGACGGTTCGCGATGTCGAGTAGTCCGTGGTTGTAGAAGAATTGAATGAAGAATTTAAGCTCAAATTCTTCCATCTCCTCTAAGCTTGTCGACCAAATTGCCGCGCCCATAGGTAAGATGTAGTGTTGGCTGAAAAAATCGGAAAATTGATTGTCGCGCAGGAAGCTGCCCAAGGTAACATCCGGTGTGAACTTATTGCTTTCGAATTGAGCCTTACACAGTTTGTTGAACTTGAGAATGTCAGATACCAAAGACCAAAATTGAGGTTTGAAAATATTACTTCGTTGAGCGAACAGAGAGTTGATGCTGTGGCCGTTGTATTCAAACTTAGTCGTTGTGTTGTGAACGCTGAAACTCATCTCGGTAGGTTGCCTTTCAACACCGAGTTGTTCGAGTAGCTGATTGAAATTTGGATAGGTTCGATCATTGAATACGATGAAACCGGTATCTATCGAAAACGCCGAGCCTTGATGTTCAATATCAACGGTGGCTGTGTGGCCCCCAACATAATCGTTTTTTTCGAATACGGTCACGTCGTGGTGCTTATCTAATATGTGTGCGCAAGTGAGTCCAGAGATACCTGACCCAATAATGGCGATTTTCTTCATTGTTATACCATCCTTGAAGCGAGTTTTTGCCAAACTGGAGTTGGAAGCATTCTTAGTAGCTTCATCAACATGATGAATCGTCTTGGGAAATCGATTTCACTCTTTCCTTGAGCAATACCATTTACGATTCGCTGAGTTGCGGCCTCACTACTAATAATCATAGGCATAGAGAAAGTATTTCGCTCGGTTAATGGCGTTTCAACAAAGCCTGGGTGCACAATTGAGACATGAATATTGTGCTCGGCCAGATCAACCGACAGTGTTCTGCCTAAGTAGGTGAGGGCTGCCTTTGAAGCGCCATAAGCCTCGGCTCTTGGCAAAGGTAAAAAGCTGGCGCTGGAGCTTACTAAAACCAAACGGCCGCCGGGCTTGATGTTTTTTAACCAGGCTTTAAGGGCGTAGCCAATTGAAATTAAGTTTATGTTGATGACGCGCTCGAAAAGCTCGGCATCAAAATTCACTGGGTCGTCGATGTACTCACAATCACCCGCGTTTAGAATCAGTAGATCGAGCGGCTTGTCTTGGTCAATTTCTGGGAAGTTGTGGTAATCGGTCAGATCGAAACAGAGCGGTGTAATTGATGAATGCACGATGTCTGTCTCGTGAGAATCAACTAATGCTTGCAGCTTGTCTGAGTTACGGCCACAAGCAATCACCTGATGCCCTTGTTGAGCGTAATCGATAGCGAGTGATTGGCCGATACCTGAAGTCGCGCCTGTAATCATAATACGCATTATCTGCTCGCTCTCTTTTTGATGGATTTAATCGCGCAGCCCAGTACTGGAATGTGTTCGTACAACATAGAACCGACGTCGAGGTAATCTCTGTGGTAGATCACTTGACCGTCGAGCATCTTGAGATGACTGTGTCCTTGTACTTCGATCGGCTTTTGCCCATTTAATTGCTTGTGAGCAAATTGCATCGTCCAGTAAACCGAAGCTTCGTCGTTCGCTTCGAAAGTGTGTTCGATATGAAAGTAACAGCTCGTTACCTGAGTGTAGAGATTCTCGAAGTAGTGGGTAAGCGACGCAATTCCGCTGACATGATGCAGCGGATCTTGGAATTCGATATCAGGGTGATAAACCGTCTTAAGCACGTCGAAATTGTCGGTTCCGAGTTCTCGATACATGTTGATAAAGTTATCAAGCCATAGAGAGTTATCCATAATATTCGCTCTAATTATTTGAAGAAGGCTAAGGCTCTCAATCGTGCTTCTTTGTGCTCAACGATGGGTTGCCAGTATTCGCTGTTAATTCCGTTTTTTGCAATGTAATCATGTGGAAAATGCACATGCTTGTCAGGAATATTTTGCAGCTCTGGTATGTACTTACGAATAAAAATTCCTTTCGGATCAAACTTTTCACTCTGTGTGATCGGATTGAAAATTCGAAAGTAAGGTTGAGCATCACAGCCAGTACTTGAAGCCCATTGCCAACCGCCATTATTCGCGCTGAAATCACCATCGATAAGGTGCGACATAAAGAAACGTTCGCCCCAACGCCAATCGATCAGCAGGTGCTTGGTTAGGAAGCTTGCCACCACCATTCTGAGCCTGTTGTGCATCCAGCCTGTATCAACCAATTGACGCATCGCTGCATCAACTAATGGGTAGCCTGTTTTTCCTTCGCACCACGCCTTGAAGCTCGGGTTGTCGTGATACCAATCTAAGCCGTTGTATTTCTGTTGAAAGTTCGCACCTTTAACCAGTTTAGGATGATGGAACATCAAATGCTTATAAAAATCTCGCCAAATCAACTCATTGAGCCAAGAAAAGGCTGGCAACTGAGTATCAAATAATAAGTCAGGCTGTTGCTGAATCAATTGAATCGCTAACCAACGAGGGCTGACTGCGCCGATAGCCAAATATGGCGAAAGACCAGACGTGCCTTTGACCGAGGGAATGTCTCTCAGGCGCGCATAGTTGTTGACCTTGTTGGCTAGGAAGTTAGGTATCACATTGCCCAGCACTTCTTGGCTTAATGGCCAACGGCTGGAATCAACATGAGGAAAGTCGAAATCATACTCAGCGGAGATTCTTAAAGCTCTTAAGTCGTTAGAAAGCTCTTCTTGTGAACGTTGAGTTTGTTGACGCTGTGTTTGTTGAAGCTTAGCGGGTGCGACAAGAGCAGGGCTACAGGTGATGCCTTTCGCCTGAACTTCTTTTAGCCACGCGTTCTTAAAGGGCGTAAAGACTTTGAACATTTCGCCCTGTTTATTCAGCACGCTACCTAATGGCAGCATAACGTCACAGTCGCTTATCTTCAGGTTTAGGCCGCTTGTTATCAGCTTTTTATCGCGAGTTTGTTCATCTACCTCAGGCTCTGAATTTGCATATACGCACTTCGCATCAAGTTGTTCGTATAATTCGATGAGCTGTCGGGCTTGGTCATCAAAATCGCTGGCTTTGAGGTGCAGTAATGAAATCCCAAACTTAGCGAGCTGGGATTCGAGCTGTTTTAGGTGACGATAGATGAAATCGGCTTTGATTGGTGCAAGGTGGTGTTGCTGCCATTGCTGTGGTGTTGAAATAAAAACGGCGATAGACACGCCGTTTTCAACTGCCGCGACGAGCGCTGGGTTATCGTGAATCCTCAGGTCTCGTCTTATCCATAGAATGTTGCTCAATATCCGTATCTCAGTTTAAGTTCTTGTGGGTGAGGGTTTAGGTAAACCTGTGACTCCAAGTACTCGTTTGGGTATTCCATTAGGTAGTGGTTTATCAACGTTAGGGGCACTAGCAGTGGAATTACGCCCTCTCTAAATGATGCAATCTGATTGGTGAGCTCTTGCTTGTGCGTGCTGCTCAATTGCTTCTTAAAGTAACCTTGTAAGTGATGCAGAGTATTGGCGTGACTGCCTCTATTGGCGTGATGCGATAACGCCGTCATCAAGCCTTCGATGTATTGAGCCGCCAATTCGTCAATCTCTAACTCATTACCCGCTAACAGTTTGCCTAAGCTTTTGTAACTCTCAACGTGGTGACACATTACCAAGTACTTGTGTGCACTATGGAATAGGATCAGCTTGTGCTTTGTTACACCTTCATCCACAAGATCGAGCCATTTTTGGTAAGTGAATACTCGAGTCATGAAGTTTTCACGCAAAATGGGATCGTTAAGGCGGCCGTTTTCTTCAACGGGAAGTAACGGATTAGCGTCCATAATTTGTTGGGTAAACATGCCTACGCCAGTCGATTCAGAGCCGCGACCATGGTGGTGGTACACTTTCACTCGCTCCATGCCGCAAGTTGGGCTCTTTTGGCAAACAATGAATCCAGCAATGTGCTGGTTGTTCTTCGAGTAGTTTTGACCGAATTCGATCAGCTCCTGGGTTACATCACCAGAACCGTCTGGACGGGAGACGTGAATGATATCGTCTAACATCCGTGTCTGACGAATAGTTGGGCGAGGCGTTGGCAGTCCAACTCCCATTTCAGGGCATACCGGCTCAAGTTCTACATAATCTGCAAGATCGTCTGTGCAGAAGCGAGAACGTTTGTGTCCGGTATCGAACCGAACTTTATGACCGGCGACACATGCACTGATGCCTATTTTTATTTTCTTATCCATTGGTCAAATCCTCACGTTCATTGCTCATCGTTATTCTTATGTTATGTGGTTTATTACTTATTTCGCGTTGCTTTAGTTAGGTTATTATTTTTCTACCTAGCCAACTTGACGCGTCAAGTAAATGTACTCAATCTAATAAATGTATTTACCTAATGGATTGAACAGTTGACTCACGCCTTTAGTGAAGTACAAGGCATCACTTGAAACCGTTAAACACACACATCCTTCTTTAGTAGCCGGTTGGTGAGTATGATTGCCATCTAGCCAGATGAAGTCGCCTTTGTTGTAGACCCCCATCTCGTCTTCGAAGCTACCCTCTAAAAGAAGCGTGATCTCGAAACCTCTGTGAGTATGGCAAGGCACTTGTCCGTCTTTATCGATATGCAGCAAACTTGTGTGATGTGCTTCGTCATCAAAGTCGAGTCTTGCGCGTGAAATTTTGCCTAGGTTCATCCAGTCTTTTCTCGC
Organism: Vibrio satsumensis; assembly: GCF_050337435.1. Taxonomy (NCBI): domain Bacteria; kingdom Pseudomonadati; phylum Pseudomonadota; class Gammaproteobacteria; order Vibrionales; family Vibrionaceae; genus Vibrio; species Vibrio satsumensis. The sequence goes on along the minus strand of NZ_JAKJSX010000006.1, from coordinate 235,381 downwards.
CACTGAATTTAGAGCGCGAGGGATAGTGAATGTGGTGTCTGCAACGGTAACTTGTTCTACCTTTGACTCAACTTCCACTGCTTGAGATAAATCAGCAGTGATTTGATCAATCGCGTCGAAATCAAAGCCCATATCGTCCATTGAGAAGCTATTTAGGTCATCGCTTGAAAATACTGAATCCGCGTCGAATACGTTATTCGCCGCTTCAGCGGTAAGCTGCTTAACTTGCTGTTGGCAGTGTTCACACAGTTCTACGTGACTAGAAACAATCAAAGAAACAGAGTCTGCGAGCGTGCCATCGACAAAATCTTTCAAAATTTCAGCATTTGGGTGATGTTTAATCATGACTTTGTTCCCCCATATGAACCTTAAGTTTGGCTAAAGCAAGTCTTAGACGTGATTTCACGGTTCCAAGTGGGACGCCAAGTTGCTGAGCGAGTTGCTCTTGAGAGAGCTCTTGAAAGTAAACACCTTTGACAATAGTTTTCTGGGCCAGAGGCAGCTTCTCTATTTGGGTCATTACGTGTCGGCTCATCAAATGATCGCCAAACGGTAATTGATCACTCTGAGATTCCGCAACCATCGCGTCGATAGGCCAGATGTCGTCTGCGATTGTTTGTTCAGCCTTTGCTTTTACTTTGCGCAACATATCAAAAGCAGCGTTTCGCATGACCGTGTAGACCCAAGTCGTCGCAGCGCCTTTGTCTTCTTTATACAGATGAGCTTTCTTCCAAACGTTGGTCATGGTGTCTTGAACTAGCTCGTTTGCAGCAGCTTCACCACCTAACTTACTAATTCCGAAACGCTTTATCTTGGGAGCAAAGAACTTGAACAAACAGGTAAATGCCTGCTTGTCTCTGTCTGTACCAACCAAGATCAACCAGATTGAAAGCTCTGCTGGAACTTTGGATTCGGTCGTTGTTTTTTTGTCTGGGATAATGACATGCTCCTTGCCTTTCCCTGAACTTCTACTTTCGACTTGCATAGTAAATAACCATCATGCGAATTTGAGAGGCACTACGTGTAAGTTGAAGGTCGGGATCACTTAAATTTAAATTAATTTCCACTATACAAAATTATAGTGAAGAAAAATGCTTATTGCCCCGTGATGATTTGATTCAAAAAAGGAACTAGAGACGGAAAACTAGCAGGCTCAGTAAATTCTGTTTTCTTTTCCAATGGGATAGGCATCATTTCGAGCAATCGTGCACAGATCCATTGAGGACTCTCGAAATCTGGAGTGGGATAGAGTGTTCTTATCGAATCGTGGTCGCGAAACAACTGAACCAAAAATGCGGTAAACACGTTTGGCACTTGATATTCATGGGCTGGCCAGTGGGGCAACAAGCTGAACTTGCTTTTAATCAAGTCATCATTGTCTCGAAACGAGTCATGAAGTTGCACCAACTTTTCGCCTTCGACATCAATTTCCAATATCTGGTCATCCGACATATTGAAGTCGACGATGTTCACCTTTGTTCCCCAAGAACTGAGATGATCAGGGTTCGAGTTGTCTTGAGTGGAGATAATGAAACCATCGCTCTGCGCTGCGTGAGCAACCATCGCGAGATACTTTGGCTCAAAAATGCGCAGTCTTTGTCTGCCTCCGGGGAGAAGGAAGATAGGGAGAGGAAACACAGCGAGCTCGAGAGAAGACTCTATGGGTGTTTCTAGTTCGGCGTCTGTCGGCGTGGTCTTCCTCGGTGAATTCGGCACATAGCACTCCTTAGTTCAAATGTGATTTGAGAAGATATACGCGGGGAGGGTGGTGTTCGATCAATTCGCTTCGGCTTATGTTTGCAAAGGGATAGGTATTTTGTTGCACCTGTTCATAAATTCATTGTTTTTACCTTTTCTCATACGCGTCATTAGGTAATATGTGTACAAATAGTAAGCGAATGGGTGGTCGCAAGACGATGCTTCTATCTGACGTTCTTCTATACCTAACATTGCATCAAAGGAATGGTCATGATTGTTATTTATGGTATCAAAGAGTGCTTAAATCCAATTAAGTTGCAGCTCTCTAATGTGTTGCAGCAGTGCTTGAACAGTGAGATGGGTTTACCCGATGACAAGCGAGCACATCGATTTGTGCCATTGGAACGAGATGACTTCTTTTACCCGGAAGGAAGAACAGAAGCCTATACCGTCATTGAGATCAACATGATGGAAGGTCGGGCGGTAAACACCAAAAAGCGCTTAATCAAGAAGATATTTTCTGAGATAGAGAAGCAGTTAGCTATCTCTCCAATTGATATCGAAATCACCATTAAGGAACAGCCATCGCACTGCTGGGGATTTCGAGGCATGACGGGCGATGAAGCTCAAGATCTGAAATATAAAGTGAAGGTCTAGGGTTTAAACTCTTAACTCTTAACACGTAAGACTTGAGCCAACCTATCGGGTTACGGCTTTGGAATTTGATGCCAAAGCCGTTTTGTCTCGTTCTCGACACTAACCTCTAAGCATCTACGTATCGTCACTCTCTTTTAAATACTGATGCCAATTTTCATTGATCACGTCAAAGTGCTCGACACAGAACTCTTTCCTATCTTTCAAATAGTCGTTTTCCACTTCATCGAGCAAGTTTTTATAAGCATCGGGGTCGCTGCCATACACCAAGCATAACGTGGAGAAGTAACGCTGCAGATCGAAACTGTGCTCGTCGATGTATTCCCCCAAGTCGTAATACTCCGGGCGGTCTTCTGACTCGAAAGCGAACATGTCTGCTGCGCTGATCGCGGCATCGGCGCCATGTTCCACATAGTTAAGTAATAGGATGGTTGCTAGGTTGTCTACCGCATCTTCCTCTTTGCCCAAGATGGCAATCTTTTGGTCTTCAATATAAGCATGCCCAGCTTCGTGTAGCAGGGTGTGTAGCAAGGTATCAATAGCGCCGGTTTGCGCAGATTTGCCATACTCTTTTTCATATTGGTTCTGCTCAAAGTAATTGAGTGACTCAGCGTAAAAGCGGTAAGGGATCAGCACTTGATGGGTTTGTGGATCGTAGAGCGGTCCTTCCTCCCCGCCATATTTAATGGTTAACGGCTTTTCAAACATGAAGAGTTGGCTTGATAGTTCAATCACGGTGTCATTAACGCCACTGCTTTGAATCTCGCGTTTGAGCTGCTCTTCTTCGGCATTTTTCGGTGCAAAGTATTCGACGATTAAGTTACTTTGGGCTGTTTGTTCACTAGATGCATAAGTTGCGGCAAACATTGAACTCAGAGCTAGGCTACAGGTCAATGTTCTTTTCAATAATGTCATCGGCTATCCTTGTGATTACGCTACGAATCAGAGTCGTTGCAGGAGTGGATACCCCAAGCTGTGTACCCTGAGTTAGTTACTACGTTAGAGTATAAGTTTAGACGGAATTTTGATGCATCGAGGACTGCAATTTTTGAAGTAGGCGCTATCCTATCAATAAAAAACCGTTTAGATATTCGTCATAAAGGATAGGTGAGCTGAATGAGTGGTGTTCGTGTGATTCGGTTTTGTTGGTAATTAACAGATAAATTTCGGTTCAACAGAACCCTTGTGCTATACTCCGCGCCCCAATCCGAATTGGCTTGTTAAATCTTAGGAAATTATTATGAGTGTTAAAAACGAACTTCAACAAATTAACAACCGTCTAGACAAGTGTCGCCACAAGTTAGATGCTGCTAAAACTCGTAATGATCGTCCTGTTGTTCGTCAGTTCGAGGAAGAGATTAAGAAGCTAACTAAGAAAATTGCCCAGCTTAAACACAAAGAAAGCTACGATGTGAATCAAGAGCGTAAATCTCTGATTGATATGCCATTTAGCCGCGAGATTACTAAGGCTGAGCAAGCGGATATGGGCAAACTTAAGAAGTCTGTAAAAGGGCTTGTAATTGTTCACCCAATGACAAAGATCGGTAAAGAGCTTCGCATTGAGGTTATGACTGGTTACGCACCGAAAAAATTCTAATTACCAGCGATGGTGATGAAAGAGGAGCTAGCAATAGCTCCTTTTTGCTTTTTTAGGTATTGAAAAAGCAGAATCAACGGCAAAAATACTCACGCCGTTTTTAACTTTTTGGAGGTGATTGTTGTCACAAATCCTTTTATCTCCTATAAAAGTTAACGTGCTACTAACATGGCACTAAGCGACCGCAGTAATGTGTTCGTTTTCTAATCCACAATTTCTCTCCAGTTTGCAATAAATATAGGTAGAGCAGCACAAATAATTACAGATAAAACTAGACTCATTAAGGAAGATGAGAACGTAAAAAAATAGAGGTTATATGAATCAATTAATTTCAATTGGACCACTAGAATCCTTCCTAATCGCGATTAGTGTTTTGTTTCTAGGTCATTTCGTCAATGCAAAGCTTCCGGTTCTCAAAAAGTACAACATCCCAGAGCCCATTGTCGGCGGCTTGATTGTCGCTTTTGCTATTACAGCCCTGCACTTTAATGGCCTTGATCTTGAGTTTTCTTTGCCCTTGCAGAACACCTTCATGTTGATGTTCTTTGCAACGGTCGGCCTTGCGGCTAACTACACGCAGCTAATGAAAGGTGGTGCCAAAGTCTTCCTATTTTTAGGGGTGGCGTCGGTCTACATCATTATCCAAAACGGTGTAGGCGTAACCTTAGCAACGGCACTAGGCCTTGAACCCTTGATGGGTTTGATTGCTGGCTCTATCACGCTTTCGGGTGGCCATGGCACAGGCGCGGCTTGGTCTCAAACTTTTGCAGACACGTTTGGCATTGCAAATACGTTAGAAATCGCAATGGCTTCAGCGACCTTTGGCTTGATCATCGGTGGTATTATCGGTAGCCCAGTGGCGCAAAAGCTGATTGACAAAAACCAACTTGAATCTGAGTACGGCACTGGCACGCAAACGCACGAACGCTTCCCTGAACTTGTTACTTACAACGAGTATGAAGAAGACAAAGTGACGGCGAAGAAGGTGATTGAAGTGTTGTTCATCCTTCTTATCTGTATCACGGGTGCGAGGTACCTAGAGCAGTGGGTGGCGACTTTTGAAATTTCTTGGTTGATGATTCCTGACTTCGTTTACGCGTTGTTTATCGGTGTGTTCATCACTAACGTGTTTGAAGTGACTAAGCTGCATAAGACTGACAGCGAAACGGTCGATATTCTTGGTACGGTGTCATTGTCACTATTCCTAGCAATGGCGCTAATGAGCCTTAAGCTTTGGAACATCTTTGACCTTGCGATTCCATTCTTGGCTATCCTTGCGGTTCAGGCGGTTGTGTTAGGTATCTTCTCTTACTTTGTGACGTTCAAAGTAATGGGTTCTAACTACGACGCAGCGGTTATGGCGGGTGGTCACTGTGGTTTCGGCCTAGGTGCAACACCAACAGCGGTAATGAACATGGGTTCTTTGGTGAATCGATACGGACCATCGCCACAAGCCTTCATGGTGGTGCCAATTGTTGGAGCGTTCTTCATTGATATTGTTAACTTGATTATCCTGCAAGGGTATATCTCGTTTATCGGTTAATGTTCGCCTTTGCTTAAGTGCGATAAGCTCATCGCACTAAGATGAATACAAGAAAGCCAGTCTGTTGACTGGCTTTTTTATTGCTTGCTTATACTCGAGTTGCTCTAGTATAAGCATCAAATTTTCCCGAATTTGATGTGCATTTTTGTGTTGAATATAGCCGATTTATGTAATGCGTCGACTGCTTTTACACCTTTGTACTTATGATGGTGAACTTATTTGCAACTCCTTTAGTAAAGGAAATGCAGCCTTGATGTGCTCTCCTGTGACAATGAATCCAACCAACTGGTTATCTTCATTGAAGCCTTTGGCGACAATGCCTTTAGGATCGAATCGAGTTTCCCAGATCTGAGCTGTGTGAATATTGCGCCCTGCCAGCTGAATAGGATAACTCGGTGTTTTCACCTTGGTGATGATATGAGGCAAGCTGAGATTTGCTTCACCCACTTTTATAGTCAGCTGCTTAGCCAACACGTTTGCAGACAAAATAGCGGGCTGCAGATAAGCCATCACACGACCTTCGATTTCGGCGCAGTCACCGATCGCATACACATTCTCGGCACTGGTTCTCATGGTTTCATCAACCACTATCCCTTTGTTTACCACTATTCCCGCTTGTGTTGCTAAAGCTATGTTTGGTCTTAGCCCTGCTGCTGCAATCACGATATCAGTTCGTATTAATCGTGAGGCGGTAGTTTGTAGCCTGACGCCATCAGGCAGATAAGTTGCTCTACACACTGCAGAATCGGTTTCAACGGTGACTCCTGACTTTCTTAATACTTGCTCCAATTCTAGAGAAACGAAAGGTGGCACCAAGCTGCTTAATAGATAGCTCGCGGGCTCGATGATCGTGACATCTTTGCCCGCAGTTTGAAGATCGAAGGCGAGCTCAACCCCGATCAGGCCGCCACCAATCACAGTGACTCGTTGGGCATCGTCAACTTGAGCCTTGTGTTTCTCGAACTCTTCCAAGCTATTGAGAGTAATGGTCGCGCTGCGTTTTAGCCCTTTTGCTGGTGGAATAAATGGTGTGGCCCCCGTTGCTAACACTAACTTTGTGTAGTGGATTGGTTGGCCATCGACACGAATATACTGTTGCTCGATATCTATTTCGCTAACGAGCGCTTTAGTTTTAATAACCACGTTATACTGCTCAGCTAACTGCTGAGCATTATGTACGGTGAGTGTTTCGGGCGTTTGTTCCTGACTGAACGCATGCGAAAGGTTCGGCTTACTGTACTCAACCCCCGAGTCCGCCGTGATCATGGTGATCGCGATATCTTGGTCGAGTTTACGTACCATCTTGATAGTTTGTAGGGCAGCGAAACCACCACCCACAATCACAATGTTCGACATGTTACTTCTCCACAAATACTTCTTTGCCTAAATGACACTCAGGGCAAAGGAAGTCGTCAGGCACTTGTGCCCATGGTGTTCCTGGTTCAACACCTTGGTACGGTTCACCTAATTGTGGGTCGTATACCCATTCACACACTGTACAACGCCAGCACGTGCAGTCTGCCGTGTGTACTGAGTTATCTTGAGCTACTTCTGTTTCCTGCTCTGTCGTGTCTTTGAGTTCGGCAGTGTTTTCTGCAGGTGCAGGTGTGGTTTCAAGCGGTGTTACATTGCGTGATACTTGTTTCGGTGCGCTTACTTCGTCTGCTTCTACACGCCAAACCTCGGCCAGTGTCATGCCGTAATCAATGCATTGACGAAGGGCATCTGTGTCTGGTTTCCAGTGGATGTGTTGTGGTGCACTAACCTCGAAGTTCGCTTCACGTAGGCGAGCATCAATGCGTTTTACAGCGCCACCAGTCCAACCTGAAGACCCGAAGGCTGCTGCTCTTTTACCTGCAAAGCGTAATCCGTGTATCTCTTCAAGTAAGGCTGCGATCTGCGGCATCATCACATTGTTCATGGTCGATGAACCAACGAGCACGCCTTTTGAGCGGAAGACATTGGCAAGGATGTCATTTTTATCGTGCTTAGAAATATTGAACACTTTGATTGCCGTTTCTGGGCTGCCTTTGCGGATACCCTTTGCGATAGCATCAGCCATCATACGAGTGTTGTTCGACATGGTGTCGTAGACAATGGTAATACGATCTTCTTTGTAGGCCTTAGACCACTCGTAATATTGCTCAACGATTTGAGTCGCGTTGTCGCGCCAAATACAGCCGTGAGAAGTAGCAATGACATCGATCGGTACGCCTAAGCTCAGCACTTCTTCAATCTTTGCTTTAACCAGCGGCGCAAACGGCGTCAGGATATTCGAGAAGTAACGCAGGCACTGTTCATGCAGTTCAACTTGGTCTAGTTGGTCGTTGAATAGGTTCTCGTCACAGTAGTGCTGGCCGAAAGCGTCGTTACTAAACAGGATTTCATCACTGGTTAAGTAAGTCGCCATTGAGTCTGGCCAGTGCAGCATTTTCATCTCTACGAAGATAAGTTGTTTTCCGTTACCGACATCAAGAGTGTCACCAGTTTTTACGGTTCTGAAGTTCCAGTCTGGTTGGTGGTGGTGGCCAACAATGGAGTTCACTCCAGCTTCAGTACAATAAACCGGTGTATTCGGAATTTTAGCCAGTAGCGCAGAGAGTGCGCCTGAGTGGTCTTCTTCGGCATGCTGACAAATGATGTAGTCGATCTCGTTGATGTCGATTTCCATCTCAAGGTTTGCAAGGAATTGCTCTGTAAAGCGATGATCGACAGTATCGACAAGTACAGTCTTCTCTTCACGGATCAGGTACGAGTTATAGCTAGTACCTTTGTTCATGTGGTATTCCTTACCATGGAAGTGTTCGGTTTCCCAATCATGGACGCCGACCCAGTGAACATTTGATTTAACGTGAATAGTCATAATGATAATACCTTATTGAAATATCTAAGGTCATCATTGCACTAGTCGTGCCATGTTTTTAAGGTGTTGTTTTTGAATGGTTTGTTTAATTCTCGAGCTTGTTTTTGTGTCTTTATGACATCCTTAGCATTGTGATTAATATGATTCTAAAGTGTCCATTTGACTCGGGTGGTTTTCAATGCTGATTAATAGCCAAAAGACGCGCATAAAAAAGGCCAGACAAGAGTCTGGCCAAATAAAGCAGTGCAATTTATTTGTTAGTTTTTAAAGCGTAGTCACGACTTCATCAAGAGCTAAACGCGCTTTTGGTTTACCGTGGTTGTAGTCTTCGCCGTTTTTGTGGTAACCGATAGCTAGTGCTACATCAACAACGTGGCCTTCTAGCTCATCAGCAAACTCTTCGCTGATCATAGCCGCGTCTACACCTTCCATTGGAGTTGAAGCGATACCAAGGCGAGCAAGTGTGTGCAGTGTGTTACCCAGTGCAATGTACACTTGAGATTTAGTCCAGTTACCGTTGAAACCTGTTTCGTCAGTGTTCATTTCTGCGAATGCGTAAGCACCTAAAAACTGTTCATACATTTCAGCAGGTAGGTGACCAGAGCTTACTTCCGTATCTGCGCGTTTCGCGAATTTCTCTTTAGTGTACTTAGGATCGTGAGCGAACAGGATTGTGTGTGACGCTTCTTTCGCATGTGGTTGGTTAAACTGGAACATGTTCTCGAAAGTGTTGTGGAAACGTTGTTTTGCTTCGTCGCTCTCAATGATGATGAATTTCCAAGGCTGAGAGTTGATAGAAGAAGCTGACAAACGAAGTGCTTCTTTGATTACTTCCATGTCTTCCGCAGAGATGCGCTTTTCTGCATCGTATTTTTTAGCTGTGTAGCGAGTGTTTAGATCTGAAATGATTGGATGAGTCATGTTGAATCCTAATATCTATCAATATAAATGTTGTAGGGTTTTATGTTCGGTAACGTCAACAATAAACGGATAACGCATTTAGGCTAGATCTCTATAGAAGTCGTTTCTAGAACAGTCAGCCTCTAAAAGGCTGAACGCTTAAAAGGCTGAACGCTTAAATGGCTATCGAACATGCCCCAAGAAATCGAGTATCTGCGGTAGCTCAAGTCGATGGGTGTAAGATAATAGAAGAGTTACTCGGGAAAAATAGCGAACATATCAAATCACTATGGTTAATAATGTCCATAATGATTCGATAAGTGTGATCTTAATAGGTTTGAATTGTCTAGATTCAGTCGTTTAGTACGCCTTGATGCCATATTGACGCAATAATGGTGGAAGTACGCTGTCTAGATTTGGGATATCTTCTGGCGTGATTTCGATTAAGCCAAAACCATGCTCTTCATAGATTTTTCTCGTAGTTTCACGTTTATCTTCGGCGATTGGCGCGGAATCGGTTCCCCAAAACTGGATGTACACTTTGCCACTTGGTAGATAAAAATCGCTGATCACTTCTTTTGATATCGGAAGCGGTCGCTCGTACGCATGAACCACTCCTGCCATATAAAGCCAGTTATCGATGATCAGCTCTCCCTTTGATCGAACATAATGCCCATCTAAGCTTCGGTGCTTCGCCTCGAATTTCTGACGAAAACTGGAGAATGACACATCGGTCGAGTGGCTTTCAGCATCATGCCCTAGGAATTCAACAACAGACTGCTTCAAACGTTTATTGCGAACCAATGAATCGTGCCACACCACGAATAAGTTTTGTGTGGCTTTATCTTCTCTCTGTTCACCACCGGCCTTTAAACCTGTCGAGGTAACGTGCCAACCGTCTTCTTCTCTTGTGATCCAACCAAGCTCATTGAGCAGTAAGTTGATTTTCTTTGCGCTGAGTTGAAAGGCATTGCCGAGCTGAGTTGCGGTTAGTGTTTGCCCTGAGAAGGTGTCCAAGTCGATGAGCAGTTTCTCTGGCCATACAATGAAGACACCAAACTTTTTGTGTTTGACATATTCCCCACCAAAGCTTTCCCCTCGTTCGGTCAGCACCCAGCGGTCTTCTGAACGTACGATATAGCCGGCCGTTTTTAGGTCACTGAATAGAGTTTTAGCGTCTATATCTCTCTGTTTAGCGAGAGCCGATGTGGAGATCTTGTCTGACATAGTCTTCTCTTAAGTCGTTATTGGGCTACTGGATAACGTTGGGATAGGAATTACAAAGGAACTGATTACTAGAATAACACATCTATTTTACGCAATTTCGCTCCTTCATTGTTCATGTATTTTGAAGTTTGGGCGCTAGGAAAATCAGAATTTTGAAAAACAGGCATTAATCTGTTTTTGTAATTAAATTACAAAATAACAAGATAAATTCATCTGGGTGCATAGAAAACACACTTGGAATGGCGTTCTTTCATACATGGTTTATAGTTTTTAAGGTGTGCCTTTCATTAAGTGTGATCCGTATCGCTAATTATTTTTGATGGTTGAGTCCATAAGTGTGATCTAGATCTTGTGTAAATGAGATTTATTATCGTTAATTTTGCTTTGTAATTTTAATTCATGGCGTTTTTGTGATCTAAATCGTTCCCAGTAACCCCTAAGTGTTTTTTGTGTGTGATTGCTATCACGAAAATTGGCTTGAGGTGCATTTTGGAAATGTTGTGATACATTTCAATCAACTTTTGAGCACACATTTTCGGTCATTTGACCAACCAATACACTACGGGGTTCTACCTATGTTATCACCAGAAGCGAAGATCAAGGTTCAAAATTTTGGTCGTTTCTTATCCAATATGGTAATGCCAAACATCGGCGCATTCATTGCGTGGGGTTTCATTACAGCACTATTCATCCCAACAGGTTGGTGGCCTAACGAAACGTTAGCATCAATGGTTGGCCCTATGATTACTTACTTGCTGCCACTATTGATTGGTTACACCGGTGGTAAAATGGTTGGTGGTGACCGTGGTGCGGTAGTGGGTGCCATCACAACAATGGGTGTTATCGTTGGTACTGACATCCCGATGTTCATGGGTGCAATGATTGTAGGTCCACTAGGTGGTATCGCAATCAAGAAATTCGATGAAGCTATTCACGGTAAAGTGAAGAGTGGTTTCGAAATGCTAGTGAACAACTTCTCTGCTGGTATCATCGGCATGATCTGCGCGATCATCGCGTTCATCGTGATTGGTCCTGCTGTGAAAGTTCTGTCTTCTGGTTTAGCAGCTGGCGTTAACGTGATGGTTGAAGCGGGTGCACTACCTCTTGCTTCTATCTTTGTAGAACCGGCGAAAATCCTATTCCTAAACAATGCAATCAACCATGGTATTTTCTCTCCACTAGGTATTCAGCAGTCTGAAGAGATCGGTCGTTCTATCTTCTTCCTAATTGAAGCGAACCCAGGTCCTGGTCTAGGTCTACTACTTGCTTACATGGTATTTGGTAAAGGCAGTGCGAAGCAATCTGCTGCGGGTGCATCTATCATCCACTTCCTAGGTGGTATCCACGAAATTTACTTCCCATACGTTCTAATGAACCCACGTCTAATCCTAGCGGTAATCGCAGGTGGTATGGCTGGTGTATTCACTAACGTAATGTTCAGCTCTGGCCTAATCTCTCCAGCGTCTCCTGGTTCTATCTTCGCGATTCTGTTGATGACACCAAAAGGCTCTTACATCGGCGTGATTCTATCGGTTATCGCAGCAACGGCAGTATCGTTTGTTGTAGCGTCAATCCTTCTTAAAACATCAGCGCAAGATGATGAGGAAGATTCACTAGAGAAAGCATCAGCGCAAATGAAAGACATGAAAGCGTCTTCTAAAGGTGCAGCAACGGGTGCAGACATCAACCTAGCTGACGTGAAAGCAGTATACGTAGCGTGTGATGCGGGTATGGGGTCAAGTGCAATGGGTGCTGGTCTACTGCGTAAGAAAGTAGATGCAGCGGGCCTAAATATCACGGTAACCAACTACGCAATCAACAACCTACCAGCTGATTCGCAAATTGTTATCACGCATAAAGACTTAACAGACCGTGCTCGTAACACCGTACCAGGTGCAATGCACATGTCTCTAAGCAACTTCCTAGACGGCGGTGTATACGACCAGCTAGTTACAGAGCTTACCGACGCTCAAAGTGGTGAAGCAAAAGTAGAAGCTCCGGCTCCTGCAGCGGCTCCAGCACAAGAAGGCAACAAGCTTGCACTGACTAATGACAGCATCTTCCTTGGCCTTAAAGCGACTCAAAAAGAAGACGCAATCAAGTTCGCTGGTGAGCAACTGGTCAAACTGGGCAACGTATCTCCAGAATACGTAGACGGCATGTTTGCTCGTGAAGAGCTTGTGTCTACCTATCTAGGTGAGTCTATCGCAGTACCACACGGCACAATCGAAGCAAAACAGTACGTACAAAAAACCGGCATCGTATTCTGTCAGTACCCTGAAGGTATTCAGTGGGGCGAAGATGAAGACGATATCGCGAAGATGGTTATCGGTATTGCCGCACAAGGCGATGAGCACAACATGGTGCTGATGGCTATTACCAATTCACTTGATGATGAAGACGCTGTGGAATGCCTACAGAACACAACAAACCCTGCTGATGTTCTACGTATTCTCAACGGAAACTAAAAAGCTCTAGTCAAGCTCCTAAGTGAAGGAGGCCGGTATCCCCCTACTGGCCTCATTTTCGGTCTAAATCTGTCTTAACAAGATTCAGTCTGAATAGCTTACTGCTTAATGTCTCTAGTTAATCATCAGGCATGTTGTTGAGCAGTTAGCTATCTAGATTCAAATATTTATAAGGTCAAAATTATGAAAGCGTTACATTTTGGTGCAGGTAATATCGGTCGTGGTTTCATTGGTAAACTTCTTTCTGACGCTGGTATGAAGGTTACTTTTGCTGACGTAAATGAAACGGTTGTTAACGCGTTAATTGAACGCCAAGAATACCCAGTGAAGATTGTTGGTGAAGAGTGCGTTGTTGAAACCGTTAAAAACGTGACAGCAGTAAACTCAGCAACAAGCGCTGTGGTAGATTGCATTGCTGAGTCTGACATTGTGACGACAGCAGTTGGCCCAACGGTTCTTAAAATCATTTCTAAGTCTATTGCTCAAGGTATCGAAAAGCGTGCAGCAGCAAACAACACGGCGCCAATGAACATCATCGCGGCAGAGAACATGGTTCGCGGTACTAGCCAACTAAAAGCAGCGGTTCTAGAGCACCTTTCTGATGAAATGAAAGCGTTCACTGAAGAGCACATTGGCTTTGTTGATTCTGCGGTTGACCGCATTGTTCCACCTGCAGAAGCGGGCGAAACAGACCCTCTTGCAGTAACGGTTGAAACGTTCAGCGAGTGGATCGTAGACCAAACACAATTCAAAGGTGATATTCCAAACATCCCTGGTATGGAATGCACTGATAACCTAATGGCGTTCGTTGAGCGTAAACTGTTCACGCTGAACACAGGTCACTTGGTAACGGCATACCTTGGTGTGCTTGCGGGTCACGAGACAATCAAAGATGCTATCGAAGATGACAAAATCCGCGCTGAAGTAACAGCAACGATGGAAGAAAGCGGTGCTGTTCTGATTAAGCGTTACGGCTTTGATCCTGAAGCGCACGCGGCATACATCCAGAAAATTCTTGGTCGTTTTGCTAACCCGTTCCTACGTGATGAAGTTGACCGTGTTGGCCGTCAGCCTATTCGTAAGCTGAGCCCACAAGATCGTCTAGTCAAGCCATTGAACGGTACGCTAGAATACGGTCTTCCTAATGCGCACCTTGTAAAAGCGATCGCAGCTGCGTTCCACTATAAGAATGAAGATGACCCTCAAGCGGTTGAACTTCAGGCAATGTTCGCAGAAAAAGGTTTTGCTGAGACATTAGCGCATTATTCTGAGCTGAATATCGACTCAGAAGTTGTTAAACTAGCGGAACAAGCTTATCTAGCATTGAAATGATAAATCATCAAAGTGCCACCCCGGTGGCACTTTCTTATTGCCGAGCCGTTATGCCAATACAAACTAGCCATGAAACTGAATTACTTGAAGCCCTATCAGAAGCTGAGAGTGCTGGCGCCTGCCTAATGGCTGCTTACGATGCATTGGATGACACGGTAGATGCCGTATTAAAGAATATCTTCAAGAAAGACGATACTGCAATTAAGTTTGTTGTAGAACCTCTTCTTAACAGCGGTGGCCCGTTAGGCGAGATTATGATTCGCGCTAAGCTACTATTAGGGCTTGGTGTCATCAGTAAAGAGCTTTATGACGATTTAGAGGTTTTCGTTACCTTGAAAGAGTGGGCGAAAATACAGGGTGACGACACCAGTTTCACAGAAGTCGACATTATATTTGAGCTTAATAAGGTACACGCGATTCAGCGTATTATGCCAATTGAATATGATGCGGAGATGGTGGAGACCATGTCTGGTCCAATGCTTGAAATGTTTTTGGGGCGACATAATCAAAAAGTGAAGTCGACGATCGTTTTAGCTATCACTGACATTATCACTACCTTGTGCCGAGATAACGCGCTGAGTTCTTAGCTTTCTATTCTTCGTTCACTGTGTCGAGCCTTCACATACATATCTTGCATTTGCTCGTTTGTTTCATTCCAAACTTAAATTGATGGCGGTTTCTCTAGCTTGAGAAATCGCTTTTTTGTATTCACTCCAGCTCTACTATTTCTTTCGAGCTAAGCATGACACGAATTGACGATTCTTATGTCGATTACTATCTGCACCTTTTGTTTTAATCGCTGGGTATTTTTGTACCTTGACCGCGAATTTCAGGTACAAAAAAAGCCACATTATGTGGCTTTTTGTTTCAACAAAACCTGAGATTATAGGTCTTGGATGTTCTCAGCTTCTAGCTCTTGGAAGTAACGTAGAGTCTTAACTTTTAGCTCTTGTTGAGCTGGCTCATCAGCAACGATGATCGCTTTACGGTGCATCTGTAGAGCTGTAACAGTCCACATGTGGTTTACAGAGCCTTCGATAGCCATTTGAAGCGCTTGAGCTTTGTTGTGGCCTAGAGAAAGGATCATTACTTCTTCTGAATCTAGAAGAGTAGCAACACCGATAGTTAGTGCGTATTTAGGAACTTGGTTGATGTCGCCATCGAAGAAACGAGAGTTCGCGATACGAGTGTCTTCAGTTAACGTTTTGATACGAGTGCGTGAAGATAGAGAAGAACCAGGTTCGTTGAATGCGATGTGACCGTCGATGCCTACGCCGCCCATGAACAGGTTGATTTTGCCGTATGAACGGATTTTCTCTTCGTATGCTGCACAGTGCGCATCGATGTCTTCAGCTTGACCGTCTAGCAGGTTGATGTTTTCTGCTTGGATATCAACGTGGTTGAAGAAGTTCTCGTGCATGAAAGTGCGGTAAGACTCTGGGTGGTTAGGGTCGATACCAACGTACTCATCCATGTTGAATGTTACAACGTGCTTGAAGCTAACTTCGCCAGCTTTGTAAAGTTCAATTAGCTCAGCGTAAGTAGTTAGAGGTGTGCTACCAGTAGGAAGACCTAGTACAAATGGACGCTCAGCAGTTGGCGCGAATTTGTTAATAGAATCTGCGATATGACGAGCAGCCCATTTACCTACTTTTGCTTTGTTGCTTAATGGAATAAGTCTCATTGATTTTGCCCCTAGAAATAAAATTTTATAGTGTTCTGAAACATTAATTCGCATTATAAAATAAGTTATCGAGTTCCGCTATTGTTTTAGGTCAAGTTTTTGCTTTTTTCGTCATATGTGTGACTGGAACTATCAAAATTGCACAATTATTGTATGGATATTTAGTTACGTTAAACAAGATTAATACGTTTGTCATATAGAGCAATATTGATCTAATTCAGCACCTGAAAGGGACGGTGTTTCTACGTATTAATAGGTATTGAGGTTTTGATATACTTCGGCGTATTAACAAGCTTTGAAAGTATAGTTGAGGCTAGAAAATAATGATGGCAATGAGGTGCTATCGTGATAAAAGACGGGAGCGGGATAAAGAACGATGAATATCATTGGGATGAATCCCTAGGATATTGAGAAAGAGCCGTGTTTTATTCACGCTATCGCTATGAATTATATATAAATATTGGTAAAAATGGGCAGTTTGGCTAAACTTATCAATTACAATGAGATGTGTGTTCGAAGACAAAAAAAGCCCAAAGTGATGAGGAATCACTTTGAGCGGTTTTACTAATCTTCTAACACTAACTCACTTTCGTATTCTTCCCTAGGCACTTCACCGCGTTTGCAGCCGTTTAGGGTATGAAAGCGACGGCGTCCACGAGCCAGTTGAATGTACTTCAACCAAACACGCTCTAACTTGGACTTTGCCTTATGAGGGTGAGATAACACTTTAATGAAGTGTTTTTCTTCTGCATTGATTGGTGCTAGTTCACCAGTTTCAAGTGCAAGCATAGTGTCACCAAACAAGGTTAGGATTTCCTCTTCTGAAAGAGTAAAATCACCCGACTTAGCGAACCCTCGTGGGAATTTAATGGTGTCATAAAAACGTTTTTTTCCGTGTCGGAATTCGGTCTCAGACATATCAGCCTCAGTAATGTGGTTAGATAGAAATTAGTGTTTATTGTTCACGCGAAAATATTGTTAAAAGGCTAAAATAGGAAACAAAACGTTTTTGCCTTTACGATAAACAATCCTAGATCGGCTAGTTAGCAGATTTATTACAGAGATGTATTTGATGGATGTGAAAGTATTTAGAACCTTTCTTGAGGTTGCAAGGGTGCGCCATTTTGGGCGTGCAGCTGAAAACTTGTATTTAACACAAGCGGCGGTGAGTGCGCGGATCAAACAGCTTGAAGGCTATTTTGATACTCAACTCTTCATTCGTGATCGCAATAACATCAAACTCACATCTTCCGGTGAACGTTTGATTGGTTATGCCGAAGTGATGGTGTCCACCCTACAACAAGCCAAATTTGAGCTGTCGTTAGAGAGTGGTAAAGCCTTGCAGTTAACGCTGGGTGGCACGCCGAATATTTGGGATGCGTATCTACAAAACTGTTTAAGTGTGGTGACCGACTCTTTTGGTGGTTACGGCTTTATGGCAGAGGTGATGGGGCGCGAGCAACTGAACCGAAACTTGTTAGAACGAACTTTAGATATGGCGTTCGCGTTCGATCAGATCAAAGCGGAAGAGCTGAACTGTAAAAAAGTGGCTGATTTGGTTTTGGTGTTAGTATCAACACAGCAAGATGATCTGGAATCGGTATTCCAACATAAATATGTGTATGTTGATTGGGGAACGCGCTTCGGTTCAGAACACGCAGAACGTCACCCTAAAGTTCCGGCACCTTATCTTCGTACCTCTACAGCGCGTATTGCCCTCGATTTCATTTTAGAGAAAGGCGGTAGTGCGTATCTTCCGGTTTCTCTAGTCGAACCTTTTATCGATTCGGGTCAGCTGCACAAGGTGAAAGGGGTTGAAGACTGGTATCGCCCAATTTATCTGAGCTACCGCAAAAGCAGCACCTCGGTGGATGCGATCATGCAGGTTGAGAAATTGGTTAATGAGATTGACCCATCGACCGCTTACACGCTGCAACAAGCCGCTGAACAGACGCCAGAGTAATAGCACGCGCAGCCAGCAATATGCTTTGTTGACGAGATAAAAAAATGGCTCCTAACTAGTTGTATAGTTGGGAGCCATTTTTGTTTTAAACCAGAGATGTACTTCTTTTTTGAATTAGAGATCGTTTCTAATTCAAATAAAATCGTTTAAGCCTGGTATACCTAGCCCTATTTAAAGGCTCTATAGTGTTAACACACTTATAGGTTCATTAGATTCTCAATAGACTCTTCGAGAGAGTGTGACATGTACGAATGGATTGTGTGGCCATCCGTTGCGTCAATCTCAATCATAGAAATCCCGTTGTCCGCTTTGTCTTCAAGAAAGCTCAGAGATTGCTCGACTGATTGACTGGTGAGAACCTGTTGGTTTGATAAAACAATACGACATGTGTGTAGAACCATAGCCTTTTCCTTTTTATATTCGATAGGTCTCTGCATCTTGGTGTGCTAAGTACCTATCGTTGACGTTGTGAGAAGAATTTCTTCTCAAGATTAAATTTAGTCGAATTGAATAAAATTAAAACCCTTTTTTGTGATTTATCTAACCTTCGCTTCCGAAAGTGGCTAGCGATGATGCTGGTTCACGGTAAACTTTTAATTATAGGAGCAAAAGCTATGGCAAATGGGAAGAGCACAGAATGTCGAAAAATATTCATCACAATAGTACCTTAACGAGTGAGCAGTGCCATTTGGCTCGATATGCGCGAGATGCTCGCTTTGATGGTATGTTTTTTACAGCAGTGAAAACGACAGGGATTTTTTGTCGTCCGATTTGCCCAGCAAGCCCGCCCAAAGAAGAAAACGTCGAATATTTTTCTCATCAAGCTCAAGCATTGAAAGCGGGGTATCGTCCTTGTTTGCGTTGCCGACCAGACAGTGCGCCTTTCTCTCCGGCATGGAAGGGCGTTGAAACCACTTTTTTACGTGCGATGCAGTTGATTGATAACGGCGCGCTGAATTCAGGATCTATCGTTGACCTTGCAACGCGGTTAGGTATTTCCGATCGTTACTTACGGACCTTATTCAACAATTACATCGGTGTGTCACCCAAGCAGTACAGCCTTTATAGCCAATTGATGTTCGCCAAACAGTTGCTACATACCAGCAGTATGAGCATTACTGATGTCGGCTTTGCGAGTGGCTTTAATAGCACACGTCGCTTTAACGATGCTTTCCAAAAAGAGTTGCAGCTTTCGCCGAGCCAAATTCGACGAACGAAGCCAAGTGACACACTGAGTAATCATATTCAGCTTGGTTTTAATGGGCCTTTAGACTGGAAGCACTTGTTGGGTTTTTATCGACGAAGAATGATTGAAGGCTTAGAAGAGGTTGGCGAAGATTGTTATAAGCGCACGGTGAATGTGAACGGCGCGAAGGGGTGGTTCAAGGCGACTTTAGCCAAAGAGAACCGCTTAGATATTGAGTTTGAGTTGGATGATATAAGCCAATTAAGAAGTTTGATTACGAATATCCGACGTATGTTCGATCTTGATGTCGATATTGTAAAGGTCGAGACTTTCTTTGCGACGATCGATCCTAACTTGGTCGCTAAGAGTGGTATCCGTATTCCTGGCGTGTGGAGTGCTTGGGAAGCCGGAGTGAGAGCGATTTTGGGGCAGCAAGTCTCGGTAACCGCTGCAATTGGTCAGCTCAATTTATTGGTCAAAGAGCTTTCTGAAGCACATGAGGAGGTTAGCTTTCCCATGCCGCAACAGATAGCGAAGGCTGATTTGAGCTTCTTGAGAATGCCGGGAAGCCGCAAAGAGACCTTAAAGCGTTTTGCTGAATACATGGTCGACAATGAAGCTGAGCATCCTTCTAAATGGATTGCGCTAAAAGGCATTGGACCTTGGACGATTCAATATGCACTGCTTCGTGGTTTAAGTGAGCCTAACCATCTGTTGGTTGGCGATTTAGTGGTGAAGAAGTTTATTGAGCATCGCCCCACCATCAATATAGAGAGTGTTTCGCCTTGGGGGAGTTACGCGACGTTCCACTGTTGGAATCAGTCTTAATAGAAATAGCTATCCACGAACATCAGCAATCCACAAACATCTGAAATACCAAGCTAGGAGATATTATGGCTAACCGATTTACTTATTATGAGAGTCCATTGGGAATCGTGACTTTACAGGCGAACGATCAAGGGTTGCTAGGCCTGTGGTTTGAAACACACACCACTAAGCCGGAACAGTTAGGTGTTCAAGATGATAGCTTTCCGATCTTTGTAGTGGCAATCGAGCAGCTTAATCGCTATTTCTCAGGTGAAACTATCCAATTTTCTGTGCCTATCGCAGCCAAGGGCACGCCATTTCAGCAGTCGGTTTGGCAGGCGCTGACGACCATTCCTTATGGAGAGACTTGGAGCTATGCACAACTGGCTGATGCGATAGGTAATCCGAAAGCCGTTCGTGCTGTTGGCTTAGCCAATGGCAAAAATCCGGTTTCTGTGATTGTGCCGTGTCACCGTGTGATTGGCAAAAATGGCAAGCTGACGGGTTATGCGGGTGGTGTAGAACGCAAACAGCGCTTATTGGTGATAGAGGGCAGAGATCAAGACTAGTAAGCGATTTGGCAACGAGCCTGTCGCGATGCTGGCTGAGGATCACGTACTACTCAATGGTGAAGGCTAGTGGTTCTTAAAATGTGACTTTGCATTAAAATCAACGCTTTCTGGAAAATGTCGATTTGGTTGCATATTCTTTGACTATGTTCTCTTGGCAAGGATGCCCAAATGAATAGCCATCACTCTCTGATAATTGGATGCAGCAGCGCGCTATTGCTAGCCGGTTGTTTAACCGATACCAGTCGTCCCTTCGAAGTACCACAGCTTGTTCTGTTCAAAGGTATGTATGAGAACGCAGATAATGACAGTTTTCTAGTTTTTGAATCTGGGCAAGTGACCTATCAAACAACGGATAATTCCGTGACTCGAACCTATAGTGTCGAAGGTGATTTGCTCAACATTAAGTTGAATTCAGCGAATAGCCGATCAGATTCTGGACTGGTAATGCGAATACAACACGAAGGCGAGGTGCTAACCTGTAATCGGTGTCCAGCAATGCAGTTAAGCAACGTCTGGACACGTGTTGAACAACCTTTGAAAGGAGCATCGAATTAGAAAAGCCCACCATTTAGCCATAAGTGGGCGGCGATACTGACGGCATATCCAATCATGATTACTGGCATCCATTTCAAGTGGCCAAAAAAGGTGTATTTACCATGTGCCGCTCCCATTAATGCGACACCTGCTGCACTACCAATAGATAACAAGCTGCCGCCAACGCCTGCAGTTAAGGTGATCAGTAGCCAGTTGCCCATCGACATTTGCGGCTCCATGGATAACACGGCAAACATCACCGGAATGTTGTCGACAATCGCAGATAAGATCCCCACCATGATATTGGCCCAAATAGGATCCCATTGGTTATACATCACGCCAGAGGCAAGTTCCAAGTATCCAAGCAGACTCAAACCACCGACACACATCACCACACCGTAGAAGAACAACAGCGTGTCCCATTCGGCATGCGACACTCTTCGAAATACATCAAATGGCACAACAGAACCGAGTCTCTTTAATGCCCCCTCATCATTATTGGCAATCGCCACCGCTTTTTTCTTGGCCAGTGAATTAGGTAAGGTCTTACGCAAGAAATACCCAAAGAACTGTAGATACGCCAGCCCCATCATCATCCCCATGACCGGAGGGAAGTGGAGTACGGCATGGAAAGCAACCGCAGTGGCTATCGTCATGATGAACAAGAACACGATGCGTCTTGCACCACGTTTTAATTCAACGTGTTGATGCACCGTATCGGGTTGGGTTGTTGGAACAAAGTAAGACATGATCAGTGCAGGGACGAGGTAATTCATCACTGAAGGAATAAATAAAGGAATGAACTCACTGAAGCTCACATAACCAGCTTGCCACACCATCAGTGTTGTGATGTCGCCGAATGGGCTGAATGCGCCGCCAGCGTTAGCGGCTATTACGATATTTACACAGGCTAAGTTAACGAATTTAGGGTTGGATCCTGCGACTTTCAGAACCACGGCACACATCAATAGAGCTGTCGTGAGGTTGTCTGCGATAGGTGAGATAAAGAAGGCCAGAATACCGGTTAGCCAGAACAGAGATCGGAAGTTAAAGCCTTTGCCGACCATCCACGCTTGCAACGCATCAAACAGTCTTCTCTCTTCCATGGCGCTGATGTAAGTCATAGCGACGAGTAGGAAAAGTAATAGCTCGGCGTATTCAAGTAAGTTGTGTTCGAGCGCTTGTTTAGCGACTTCAACGAGGTTGTGTTCTTGGTAGGTAAAACCAATGATTATCCAAATCAGGCCAGCCGCAAGTAGCACTGGCTTGGATTTTCGGAGCTTTAGGTACTCTTCCATCATCACCACAATGTAGGCGATAACGAAAATGGTCAGTGATAGGTAGCCGACAAATGAGTTAGTTAGCTTGAGAGGCTCTCCTAACTGAGAGGTAGCCGCACTTGTTACTGAAGAAAAGAAGAATAAAAAGAGAACAGCAGGAAGCTGGATACCTAACATGAATTACGCTCCAAAGTTAATAAGTTATTAACACGCGTAAAAGCGTAGACCTAAATAACCATGTGGAGTGTGATAGATATCTTAATAATTCAATAGATTATAGTGAAAGCAATAGACTGTGATGTGAACGAAATATGGTCTTACATGCTCAAAATTACTGTCTTGAGAACTCAAAGCCTAAAGAAAAAGCCCTACCGGATTCACTGCCGATAGAGCTTATTCGAAATTGCCAATATTATGCAGCATTGAGATCAAACGTCAGTGTTTGTTCTGCAGCACATACTTCAACAGGCCAGCCGTAGGATTGGTATTCCAGCGCCAGCTTGTCCGCTACTGCGCGAGATACCGTTGCAGTGATCCACATGCCCTTGCCCATTACTTGATATTTAAGCGTTCTCATTTCCATTGTAATCACCGTTTTCCTTCAATATTGGCTGCGCGAAGTCTATAGCACCTCTGAGGGCTGAAATTTCGAATCAAGCTCAAATTCTTTATAAACGGGCTCACCGTTTTCGCTAGGCTCAAAACTCAATCAACTAAGGGCAAACGGTTGCACTTTGGAAGCGAACTCACTCTTTAAGTCTCTGTATTATAATTGAATTAAAATTAAAAAAAACACCATGTAAGAGATCACTTACATCATTATCAGAGATCTGATTAGGTAAAAACTCTCACTAGAAGCCAGAGTTGTGTGTTGATTGTGTGCGTTTTTGGTTGCGGTGTTGAAGCAAGGTTTGTTTAGTTTTGTATGTGAAATATTCTAATTTATTTAGCGTATGGTCCTGCTTTTAAATCCAAGTCACAGTTTTATATGTTGTTGTGCTTCTTTTATTCAAACCGATACGCTATTTGATTTTGGTCATTAACCTTTTACTCATTAGTTTGCACTATCTATACGTGTTCTGTTCCACATAAACGAGATGTATAGAGGTCCTTATGACGAATCCAACCAAAACCGATCGTAAAGTCACGATCGGTAGCTATATCGCACTCGCATTCGCGATTGTGTTCTTTTCAGGCTTAATGCAGTCCAATGAATGGTATGGAGTGTTCGATTTTACAACGCTCAACGGTTCATTCGGTAAGGTCGCTTACGATGTGAGTGAAACGGCTGATGGTATTCAAGCGGCAACGACGTCATTGCGTGGTAAAGGTGGTAGTGGTGCTCGCGACGGTTTCATTTTTGCTTTGACACTTATTCCGACCGTGATGTTTGCACTGGGTATGATCAACGTACTTGAGCACTATGGTGCGCTGGATGCGGCTCGCAAACTGCTGACACCTCTACTTCGCCCTCTGATGGGTATTCCGGGTAACTCTGGCTTGGCATTGATTGCTTCTCTGCAAAGTACTGATGCGGGTGCAGCGATGACGCGTCAGCTAAAAGACGAAGGGCATTTAACTAAGCGTGAAACCGATGTCTTTACGATGTTCCAGTTCACCGCGGGTGCCGCGATCGTTAACTTCTTCTCGTCGGGTGCCGTGTTGTTCACTCTAACCGCGATGGATGGCTCTTTGGCAGTAACCTCGTCAATTGGTCTTGCTGTGGCAGTGATGTTCATCTTCAAGTTTGTTGGCGCGAACCTATTCCGCATTTACCTAAATATTACTGAAGGCAAAGAAGACAAACCAAAATCAGACAAAGAACAAAAACTGGAAGAGGAAGTAGCATAATGAGCGAAGTTAAAGCAAAGAAACCTATGGTTACTGATATTTTCGTTGAAGGTGCCAAGAAAGGCTGGGTTATTGCGACCACCTCGACCGTGCCAAATGTTCTGATGGCGTTTGTGATTATCAAGGCATTGCAGATTACGGGCGCGTTGGATCTGATGGGCAGCGTATTTGCTCCAATCATGGCGGTATTTGGTTTACCAGGTGAAGCGGCAGCGGTGTTGATTGGCGCGTGGATGTCGATGGGTGGCGCAGTAGGTGTGGTTATCACGTTGTTTGACCAAGGCATCTTGAACGGCAACCACATTGCTATTTTGGCGCCAGCTATCTACCTGATGGGTTCTCAAGTGCAATACATGGGCCGTATCATGGGGCCAATCGGAACTGAAGGTCGTTACATCCCAGTGATGATCGCGATTTCGGTACTGAACGCATTTGGCGCGATGTTCTTGATGAACATCATCCTATAGCCCGATTTCTGAATCTTTATAAGCTTTAGAAAAAGGAAAACCCGTTTGGCTTTCACCAAACGGGTTCTGTTCTTTTTCGTAGCCATCCTGCTACTAACGTTGTTACTTATTTTTCAATAAGGTAACACATGCTCCCTGCATCGTTCCTTGACTTGGCTAAATCCTTTAACCTATCCAATTCATCGCCGTCCTAGCGGTGTCCTTACTAACTCATCATCCTGATAAGTGACTCTATCCTAGAGTATAACTTCCTTGCTGATAACTCATCCGAAGTCATCAAATCTTCGTCCTGAAGATACCTAATCCATTAGGCTTTTTCCTGTTCCTGCCAACTCCCTGTCGACATGTATATTAAACACTCTGGAGGCTTCTCCGACAATCTACCTCAAGTAAATAATCTGAAGGCAAAGCTAAGCAAACTGTGCGGACTCATACAAAACAAGGGCTTGGGTTTGTAATCTAGGATTTTTCTGCGAAGCTTGATTGTAATCTCTTACGTTTGTTGTGAGAGATCTCTTACACATGTGCGGGCGTGAATGCTCCTTGTTTTCTGAATACAGATACGTTGAGGTAGTCCGCCGAATAAACTAACCAGTAGGAAATGATAATGGTTACAGCGTTATATGCTTCGTTGCTTACGTTAGTCATGTTAGGGCTTTCCATTGAAGTGATTAAGCAAAGAAGAAAGAATCAAGTAGCACACGCAGATGGTGGTGTTGAATCGTTACAAGTGGCTCGTTCCGCTCAAAGTAACGCAATGGACTATATTCCGATTACCGTGATACTGATGGCGTTGCTAGAGTTCAACGGCGCCAATGTATGGCTAATTCACGTTATTGGTATTGCTTTTGTTGCTGGTCGTATTATTCATGGAAAAAGCATTCTTGTTCGTAGCCTGAAGGGAAGAAAGCAAGGCATGTATTTGACCTTTGCCAGCATGGTGTCTTTAGTTGTTCTAAACTTGATTTATCTCCCGTTTGATAAGCTTATGTAAGGACAAGCATGGCGCTACGCCTCCCTCCACCATGGATGATTGTATTAACAGGTTTAGTGCTGAATATTCTGGCCATTGTTGTGTCGAGCCTAGTGCTCGACAAAATGGTGGTTGAACAAGCACAGTATCGAGAGCGCCAACAGGGCAATGTCTACTCGATTCAGTTGGCTTGGAATACGATTGAAACCTTAGAACGTAAGCGTGAATCTATGTTGCTGCACATGGATATTAGTACTTCTTCAAGTTCGGCGGTGACGCCGGAATTAGAAGAAGCGAGGCGCGGTCAGCTTGGTGCGTGGGTCAGTGGCGAAGTTCCAGAGATTACTGTCGAAAACCTTTCTCAGATCATGATGCTGATTAACCAAGCTCAGCAATCGCAACGCATACGCATCGATGACTTCTACCTTGATAATCTAACCTTATCTGAACTCCTCCAAGCTCTTGAAGAGCAGATGACCCTCTATAAAAATATCGCGCTCTTTCTTCAGATCTTTGGTTTAGCATTGATTCTTGCGCGTGACCTAGCGAGACGAAATTAACCGTTCTACAACTGCAGCCAAACCTGATGTTGAGTTATTTGTCGAGATTAGGGTGCTGTTTCCCTTGGTACTTTGGAAGCTGGTCTTTAAGCTTTTTGAAGGTACTGAATGCGTTATTAGCTGATAAGCGGTTCATTAACCAGTCAGGCAGGATACCGCCCGCATTCGCATATGCCGTATAAGTGATGTGAGTCAGGCCATTGGTTAGAGGCTGTAAAACCCAAAGCGCATCGACCTCGTTGATTCGAATATACCCAGACTCTTTAGCCAAGTAATTGGATGCATCTTTAATGGTTAAGGTGAATTGACCGTCTTCTACTTCATATTTCGAATACGTCACCATATCACGGTCACGAGCTGGCCAAGGAGCTTTGAACTGGGTATAGACGATATTCTCATTACTAGAGATCTGCATTAATACTTCACTGTGCGACACATTGTCGATCCAATTCGGCACGTTATCGCTGTCTTCCAACAATAAGAGAAAACCTGAGTAGCTCGTTTCGACCTGCATTTGGGCTCGAACTTCAACAAGACCATTCCCATGATTGCGCTTATGAATGGTGATGCCATTTTCACTTTTGACGAACTGCCACGGAGTCGCATAAGAGAGGGCTGAAAATAGACAGAGTCCAAGTACCAAAATCCTAGGTAATATCATTATTCTTCCATGAAATGAAAAGCTTATCTTCCATGATTATAGAATAAAAATAGGTTGGATTCGCGTCGTAAGATGCTGCGTATTGAATATGGTTATTTGATATTGGGAAAAGCGGAAGACAGAGGTCTTCCGTTTATAGAAGGGAGGGTAGTGGCAATTTATCTAGAGCTTATAGGCTTCAACCGTTTTTATAGTGGTCCAATTGCTGTCGGCATCTTGGATGAATTCTTGTGTGTTCTCCAACCAACGTTTTTGTACTGACTTGTCTAAGTTCAGATATAACTTTCCATCTTCTATTTTCCAAGCTTGTGGATCGGTCTCAAACTTCTTACCCATTGCCACACCAAATGCGCAGTAACCGCCATATTGAGGAGCATAGGCTTCTGGATTGGCTCGAAATTCATCTCTGTTTTCACTGTTCGCAAAGTTATAGATCGCATTCTTATAGGTCGCTGTGAACTCTGATGTACCTTTTACTGGTCCTTCATTGGCAAAGTAAGCAACAGGGTCATAACCTTTAATCGCGAGGTCATTGCTGTCGACGCTCATATCAAGGTCGGCTGCCATGATGGAAAAGCTGGCACCTAATAACGCGGTCATTAGAGTGATTTTTTGACTGGTCGATTTCAAATGTGACATATCAAGTTCCTTGTCAGTATTAGTTAACTTGTATGAAATAAATTAGCTCACTCGTCCGGTCTATAGAGGGACAAAAGAACTAAAAACTAAGCGAATCGTTCGGAGGGTGCATGGATCTGCTTTCACAATTAATGGAACACTTCTCGATACGTACAGGCGTTTTCTATTCAGGGAACTTGTGTGGGGTGTCGTCATTTAACGCGCAACAAGGTAAAGAGGGGCACCTTCATGTACTGAGTGCGGGGGAGTTGAGCTTGTCTAGTGCTCACACGGAACACAGGCAACTGTCGCAACCTTGTATTGTTTATCTGCCGAATAGCACACCACATGCGATTGAAGGTGTGGGAGACGGCGCGGAGGTCGTATGTGCGAACGTAGAGTATCGCTCAGGACAGATGAACCCATTGTTGTCTGCGCTTCCTGATGTGATAGTGATTCCGTTTGTGGACGCACCTAACTTAATGCCAGTGATCGAAGTGTTATCTAACGAGTCGAGCCAAGAATCGTCGGGGCAGCAGTACTTAATGGACAAGTTGAGTGACGCTTTGATGGCTTTGATTTTTCGTCATCTTATTGAGCAACAGAAAATTGATAGCGGTGTTTTCTCGGCTCTTGCACACCCTCGATTGGCTTCTGTAGTGACGGCCATTCATCGATTACCCGCTCGTCATTACTCGATTGCCGAAATGGCGTCATTGGCCGCGATGTCTCGTACTCAGCTTATTGAAGCATTTAAACGAGAAGTGGGTGAAACGCCGGGAGATTATGTGCAAAAGTGGCGAGTATCAGTGGCTCAATCGCTGTTATTGCAAAATAAGCCCATCAATTGGGTTGCCGATGAAGTGGGTTACATTAGCTACTCAGGATTCTCACGTGCCTTTCAACATGTTACGGGTGTGTCGCCGCGCCTTTGGCTAAAGCAAAATGTGTCGTGAAGCGCCAGGCACTCCCCCACTCGGTTTATGGCTATTCGCATCAGGCTGGTCTATGTTTTAGCGGAAATTGTATGTAGTTTGTTCTTTTATCGGAAGAGGGTGTAAAAAGGTGGACTTTATAAGCTCGTTGTAACATCCTGCCCGTCCTATTTTATCTAGACACCAATGAGACGAAGTGCCTGCTGAACATTATTCAGCCTCCCGTATCTCATTAAAGTATTAAGGAGTTCAACTTGAACCTATTTGTAAGAGACCTTACCGTTATCGATTCTTCATACATTTGTGAGCACAGAGGGGTCGTAGGAGATAGTTGGATTTTAGATGTCACCATGTCTGGTGAACTTAATGAAATGAGCATGGTGCTGGATTTTAGTAAGGTCAAAAAGCAGATCAAACAGCTGGTTGATCAACATGTTGACCACCGCTTACTGCTGCCAATGAAAAGCGCTGCAATCGTGCATCAGGCGAGCAAAGCCGGTTACTCTAAGGTGGATGTGTTGCGTGGTGATAAAAGCCTGCACCTGCACTGCCCTGATGAAGCATACTGTTTGATTGATGCTGAAGCGATCACCATCGAGAGTGTGACCGCTCATGTTTATCATATTCTTCGCGATAACCTACCAAGTAACGTCACAGGGTTAGAGATCACCCTTCGCCATGAAAACATTAATGGTGCGTTTTACCACTATACCCATGGCTTGAAAAAGCACGACGGTAACTGCCAGCGTATCGCACATGGTCACCGTTCTCCTGTCGAAATTGTGGTTGATGGTCAACGTGATGAACAACGCGAGCAGGCGTTTGCTCAGCGCTGGGAAGATATCTATTTAGGCTCTAAAGAAGACCAAGTTTCAGTTTCATCACTTAACCTGAGTGAACAAGCGAACAGTGTTAATGATGAAAGTCACTATGGCTTCCGCTACACAGCGCCACAAGGCGAATTTGAGCTAGCGATTGCTAAGAGCGAAACGGAAATCTTACCAACCGATACCACGGTGGAATTACTGGCAGGCTACATTGCGGATCAAGTAGCCCCAAGTTTGGTAGAAAACCAATCACTACAAATTGTGGCTTATGAAGGGGTAGGTAAAGGCGCGATGGCGTTCCGATAACACCTCATGAGTGACGCAAGTTCACTTTCAATCTGAACAAAAAAGGCAAGATACTAAGTTATCTTGCCTTTCTTTTTTGTGGCTAGTTAAACCGAGAAGGTTATTAGCGCGATTTTGTTGGTGCTAACGAAGCAGTACGTGTCGCAGTGGGCTTTTCTCAATCGCAACGACCACCCCAAAGCTGAGTAATACGGTGCCAAAAAATACCGTAACGTCTTTTGCCAATTCCGTAATGCCTAAGATTCCACAGACATTGAACAACACGATAATGATCAGTAAGTGGCTTACGTAGATACCCAGCATGCGATTTGAAATGGCACGAACCCAAGCGTAATTGCCGATGTTTGGATTTGCTAAAAGCCACATGAACACACCAATCCCCCACAAAGCCGTACCAAATAAGAAATCGTGAATATTAAAGGCGATATCAAACTGGGTTAACCATGCTGCTTCTGAAAAATGGATGATCATTCCCACAGCGACTAACCCCAACGCTTTTGCTGATGATAGGTGCCATTGGTGTTGGCGAATCAGAAAACCAGCGGTAACGAGTAAAGTGCTAAAGAACGGACCATTGCGCGTGAAGAAGGGGGCTTCTAATCCGGTTAGCGTTGCGTAGCTTCCTGCCAAAGCACCGTAGCCATAGAGCGCAATAGCGATCGGCAATAGAAGTTTATTGAGCTTCAATTCAACCAATAAAGCGATGATCAACACTGCGCACACAAGGGCTGGAATGAACCACAAATGCACCAATCCGCCCTCTAAGAAAGAGTTAAGTGGAGTGTTCATTAAGAAACCCCAATAGCCTTCGCGCTCACCTAGGTAGCCAAACTCTTCTACCTTTGCGAGGTTGAATGGCATCACTAAGCAAATGATGCTCCATGCCAACCAAACCTTAAGCAGTGGTTTGGAGTAATTAATGACGGTTTGCCACGGGGATGCAGTTAGCTTGGGCTTAATAAGATAACCGGAAATTAGGAAAAACAAAGGCACCGCAAAACGAGCAGTTTGGTTAAGCACATAACCAATCCAAGGCACTTCATCGATTTGCCAGTAAGTAAGTGCCATTTGGCCGTGTAAGCCAATGATCGCTAAGATAGCAATCACTCGGCCTAACTCAATACTGGCGATGCGTTGTGAAGGCGTATGTTGAACGGAAGACATATCAGATCTCTAATAAAATTTTCGTAGAATCTAACAGCCTTTTTATTGAATCAGTTAGCGCTAAATCAAGGGTTGCGAGCTTTGTTTTAAGGCTTGTATTGATTCTTTGAAGCCTGTCGCAGCTATATTAAATCCATTGCAGTAAGTACGAAAATACCAAGCGTGCAAGTGATTAGTGAAACAACAGTGGTGAGTGCGATAATATTAGCAGCCAATGTTGAATTACCGCCCATAGCACGTGCCATAACATAGCTCGCAGCAGCGGTCGGTGCGGCGCTCATCAAGAAGATAAGGCCAAGATCTAATCCTCTAAAACCAAAGAACAGGGCAGCAAGCGTGATCAGTAACGGAGCCAAAACCAGTTTGTATCCGGTCGAGAACCAAGTCGGGCCCTTATCTTTTTTCAGCGAGCGTATATCAAGCGACCCTCCCGTGCACAAAAGGGCTAACGGTAACGTCATATTAGCGAAATATTGTCCTGCATCAGTCACCATTTTCGGTACTGGAATCGACAGTAAGTAGAATAGTACACCTAAGGCGATCGAGATAATAAGAGGGTTTTTGGTGAGTGTTTTAACGATGACTTGAATGGCTTTGTCACCCGACTCTTGGCCCTTTGGAGTGAGCGCGATAACAGCCTGAATATTATAGAGAACCGTCAAGGAGGCGACATAAAGAGCAGCGAGTGCGACACCATCGTTGCCGTATATATTGGCAACATAAGCAAGCCCGATAATAGCGGTGTTGGCGCGAAAGCCACCTTGCACTATCACACCTTGGTCTTGAGGCTTTTTAAAGGCCATTTTAGTGCTGACAGTGGTGAACACGAAGAAGGCTAGGTTGGCTAACAAGCCAAAGATGACGAGCTTTCCACTTGCGGTAAAATCGTGGTTAGACTGAACAATGCTGAGAAATAACATCGCGGGTAGAGTGACTTGAAACACCACCTTGGATGCGACATCAATGAAGTTGTCATTGATTAAGCCAATTCGCTTGAGCATCACACCAAGAAACAGCATTAAACAGATAGGGCCTGTTACTGACGCCGAAAACGCAAACTGTTCCCAAAGTGTGTTCATTCTTTTCCCTCTGTTAGTCGATTTCAATTTCCTTTGAATACTGTCGCATTTTTCCACAGTTCTTTGATAAGACAAAATGAATAGCAAGGGTTAAGTAAAAATTCTTGAAAAAAAGAACGAACGTGCTAAAAATAACGTAACAGATTTATTATTGGTGAATAATGAGCAAGGGAAAGATAACCAAAGAGTATATTTTGAGCCATGCGTTCGCACTTGCGAGTGAGAATGGGCTTGAGAGTTTGACGATTGGCGAATTAGCCAAGCAGTGTGGCATGTCTAAGAGTGGTTTGTTTGCGCACTTCAACTCTAAAGAGAACCTGCAGCTCTCTGTACTCGAATATTCCAACGCCATATTCACTGAAAGAGTCATCATTCCTGCGCGAGAGCTCGGTGATGGTGATATTGAAGCGAAATTGAAGCAGCTGCTCGATAACTGGCTGGGCTGGAATCATTCGTTCCAAGGTAGCTGTATGTTTATTGATGCTTGGAAAGATGCAGGCAGTGAAACGTCTGTGATTCAGAAAGCACTGCAGAAAACCATTTCGGTTTGGATTGATTACTTGACGATTCAGGTAGCAAAAGCGGTTGAGAGCAAGCAGTTCAGATCCGACTTAGATCCGAAACAGGCAACCTTCGAGTTATACGGTCTCTACCTGAGTGCAAACTTGTTCTACTCATTGCGAGGGCAGGAAGCGAGCCACACCCATTTTTGGAGTGGCGTAGAGCGCTTAATCGCTAGCTGGAAAGCGGCTTAACTCGCGTCTAACAATTTTAAGAGAAGTGGTGGCAAGCAGCTGTACAGAGCTTTGCCCCATTTTTAAATCAACAAATAGCACGGTCGTTCGATTTTTTTAGGGCCGAGCTCGAGCCGCCAATCAAGATGGCGATACAAGGAACGGTCATGAGTGACAAAATCTATTTTAATACATCGAACAAATTCAGTTTCAAGCGCAGCCTGATCGGTGCAACAACCAACCTGCATTACATTCTCGCGCCGAGCCATGCAAAGAAAACAGCGCGTAAGTTATTGCTGACCCCAATGCGTACCGAGCAAAAAAATGCTGATCCTAAAGGGCTGATCAAGAGTAAAATCAAAGGCCGTGATGGCGTTTTAAAAACGTACTCTTTGGGTACAGGTCCAGTTTGGGTGCTGACTCATGGTTGGTCTGGCACTGCGAGTCAGTTCTTTCCTCTGATGGAACATATCGCTGCTAAAGGCTTTACGGCTTTGGCTTACGATCATCCAGCTCATGGTGGCAGTGATGGTGTTCATGGTCATATCCCTGCGTTTGTGAATGGCTTGGAAGCGATTCTAGATTCGGTTGGCGAAGTAGCAGGCTTGGTCGGCCACAGTATGGGTACGGCTTCTGCGTTGGAATGTAAGCATGTTAAGTTGGAAAACAAGCCACTGTTGTTGATCGCTCCAGTACTCGATTACCTCGAAAACCTATTTGGCAGCGTGGCTCGTTCTGGTTACTCAATGAAGTTGTTTGAGGCGGTCGTTGGTGAAGTTGAAGAGCAATTTAACTACCCAATTCAGTCTGTTGATCCTTATGGCAAGCTAGCGCTTCGTCAGTCTCAAACGATCATTGTTCATGATGAGAAAGACAAGTTTACTAAGTTTGATGTGTCTCAACGTGCTGCGAATGAGATGGACCGCGTTACTTTGATTGCCACTCAAGGCCAAGGTCACGGTCGAGTGATGAAGTGCCCGCAAGTATTCGAGAGCTTTGATAACCTGATTAGTTGAGTTTAACTACTCAAACAAGTAGAACGTGGATTAAGAAAACAAATACCAAAAAGGTCAACCAGACTTGTTCCGGTTGGCCTTTGTTTTTAGTGATTTAATTGGCTTTAACGAATGTTGTCTTAGTTAGCACAGCTTGCTGGGCCGATCTCTTTCCACACGCCCCATTGGCCCGTCGTTGTTGGATCTTCACCTGTTGTCCACCATTTCGCTTCCCAGACCTTACCGCCTTGAGTCACTTGGTCGCCACCAGTGTAGACTGCACTTGAATCCCAAGCGTTAGTACACGTGCCACCGCCTGTGGTTTTCTTGAGGACTTTCACTGAAGTAGCCGCGACTGATGTATCGGTACCATCACTCACTGTTACAGAGAAGTTCAGTACCGTGTCTTGCGTGTATTCCGCCGCGACAAAGCTTACTGAAGCGCCTTGTACTGTTGCGTTGATACCTGCTGGTACATCCCAAGTGAAGGTTAATGTGTCTTGATCCGCATCGCTAGACGCTGACGCATCAACCACAACAACGTCACCCGCATTGACTTCAGCCGGAGCCGAAACCGCTGCAACTGGTGCTGTGTTGACTGGGCCTGTGTCTTTAGGATTTACCGTTACAACAACCGTGTCTGTTGACGTTGCGCCTTCGTTGTCTGTTACGGTTAGGCTAAATGTTAGAGTCTCTTGTTGTGTGACTTCAACAACATCGAAGCTTGCAATAGCTGCATTGGCATTAGCCAGTGTTACGGCTGGACCGCTCACTTGTGACCAAGAGTAACTCGCAATTGTGCCGTCGCTGTCTTTTGAAGCACTGCCATCTAGAGAAACAGAAGCTGGGCCTTCAACCGATTGGTCGGCACCTGCTGCTGCAGTTGGTTTACGGTTTACAGGATCGGTGGTACCACCTGCTAGACCTTCATGCATTGCATTTAGGATATCGCCATTATCTGCATCAATTTCCCAAGAGAATAGACCTGCAAGACCAAGACTACGAACGTACGCGCCTTTTGCTTTTACAGAGCGGTCATCATCAAATGTGATCAGCTGACCTGAAGTGCGGTTCCAAACGTAAGGCGCTTCTGCCATTTCGTCGTAGCCGTATTCGAAGCCATTGATACCTTGGTTGTTCGCACCAAGCATGTTCGCCTTAATGCCTTTGTAGTCGATAACGCCATCTTCCCATACACCTTGTGCAGAGCTGCCTTTCAGTTTTCCGTTACCAACCCCTGTCATAGGGTCGCTCGGATCTGAAAGTGATGATGGTAATACGCCTTCCCAGCCACGACCGTACATCGCTGTACCAACAACAAGCTTGTTAGCTGGAACACCTTGCTCAAGAAGCAGTTGGATGCCGTTGTCTGTGGTGTAAGCAGGGCCTGTGTATGGTTCGCCATTTTCATCAAGTCCTGTGCCATCACATTGACCAGGGCGCATGAAGTTACCGCAGTTCAATGCTGTTTGGTGACCCAACACGTTATTCCAACCGCCGTAGAAGTCGTAAGTCATTGCGAAGATGTAATCCATGTATTGGATAGCATCGCCGTAGTCCACGTCTTCAATTTTATCGTGACCAACACCGATCGCTGATGTGAGTTCGTAAGTACGACCATTTTCAGCTTCTAGCTCATCTAGCATCACGCGTAGTTCTGCCATTAGTGCAATGTAAGCCGGGCCATCATTTACTGGGTCACCTAGATCGGGCGCAGCACCGCCGCCGCCAGGGAATTCCCAGTCGATATCCACACCGTCGTAGAATTTCCATGTGTTAAGGAATTTCTTAACCGATGCGACAAAGGTGTCACGGTTTGCTTTGGTAGTGAAATCGAAGAATGGGTCAGACAGTGTCCAACCACCAATCGATGGGATGATCTTCAAATCAGGATTACGCTGTTTGAGCGCCATCATCATCGCGTAGTTACCCTTGATCGGTGAGCTGTATTCGTGCCCCGCTTGAGGGAAGCTCTTCTGGAAAGCAGCCCATGGGTCATGAATCACTACTTCGTAATCATTAACACCCTGACAAGCTGTCATTAGGGCGTTGTAGCTGTTTCCACCTACCGATTTTACTGATTCGTTAGGACCACAAATTGGGATGAAGCCGTAAAGGATGTGGGTCAAGTTATCAGCGGGTAGGTTATCTACCGTGTAGTCACGACCATAAATACCCCACTCAACAAAGTAAGTACCTACTACCGTGTTTGGATCTGTGTTGTATGACTTGTTGTTTGGATCCACATTCATCGCAAGTGGCGCTAAGTGTGCGCCATCGGTATCGGCAATCGTGATTTTAGCGGGTGCGCTTTTGCTACAACCTGTTTCGTCACACGCTTCAATTTCCATATCGAATAAGCCGCCTTGGCCGTATTCGAATGAAGCCGTGGTTTGGCTGCCAGTGATTGGGCCTGTGGCGACTTTAACGCCATCAAAGTAGATGTTGTACGTGTTTCCTGACGTTCCGCTCCATTGGTTGAACTTAACGTCGACTTTTGCTTTGTCGTGATATTTAACCATCTGGTTGTAGCCAGAGGTGGTTTCCATCGCGAGTTCGATTTTTGAAAATTGTAGGTTGTTGGAACCGTACATGTCGATGCTCGGTGCTGTCGGAGCAGCTAACGCTGTACCAGATAGCGCTAGAGCAATGCTTGCAGCACAGGTATTTATACGAATCATACTATTTCTCTCATTCCTTGAAGGTTACGAGAACCAAATGGCCCCATAAGCGGCTCCAGTCAGTTTTGAAGGAGCTTCCTCGTCAGTATTCGAGAGAGTTTTAATTTCATAACTGAAAATAAATCCGTTTTCGATGGACAACTAAAAAATTGTATCTTGTTACAATTTTGTTGCTTAATGAGTGAGAGATTGAGTCCATGTTTTATAAAATAAAACATCATTCAGTAGGAAAGTCTCATAAGTGAAATTACACGACATGAAGTTATGTAAAGGTGCGACAAACTATATGAAAATATCGCAACCTTGAAGCAGCATCACAGAGTATTGAACGTTAGGTAAGGTATTTAAAGGGTGTTGAGAAAGTGCTTAAAGCGTATCGAGAGCTCTTAGGGGATCGATGGCTATCTTTTGAATTGCTCTGCCAGTGAAGCTCGTCGTTGCTGCATGATGCTGTGAGTGTCACCGGTTGCGGTATCTTCATAACCTTCTTTGATGAACTGCTGAGAGGGTGTACTAGGCACCAATCGCTTTAAACGAGGAGAGTCGTAGGTACCGCTGATGGTGTAAACCGTCGGTCCAGAACCTGTATTGATCGTGACAACCTTGCCATCAAAATCAAACGAAGTACTGATGAAGCGATGGTTCATCATCACGCCATTGTCTGAAAGCGTCAGAATATCGGTTTTGTAAGGGGGAGCACCAATTTCTATCCATGTGCCATGAACATTACTTGGACTGACAGATTGTTGGTGGGCTTGATAAGCAAAATAGCCTGCGGTGAGGGCAATCATAAAGCCAGCTAATAGGAAGCCGTAAAGTAGCGAGTTGGCAAATAGATCTCTGCTTTTAGTGGGCTTTTTTGCCATTATCTCTTCATTTCCTCACATGTACCGTTCTTAAGTCTATAAATTAAAATCTTAGTTTGCAAAGATTGTTATAAGAGTTAGAAGCAGGATCGAATGTTCTAGATAAATGGGTTGCTTTGGATAATTTTCAGCTTTTCTGGTGGTATTTGCTCAATCAATGCATCTCAATTGTCGAAATGCTTAAGCTATGCGTATTTATTTCTTGTGGGAAAGCCGTGAATTGGTTAAAACAATTATCACCTAAATTTACGCATAGGCTTATTCGTTGAGCCCAATAACTGCAATTTGAAGATAACAAGGAAGTACAATGATTAAAGAAAACACATACTTTGAAGGTGGCGTTAAGTCGCTAGCGTTTAACCAATCTGGCGCTGATGTGAGTGTTGGTGTGATGGCGGCGGGTGAATACACATTCGGAACTGCTGCTCCTGAAAAGATGACTGTGGTTAAAGGCGCTCTGATTGTAAAGCGTGTTGGCGATGACGATTGGACAACATACCAATCTGGTGAGTCTTTTGACGTTGCGGGCGATTCTTCTTTCGACCTGCAAGTAAAAGAAGCAACGGCTTACTTGTGTGAGTACCTATAAGAAGCCTCAAACTAGCTTCTGCTCAATAAGAAAAAACCACGCTCCTAGAGCGTGGTTGAATAAGTGATAGTAACCGGCAGTGGATAGTGTCACTTGTTTTTACAGTCATCAAATGGACGACCAAAATTCGTTGTTCGTTGCTAAGTCCCTTAATCAAAGCTCATCAAAGCTCAAAGCACGGGCATTAATAAGTCTCAAAAACGCCGTTGTTGTAGTCCTGAATAGTCTGTTCAATCTCTTCCATCGAGTTCATGACAAACGGACCATAATGCACAACAGGCTCATCAATCGGTTGACCAGCAAAAATCAACACCCCTGAATCTTCTAAGCTACTCAAAGAAAGCAGTTCAGCTTTGGTCAGGAACGCAAGTTGACCTTGGTTTATGACCTTACCACCGATCTTAATGCTGCCTCGGTACACGTAAGTCATGGCATTATGAGCAGCCTCAGTGCCCAAGGAAACTTCTTGGCCTGAACGAGCTCGCCAGTCCGCAACGCTTAATGGCACACCTGTTTTCTGTAATGGGCCTTGAGCTCGTAAAGCCTCTGAGTCATCGTCGGTTTGGTTGTGCAGCTCAAACCCTCCGGCAATCATTCTTAACAAACCACTTTGTTCACTTTGATGTTCCACAATGCTTTCACTTTGGAAGTCGTGATATTGCGC
The DNA here is from genome assembly GCF_050337435.1 of Vibrio satsumensis. NCBI lineage: Bacteria > Pseudomonadati > Pseudomonadota > Gammaproteobacteria > Vibrionales > Vibrionaceae > Vibrio > Vibrio satsumensis. The sequence goes on along the minus strand of NZ_JAKJSX010000006.1, from coordinate 197,103 downwards.
CGGCTGCATTTTGTGTGTCGCAGGTTGGTTTATCCAAATCTGGAAACCATGCAGCGCGCCTTCTTCCATCATTGGCATTTCACTGTGAATGACACCACGACCTGCAGCCATCCACTGCGCGCCACCGCTGCGCAGTTCTCCAACATTCCCCATATGGTCTTTGTGTTGGAAGTGACCTTGCAGCATGTAAGTGAGCGTTTCTATCCCACGGTGAGGATGTGGAGGAAAGCCGCCAACATAGTCTTTGCTTTCATCCGATTTAAGTTCATCAATCATCAAAAATGGAGAGAAACGTGCGTTGTTAAAACCAGCGAGTCTTTGGATTTTGACGCCATCACCGTCGGAGGTGGCATGTGCTGCAATCACATGATCTACTGCTCTTACATTCGTCATTTTAAAACCCTCATAAACTTGAATAGCTGTAGTTTATGTAATTTGATTGAAAAAGAAGATGGCATAGCGTTGAGTGACTTATTCGAAAATCTTGAACAGGTAACAAGATGAAATTATGTCTATACTTGAATAGAGAGTAGACCGCCAAGGAGGCCGCTATGGCAGTTCAGCAAAAACATGGCGAAAGGCATGGTCGGATGGGTTTTGATAACGACTTTACAACGGAGCAAGGTCAGCGTTTTACAGAGGTTGCAAACAGCGCGGTTAAACGCCGCGTGAAAAAACGTGAGATTGAGGCGCCGTTTATTCAGTCGGCTAAGCAAGCCGCTTTTAAAACAGTGGCGAGGCGACCTAAAGGTAATAACCCAAACCGAACACGGCAAGTCATATGGATTATTATGCTTGGGTTAGTGAGCCTTTGGCTTATGTACCTTGCAGGTTAGCAGCACCGATGAGTTATAGTACTGGTTAGCGTTGACGCATTTTTAATCGCGTCACATTGTTCCCTTCGACCTGCGCTTCAAGACAATCTTTAAGTTCAGATGAATCAGATTCTAAGCAGGCTAGGTTCGTCGGTAGTTCCTCAATCAAGGTCGATACTGGATTATCGTGATAATAAGCGTATCGGTTCTTGCCTGAATGCTTGGCAACATACATCGCTTTATCAGCACATCTAGTCAGTTCATGTAATTCTTGAGCGTCTTGTGGGTATAAAGAAACCCCAACACTTAGCGTCAATTCCTTGATTCTCTCGTTTGTTTGGCAACCGCTTTCGAACAGCCCGCAAATCCTATCTAGAATGCCGTCTAAATCTTTACGAGTTGGCACATCGTAGAGCATTAAAACAAACTCGTCTCCAGCAAAGCGCGCGATGGAATAATCGTATTCATGGTTTTTTCTGTCTCTGGTTCGAATGTTGTTGCTCAAGCGATTGGCAAAATGCTGCAAGACACTGTCTCCGACGTCGTGCCCGTAGCTGTCATTAATGCCTTTAAAGTCATCAATATCCAAAAAGACTAGTGCCGTAAGTGATCGCTCACTATCGACTGTCGCAAGTTTTTCAGCCGCCCAGCGCTCAAAGCTCCAGCGGTTTGCCAAGCCGGTAAGTTGGTCTCTGTAGGCAAGATCTTCGATGCCTTCTTTATACAGACGTTGAATATAACTGACGGCTTTTGTGTAGTAATAGGCAGATGTATGACACACCAAGCTCATGGTAAATAAACTAAGAATAAATCGATGGGTACTGTTAAAGGGTAAAGAAAAGTTGTTAGGCATAGCGGTAATCAAGGTGCTGATAAACACACAAAATGAGGTGCTCAAAATAATGCCAATTCTGAAATCGTTAATGAAAATGACTGCCGCCAGAATCGGGTAGAGCCAAAGTATCCGGTCGGGAATAGCATAACTGTACAAAAATAGGATGAGGCCTTGAACTAGAAGGACTCCGCTCAGGATCAATTCTGAATATTCAGGATTAATAACTTTTTTTACGTAAAATGCATTGGAGATAGCGATAAGTGCAAAACACAGTTCGAAAATCGACAGTGTGTAATGCTGACCTTGGAAATAAGCCCAAGTGTAGAAAATGAATAACACAGCGGCAGTCAGTGAAAAGGAGTAAACAATTTTTTGTTTGCGAGTGGATCGTATGTCCGCCATTTCTTCTAGGTGTCTGCCGACGAGCCTTTTCATGTGATTTATGCCAAAGATTTTGATAATGGAGTTAATAGTAGATTAAATAATAGCCGTTGCGGAGTGCTAGTCGTCTTTTTAGTGTGACTGCTATCAATGTTTTGGATTAAACATGCTCAACCTATAATTATTGGTGATGCGTGTCGCTGAAGGTGCAAAACTGCCTGGTAACGAGTAACTTAAGGTTCGATTTAGAAGAAGCGATTTGGTGATTATCTACTTGCTTTCCAGTGAGTTACTCAACATAGTTTGTAAACTACCAAAATTAAGAGAGGCTCATTATGTTAATCACCTTTAGTTGTAAAGCCCATGCTAGCGTCACGATGTTTGGTGAAGTCGGCCTTCAGTTTATCAAGATGCTTGGGCACAGCGGTACCATTCCAGGTGCTATTGATGCTTCAGAGGTTCCTCAAGCGTTAAATAACTTACGTGTTGCGATTGCCTCTGAGCAGAGCAAGCAGGTAGAGCAAGAGAATGTTGGTGACGACAATGAAGAAGAGGCTGTTGAAGCGTCTGTTAATATCGGTAGCCGAGCGTTCCCACTGGTTGAATTATTAAAAGCCGCCATCAAGGATGAATGCGAAGTGATGTGGGAAGACGGCAGCGGTAAGCGACTGTAGTACGATTTGCTCGAAGCGTAACAAGCCTATTGCATCTATTTTAATAAGAATGAATGTTGAGCCAGTATCGGTCATACCATGGAAATTGACGGTGATGAACCGATACTGGCGCTTTGTTTGTTGCGAAGTGTTTAGTTTGTTTCTGTTTGTTTACAAGGTTCGTCAGCCTTGAAATGAGTGACTTTTGTTATCGTAATATCAATACATAACAGAACGTAAACAAAGTGATACTGTTCACGCTTTCTTCACTCCCAATTCTGAACTAAGAATTTTTCCTAGTTATTCTAAGACCCTCTCTCATGCGGTCGATTTTTAGACTCCTTATTATTTCACGGTCAACTAACAAAATGCATGGTCGCAATTATGCCGTGCAGACCTCATGAAAAAATAAGAGAGTTCACAATGTTAAAGTTCCTAGATCAGGTTAGAAAACCGACGCTGGATCTTCCGGTCGAAACTAGAAGAAAAATGTGGTTTAAACCATTCCTACAATCTTACCTTGTCGTGTTCATTGGTTACCTAACCATGTATTTAATCCGTAAGAACTTCAATGTCGCGCAAAACGACATGATTTCTACTTATGGATTATCAATGACGGATCTAGGTCTTATCGGTCTTGGTTTCTCAATTACTTATGGTATTGGTAAAACCGTCGTTTCCTATTACGCCGATGGTAAAAACACCAAGCAGTTCCTGCCATTCATGCTTGTCCTGTCTGGTATTGCCATGTTGGGCTTCAGCTTCAGTATGGGGGGTGGCAGCGCTAGCTTATTCATGATGGTGGCCTTCTACGCATTGAGTGGTTTTTTCCAAAGTACCGGTGGCCCTTCAAGTTACTCAACCATCACTAAATGGACGCCTCGTAACAAGCGTGGTTCATATTTAGGTCTTTGGAATATGTCACATAACGTGGGTGGTGCGGGTGCAGCTGGTGTTGCTCTGTTTGGCGCTAACTACATATTTGATGGCAATGTGATTGGTATGTTCGTTTTCCCATCTATCATCGCGATTGTGGTTGGCTTTATTGGTATGCGCTTTGGTAATGACTCTCCAGAAGCCTACGGCCTAGGTAAAGTTGAAGAGCTGTTTGGTGAAGAAATCAGCGAAGAAGATACAGCCGCTGAAGAAAATCAAATGACCAAGAAAGAGATCTTTGTTGAGTATGTTCTTAAAAACAAGGTGATCTGGTTGCTCTGCTTCGCGAATATCTTTTTGTACATTGTTCGTATCGGTATCGATCAATGGTCTACCGTTTATGCGTATCAAGAGCTAGGTCTATCAAAAGAAACCGCGATTTCAGGTTTCACACTGTTTGAAGTTGGCGCACTGGTCGGCACGCTAATGTGGGGCTATTTATCAGACCTTGCGAATGGGCGCCGTGCTTTAGTTGCTTGTGTATCGCTTGGCCTGATTATCGTTTCGCTAGAGTTCTACCAGCATGCAACGAGTGAGTTCATGTACCTAGCGTCACTGTTTGTGCTTGGTTTCCTAGTATTTGGTCCTCAGTTGCTGATTGGTGTTGCTGCGGTAGGTTTCGTGCCGAAGAAAGCAATCAGTGTTGCGGATGGCGTGAAAGGCACATTTGCTTACTTAATTGGTGATAGCTTTGCCAAACTTGGCCTAGGTATGATTGCGGATGGAACGCCTATTTTCGGCTTAACGGGTTGGAAAGGAACGTTCGCTGCACTCGATACTTCAGCGGCTATTTGTATCGTATTGCTGCTATTCGTTGCGGTTGCCGAAGAGAAGAAGATTCGCCACGCTAAGAAAATGCATTTAGCGGCTCAAAACGCGTAGCGAGTTTGGTGAGCCTGTTCTTGTGTATTTGCTCTCGCGCATTTGTGGTCGCAAAGAGAGTTTCGGGTAGATAGTCTCACGTGATTTATTGGTTTAAAGCACGTGAGATCATACCAATCGTTAGTTCGATTCAGTATCATCTCTATCAATAAACTTAATTTTAGATAGCTCCTGTTGGGGCTATTTTTCTTTCTTACTCTTAATTTTGGTTAATATCATGATTAATGTTGCGCTTGTTGATGACCACGTCATTGTTCGATCTGGCTTTGCTCAATTACTCAGTCTTGAAGCTGATATTACGGTCGTGGGTGAATTCAACTCTGCGGCAGAAGCGCGCCTAGGATTGCCAAGCTGTCACCCTGATGTCGTGATCTTGGATATCTCAATGCAGGACGAAAGTGGCCTGAGCTTATTGGAAGAGATTCCATCTGGCATTGCCAGCATCATGTTGAGCGTTCATGACTCTCCGGCGATGGTTGAGAAGTCATTAGAGTTAGGAGCCAAAGGTTATCTCAGCAAGCGCTGTAGCCCTGATGAGTTAATCCAAGCCGTACACACGAGCGCAAATGGTGGCTGTTATCTCACGCCTGATATCGCCATAAAGCTTGCGACACCCATGAAGAATAAAGCCTCTTTAAATCAGCTCACCCGCAGAGAAAGCGAAGTGTGCCAGTTATTGGCAACAGGGCTCGATGTAAAATCTATCGCCGTAGAGCTAGGGGTTAGCCATAAAACGGTGCATGTACACCGTGCCAATGCGATGGACAAACTCAATGTTAAGAATAACGTCGAGTTAGCGAAACTGTTTACACAAGACCAGTACTAATGCGTTCTTACCTAGCCACCTCCCTGTGTGGGGTTTTTATGGCTGGCTGTGCATGGTTCTGTTTATGGGTTATTGCCTTCTATTTCATTAATGACCCTGAGTTAGCCATTCTGCTTTTCCCGTTTTCACTTCGACTGGGAATGACGCTGCACACTCGCACCCACTATTGGCCTGCCATCTATATTGCAGAGTGGGGGCTCGCGATTGCTTTAGCTCTACTGCTTGATGAACCTCAATGGCTGACGATACTCATCGCCAGTGGATTGAGTATTCCTGCTACGCTAATTGCCAAGCGTTATTATTCTGGTGACCAGAATCGTCACTTGTTAGTGATGGCGAGCTTAATCATGGTCACAGCATTCATTAATGTTGCCGTTGTAGGCTCTCATGTTCCGGCCGTTTATATGGTGTGGTTGGTGAGTATCACCGGCGGACTGATGCTGGTACCGATGTGTTATCTAGTCTGGAACTACCTATTCCAAAACAAGTGGGCGCCACTGAGCTCTTACTTAATCAACAATGTCGTTGAGTTCAAAATCCGTCACATCGCTTTATACAGCGTCTTGTTGGTCGCCAGTATTTTGATACAAACCAGTTTGCCTGATGAGCTAAGACGCTTCGCCCCGTTCTGTATGGCGATCCCTATTATCTTGCTCGCGGTTCGTTACGGGTGGCAAGGTGCTTTGTTAGCGACCCTGTTAAACAGTGTCGCATTGATTGCTGCTCACAGTGGAACATCTAAACTCGAAATTACCGACTTACTCTTGTCTCTATCTGCTCAAACCATCACAGGTATATTGCTTGGTTTAGCGGTTCAAAAGCAGAAAGATCTCAACTCGAAATTGCGAAGTGAACTTTCCAGGAATCAAAATCTTTCACGCCAGCTAGTGACGGCAGAAGAGTCGGTTCGTCGTGATATAGCTCGTGAGCTGCATGATGAAATAGGCCAAAACATTACGGCAATCCGTACACAGGCAAGCATTATTAAACGCGTCGATGCCGCTGAGATGAGTGTTCGCTGTGCGGGTACGATTGAGTCATTGTCTTTGAATGTTTATGACACCACCAAACGTCTACTTACAAAACTAAGACCTAAAATGTTGGACGATCTTGATCTAAAAGATTCCGTGGAACAGCTTATTCGGGAGATGGAGTTTTCGGACCATGGCGTTGATATCCAGTTAAATTGGCAAGGTGATTATTCATGTTTGAGTGACACGCTCAAGGTCACTATCTTCCGACTGTGTCAAGAATCTTTAAACAATGCCCATAAATACGCGAGTGCGAGCGAGATTAAAATTGAACTGATTTTAGATGATCAGGCTTATCTTCAGATATCAGATAATGGCGTTGGTTTTACAGCGCAAGATCTTCTCAAAGGAATGGGGGTTCGCGGTATGCAAGAGCGTGTTCAGGCGCTCGGCGGCAAGATGACCATTAACGCTAATAGCTCATCTTCGGGTACCAATATCAGCGTTACATTACCTAAAGTGTGAGAACGAATATGTTTGGATTTCTGCGCTCAGCTACGTCAAATACTCATGCTCTAACAGATGATGAAGTCAACCAGAGTTATCGCTACTGGCGCCTACACATCATGATAGGAATGTATGTCGGCTATGCGGGTTTTTACTTCACTCGTAAAACCTTTAATTATGCCGCGCCCGCAATGATCACCGATCTTGGTTTGGACAAAGGAGATATTGGCTTAATTGGCACGCTCTTTTATCTTTCTTATGGTTTATCGAAATTTATTTCAGGCACGATATCGGATCGCTCAAACCCGCGCTACTTCATGGGGCTTGGCTTAATCGCGACAGGCTTGATCAATATAGCGTTTGGCTTTTCTAGTTCTTTGGCGGCTTTTATCTTGCTTTGGGTGCTCAATGCATGGTTCCAAGGTTGGGGCTGGCCATCGTGTTCTAAGTTATTGACGACTTGGTATTCTCGCTCCGAAAGAGGCTTTCGCTGGGCAATCTGGAATACAGCACACAACGTGGGTGGGGCGCTAATTCCTATTCTTGTGGGTTATCTGACGCTGCAATTCAGTTGGCGAGCGGGGTTTATTTGGCCGGGTGTGATTGGCGTATTTATCGGTCTTATCGTTTGTTGGCGTTTGCGTGATAAGCCCACCACCATGGGACTTCCGACGGTAGGAAAGTGGCGCAATGACCATCTAGAGTTGGCACAAGAGAGCCACGGGCAAGGGTTAAGCTATCGAGAAATCCTGAAAACCTACGTGTTCAGCAACAAGTATATTTGGTTGCTCGCCTTTAGTTATGTGTTGGTTTACATCGTAAGAACGGCGGTTAACGACTGGGGTAACTTATACCTAACCGAAGAACACAATTACAGTTTGATCAACGCCAACGCTGCCTTGTCTCTGTTTGAGATTGGCGGTTTCGTTGGTTCACTTGTTGCTGGGTGGGGTTCGGATAGGCTATTTGGTGGTAACCGCGGTCCAATGAACATCTTGTTTGCCATCGGTATATTTCTTTCAGTTTCTGCATTGTGGTTGATGCCTTTAACCAACTTTGTGTTTCAAGCGGCAGGGCTGTTTTGTGTAGGCTTTTTTGTTTTTGGTCCTCAAATGCTTATTGGCATGGCGGCGGCAGAATGCTCGCACAAAGACTCTGCTGGGGCGGCGACAGGCTTTGTTGGCTTGTTTGCTTACATGGGTGCAGCACTCTCGGGTTATCCATTAGCGCTCGTTCTAGAAACTTATGGCTGGAGTGGATTCTTCATTACCATCTCTACTTGTGCTGCGGTCATCGGTTTACTGCTACTCCCTTTTCTACAAGCTCAATCACCTCAGAAAAGTGCAGAGGTTCGCTCTGGCTTTTAAGGAGCCTTCTCGATAACAAGATAGTCGCTAGTGTTTGTATTGTTGCTTGTATCGCTGCTGTAACCAGTGCGATACAAGCAGTTATCTGATCCAGCGCTTTCTACTCGTGATATTCAAATGTGACTCTTTTCACGCTTTTCATCGATCTCACCTGTTTCTAAGAATTTTTCCTATTGCGTCTAAGACCTCATCTCATGTGGGTCCTAGCTGCTCTCTGTAGTCTTTCTAATTATTTACGTTATTAGAAATCAGCTCTCTGAATTATGTTCAAAGGGCTCACTATGGAAAACGCCATGTCACTCAGCCACTTCTCAGAACACTCATTTTTCCCAATGGAAAACACCATTCAAAATTATGCATGGGGGAGTATTTCTTCGATACGTGAGCTGTTTGGCTTTAAGAATGAGTCACAAGAGCCGCAAGCGGAAGTCTGGATGGGAGCGCATCCGAAGGGCTGCTCAATGGTCAAGCTTGACCAACATTTGGTACCTCTATCTGAGCTGATTAACAAGAATAAACCCGCTTATCTATCTACTGATATTGCGCAGGAGTTCGGTGAACTACCGTTCTTGTTTAAGATCTTGGCAGCAGAAAAAGCGTTATCGGTTCAGGTTCACCCAAACAAGCGCCAAGCTGAAATTGGCTTTGCGAGAGAAGAGCAAGCAAGAATTCCCCTAAACGCAGGGCATCGCAATTACAAAGACTCGAACCACAAACCTGAATTGGTTTACGCGATCACTGAATATCAAGCGATGAATGGCTTTCGAGAATTCGATGAAATATTAGGTCTATTCAGAAAATTGAATTCTGGCGAGCTGGCTGGTTTGGTTGAAGAGTTTGGCAACCACCTTGATTCTCAGGGTTTAAAAGCGTTTTTTCGTGATCTGTTAACTCTAGATGACCAACGTAAACACCGAGCATTAGAGCAACTTCTGACTTACGTAGTCGCACACCAAGACCAAGCTGAGTTTGCTTTGATTACTGATCTTAGCCAGCAATACCCGAACGATATCGGTCTGTTTTGTGTTTTGCTGCTTAACTTTATCACTCTGAAGCCAGGTGAAGCGATGTATTTGAATGCAAACACTCCGCATGCTTACATTAAGGGAACTGGACTCGAGATTATGGCCAATTCAGACAACGTGTTACGTGCCGGTTTAACGCCAAAACACATTGATGTCGCTGAGTTGGTTGCCTGCACTGAGTTCACCCCAATCCCGTTCGAACGCTTGTTGTTAGCGCCCTCAAAACTGGGTCAATGTGATCGCTATGATATCCCAGTTAGTGACTTTGATTTCAATATCTTTCATAGCCCCAAGCAAGAAGAAATCATCACAAGCGGCGCTGAAATTTTAATGGCAATCGATGATGATTTAACGCTAATAAGTCAGAAAGGTGAACACTTAACACTCACCAAAGGGCAATCAGTGTTTGTTCCAGCCTATATTGGTCATTACGAATTGAGTAGTGAAGGACGAGTTGCTAGGGCGTTTAATTAAGGGAGTGGTCAGCTGGAAATGCTATCAAGTTTTGTGAATGGAGGTGTTGGCTTAAAGAGCTAATACGAAAAAGAACAAGCCAAATTCATATTGGCTTGTTCTTATTATCTATCGATTATTGAATAGAAGGTAAGCTAGCTGCTTCCATATTAATCGACATGCTCCAAGATTGTTCCTCTCGAATGGACTTAATTGATCCTCGGTTTGTAAGCCAAGTAGTTTGAGTGTCAAGGGGACCATAGTCTTCGAACTGTGTTTTACTTGTTACCTTACATGCTGCAAAAGTACCTGCAGGTACAGTGATTTCCTCTTTACCTAGGTAAGTTTCTTGGTAGTTGAAGGTGGATAGAAAGTAAGTTTGCGCATCGATAATGTCGCTTAGTGAGGTCTCTGCAGAAACGGTTCTTAATCCAGGGTACTCTGTTTCACCGAATTCACCGCTGATCTCGTCATACCAAGAGTCGTATTGTGATGTTAGCGGTGCATTGGTTGAGGTACCGAAATCTACCATTTGATTGATGATTTTTTGGTTGTCAGCTATTACCGGTGGTATTACGACCTTAGCCGCGCCCCATACCAATGAGTCATCAGAGTTAAAGCCTTCTTGACCTAGATAGTGATCTTCAGAGCTATATGAATACTCATACCCCATTAAAGCACCTTCCGAATCTTTGATATCGATACGCGTTTTTTCTAGGCTACCTGCTAAGTCAGAAATCCAACTTGGAAGTCCGGTGACTAACGTAACGTCATTCAGCCAAGAGAAAGTGTCACCCAAGTAGGTAAACTCATAAGTTAGGTTCTGTGTTACTGCTTCCGGCTCCCACATAGGTGTGCGTTGCACATCGTAAACCGTGACGTCATTAGCTGTAGCAATGAACTCAGCATCCGGCAGTGAGTCGAGACAAGCTTGTAGGTTCAGAGGATGCAGAGGCTGTGGCGTTAATGCGTTATCCAAAATGAACTGTTTAGTTGCTTCGTCAAAGATATAAGCCTCACTACTAGCTTCTTCGATCTCTTTGAAGGTAATACGTACAAAGCCTTCGACTACAGACAAATAAGCGGAGTTATCTTCTTTTTGGTAGTTAGACCAAGTAGCTTGTGAGTGGATAGATTCAGGAATCGTCACTTGACGTAATAGCTCGTCATTTATAGACACATCTTTCCATGAACCGAGTTCTGAAAGCTTGGAGAAAGGAGCCTCCCAATCCCATGCTCTCATATAGTAAATCACGGTACCGTTAGGCAATAGTTGAGCGAATATATCGCCATTTTCCGTGCCTGCCATCGGAATTAAATCCGCATGATTATTAGACGCTGTGTCATGACGATCTGATTCATCTTCTGCGATAGTCGATGCCAAGGTGGCAAGCCATGTATCGCTGCCATTCTTAAAGGCGCTAATGCCATTACACATGTTATTGAGTGCGGCATATCGTTCTGGATCATACTCTGCACACCAATCACCCTTGTAAAAGGTATAAATGTCGTCGTGGATATCTTCCACAGACAATTTGTATGCGGTTGTGTTGTCAGGGAATTTTAAACCTACTGGCATAATGTTAGACCAAACGTTCTCATCATCCGTTTGATCCATAATGGAACGAACATTGAGTCCACTTATATCTAACTGCTTAGCGCTAGCAACTTCACTAAAAATCGAGCTTCTAGATTCTAGGGTTAAGCTTCCATCTTTATTGGGTTTAATGCTGGTTAAGGTATCATCGCTCGCTTCCCAACCGTTTTGACCCAATACCATGTTATTTGTGTCAGGGGTATATTCAAACTCAACAAATTGCTCAGCAAAGTAATCATAAATATAACTGGTTTCGGTCACTGAGTTATCTGAATCAGACTTCAATGTTCCATAGGCAACCACTAAATCTTTGCCTGTGTCATTATCGCCACCAAACCAATTGATACCGTCTGTTTTGATAAGCTTAGCGAGATCGGCTTTTTTAGAACCTTTGTTTGCTTCGTTTTCTTTAACTTTATCTTCGAGATTTGAGTCATCAATGGCGATGTGATCGTGATTAATGCTGCCAGCAATATCGCTTGGGTTGAAGCTATCTCCAGCTGCTTCAATATTTTTTACGACTTCCTCGAGGACTCGAGTGACTTCTTCATTAATCAATGCGGTGAGTGCTTCGACAGAAATACCGGCGCCCGCTGCTGTTTCTGATAGCGCATCCGTGTTCTCTGCCATGACTGAAGCGGTAACTTGAGCAACGCGGTGTAGGTTTTCAAAAGCCGCTTTTTGTGAATCGGCTAAGTCACTATTGTTTTTGGCTTCGATATAATCTAGCGTTAAATCGAGTGTTGTCCCCAACTTCTCTTGAATAGCTGTTTTAGCTTCTTCTAACGAAGAACCACTCTCGATTTCATTTTGAATCAGAGTCGTTAATGGACTAATAAAGGCGGATTTTGGTGGTGCAGTTAAGCGATAGCTCTTGCTTAGAACGACTCCTGGATTATCGGTATCGATGGTTTGTCCGGCAACCACTTCGATCAACAGAGTACTTTGTTCAAGTTGTTCTTGAGTTAGATTATCAATTGTAAATGAACCATCGTCACCCGTTACGGCACTTGGCTCATCCTTATCACAAACTTTATTACTGTTTAGATCCAAACACGCATTGGCTCCTACCAAATAGCCATCAGCGGCCTTTGCTGTTAAAGACGCTGAAGTTGCTGTTGAACCGCCAGTATCAGTTGTGGAGCTATTTGAACTGTCGCTACCACATCCTGCTATCCCTAGGGCTATTGCCACTGCTAACAGTGAACGTTGACCATTCATGTTAGTTCTCCTATTAAGTTATTGATAAAAATTTACTACTCTGGAATCAATTGGCAGAATGTCATTGATAAATATGACTATTTATAAATTGAATGCCATTGATGAGAAATGTATCAAAGCGGAATGTGGTGGAAATAGCCGGAGTATTTATTCTAGAGACATATCTAACTAGTGGAGTTATATATGCGAGTGATATCTACGGTGAATGTTTGGTGCTTGTAATTTACATACTTATCAATTGTAATTATTATATATCTATTTGTATTTTATAAACTTTTGCAGCTAAGGTGATAAAGTGAGCATCACTGTCATCAACAATTTGATAGCCAAGTGCCTGATAAAAACTGATGGCGCGAGTGTTACTTCTAAAGCTCGACAGAGTGACTTGGTTTCGTTGTTCTTGATGGGCTTTGTTGTGGATGAGTAACATGGCTTTTTTACCAAGAGACTGACCTTGGTATTGAGGGGAAATGATCAGCAGATGAATATGATAGGTGTTTCCGTAAGGCTTAAAGCAGACGAGTCCGACTCTTTCGTTTTTATGGTATATCCAATGAAACCAAGAAGGATGGTAATCGTTTAAAAGTCGTTGATGTTGAAAGTCGTCGTCCCAGCCGAAAACGCTATCTACGTGTATGAAAATACCTTGTTTAACACACGCAAACAGTTCTTCGAATTCAGAATTTGAAACGAGCTGGAATTGTATATTCTCTTCTTTTATTGTCACTCAGTTTCCTTATTAAACGCTTTTGAATAAGCAAACAGTAACATAGTTAAAAAGGTAGTTTTCATCTGTCGTTTGGAATATTTTGATGAAAAAAGCCATGCGTAGTGCATGGCTTCTGAATTAAGTAACAAGGATGTTCTATGCGTTAGTCGTTGTCTTCTGCTTCGATTTCGCTTGCGATGTACTGGTTATTAGCCTTGTAAGCTTCAGCCTCAATACGTTGACCATGTAACGTATCGAAACTTAGGCCGTCTTCATAGCGAGTATTTTGGTTAACGTAGACAGTTTGATTGCCGGAGAACGTTTGAATAACAAAGCTTAATGCTGACTCGTCAATGCTCTGAACAATCCCTTCGAGGTCTATATCGTTGTCATTCCAGTCTTGTGAGTCATCGTCGTGTTCAAATTCTATTTCGGTAGCAACATTTTCGCCGTTAGCTTGTTCCGTTGTTACTTCGACTTCTGTACCTACGGTCAAGTTTGATTGGTTACCATCTTCGTAACGAGTATTGTCATTGATAAAAAAGCGACCTTTGTAGCTTAAATCAAATGATGATTTGTCGTTAGCTACCCAAGTAATAATACCTTCAATTTCTGTATCATTATCGATCTCATCAAAATCTTCGACTTCTACTTCATCTGCTTTCAATAGAGAGCCAGCCATTGAGCCTGTCACTTCAACCCAAAGACCGTTAGATAATCCATTGCTGCTGTCATCGTTGTCTATGTGGGCAATTGAATAATCAACACTTAGATTAGCACCAAGTTTGAAAGTCGATTCATTTAAATCGCTTATTAGCCCTTCAACTTCAACGGATTCAGTTAAGTTAGAGTGCTCAAACTTAACAACAGAAAGTACTTTGTAACCTGCATTCGCTGTTGGTAAAGAAGAGACCATAACCCAATCGCCATTTTCAATTTCACGTGACAGATCTGTAAAGGTCAATGCGATGCCATTGACTTTAAATGTGCCATTATTGTGGTTGGTGTCTGAAATAAGACCAACGATGGTCGGTTCAAGACCAACTTGAGCCCCGCCAGTGTGAGCTGAAGCGCTACGAGCATTAGATGAAATAGAGACCATCATGTTCTTTTCTAAGTCTGCAATAGCCACGTCCTCACCCGCGTAAGTGGCGCTGTCTACTTGATAGCTATAGCCATTCACAACAATGGTGTTGCCAGAAACAGAGTCAATGGTACCTTGAATTGCTGATGGAGCTTGCGTGTTGTTATCGTTGCTTCCATTGCTATTGCTGTCACTACCGCCACAGCCAGTTAGAATTAAACCGACAACCGAAATCAGCGCTAACTTTTTCATCTATATACTCTTTATTTGGTTTATTGAGGGTGTATCTTATAAACTCAAACGTGAAGCACTCGTGAAGAAAGGTGAAATAAATCGATGAAAGTTTTGATCGTTGATGACAGCCACAATGTTGCAGAAACCATTGCCGATTACCTAGAGTTAGAAGGGATGGTGATCGATTGTGCTTATCATGGAGAAGCGGCGTTAAAGTTAGCGTCTGAGAATCATTATGACGTGATTATCATGGACATAATGATGCCTAAATTAGACGGCATCTCCGCTGTTAGAAAGTTAAGAGAAGAGGTGCAGTGCCCTACGCCAATTCTATTTTTAACCGCTAAAGATAGGTTGGACGACAAAATCGCTGCCTTTCAAGCGGGCGGAGATGATTACTTGGTTAAGCCTTTCGCAATGCAAGAGCTCAGTTTAAGGCTCAACGCATTGGCAAGCCGAGGACCACGCCAAGATATCGGAAAGCTGAGTTTTGCCGATATCTCTCTCAACTCGCAGACCGACGAGGTATACCGAGAAGGTAGGCTAATTAAGTTGAGTCGAATCCAGTTAAAAATACTAAAAGTCCTTATGCGACACGCGCCAGCGATTGTTTCAAGAACTGAAGTGATTGATTCCGTTTGGGGGGATGAATCGCCAAGCAGTGATGCACTTCGAAGTCATATCTATGGCCTGCGTAACGCGCTCGATAAAGGGTTTGAACATTCACGATTAGAGACTATTCATGGACAAGGTTACCGACTCAAAGCATAACGGCTCAAGCCACGGCGATTACCCGAGCATCTACCGAAAAATCCGCCGCAGCTTTGGCTTGATGACCTTGGTCATGTTCGGGCTTTTCTGGACAGTGATTTATATCGCTGAAAACCAGATGGAAGTGATCAGCCTCCATCACTGGCTAGACACTGAAGCTAACCGTTATACGTCTGAATATCAGTCGCTTGGCGAAGATGCGTTGTTGCCGAATGAAAATGAGTTTTCAACCTATTGGAGCGAAAGTGAACTGCCCAATTGGTTAGCTCGATACAAAGAGCCCGGCTTCTATGAACATCTGTTAGGTACAGAAGATAAACATTTTTACGTATTCGAACACCCGTCAGGCAAAGGGCTGATGTATATCTTGTTTCAAGATGACGCCGACGACTACCTCGACGAGTATGAATGGAGCCTCCACAACTACACCCTCATACTAGGTGGCTTAACCTCCATCTTCATGGTTCTGTATGGGATCTATGTTGTACGCTCGCTGTCGAGGCCACTTAATCAAATAGAAAAGAAAATAGGGCAAATGCACCCTGAGCAGCCAAGTTTTGAAGTTGAGACATCTTACGCTGAAACACGACATATTGAGCAAACACTTTTAGATTCGAAGAATCATATTTCAGGTTTTTTTCAGCGGGAAGAAGAGTTCAATCGATTTGCTTCTCATGAACTTAGAACCCCGATAATGGTGATAAAAGGGTCGGCAGAGCTGCTAACTAAAGTACCCAATCAACCTCCTGTTGCGTTAAAAGCGATTAATCGCTTGCAAGAAGCGAGTGAACAGATGCGAGTGCTGACTGAGATGTTTTTGCTGCTTGGTAAAGAGAGTATCGATGAGCATTATTTCGGTCACTATGACTTGGCAGTCGAAGTTCAGAATCAGTTGCTTGAAATGGCGCCTTTGTTTGCCAAGCAGGATGCGAGTTATGATCTGGACGTCAAAGAGACTGTCACTGTGTATGCGCCAGAGAGCTTTATTACTATTGTATTGAATAACTTAATTAAAAATGCGTTTAGCTACAGTATTGGCGATGTTGGAATTGTGGTGACAGGTTCTCAATTAGTGATCACTAACCGTCATGATGGCAACGAGACTTACAATGCTGGCTATGGTTGTGGCCTAGTGATTGTGCAACGAATTTGTGAGCGAATGGGTTGGAGTTTTGAAACTCAAGATGATGGGCTTCAATTCAGTACTTACTTAGATTTCTCAGTGGATAATTAGGTTGGGTAGCAGGTAGTTTCGATTACAAAAAATGAACCCATTGAGAAGGAGAGTAGTGTGGCTAAGTTAGCCACACTAGCATATGAGTTGTTATACGATCTTAAGCGCGTGATGGCGTGTGAGCTGTTTGTGTAGCGAGTCTTTTAGCTCCATGCGTTCTACTTTGAGGTTGTGCATGCTGTCGTCATCGATAGGGCTGCCAGAGATTTCTAGCTGACGGATGTCGTAGTCTAGTTGGTGGTATTTCTGCATGTCTGCTTTGAATTTTTCGTCGTCGTGGTTGAGCTGAACAATGTCTAATTTAAGATCTGGGAAATCTAAGATAAAGGCATGGTTTTCATTGAGCATTGGCACTTCCTCACTTGTCTAATTAACTTCAGTATAGAGCCTATTTTTGAAGATAAATGTGTTCCTAAACACAAAGCGAGAGCAGGATCAAAAAAGGGCATTAGCGTTCCATTGTGGATGCGCTAATGCCCTTCGTTATTTTAGTAGGAGCAAATACTACTTCGCTTTCTTGCTAGAGCGTTGTTGCTCTTTGTGTGCAAGCTTCTCTTTTTTGCGTTGCTCGATAAGGTGAGCAGCTTCGCCACCTACGTGTGTTTCTCCACGCGCATTTGATAGCTGAACTTGCTTTTCACGTTCACGGAAACGCGCTTTTTGCTCGTCGCTGTGCTTATCAATACACTTAGGGCAGCTTACGCCTTTCTCGAAGTGCTCAGAAGCTTTGTCTTCGTCAGTGATTGGTAAGCGACAAGCGTTACACACATCGTAGCCGCTCTTTTCTAGCTGGTGGTTAACAGCAACACGACCGTCAAATACGTAGCAATCGCCTTCCCACATGCTTTCTTCTTCTGGTACTTCTTCTAGGTACTTAAGAATGCCACCTTCAAGGTGGTAAACCTCATCAAAGCCTTGTTCTTTCATGTAGGCTGTTGATTTTTCGCAACGAATACCACCAGTACAGAACATCGCAACTTTCTTGTGCTTCTTAGGATCAAGATTGTCTTCAACGTATTGAGGGAATTCACGGAAGGTTTCTGTGTTTGGGTTTACAGCATTTTTGAATGTGCCGATGTCCACTTCGTAGTCGTTACGAGTATCAACCAGAATCACATCTGGATCAGAAATCAGCGCATTCCATTCGTTTGGTTTCACGTAAGTGCCGACAACGTGGCGTGGGTCGATGCCCTCAACGCCCATGGTTACGATCTCTTTCTTAAGCTTAACCTTGGTACGGTTGAATGGTTGTTCTTCGTTGAACGACTCTTTGTAAACCACATCAGCCAAACGAGAATCTTGTTTGAACCATTTAAGAAGAGCGTCGATAGATTCGCGCTTACCTGCAACGGTGCCGTTGATACCTTCACTCGCAAGTAACAAAGTACCGCGGATTTGGTTGGCTTCTAAAACATCAGTGAGTGGCTGGCGAATTTCTTGGTAATCATCAAGTGCTACGAATTTATACAGAGCACATACAACATATTGAGACATGGTTTTTCCTTTCTGCGAGCTGGAACGTAAATCCAGAGCGGTTGCCTGTTTTGATCAAAACTTAGTATTTCAACTTAGTTCAGTCTGTTGGCTTATTAAAATCAGCCGCAGTATAACTAAGGCGGTACGGGACAAAAACCAACCAAAGGTAGGGCTATTTATCAACAAATGTTATGTGGATTTACTATTTAAGAAACCGAGTTATTTCACCATCTTTCTTGGAGGCGACATTACACAAAAAAGCCCTGCTGTAATAATACAGCAGGGCTTTGGTATCTAGTCTGTGTTACTTAAGCAGCGATTACGCTTGGTTAAGTACTTCCGCTAAGCGTTTCACCGCTTCCGTCAACTCTTCCGGGTTGGCATTAGTGAAGTTTAGGCGCAGTGCGGCTTTTGCTTCATCGGCCTGTGGATAGAATACTGGGCTTGGTACTACCGCGACGCCATTCGATAGCAAAGTCTTAGCTAATTCGAAGGTATCGCACTCTGGGATTTCAACCCAAATGAACATCCCGCCATCTACGGCTTTTAACACGCAATCTGTAGGCAGTTGTTTTTCTAGCTCTGAGAACAGCACTTCATAACGAGATTTGTACAGTGTGCGAATGCTTTCCATATGCAGGTTGAAGTCTTCATGTTTTAGAAGACCGACAAGCAGCGCTTGCATCGGTACACTTGAGTGTAAGTCGGCACCTTGTTTCACTTTGATTAGTGGTTCAAGGTAACTACGTTTGCCTGTTACAGCACCAATACGTAGGCCTGGCGATGCAATCTTAGAGAATGAACGAAGAACGATAGAGTTATCAGGGCAGAATGAAGAGACCAACGGCAGTTCCGTACCTGTGAAACGTAGCTCGCGGTATGGCGCATCTTCAATGAATGCCACGTTGTATTTGATACACAGCTCAGCCACTTTTTGACGAGTTTCTGTTGCCCAGCACACACCGGTTGGGTTGTGAAAATCAGGCACGGCATAGAACATCTTCGGTGATTGCTGTGCAAAGCACGTTTCCAGTTCGTCTAGGTTCGGGCCAAATTCAGTTTGAGACACGGTCGCGATGTTTGCTTGAACTAGGCCAAACACCTGCATCGCACCTAAGTAGCTTGGCGCTTCCATCACAACCACATCACCTGGATCGACATAGGCACGGGCAATCAAATCCAAACCTTGCTGAGAACCGGTACAGATCATCGCTGTGTGAGTCTCTGGCAATTGGTAGCTTTGCGTCAGGTGGTCAAGCAACGGGCCGTAACCTGCGGTCGAACCGTATTGGAAAACTTCAGGCATGTTCGCTAGGTTTTCTAGCGTTGGCTTCATCAAATCGATAGGGAATGTTTTCTCGTCCGGTAAACCACCGGCCAATGAGATGACATTTGGATCACTTGCGGCTGCGAGGATCTCTCGAATGTATGATGATTGAATCTGTTGTAATGACTGTGCGATTTCCATGTGTTGTGTCTCGTCGTTTGTCGTTTTTATTCTATCGCTTGATATTACACGGCAATTGTAAAAAGTAGCGTGTCCGTTTATGCTCTTAGACATGTCCATTTATGCTATTTAAACGATGTCACGTCAACACATATCGCGAATCAATGATGTTTTGTTCCATATTCACCAAGACATCAGTCAGCCTTTGTCGGCAAAAGCGCTCTCTGAGATTGCTGCGTATTCAGAGCAACACTTTCATCGCACGTTCAAAAGTGTGGTTGGGGAGTCGTTACATCAATACATTCGACGCACCCGAATGGAGTATGCGGCCAATCAATTGATGTTCGATACCACATCCTCGGTGGTGGAAATCGCCAGTAAGTGTGGTTTTAGTTCGGTGTCTTCGTTTAGCCGCGCGTTTAAAGCGACCTTTAACATGTCGCCAGGTGAGTGGCGTAAGCACGATTTACAAGTAGCAGAGAAACCTTACCTGAAAGATCCCGAAGTGGCGGCGGGCTATCAAAATGTCGCGCAGCGGGAATTGCCGGAACCTAAAATTGTTGAAGTGTCAGACCGCATGGCCGCCTATGTTCGACATACTGGCTATAACCGATCTATTCGTAATGCGTGGTTGATATTGAAAGCGTGGGCGAACTCTGAACTGCGTGATTTTTCGAGTCAATTTGGCTTGCATCACTCCAATCCCGCTTGGGTTGAAATGGATCAGTGTCGCTATGTAGCGTGCATCGCGATTGATGAACCGATTAAGTATCGAAGTGTCGTCAATCAGATGGTGATTCCCGGCGGTTTGCATGCTGTGTTTCGACTTAATGGCCGCTACGGTGAGTTGCTACCACAGATCAGTATGGTATTAGAAAAATGGTTACCGGCCTCTGGTTTCAAACAGCGCTCAACTCCAGCCTATGTGCATTATCATCGGAATCACTTTCTTAACACGGATGAAGTGTTTGAGCTTGATTTCTATCTACCTGTGAGCTTTTATTAGTAACCCCGTTTTTGAGGAATAATTATGTATCTCGTTTTGTATTGCCACAATATTGGTATGACCGACTTTTCATTCTTTGAAACAGAAGATTTTGACAAAGAAGAGGGCTATATCGTGCGAGGTAAATGGCCGAATGAGAAAGCGTTTCGTGATTACTTGACCAAGGAGTTTGGGGATATGAGCGAGTTCCAAGTGATTGACCTAATCGCCAAAGGTGCAGAGGCAGAACACTACTCGCCAGAAGAGTTGATGCGCTTAGCTCAATAACATAAGGCTCTGTAGCTCTCGCTTAATAGCATTTATTTCAATAATATATTTCAGCCGAATAAAGAAATGGCAGCCTGATTGGGCTGCCATTTTTCGTTTTAAACTAGAGCACATTGCTCGCAGTATGAGTGAAGCTACTGCGCCACTTCGTCCACCAAGTACAAGATCGATTGATACGGAATGCCACTGTGGTGCGACAAACCGATCTCACAGGTTCGGCTGTTACTGAAGCCGCGAGTGCAGTTTCTCGGCACTTGTTCCTTGAGTGGATGTACTGCCGCTTCATTTAGTTCTGGCGTAGTGAAGCCTTTGTCACCCGCCCAGCCACAACATTGAATATGCTCTGGAACAATCACTTCTTCGGTACAGGCTTTAGCGAGGTTTAGCATCGCACTTTCTAAGCCCATTCGGCGAGAGCTACAAGTGACATGCAGCATTACGGTTTCTTTCAGTGGCTCAAGCGTCAGGTGCTCTAGCAAGTATTGATTCACAAACCCTGTCGGTTCTAGAACTTCTAACGGCTTGGTGAACTGCTCAATACTGCGTTTGGCACATGGACTTGTGTCCATCAAGACTGGGTATTCACCCTGACGACTCGCTTGCCACAACACTTCTTCGAGCTGTTGCGCTTTCGATTGGGCTAGGTCGTTCATCCCTTTACTGTCGTAAGGCATACCACAACATTGGTCGTCTAGTTTTTTTGGCAGGATGACTTCAAAACCAGCTTTGTTGAGCAGAGACATGGTCACTTCAGTAAGAGGACGTTGATCGCCCGCATCGCTCTGTTGCCCCATGGTTCGACTGGCACATGAAGCGAGGTAAACCACCTTTTTATGATTGCTTGAGGATTTTGGCGTCACTGGTGATGAGACTAGCGAGTGGCTATTGGATTGTGGCATCTCATGCATCCAAACGGGTGTCGCACCTTTAGTTATTGAGCGCAAGCCGTTGGTTAGCTTGCCGACAGTATTTGCGCCTAATACTTTGCTCGCCACTTGGTTGGTTTTGAGGCCGGCCTTGGTAAGTTTAGTGGTGGTCGAGAAATGATCCGCTGTCCACTTAGCGATTGGTGTGAATTTCTCATACTTAGCAACACGAAGCTTCTTGACCAAGTCGCCAGTGTTGATGCCCACTGGGCAACGCTCGGCACATAGGCCAGTTGCGGCGCAGGTATCAATACCTTGATATTCGAAGGTTTTTTCTAGTTCGCTTGCTTCTATTTCTTCACCTGCAGCACGGCGGCGTTGTAACTCGCGGTACAGCACGATACGTTGGCGAGGCGATAGGGTTAAGGTACGAGACGGACAAACAGGCTCACAGAAGCCACATTCAATACAGCGGTCGACAAGGTCGTCAGCAGCAGGCATTGGCTTCAAATTGGTGATGTGTGAATTTGGATTGTCGTTAATAATAACGCCGGGATTGAGCAGTCTTTCTGGGTCAAACAAGGCTTTGATTTGTTGCATCAAGGCGTAGCCATCTTTGCCCCATTCTAATTCGACATAAGGTGCCATGTTACGGCCAGTGCCATGTTCTGCTTTCAGAGAACCTTGGTATTTGACGGCAACCAGTTCGGCAACGTCATCCATGAAACCGCCGTAGCGATCGATTTCTGTTTGGCTGTCGAAACCTTGAGTAAACACAAAATGCAGGTTGCCTTCGAGGGCATGGCCGAAAATGATCGCTTCGCTGTAGTTGTATTTATCGAACAGCTCTTGCAGCTCTCGAATGCCGTTAGCGAGGTTTTCGACAGGGAAAGCCACGTCTTCGATGATAACGGTTGTGCCGACTTCACGAACCGCACCAACGGCAGGGAACATGCCTTTTCGAATGCCCCATAGTGTTGCGACTGTCTTTGGATCAGAAGTGAAAGGAACCGATTCTACAATCGTGTATTCAGTCAATGCGCCCAAAATTGATTTACATTGTAAATCTAAGTCCTGCTGGGAGCTGGCGTGTGATTCAACCAAAATTGCCGCGGCTTCTAAATCTAAGCTCGGCATAAACGCAGGCATGCCCGGTTTGTCAGCTACTGAACGAAGTGCTCTGCCATCCATCAATTCAACCGCAGCAACCGGTGTTTTTGATAGCGTAGTCACGGCTTTGCTTGCTTGCTCGATGTCGGAAAACACCAGCAGAGCAGAAGCTTTATTCGGGTGTTCAACCACCGTGTTGTAAGTGATCTCGGCGATGAAGCCTAGCGTGCCCTCTGAACCAATCATCAGGTGTTTAATGATTTCGATTGGCTCTTGATAATCGACCAATGCGTTAAGCGCGTAGCCGGTGGTGTTTTTAAGACGGTACTTGTGGCGGATTCTGTCTGCCAGTTCTTGGTTTGAGCTGGTCTGTCTGTGTAAATCAACAATGCCTTCAAATAGCGCTTTGTGTGATTGCTTGAAAGCCTCAACGCTGGCGTTATCCGCTGTATCAAGTAGGGAACCATCACTCAATACGATTTTCATGCTCTCGACAGTACGATAGGAGTTCTGCGCCGTACCACAGCACATGCCGCTTGCGTTGTTCGCAGCGATACCGCCGATTTTACAAGTATTGATTGAAGCCGGATCTGGGCCGATTTTACGTTGGAAAGGGGCGAGGTATTTGTTGGCATCTGCACCAATCACACCGGGCTGCAGAATGATTTGATTACCGTTATCGACGATCTCGTGGCCACGCCAGTCGTCGGTTAGTGTGATGAGTACCGAGTCTGAAACCGCTTGCCCTGAAAGGCTAGTGCCAGCGGCGCGAAAGGTAAAGTGAATGCCCAGTTCGCGACAACTTTGAATGGTGAATATGACTTCGTCTAAGTTCTTGAGCCTTAGAACCATTTTCGGCACCAAGCGATAAAAACTCGCATCGGTGCCGTAAGCCAAGCGCTTTGCCTCTTGTGTGACAATGCGTTCCGTTTCTATTTTTTGAGCCAGTATCGCTTCAAGCTGCTGATAAGCTTGTGCATCTATTACTCGCTCATGGGATGTGTTTGTCTCCATCTTTGCTTCCTTGTGCTTCTTATTTGGCACTGGTTAGGGCGTGTTGACCTTTCGTGGTTAAATTTTGTTTAAGATAAAAGCGTTTTAATCGCGGCGAGGGGGAAGTAGCCTAGTCACTCTAAGCAAATCCCCCTCAACAAAGAGTAAAACGCTTTTAGCTGAACCCTTCGGGCAGCGTTTGCTGGCCATTTCTACTACGTTATCGGCTTCTCATGTAGGCTAGCTACACATCGACGCCTCTGCCTTGTATAAATACCCAGCAACTCGCTGCAAAAATCAGCTCGAAAGATCAACACGCCCTAGTTTTTATTTTATTTTCCAGTGCTTAAACGGTGTCACAACGGCAGTGGAATTGCTGTGACACCGATTGAACTTCAGTCTAAGTAGACCAAAGCATTAGTCCGAATCCGAACCTAAGTCGTTGAGGTTTAATCTAGCCCCACCAGAGAATCACGAGTTAAGTCTTTGATTGTCTTGGCCCCAGTTAGAGTCATGGCAACGCGCATCTCTTTGTCATACAGGTCGAGTAGATTCTCAACGCCTGCTTGTCCTTGTGCTGCTAACGCGTAGACGAATGAACGGCCAAGCAAGGTGCAATCTGCGCCCATCGCCATCATACGAACCACATCTAAGCCGGTGCGAATACCAGAGTCGACCAGAATCTTGGTGTCGCCTTTTACTGCGTCTGCGATCGCAGGCAAGGCTTTAGCACTCGATAGAACACCATCGAGCTGACGACCGCCGTGGTTTGAAACCACGATACCGTCAGCACCAAATCTCACCGCGTCTTTTGCATCTTCTTCATCAAGAATGCCTTTGATGACCATTGGGCCATCCCAGAAATCACGGATCCACTCTAGGTCTTTCCATGAGATCGATGGGTCGAAGTTGTCACCCAACCAACCGATGTAGTCTTCCAGTTTGGTTGGAGAGCCGCGGTAAGTAGAGATGTTGCCTAGATCATGTGGCTTACCTAACAAGCCAACATCAACGGCCCAGCTAGGATGACGCATAGATTGGAATACACGACGCATTGCCGCATTTGGGCCACTCATTCCTGAGTGCATGTCACGGTAGCGAGCGCCAGGTACTGGCATATCAACGGTGAAAACCAATGTTGTTACGCCTGCTGCTTTTGCGCGTTCAAGAACGTTCTTCATGAAGCCGCGATCTTTTAGTACGTAAAGTTGGAACCACATTGGGCGTTCAATCTTAGGTGCGACCTCTTCTATTGGACATACCGACACCGTCGACATCGTAAAAGGAATACCTTTGTTGTCCGCGGCTTTTGCTGCTTGCACTTCACCACGTCGCGCGTACATGCCCGTTAGGCCAACTGGTGCTAAGGCAATTGGCATCGCCAGCTTTTCGCCAAACAACTCAGTTTCCAAATTCAGATCTGACATGTCATTGAGGACACGCTGCTTGAGCGCGATCTCTGCAAGATCGGCTGTGTTGCGGCGTAGGGTATGTTCTCCGTAAGAACCGCCGTCAATGTAGTGGAAAAGAAACGGTGGCAATTTTGCTTTTGCTGCGGCGCGGTAATCAGTCGATGCGGATATGATCATAATTTCAGTCCTAAATTCTTGGGATGTTGCTCTTCTATGAGAGCTTGGCTTGGGCTGCTTTAATTCTTGAAAAGTAAGTGTTCTGTCTTTCTTAAGCTTTGAAGCTGTAAAACGATAAAACGATAAAACGATAAAACGATAAAACGATAAAACGGGAAAATGGCGTTAATACCCGAGGGTGTTGATGTGTTTTAGTATCCATTCCGAAACTCATCAACTGTCTTATTAGACGGTGTTGCAGTCGGGGAATTGAGTATTAACGCCAAGTGCTTTTGTAACGACTTATGGTTTACATAAGTGCGTCTGTCATTTTGAAGCCGTAGATAACCACTAGGCCGATGATTCCTGTCATCACCAAGTAGTAGAACGTTGGGATGATTGTCTTACGTAGTGTTGCACCTTCTCGTCCTAACAAACCTACGGTCGCTGATGCGGCTACCACGTTGTGAATCGCAATCATGTTACCTGCTGCTGCACCAACGGCTTGCAGAGCCACAACCACCGCACTAGAGATAGTCAGAGTTTGTGCTACTTCGAACTGGAATTGGCTGAACATCATGTTTGAAACGGTGTTCGAACCTGCAATGAAGGCACCTAGCGCACCAACTGTTGCACTCAGCGCTGGGAATGCGCCGCCGACTAGGTCAGCTGCGAAGTTGGCAGTGGTTACTGGCATACTTGCTAAATCAGCGCCGTTAACACCAGAGTTAATGAAGATACGAACCATTGGGATGGTGAACACCAACACAAAGCCAGCGCCAATCAGAGTCTTGCTTGATTCACCAAAAGCTTTAGCCAGCGGAGCAGCACTGCGAGATTGCATTAGAACCGCAACTAGCGCGACGAATACCAAGATGCCGCCAGGTAGATACAGAGGTTGAATTGCGGTGCTTACGCCTGTCTCGCCAAGGATGTTGCTGAAAGAAAGGCTAACGCTCTTAAGCAGGCCTTTGAACTCAGGGCTCACACGGCTAGCAACCAGAGTCACAGCGAGCAGCACGTAAGGTGCCCATGCCATCGCCATGCTCATTTTCTTATGACCTTGCTTACTGTTTGAATGAGTGTCGTCTAGATCGATTTTCAGAGAACCTAGCCACTCTGCTGGCCATTTGTCTTCGCTTTCAAAATCCCATTTTGATTTTGGAACTAGGAAGCCACGTTTTGCTGCAGTAACGACAATTGCTAGGCCAACCAGACCACCAATCAATGATGGGAATTCTGCGCCTAGGAAGACACCAGTCAGTGCGTAAGGAATAGTGAAAGCAGCACCCGCGAACAGTGCGAACGGTAGGATATCTAAACCTTCAGTCCAGCTTTTGTTCTTACCGAAGAAGCGAGTTAGCATCATCGCCATTAGCACTGGCATCATCACCCCAACAGAAGCATGAATCAGCGCAACGCTTGACGTGATCTGTTGCAGGTAAGCATCCCAAGTAGAACCATGAGCAATCAGGCTTTCACCGATGTTGTGCGTGTCTAAGCCTTTGTTCACACCAACAATGATTGGTGTACCAACCGCGCCGAATGATACTGGCGTAGATTGGATCATCATGCCCATAAGTACCGCAGCAAGCGCTGGGAAGCCGATAGCAACCAGTAGCGGAGCGGCAATTGCAGCAGGTGTACCGAAGCCAGATGCGCCTTCGATAAATGAACCAAAACACCAAGCGATGATGATAGCCTGAACGCGACGGTCAGCGGATATATCCGTGAAGCCGTTACGAATAGTGGTGATAGCTCCGGTGTGCTTCAAAGTGTTTAATAAGAAGATGGCGCCGAACACAATCCAGAGAACCGACACGGTAATGCCGAAGCCTTGGAATACAGAAGCCAGCACGCGAGTGCCAGACATATCCCAAGCAAATAGGGCAATAGCAACGGTTAGTGCAAATGCCACTGGCATCGCTTTTTTCGCTGGCCAGTTCAGGCCAACCAGTAGAATCGCTGCAACAACTATTGGTGAAAAGGCCAATAGAGCTAGTAGAGTTTCACTCATGGGTACTTCCTCGTACTGATTTCAAACGTTCATGTTTGAAGTAAATAACACGTTATGGGTTGTCATCATTCGAATCGCTATTGGCCTCTTAAGCGGGAACCATTTAGGTGCGAATCTTGTAATTGGAATGACTCTTTTGTAATTGTTTTGTTAATTTGGCGTGAATTTACCCCTTTATTTTTTATTGATATAGGGAAATAATGAAAATAATTAATTCCAAAATTGGCATAATCAGATGCGGGCAGATGATTTGATCCTGTTTTCACAGGTAGTAGAGCTGGGTAGTTTTAGTAAGGTGGCAGAGCAAAATAACCTTACAAATTCGGTAGTTAGTAAGAGGATTGCGCGTTTGGAAGAAGAGATTGGCGTGCAATTATTATATCGAACTACGCGTAAATTGACGCTGACCGAAGCAGGCAAGGCAATGTTACACGGAGCCAAAAATGTGAAGCAGGCAGCTCAAGAGGCTATGGACGCAGTTTCAGGCTTTGGTGAAAATGTGAGTGGTCATATCAAAATGTCAGTGCCTACTATCTCCGGAGATTTGATACTCGCAGACGCTGTTGCCGAGTTTTGTAACATGCACCCAGGTTTAACGGTCGATATGTCTCTAAACAATCGCTTTGTCGATCTGGTTGAGGATGGTCTCGACTTGGTGATTAGAACCGGATACCTAGAAGACTCCAGCTTGATTGCGCGACACATATTGGATTCTCAATGGGTGGTGTGTGCCTCGCCCTCGTATATCGCCAAGAATGGCAAACCAATGCAGCCCAAAGACTTAGTTGAGCATAATTGTTTGCAATATGCGTATCAAACAACGGGTGCTAGCGAATGGCAGTTCCTGCACAGTAAAGATGGTTGTACCGACAACGATAAGTACATTGTGCGTGTCTCGGGCTCTTTCTCGACTGACAACGCGACGGCATTAAGAAAAGCAGCGCTGGGTGGACATGGCGTTGCGTACGTGCCGCGCTGTCTGGTTTATCACGATATTCGCAATGGTCAGCTGGTGGATATCTTCCCTGACTTGGTGGGCAAGAAGTTGGGTATTTATGCGGTGTACCCCTTTACGCGCCAGCCTCCCAATAAGATTAAGTTATTGATTGAACACATCAGAACTCGTTATCTGACGATTTCACACTATTTTTAATGTTATGAGTTTTCGCCATGTTTTGATGAGTAGAGTCATAGCGTTATAGCATATAAAAGAAGGAGCATGACAACTGCGTGGTATCTGTACACTCTTATAAGTTCATCGCTGAGCTGCAAGACAAGCACGAAGGTGGCGCACCTGTGATGATTCGTATTGATATTAATGCGGGTCACGGTGCTGGAATGCCATTGAGTAAAGCTATCGATCTTACTGCAGATATCTATGCATTTACCCTGTTCAACATGGGCGTTGAGTCTCTTGATATGCCGTAGGGGTATCTGAATCATCTAAAATAGATATTTGACGATAACTAGAAAGCCTCAAAATTGATGATAGATTTTGAGGCTTTTCATATACATGAAAACCAGTCAAAACTGCACCATATTTCCCTCATTTTCACACACTGCTTTCCGTGATAGACCCCGCCATTATTGATGAAATGAAAGCGATTTCAAGCTGATATTTCACGCACTTTATGTTCTAAGTTTCTGATATTAAATTAATAGTTTTGGGTGTGGTTTTTCTAAAAGTTTCATGGCTCTCGACCTAATTTATCAGTGTGAACAGCGACCAACTTTTCAACGCTTTCATTGCTTAATATTTCCCTGTTCGATGAAAACTCAAAAAAATAATAGGGAATTACAATGCAAAAATTTAAGCTTTTGCCAATAACGGTCGCAGTGGCGGCTTCGCTTGCTTCAATCTCTTCTTTTGCTGCAGAAACGGATCTTGCCGCTCTGGAACAGCGAATCCAAGA
Source organism: Vibrio satsumensis (assembly GCF_050337435.1). NCBI lineage: Bacteria > Pseudomonadati > Pseudomonadota > Gammaproteobacteria > Vibrionales > Vibrionaceae > Vibrio > Vibrio satsumensis. Next base: position 167,939 of record NZ_JAKJSX010000006.1, on the reverse strand, counting down.
GCTGGAATCTCAAGTTGGTGATATCAAGTATGTTGATGATCAACAACAAGCGGTTCTGACTGCAGAAACCAATGTACCAGACGGTATCGTCTTCTCTGGTTATGCTCGTTACGGCGCTCACTACAAAAGTGGTGATGAGCGTTACGTAGACATAGGTACAACAGGTCGTTCTGTTGGTCGTTTAGGTAACGAAGCTAACGGTGGTGAAGTTCAGTTAGCTAAGCTTTTCCAAGCAGATAACGGCGCTATCTGGGACATCGTATTCATGGCTGACCACTGGGAAGCAGACGCATGGGCTGATGACGGTGGCCTAAGCATGAAAAAAATGTACGCTGGTGTAACCAATGTCTTTGAAAGTCAGCCTGAGCTTTACATGTGGGCTGGTCGTGACTTCCATCAACGTCCGCAACAAGGTTTGAACGATTACTTCTGGATGACACACGATGGTCAAGGTGCTGGTTTTAACAACTTCGACTTCGGTGGTGCTAAGTTAGACATGGGCTTTGTTGGCCAAGTTAAAGGTGGTTTGGTTAACGACAACGGTCGATACGCTGTGACCGCAAAACTGCACAGCATCAACGCTGGTATCGGTAACCTAGATCTGTATGCGAACTACGGCTTTGCTTCAGATGAAGCTGATGTAGCAGGTGAGCCAAAAGTTAGTGATGAAACGGCATACCTATTGGGTGCGACCTTAGGCTTGGGTGAGTCTAACAAGTTGGTTGTTAAGTATGGTGACGGTGCTGATTCGTCAGTATATGACCTGAAAGGTGACTACCAGACTTTGTATGCAAGCGTTGAAGGTAGCTATGCAGCGACAGACAACTTCATCATCGATTACTTAGTGTCGTACAAAGACAACTCTGGTTCTGATCTAGACCGCGAGAATACGGAATACGCTGGTATCGTTCGTCCACAATACCAATGGGATGATGTTCACTCTACATGGCTAGAAGCGGGCTACGGCATGGTTGATTACGATGACGACGGTGAAGAGAACGCGTGGAAAGTAACCCTGTCTCAAAACGTTTCTCTAGGTGGTTTACCTTGGAGCCGTCCAATGCTTCGCTTCTACACAACCGTGGGTGATGTAGAAACGAAAGGCAACACAGTGAAGACAACTAATGTTGATACATTGTCGTTCGGCGCAATGTTTGAAGCTTGGTGGTAATCACCGATATAGAAAGCGCAGCTCTTTGAATTCGGCATATTTTCAAAGAGCCATGCTTTCGAATATCCATGCGTTTCAATAGTACGTAAATACTGTCCATTTTAGCCCTAAAGGCAGATTGATTAGGGCACGTTATATAACTCCATTCTTGGGCACATTCTTTGTGCCCTTTTTTCGTCTTGAATATCTGTTCTATCATTTGGGATTGCCTCTCCCTCTACCCTCCATGACATCTTCAATACCTCGTTTCATATTATTTTAATTTATCTCGCCGTGGCCCCTGCATATCAATAGCCTCGATAATGGGAAATACTAGATATCAATCGTATTTGATACGCCAATAGATGTGTTGAAATCCCTTTATTGAACTAAGGCTTTTAACAAAATTGACTAAATGTGGATTCATGAATCCATGAAACAGTTTCATGGCGTGAAGGTAATCTGTAAGCGCTTTCATGATTTCCATAACTGGCCTTTTTAGCTCGAGGTTTAGTGTGATGTCACTCACTTCTACTTAGACTTAATTCTTTAATAATCGTTTTGTAAGCGGTTACAAGCTAATGAAGTATCGAGGTTCGAGTGGCGACAATTAAACACGTATCAGAACATGCAGGTGTGTCTCAGGCGACAGTGTCTAGGGTCATTAATGGCACTAGTAGAGTGAGTCATGACAAGAAGTTAAAGGTTGAAAAAGCGATCAAGGAGTTGGGTTATCGCCCGAACTCTATCGCACAAGCTTTGGCGTCAAGTCGTACCGGTAGTGTTGGCGTTGTTGTTCCAGAGCTGGGCGGTTCTTTCTATTCGGGCATTTTGCACAGTATAGAAGAAAACCTACGCCGCTTTGGTTACCACGCTGTTGTTGCGGCGGGCTCGAACACCGAACAAGGGCAGCGCGAGTCGGTGGAGTTTTTGTTGGGGCGTCGTGTTGATGCTTTGATTCTTCACACTCAACTGCTCAGTGATGATTATTTAATTGAATTGGAAGAACAGGGGACCCCTGTGGTTTTAATTAACCGCTTCATCCCAGAAATGGCGATGAGTTGTATTGATATTGATAACGAAGTCGGGGGGCTGCTCGCTACTCAATATCTTTTGCAAAAGGGACATACAGATATCGCGTGTATTACCGGGCCTTTAGATAAAGCAGACGCTAGGGGGCGTTTGCAGGGGTATCGAAAGGCCTTGGAAGAAGCGGGTGTGCCTTACGATGAAGCTTTAGTCTCGGAAGCGGGCTTTACTGAAGAGACTGGTATCAGTGCTATGAAGAAGCTGATTAATCGTAAGTGTCATTTCACAGCAGTATTTGCTTCGAATGATCACATGGCATTCGGTGCCTTTGAGGTGCTGCATCAAGAGGGGCTGTCTGTTCCAAAAGATGTATCACTGGTGGGCTTCGATAACACCATCTTCGCGCGCTATCTGACCCCTAGTTTGACCACCATTAATTTCCCTATTGAAGAGATGAGCGTTGAAGCCGTACAGCTTACTCTACAGAAGCTTAAAAAAATCAAACATGACGTGAACTTTAAATTGCTGCCGACGTTGGTCACAAGAAACTCGGTATCGGATTTACTCGTTACCCTATAAAAACATTAAGGATAGAACATGAAATTTAAGACCTTAGCGCTCTCGTGCGCGGTTGCTTTAGGATTAGGTACAACGGCTGTTAATGCGGCTGACAAAGAGATTCGTTTCGACGGCTTCCCTGATTTCGATAGCAGCCTGAAGGTGTTACTGCCTGATTTCGAAAAGGAAACAGGGATTAAAGTTGATTACCTTATGAACAACCACGGTGACCACCACACCAAGCTAACTACCAACTTGGCTACTGGCTCGGGTGCTGGTGATGTGATTGTTGTCGACGTTGAGAAAATCGGTCCATTCGTTGGCTCTGGTGGTCTAGTAAACTTATCTGAAAACTACGGTGCGGATAAATACGAAGAGCGATTCGCACCTTACGCATGGGCGCAAGGTAAAGGCGCTGACGGCGACATGTACGGCATTCCTGTCGATCTTGGTCCAGGTGTTATGTATTACCGTACCGACGTATTCGAAAAAGCGGGCATTGATGTAGAAGAAGCTATCAAAGATTGGGATTCATACATCGCTGCCGGTGAAAAACTGAAAGAGCAAAACGTACAACTTATTGCTTCAGCGGCAGACGTTGCACAGGCAATTATCTTCACAACGGTTCCTGAAGGTGAAGGTCTTTACTTCGATAAAGATGGCAACCCAGTTGTGACATCAGAGCGTTTTGTTCACGCTTTTGAAGTAGCAAAAGAGATCCGTGACAAAGGTTTAGATGGTCGCATCCTGGCTTGGTCTAACGAATGGTACGAAGGCTTCCGCAACGGCACATTTGCAACTCAACTTTCTGGCGCTTGGTTACTTGGTCACCTAAATAACTGGATTGCTCCTGAAACCAAAGGTAAATGGGCAGTAGAAAACCTACCTGATGGCATCTACGGCAGCTGGGGCGGTTCATTCCTTTCAATTCCAACTCAATCAGATAACCCAGATGAAGCTTGGGCTCTTATTGAATACATGACGACTGACCGTGAAGTTCAACTTAAGCACTTTGAAACGATTGCTGCTTTTCCTGCGAACGTAACTACGTATGACGATGAGTTGTTCCAAGAAGAGATGGAATTCCTAGGTGGTCAGAAAGCGCGTCTTCTATTTGCTGAAGTGGCGCAGAACATCAAACCAGTATCTCCAGCTCAAGGCGACCATGTAGCACGTTCTATAATTTTAGAGAACGCATTGATGGAAGTGCTTGATGAAGGTAAGGACATCGAGACTGCATTGAAAGAGGCAGAGCGTCTAATCAAGCGTCGTACGCGTAATCTTTAATTTGTTTTTATTTTGAGTAAGTGAGGAAGCGTGGGTAACGCGCTTCCTTTTTTAAGAGGTCGTTACTATGAATCATACAGCGAGCACAACGATAGAACCTGCGGACAAAAGCCTTTTTTCTCGTCTGAATTTGAAAGCGCTTACACCGTATGGATTCCTTCTGCCGTTTCTGATCATTTTTTCTGTATTTGGGATCTTCCCGCTGTTGTTCTCTGTTTACCTGTCGTTCCACGAATGGAACCCAGTACAGGGCATGGACGCAATGCAGTTCGTTGGTTTTGAGAACTATCACATTGCATTGACTGACCCGTGGCTATGGCGTTCGTTAAAGAACACATTGTGGCTAGCAATCACTTCGGGTGTGGCTCAGCACTTAGTCGCTATTCCAGTGGCTTACATGTTGGTTTCAATGGGTGACCGTATGCGTCACTGGCTAACATCGGCGTACTTTCTACCGTTCATCACATCAACGGTCGCAGCGTCACTGATTTTCTTCAACATGTACTCTCCTAACTCAGGAATTATTAACCAAACCCTAATGGCTCTGGCCGATAGCACGCTGTTTGGTTGGGCATTTGCTTGGGTTAACGATTTTCAACCAATCCGTTGGTTAGACGATGCGACTATGGTGAAGCCGTCTATCGCGATCATGGTTTTCTGGAAATACACCGGTTTTAACATCGTCCTTTACACCACAGGTTTAATGACGATTCCTAAAGATATTTTAGAAGCTGCTCGTATGGACGGTGCGAATGCCTTCCGCCGCTTTTGGAACATTTCACTACCAATGATTCGCCCATTCATCTTCTTTGCTATCACCATGACCATCATCGGCAACCTGCAAATGTTTGAAGAACCGTTCGTCCTAACGCGTGGTACAGGTGGTACGGGGCAATCAGGTCTAACTATCTCTATGTACCTCTACAAAGTGGGTTGGGAATGGTTAGAAATGGGCACAGCGTCAGCGATTTCATGGCTTCTATTTGCACTTATCGCAACGTGCACCTTGGTTCAATTTTTATTCTTCGGTAAGAAAGGCTTAGGGGAACATTAAGATGTCGACATCAATTAAGACAAATACTTCACCACTAAGTGGCCTAATGCCAAGCGAACGCACCATGTACATCATGACTAAGATCTTGATGGTCATGCTCGGCATATTACTGATTGTTTCCGCAATCATTACGGTGTTCCCGTTTGTGTGGTCAGCACTGCTTTCAACACGTGACCGCTCGGAGATCTTCGGCTCGGGCATCAGCTTTGCGATTGGCGATAGCCTAATGGTGAACTACGCAAAACTGCTGGAAATCATGCCGTTTTGGAAAGCGATGTTTAACTCGATTTACGTGGCTTTCTTAGGCACCACTATCTCGCTGCTGTTTTGTAGCATGGGTGGTTACGCGTTTGCTGTGTTTAAGTTCCGCGGTAAGAACGTGTTGTTCGGCATGCTGGTTGGCTCAATGGCGATTCCGCCAGTGCTTAGCTTGATCCCTTACTTCATGATCGTGAAATTCTTAGGCTTGTTGGATAACCACATGGCGGTATGGCTACCGTTTACCACCACACCATTTGGTATCTTCTTGATGCGTCAGCACGTAATTGCATCGATTCCTAAAGAGCTATTAGAAGCAGCGAAACTGGATGGCGCAGGTGAGTTCAGAACGTACTGGAGTGTGGTACTGCCACTGATGAAACCAGCACTAGCAACACTCGCTATCGTGCAGTTCGTCTTCTTCTGGAACATGTTTATGCAGCCTCTTGTGGTGCTGAACAACCCTGACAACTACGTCATCACACAAGCACTACGAAGTGTTCAAGGTATTCCGAATACGCCATGGGGCGCGGTAATGCTAGGTACCACAATTTCTATTTTACCACTCGTGATTACATACCTGTTCGCATCGAAACAGATGATTAGTGGTTTAACGTCCGGCGCAGTTAAAGGTTAGGTTTAAGGGTTATAACAATGAATAAATTTCAACTTCCAAGTGATTCAAAGTTACGCAGTAAGGAATTTGTATTCGGTGTCGCGACATCTTCATACCAAATTGAAGGCGGCGTTGAAGAGGGCGGTCGTACACCGTCTATCTGGGACACATTTTGTAAGACGCCAGGTAAGGTAGATAACGGCGACAGTGGTGATGTGGCGTGCGACCACTACCACTTGTGGAAGCAAGATATCGAGATGATTCAAGGTTTAGGTGTTGATGCTTACCGCCTGTCAATTGCATGGCCACGTATTCTGCCGCAAGACGGTGTGGTGAACCAGCAAGGCCTTGAGTTTTACGGTCAGATTATCGACGAGTGCCATGCTCGTGGCATGAAAGTGTATGTGACTTTGTACCACTGGGATCTTCCGCAATATCTTGAAGACAAGGGCGGCTGGTTAAACCGAGAAACATCTTACAAATTCGCTGAATATGCAGAAGTGGTGAGCAAGTATTTTGGCGATACCATCGACGTATACACCACGCTCAATGAACCGTTTGTGTCTGCGTTCCTAGGTTACCGCTGGGGCGAACATGCGCCGGGTATCAAGGGTGAGAAAGAGGGCTTCTTAGCTTCTCACCATTTAATGCTAGGTCATGGTTTAGCAATGCCGATTCTTCGCAAGAATGCGCCTCATGCTAAGCATGGAGTGGTATTTAACGCGACTCCAGCTTACCCGCTAACGCCACAAGATCAAGGCGCTGCAGACTACTGTGAAGCAGAGAACTACCACTGGTTTATCGACCCAGTATTGAAAGGTGAATACCCACAGCCAGTCGTAGACCGTCAAGCGATGAACATGCCGATGATCCTTGAAGGTGATTTAGACATCATCAGCGCACCGGTCGATTACATCGGTATCAACTATTACACACGTAATGTCGCTCGCTTCAACGAGAATGGCGACATTGAATCAGTGAAACAGGCTGACGCTGAACACACTTACATTGGCTGGGAAATTAACCCACAAGGCTTAACCGATTTATTGGTAAGACTGGATGCTCGCTACGAAAACATACCTCCAATTTACATTACTGAGAATGGTGCAGCAGGTAACGACGAGCGTGTAAATGGGCAAGTGATGGACGAGCAACGCGTTCGTTATTTCCAAGGTCATATCGAAGCGGTTCACAACGCAGTTGAAGCCGGTGTAAAAGTCGATGGCTACTTCGCTTGGAGCCTGATGGATAACTTTGAGTGGGCATTCGGTTACTGCCAGCGTTTTGGCATTGTCCATGTTGATTACACCACCCAAGAAAGAACACTGAAACAGAGCGCAATTGCGTACCGAAACATGCTTCAAGAGCGCGCTGAGGAGAACAGATAATGGCTAAAGTAGAATTCAAAAACATCAAGAAATCATTCGGTGATGTTGAAGTGGTTAAAGAGTTTGATTTTACGGTTGAAGACGGTGAATTCGTGGTTTTCCTTGGCCCATCTGGCTGTGGTAAATCGACAACGCTACGCATGCTTGCTGGCCTTGAAAGTATCAGTTCTGGTGACATCGTGGTTGGCGGCAAGCTGATGAACAAAGTCGATGCTAAAGACCGTGATTTGGCGATGGTATTCCAAAGCTACGCTCTTTACCCACATATGACGGTTTACGAGAACATCGCCTTCGCACTAAAACTGAAAGGCATGCCGAAAGCGGAAATCGACGTAGAGGTACTAAAAGCCGCCAAAATGCTAGAGCTTGACCCGTTACTAAACCGTAAGCCAAAAGAGCTTTCTGGTGGTCAGCGTCAGCGTGTAGCTATGGGCCGTGCGATGGTTCGTACTCCGAAAGTGTTCTTGTTTGATGAGCCGCTATCTAACCTAGATGCAAAACTTCGTGGCGTGATGCGTGAAGAGATCAAACACCTACACCGCGAGCTGAAAACCACCACGATCTACGTTACACACGACCAGATTGAAGCGATGACGCTAGCAGACCGCATCGTGATTCTGAAAGATGGTTATGTTGCTCAAGTGGGTACACCAACTGAGGTGTTCCAACGTCCAGCTAACAAGTTTGTCGCGCAATTCATTGGTAACCCGTCAATGAACATGTTGGAAGCTAAGTTGATTGAAAAAGAAGGCGAATACTTCGTTGAACTTGGCGATGTTCATATCCCACTGCCAGAGCGCTTTAAGTCTCTGGCATCTAAAAACCTAGCGCTTCACTTTGGTGTTCGTCCAACAGACATCCACCTACGTGCTGAGCAAGTCGACCATGACCGCGTGCTGCCATTCCCTGTGAAGATCAACGACAAGGAATTACTGGGCGCAAGCATTCTTCTGAAAACAGAAATTGGTGGTCAACCGCTGATGGTTGAAACCCAAGCCGCTGAAGTGGACGTGAAAGAGCTGACACTTTACTTGGATTTGGACGCTTTCCATTTGTTCGATGCACTGAGTGAGAACTCGCTAGCGAGCTAGTCAATTACGAGCTAGCCAGTCAATTTAAGTCAGCCAACGAGCTGATACCAACCAACTTACGACAAATTGTTTTGGCTCCTCCTGATTTGGGAGGGGCTAGGGATAGTGATGATGAAATTCGGATATTTTGACGATAAAAACAAAGAATACGTAGCAACCACGCCATGCACACCGATCAAATGGTGTAACTATGTGGGCACATTAGATTTCGGTGGCATTGTAGATAGCAACGGCGGCGTGTTGTTGTGCAAAGGTGACCCGGCACTGAACCGTATTACCAAGTACATTGCACAACTGCCAAACTCAGATTTCAAAGGTTCGACCATGTACCTAAAAGTACGTGATGAAGCGGGCAACGTAGAAATATTCTCACCTTTCTACACTCCAACTCTGAAGCCGCTTGATAAGTTTGAAAACCACACAGGTTTGTCTTACACCACCATCATTGCAGAAGCGTTTGGTGTGCGTTGTGAAGCGACGTTCTTCGTGCCAAAAGCTGACCAAGTCTTGTTGCAAGACATCAAAGTCACCAACATTTCAGACAAAGCGCTGCACGTTGATGTAGTGCCTGTGTACGAATTCACACACTTTGATGCACTTAAGCAGTTATTGAATGCCGATTGGGTTCCACAAACAATGACATTGAAAGCGCACCAACAAGAGTCGGGTCATACCGTGCTTGAGCAGTATGCCTTCATGAAGCGTGACTACGCGGTGAACCTGATGACAGCGGATCGCCCTGCGACGTCTTTTGATGGTGACCGCCAATCGTTCCTAGGTAATTTGGGCTACGGTACATGGGCAGCGCCAGAAGCACTAAACAATGATGAACTAGGCAACACCGAGTGTTTGCGTGGCGACAACATTGGTGCACTTAACCTACGTCTAGGTTGGTTATCTCCAGAGCAGACAGAACGTACGATTGTACAAATCGCGCAAGAACAGAGCCTAGAAGCAGCATTGCCTCTATTGGCTAAATATCGTGACCATCAAGTGGTTGATTCGGCATTCGCTGAATTGGCTGAGCACTGGGATTCTTACCTACAAGCGGTTCAGGTTGAAACGCCAGACCCTGCTATGAACTCAATGCTTAACGTACACAACCCACGTCAATGCCACACCACTAAAAACTGGTCTCGTTACCTGTCTCTGTATCAGCTTGGCTATGGCGCACGTGGCATCGGTTTCCGCGATTCTTCACAAGATACATTGGGCGTTATTACTCATATGCCAGAAGAGGCGCGTGAGTTCATTGAGCGTCTGTTATCTGTGCAAAACACCAACGGTTCTGCGATGCACCAGTTCTTCCCATCGACCATGGAAGCGAACGCGGGTGACTCACGTGAAGAAGAAGATCGCCCGGATTACTACGGTGACGATCATCTGTGGATCATTTACGCGGTGACTCAATATGTGAAAGAAACGGGCAATGCAGACTTCTTGAACAAAGAGATCCCGTTCTACCAAAAAGACAAAGCGGGCAACCCAGTTGAAACGGGAACCGTGTGGGATCACTTGTGCCGCGCAATTGAATTTACCTACACCAATACGGGTGAGCACGGCCTACCGTTATTAGGTTTTGCTGACTGGAATGACACGGTGAACCTGCCAACGGGTGCTGAGTCGATGATGGTAGCCAACATGTACGGCAAAGCCCTGCTCGATATGCTGGACCTTTGTGAGTTGCGTGGTGAAGCGAAGCTAACAACCAAGTTTAAAGATCAGTACCAACAGATGCAGAGCACAGTGAATGAGTGCGGTTGGGATGGCGAATGGTTTGTGCGTTACTTTGATGAGCAAGGCCTGCCGATTGGTTCTCACAAGAACGAGCAAGGGCAGATCTACACTAATGGTCAAAGCTGGCCTGTGATTTCTGGTTTCGCGACTCAAGAACGTGCGACGCAAGCGCTAGATTCGGTTTACAACAAGCTGAACACAACCAATGGCATCAAGCTTTCAACACCCGGTTACAACGGCTTTGATCCGCAACTAGGTGGCGTTTCGACATATCCACCGGGTGCGAAAGAGAATGGCGGTATTTTCCTGCATTCAAACCCGTGGGTGATGATCGCAGAAGCGAAAATGGGCAATGGCGAGCGTGCTTATGAGTACTACCGTCAAATTAACCCGGCTTCTAAGAACGACGACATTGATACCTTTGAGTCAGAACCCTACTGCTACCCACAAAACATCTTGGGTGACGAACATAAGCAGTTCGGCTTAGGCCGTAATGCATGGTTGTCTGGTACCTCATCTTGGACATACGTTGCGGGTACGCAGTGGATTCTGGGTGTTCGACCTGAAGTAGATGGCTTGCTGGTGGACCCTTGTATTCCGGCTGAATGGCCTGAGTTTAAAGTCCGTCGTCAGTTCCGCGGTGCAACATACAACATTCATGTCACGAACCCGAATAACGTGTGTAAGGGCGTGGTTGAGATGAAGGTCAATGGTGATCTGATTTCAGGCAACAAAGCACCGGTATTTACCTCTGGCGAGCACACGGTAGAAGTGGTTTTAGGTTAACAAAGAGAAGGGCGCTTTATGCGCCCTTTATTGCTCTTTCGTTTCGTTAGCAATGCGTTCTCTGGGGGGCTGATTTCGCATTCAGCAGTTGCTCTAGTTTAGCTCGATTATTTTGGTTGATAGGCAGCTTGGCATTGCCAAGTGAAGGTTTGAGACTGGTTCGGGCTAAGCGTCAATAAGCCGATCTGGTTATTGAAAGCATCGGCAGGGCAAGTCATTGGTTCTATTGCAATACTTTGCTCACTCGTTGGGGTGTACAGCTGAACAAATGGGTAGCTCGCATCTTGTTGATAGTGAATCTCGGCAGATGAATCTGAGCGTTTGAAAGTCAGTTGGTTAGTTGTCTTTGAATCAAATTCAAAGCAGTGGTTTAGGCTTTGATTCGTTAGGGAATCAGCCAAAGACAAACGGTCAAAAGCCTGTTTTTCACCATTAGGTAGGTCGTTCTCGTGTATGACCTCAGCACAAGATGACATGGTAAGCCCACACTGTTTCAAGTCAGTGCCGAGCGAGAAATAAGGGTGCCAAGCATCACCGAATGGGAAGGCGAAATCACCACAATTAGAGACAGTTGTCGAGCAAGATAGCTTGCCTGTGATGTCGATAGTGAAGGTGACTTCAAGGTTAAAAGCGAACGGGAAAGCAGGGTGCAAAGATGACGTCTGATATTGCAGCGTCACACTGGCTGACTCTTCATTGGCTACGCTGTTTTTGATTGAAAAAGGTTGGTTGTAGAGCAGGCCATGTACGGCGTGATTTGACCAAGGAAAGTTAGCTGGGAGTTGATGGTTTTGGTTTTCGAAACTGTAACGACCTAAGTTTAAACGGTTTGGAAAAGGGAATAATTTAGCACTGCGGGAAAAGAACGGATGTTGGTTGATCAGTTCATCATAATTCTGATAGCCACAAATAAAAGAGAATGGACTGTTATTTACAATGTATTTATTTATAACAGCACCAAACCCATTGATTATTTGAAGTTCTATACCATGCTGGTGGTTTATTAATGTGACAGAGTCAATATTTCCAAATTTTTCATTTATAATTTTAAACATGTTGATGTCTCCATTTTTTAAAGATATTAACAAGAAGAAAAAAATATTCAATGGCGGTTTTAAAATGAATAATAAAATTCCATATACAAGCTATTCAGGAAATTCAAAACACCTGTGTAAAAAAGGTGATGCAGTTGAATTTATTCAACCTTGGTACACGCCAATTTCTACGACACCAGAAAATACCGGAATGGCAATCGGTGGTATCGGTAATACATTTACACTGACGCCAAATGGCAACACGCCAAACTTCAGTTTCATTCCAGGGATATTTGTCGACTGCTCACAACAAGCTATTAATTTTAATGATTTTTATGCGTCAGTGATGGATGTGCCGACCACTGAAAAGCTCCAAGTTCTTAACGAGCAAGAGCTTAGTGTGCACCTGAATTTTTACCCAGCGCTATTCGATGGAAAGAAGATAGATAAAGAAAAAATTTCGAATGCAATTAACCTTATTCGTGCCGCATTAGAAAATGGTAATTTCTATAAAGAAAATAAAGATAACTTTATAAAGTGGAATGTCGAGTTTTCTAATAAGACTACATTATTAATTGAATCCGATTCATCATCGATTGATTGTCAATTATATGTAGCCTTAGATTTCTTTAATGGTTTATTAATAAATGGTACAGCGAGACAGTTATCACTAACTGCGGGAAATAATAGTGATATAGAAAGTGTTAATGGTAGCGATATAGAATATAAGGCTTTATATCCATTAGCTGAATATCAATATAATAGTTTTGATGGTATTAATATAAAGCGAAAGGTAGTCTCGCCGATCGTTAAGGAGGATAAACGCCTCTGTTCTTTGCCGATGCACTGGAACCACTTCCAACTTACTAACCAATCACAGCAAACACGCGTGATTACTCTTGCTCAACCTCTACAAAACTTGATCGGTTCAACCTACCGGAAAGGTCGTGATGGGATTCAAGATTCGGCGTGTACCTTGTCTCAAAACCCGATTGATCAGCAGCATCAAGCGGTGAAGCTTAATGGTGAAAGCTACGGTTTTACTGGTGTTCAGCTCACAAGTCAGTCCCCTTATCAAAGTGACATTGAGGGTGAGGTGGTGTTTGGTGTTCAAGCCGAAAACCGTTTGATGGAGTCGGGCAAGGTATCGGTGTCTGTTAAGCCAACGCTTTATACTTCGAAAGTGACCCAACAAACCGAGTTCGCATTGAAAACCGGCCGCACTAACGCTGAATTCCAAACTGGCATTTACACAGGGCGCGAAGCATTGAGCGCACTTGTTGTGGTACAGGTTGAATTGGAGCCGGGTGAGTCTGTAGACCTGCGTTTTGCACAAGTGATGGCACATAGCAAAGTGATGCTTAATGGCTGGAACTCGGAGAAGGCTTATACGCAATTCTACCCTCAAGCTAAACCTGCCTTACCTATGTTAGAAGATGTCTTGCCAAAGCTTGAGGTGATTGAGCAGAAGCTCGTTGAGCAGCAGACTGCTTTCCTAGAGCAAGCTCAGAGTAAGATATCACAGCCTGAATCAGCACTGCGCTATGCGACGATGGCGATGAACTCACTATCATTCCTTGCTGAATCAACAGTATGGGATAAAGAAGATAAGTTCCTAGTGAAAGAGTGTGTTGATTACCCATTCTTTAACTCTTTGGATGTGTATTTCTACGGATCATTTTCATTGCTCTATTTGCTACCTGAACTTGATGGCTGCGTGATGAAAGAGTTCTCAAAAGCCATTTTGGCCGAAGACTTTACTCAGCGCCGCTACTGGGAATATGAAGCGACACCGAATGCTGAATTGATTGATGAAAAGTACCAAGGTGTGCGTGCGATTCGAGGTGCAGTAATCCACGATTTGGGTAGCCCGTTCGACATTCAGCCTGACGCATATAGCTGGCATAATGTTAAGGAATGGAAGGACTTAGCACCGAAATACATTCTGATGGTGTACCGTCATTACCAAAACACACAAGATATGTCAGTGGTTAAAGAGTGCTGGCAAGCCGTTACAGAGAGCATCGATTTCTTATCGAACTTGATTGCTGAGGGCGATGATTTACCACTCACTCGAGGTACTGACGATACCTTCGATAATCTCGCTTCACATGGTATCTCTATTTACTGTGCGAGCCTCTGGGTTGCTGGCCTTCAAGCCGCGAGTGAACTTGCACAATTAATGGGTGAAGACGATCTGGGTTCGGACTACCTAACACGTTCTAAAAAGGCATTAGCCACGGTTGAGCAGAGCTTGTGGGATGAGAAAGAGGGTTATTACCACTTCTTCGTGACGCCTGTCCAAGCCAAGCATCTCACCGGTGAAGGCTACCAAGCTTTGGAAACTCTGGGGTTGGTTTTAACGGGTGATGCGATTGCTGATAAGAATATGCTTAACGACTATCTACAAACCGATACTTCGATAAACATCGGTAAGGTAGCTCAACGTGTCTCCAAGAAACGTTTGTTGAGTGAAACGGCACCTCAAGCTTTCACGCAAGAATATCTAGACTTGGTACCCGATTCTGACAATAGCTTTGGTGATGCGCTGCTTGCCGATAGTTATCTCAAACTGATTGGCCTAGAGGGTATTTTCCCGCAACAGCGCATTCAGCGTGCATTGGACTATGTTTATAAACATAACTTCGAGATTAACAGCCCTAAACTTGGGGTGGCGAATATGACGCTCGCGGATGGTTCTCCACATGAGGCTTTTCAGGCGCAAGACGTGTGGATTGGCGTGCAATTTAGTGTCGCGACAGCGTTGAGTTTAGCGGGCAAATCGCAGCAAGCAGAAACATTAATGGATACCGTGTATACCGCGCTGTATGACTATTCAAAAATTCCATTTGCCGCACCAGAAGGGTTCAACTGTTCAGTCTCATTTGATGAGAAAGATCTTTCAGAGTCTTTTAAATTGTCACAAAGTGATGCGAAAAAGTGGATTAATGCACTTAAATTGCAAAACTGTGTGCTGTCTGACGGTCGGGTTAATCCTAGTTTGACGAAAGACAATGATAAATTTGTTAATATGGTACAAGGTGAAATTTCAGCGGATCAAGCTACGGTTCTTCACAAGTGGCTTCTGAGCACAGGTTTGAAATATACCGCGGGTCGCTACTTCCGACCGGGGATGATTTTCGCCTACTTATATTAATTAAATAGTATGAGTTTCACCTTGAGCAATGTTGAGTTGAAACTGATGGGGAGCTTTAGGGCTCCCCTTAATGTCATTGGGTTAGGGTATTGAGATGCGCACTAAAACTAAAAAAACCACCGTATACGATGTAGCGAGGCTAGCTGGCGTTTCTCCAAGCACGGTTTCTCGTTTTCTTAATCGAACAACCTATGTGTCGGATGATAAAAGCCAGAATATCGAGCAGGCAATCAAAGACACCGGCTACAAGCCGAATTTTCAAATGCAGGAAAACATTAATCGCCGTTCATTAACGATTGGTGTATTGGTGCAGCATCCTGATAGCCCTTATACCAGTCGTATTCTTAACGACATGGAGAAAACCCTGATAGCTCAAGGCTATTCGTTAGTGATAGCTACCGGGCATTGGCAAAAAAAGCTCGAAATACATGCCTTGGAGTATTTAGCTAAGAGTAATGTCGATGGCATGATCATCGTGACAGGCAGCATCACCAAAGAGGACATCGCTAAGTATGCGCAAGACATTCCGGTTGTTGCAGTGGGCTATGACATGGTTGCAGATAATGTTCGCTCAATTAACATTGATAATGTGTTGGGTGGTTACATGGCAACCCTCCACTTGCTCCAACAGGGGCACGTGAATATTGCTCATATCAAAGGGCTTTCTAGCCAGCCAGACGCAGGTAATCGCTTTGAAGGCTATAAGAAAGCGCTTCAAGAAGCGGGCATTAAGGTGATGCCAAAGCTCGTCAAGCAAGGGGATTTCAGTAGTGAAACTGGCTATGAGAAAACCGTGGAATTAATAGAATCTAAGATTCACTTCTCTGCTCTGTTTGCCGCCAATGACCAAACGGCTTATGGGGCGATTAAGGCGCTCCATGATCACGGCTACAAAGTGCCAGAAGATGTGTCAGTAATAGGGTTTGATGACTTACCAACGTCGAAGTATTTCACGCCAGCATTGACGACTTTGAGGCAGCCGATTGAAGAGATTGGCGAGGTGTGTGCTCAGTCGATCTTGAACTTGTTATCTGGCGAGCGACATGAAGCTCGTTTACCACCGATTGATTTAATCGTCAGAGAGTCGACTAAGTCTCTGTATCGCTAGTTGATGTTGAAGTGATTGAGTCTTAGGGGATGACGTTGAAAGGCACATTATTTCCCTTCAGAAACGAAAAATGTCGCATCCATGCGACATTTCTCTTTTGGCGGCCAAACCAGTTTTGCTATATCCATTCTAGAGTGCAATCCATTAGATGCTTTTTCAGAATGTATCTATAAGACGCTGTTAATCTTGATTAGTTCCCTTTAAGCTGCATTTTTTTCCGAATTATTTTCTAAATCGAATGACGCAGCGATGAGTTTCTTGGTGTAGTCGTTTTTCGGCGCATTAAAAATCTCTTCAGCAGAGCCTTCTTCCATCACTTCACCCTTCTGCATCACCAATACACGATCTGAAAGTGCTTTCACTACTGAGAGGTCATGACTAATGAACAGGAAGCCAATATTGTGCTTAGCTTGAATATCTTTCAGTAGGTCAATCACGGTCAGTTGTACTGAGCGGTCGAGTGCTGACGTCGGTTCATCCAACAAGATGAAAGATGGCTCAAGGATCAACGCACGAGCAATCGCGATACGCTGTCTTTGTCCGCCAGAGAATTCGTGCGGGTAACGGTTAATTGAGTTTGGCTCTAAGCGAACCTCAATCAGTGCTTTACGCGCTCTTTCTAAACGTTCTTGTTTTGACAAGTGAGGTTGATGCACCGTTAAGCCTTCGGTGATGATCTCCCCAACCGTCATACGTGGTGATAAAGAACCATAAGGGTCTTGGAACACCATCTGCACATCTTTCTTAAGCTTGTGACGTTCTTTATCGGTTAATAAACTCACGTCTTGGCCCTTGTAAACAATACGTCCGCTGCTTGGCAGCAAGCCGATCAATGCGCGTCCAAGGGTTGATTTTCCTGAACCAGACTCTCCCACAATACCTAAAGTCTCACCTTGTTTCAGTTTCAACGAAATGCCTTTAACCGCTTCGAAGTACTGGTTCTTACTTTGGATAAAGTGAGATTTGATCAAGAACTTCACGCGAATATCTTCTGCACAAAGCAGTTCAGGTGCGGATGCCTCAACAGGAACTTTCGCGCCTTTCGGAATTGAGTTAATTAGCATACGTGTGTAATCGTGTTTAGGGCTATCGAATAGCTCTTGAGTAAGCCCTTCCTCGACCAATTCACCCTTACACATCACCAGCACACGGTCAGCAAAGTGCTTCACTACACCGAGATCATGGGTGATGAACAAAATAGCCATCCCCATCTTGCCTTGTATCTCTTTGATAAGAGAAAGCACTTCTGCTTGAACCGTTACATCGAGTGCTGTGGTGGGTTCATCGGCAATCAGAATATCCGGTTCATTGATCAGTGCCATTGCGATCATGATGCGCTGTAACTGACCACCTGAAAATTCATGGGGGTACTTGGTGTAAGCCTGATCTGGCATAGGTAAATGCACAAGGTTGAACAGCTCTAACACACGCTGTTTTGCTTTTGATTTCGATACCTTACGGTGACACATAATGGCTTCCGCCACTTGAGTACCGACACGCAGGTATGGATTCAAAGAGGTCATTGGTTCCTGAAAGATCATGCCGATTCTATCGCCACGAATTGACTGCATTTCTCGCTCAGTCTTTCCTAGAATCGATTGTCCCTCAAACTCGATTTCTGATTGTTGATCGATAATCGCGTTATCAGGAAGCACACGCATAAGCGCGTTGGAAGAGACTGATTTACCTGAACCTGATTCACCAACAATGGCCAAGGTTTCGCTTGAGTTAAGGGTAAAGTTAACCTTTTTGACCGCATCAATGATTCCATCATTGGTGGTGAAGCTAACGGAGAGGTTATTGACTTTAAGTATGGCCCGGTCCGACATGATATATCCTTATCAATTTAAGACATTAGGTGAAGATTGAACTTCTGACGTTGTTTTAAGTTGCCCAAAATGGTGATGAGCACGTTGTATTTGTTCTAATTCGAGCATCCAGTGCGAACTGCGCTGAGCGCTGCAAAAAGCGATCAGGTGATTGAGTAAATCTTCGCTCTGCTTTTCCAGTAACCCAAAGGTACGTTGAATCAGATCAGTGTTCTCAAGAGAGATAAATTGCATCAGCGCGTAAGATTGATTCAGGGTATCGAAGGCTTGTTGATGCTGACCTAAGCGGTTGAGTATCTCGGATTGAGCGACACTGGCGTCTCTCAACCCGGCAAGCAGGCATGCAAATTGGCAGGGTTTGATATCGCTTTGGTATGCGGCATCTTGGATGTGATGAGGAAGAGAGGTTAGAACATCACCATAGAGGCGCTGTGCTTCGGGCCAGTGACCTTGTTCCATTAACTGTTCAGCTTTTAGGTAGTGCATCCAACATCGTTCAATTTCCATATCCACATCCTCAATTTATAATATCTTAAAATGTTAATGATATTTATTATCAATTGCAAATTAAAATCATTCACATGTTAAGTTGGTGAATTAAATGACGGGCTATTCCTAAATATGGCTTAAATTGTGTGTTATTTGTTCGGTTGAACAGCTGTGTAGCGTAAGTCACTAAATTTGTAGGAAATTACATCTACACTGATTTTATCTACACCCAAGTAATGAAGGACTAAGGAGGCGGCGATGGCGATGCAAAGGCTCAATACAGAACAACTGTATCAGGTAGCGGAATTAGACAAGCTACCATGTAAGTCGACCAAAGAACTGGCTCCAATTGACGAAATCGTCGGACAGGAACGGGCACAAAAAGCCGTTGAGTTCGCGATGTCAATTAAGGAAAAGGGTTACAACATTTATGCGATAGGGCGAAATGGTCTGGGTAAACGCACCATGATCTTGCGCTATCTAAACCGTCACCCTCAAGAAGTGCAGGAGCTTTTTGATTGGTGTTATATCGCGAACTTCGAAGATATTCGTACACCTAAGGTACTGAAATTGCCTCGTGGCGTAGGCAGCAGCTTAAAGCAAGATATTGAAAAATTGATGCGTAAGTTGCTAAAAGGTATGCCTCTAGCGTTTGATAACGAGATGTACTTTAGCCGTGCTGACAGGCTTAAAAACCAATTAGCAGCTAAGCAACAAGCCGCGTTAGAAAGCATTAGCCAAGAAGCGAAAGATAAAGGTATCAACCTGACGATCACCACTCAGGGTGATTACCAGTTCGTGGCAATGAATGGTGATGAGCTCCATACCGAAGAGAGCTTCGATCTACTGTCGCCGGAAGAGCAAGATCAATTTGATAAAACCATTGATGGATTGGAAGTCGGACTGCGAACCATTTCTCGTGAATTGACTGAGCTTGAAGAGACGTACACAGAGAAAATTCAAAAGCTAAATGATGATACGGCGCGAGATGTGATTACTCACTTTATCAAGCAGTTGAAGCAGGATTACAGTCAATATCCAGAGATCAAGAAGTATCTCACGGCATTACGTAAGGATATTGTTGATAACGCCGATATTTTTCTAGAAGAGAGCACAGAGCAAGCCGAAGTTGCAACGGCCTCTTTGGATAAGAAAATGCCGCGTCGCTACAAGGTCAATGTGATTGTGAGCCAGAAAGAGGAAGCGATGCCGATCGTGGTAGAGGAGAATCCGAATTACCACTCTCTGTTTGGCCATGTGGAAACCGCGACCTTTAAAGGCACCGTATTTACTGACTTTTCATTGATTCGCGCAGGTAGCTTGCACAGAGCAAACGGCGGCGTACTGTTGATGGATGCGGTCAAGGTACTTGAGCAGCCGTACGTTTGGGAAGGCTTGAAGCGAGCGCTGCGTTCACGTCAATTGAGTTTCACTTCACTAGAGAAAGAGGTGACCTTAACGGGGGCGGTATCGCTTGATCCTGAGCCTATTCCATTGGACGTTAAGATCATTCTGTTTGGTGATTACCGAACTTACCAGCTTCTGCAACACTACGATGCGGAGTTTGGTGAACTGTTCCGTGTGACAGCCGATTTTGAAGATGAGATGAAGCGTACTCCCGACTCTGAAATGCATTACGCGCGTTTCATTTCGAGCATCGTGCATGACAACAATATGCTGCATTGTGACCGTAAAGCGATTGCTCGCATCATTGAGCACAGCTCTCGTCAGGCGGGTGACCAAGGCAAGCTTTCCCTGCACTCAGCACACATTGCTAACCTGCTTCGTGAGTCAAACTACGTGGCTAGAGGATCAAAATCGAACCTGATTCGTGCAACACACGTCGACCAAGCGCTATCGAACCAACAGATGCGTGTCGGACGACTGCAAGACAGCGTGATGGAAACCTTCACTAATGGTACAACGCTAATCCATGTGGATGGTGAAGCGGTTGGACAGGTCAATGCTCTGTCTGTGTTAAGTACAACTGACCATATGTTTGGCGCGCCGAACCGAATCACGGCTACCACGGCTTACGGTGACGGCGAAGTAATTGATATCGAAAGAAACGTCGACCTAGGTGGCAGTATTCACTCGAAAGGTGTGATGATCTTGTCGGCTTATCTTTCTTCTGTGTTTGGTAAGACAGCGAAAGTACCGCTTACCACTAACATCACCTTCGAGCAATCGTATGGTGGCGTCGATGGTGACAGTGCGAGTATGGCCGAGTTCTGTGCGGTGGTGTCGGCGTTTTCTAAGCAGCCAAACCGTCAAGATATCGCAATTACTGGCTCGATGAACCAGTTTGGTGAGTCTCAACCAATTGGTGGCGTGAACGAGAAGATCGAAGGCTTCTTTGATGTGTGTGAAATTAAAGGTCGTTCAAGTGAGCAAGGTGTGATCATCCCGCGTTCGAATGTTCATAACCTGATGCTGCGCAGCGACATCGTCAAAGCGGTTGAAAAGGGAGAGTTCAACATCTGGGCCATCGACCATGTAACAGAAGCGATTGAACTGTTCACAGGTAAAGCTGCTGGTGAGGCTAGTGATGAGGGGAGCTACCCAATCGATACTATCTTTGGTATCGCGCAAGCTAAACTGAACGCACTGCGTAAATAACCGTATAGCTAATTAGTTTAATGCTTAGATAAACAGTTAAACAAATAGCTAGAACACAAAAGCCATCGATTTTAGAGTCGATGGCTTTTTATTTGTTGAGGTTTGGCTCGCTAGGAGCCATTTGTTTTTGGTCAGCTTACGGTATTCGGAGAAAGTCGCGTCTTAAAAGGCGTTAACCGTTTCGTAAGCAGAGCTTGGTGCCATCGAACTTCAACTTTGCCAATAAGTGTTTGGCGTTAGCTCGGCCAATATCATCAAATTCAACACCGTATCGAGCGTAGTGCGTCGATTTTTGCAGATTACAGATAATGCCTCGCAATGGCGGAATCAGCGGACCGTTGTAATTCTCAGGAGTTATCTCAATAGACACTCGATCGGCAATCTGAATCGCACGAGAGGTCGGTGAGGTCACAAAGCGACAGCCACTTTTCGATAAGTCTCTTATCTCGCAGTTTGCTCGTTGGTCGTTGAAGATGATTCTTGAAGCTAAATTCACTTCATAGCGTGTCTCTTTACGCAGCTGAGTCACTTGCATCGTGCTTGGTGTAGACAGCACAAGAATAGGGAAGGGTTCACCAATCTTGTGGTGAATTTGGCTTCTAAAGTGGATAAGCGCACCTTCACCTCGTAGAGAATAAGCCCGAGCGGTCATCCAAAAACCTTCTTGAAAGAAAAAGTTCAGATCTTCATTGGATACATCAGGAACCTCAACCACAATACAATTATCACTGTGCGTACCGATAAATTTGGTGGTGGCGAGAAACTTAGTGCCAACGGGAGTTGAGACATTTAATGTCAGTTCACTGCCGTGCTCAATCATCGCTAGCGCATCAGTGCTATTGATGGTGGAAACGGTGCGATTACGAGGGTCTTGAAGTGCCTGATTATGCTCCAAAGGCTTCTTCAGGGGTGCGTTCATTATAGGTTCTCCATGCGCCAACATGCGTCTGTTAGTTATATTGGTAGCTTGCTAACAAGGGGGTATTACGTGCTAGATTTAGTGGACGTACTCACATAGATTTATAGAGTGCCTTTATCATTGCTGATTTTATATTAAGCCGATTGCACTAAATTATTTACTGTGTTTGTAAGTACTTAGTTTTATTTATATGCACTTGCGTTAGTCTATTACAAGGAACTCATACTTCAAACTTTTATTGTTTGTCGTATCAATTATTTGCAGGAGTTGAGAATGCAGGCAGTAAAATGGGATCAAGAAGTGAACCAGATCACGGTTGAGCTAGAACCCGACCAGTTCGCAGTCGTTAAGTATAAAAAGGACGGAGATGTACTACATATCACCTCGACACGCATTCCTGATGAGCTGCAAGGCAAGGGCTTTGGTAAGGTGATGATGGAGTCGGTTTTGCCCGAAATTGAACAAGCGGGCTTCAAAATTGTGCCGGTTTGTAGCTATGTTGTTCACTATATGAATAGGCAGCCACAGTGGTCACATCTTCTATCCGACAAAGCATAACAACGAGTAATATGTCTCAATCAATATCGTCGAATAATCGAGCTCAACTTCAAACTAGCTCAGATAAAAATCAGTCGGAACTCTATCAAAAAATTGCCGTCTCACTTGGCTTTAACCAAGGGTTTGGTGTCCAAGTGATTCAAAGCCTGTGGGGCGGGTATGGCGAGTTAGTTCGCTTGGTCTTTTCTCAAGAAAACAGTGCTGAACTCAAGAGTGTGATTGTTAAACATGTCGCATTGCCAGATAAAGCCGAACACCCAAAGGGTTGGAACACCAAACTCTCTCACCAACGCAAGGTGCACTCTTATCAAGTTGAGACGGAATGGTATCAATCGTTCACTCAAGAATGGGATGAGCGTTGCCCCGTACCTGTTGGGCTGCAATGTGAGTTGCAAGAGAACGAATGGCTGATTGTGATGCAAGACTTAGCGGATATCGGTTTTCCGTTAACCTCTCAATTTGATGTGCTTGCTGTGTCTGACGATCTGGCAACCAAAGATACTCAGTCTGAACTGGCGTCTGCTTACACTCTAGAAGAGCAGAAACAACGCGATGCTTGCCTTAAATGGCTCGCTAACTTTCACGCAAAGCACATCAATGTAGATCAAGAACAATCAGCCTTATTGTGGCAAGTCGGTACATACTGGCATTTAGACACACGCCCTGATGAGCTGAACGCATTGTCCGATTTACAATTAAAGCACCAAGCACAGCACATCGACCGCATACTCCGAGAGTGTCCATATCCAACCTTAGTGCATGGTGATGCCAAGCTCGCCAACTTCTGCTTTGATCCTGAGAGTGAAAAAGTCGCTGCAGTCGATTTCCAGTACGTCGGTCACGGATGTGCGATGAAAGACGTGGCTCTGTTTATGAGCAGTGCTGTCAGGCCGCAAGATTGCGCTGAACTTGAGTCACATATGTTAGAGACATACTTCCGATACTTGGAAGAGGCATTGACGTACTATCAGCCACAGCTTTCGTTTGATGAAGTCGAAGCCGCTTGGCGACCAATGTTCTATGTGGCGTGGGCTGATTTTCAACGTTTTGTCAAAGGTTGGAGTCCAGAACACTGGAAGATCAATCCGTATACTGAGCAATTGACTCAAACGGTGATTGAGCAGCTAGAAAGCCCAGAATAAATTGCCTTATATCTGTAAACCACAAAAGAAAAAATCGCCCAATTTATGATTGGGCGATTTTGATTTTATCTAGCGTAGGCCTTAGTTCGGTTGGCTATCAGCTTCTGTTGTTCGTGTGTAAGCGAGCTTATTGGCAAGTTTGAGTTTTTTATTGAAACCCTCTTTATCAATATCCCCCATTACTCGCGCAGGCTCTATTTCACCGCTGGTGGGTGAGTAAAAGAAAATCGCTGGAGGGCCAAATACATTCTTATCATTGAGCCACGCCATTTGCTCGGGAGAACTCTCAGTCACATCAAGTTTTATGGTTTTCCACTCTTTAAGCTTTTGACTCACTTGTTGGTCGTTGAACACGTTGGTTTCAATCACCTTACAAGACACACACCAATCTGCGTAAAGGTCGACTAGCACCTTTTGATCGCTGCTCGCTGCGGTTTGCAACTGTTGTTCTAGCTGAACAATAGAGTCTGTTTTTTCAAAGGGAGTGATCGCAATGGATTGGACTGAGTCCCTGTTTTCAAGTGGGTTCAGAGGGTCTGTATTACCTAAGAAAAATCCGACAAATAAAATTAAACCATAGCTCAATGGTAGCAAAGCAGAGAACTTACGAGTACGCGCCCAACCCGGTTGTGCGGCTTCTAAAGCACCGAAATGTACACCAGAACCGATGGCGAGCAGCGCCCATAAGATCATAATGACCGATGGAGCGACAAAGCGGCTTAATAGCACGATAGCAACAGCCAATAGCAGCACGCCAAACACTTGTTTAACTGAAACCATCCAAGCGCCACTTCTTAATAACAGACGCCCGCCACTTGCGCCGATAGCGATAAGCGGTATGCCCATACCAAGCGCCATAACGAACAGAGTCGCCCCACCAAACATCCAATCTTGAGTGGTTGAGACGTACAGCAACGCACCAGCCAATGGAGCACTGACACAAGGTGACACAACCAAGGCTGATATTGCGCCCATGGCAAAGACACTGGCGATCTTACCGCCTCCAAGCTTGTCTGAGCCGCTGTTGAGCTTTTGCTGCAGGGCGGCAGGCAGTTGGAGTTCATAGAATCCGAACATCACCAATGCGAGCAGAACAAAAACCGCTGCAAAGCTACTTAACAACCAAGGCTGTTGCATCGCGGCTTGCAGGTTGACGCCTTTTGCCAAGGTGGTGACTAAGATCCCCGTCATGGCATAGCTGGTCGCCATACCCAGAACATAGGAACTGGAGAGTGCCGCACCTTTTTTGCCTGTCATCGCTTTTTCGCCACCGATGATACTGGCTAAGATTGGAATCATCGGCAGTACACATGGCGTCAGAGACAAGCCTAGGCCAAGCAAGAAGAACACAAGAAGCGCTTGTAACTTACCGGCTTGGGATAGGAACGAAGATAAGCCATTCGTATCCTCACTGATCTCACCTAAGGTTTGATATAGAGAGTTTGATGTCTCCTCAACTTGGGCTTCAGCTACGGTTTCGAGCATCGGCAAATCGAGCACTAACTTTTGCGGCAGATAACAAAGCCCTTTGTCTGCACAGCCTTGGTAACGCACGATGAGTTTGCCACTTCCGGTGTAAGGCACGGTAACGGTAAGCGGTTCGTGAAATACGATGACGTTACCAAAGTTAGGATCCTCTTTCTGTTCACCTGGCAGCGAATAACTCGGTTCTAACGTAGATAATGACGACTCACCTTTGAACGAAAATCGAGATTGATACAGGTAGTAGCCCTTGTGCGTATCAAAGCTGATTACCGCGCCTTGGTCTGTGGCTTCCCATGTGACGGGGAAGGCCTCTTCAACGGGAAGAAACTCGTTTTCTTGAGCATGCAAAAAGCTGCTAAACAATAGAATTAACGTAAGTAGGTAGCACTTCATAGATGAAGGAACTCCGTGTTTTGGTGAATGTGTAATTGATCGTCGATGTAGATAACAGCGCTATCTTCAGGTACTGATATGTTGGGATTCAATGTCAGTGAAGTACTGAGCACGCCTGCTTCTAATGTGGACGACGAGATAGCGGTAACAGAAAGGATCTTCTGCTCGACATCTTGCTTTGACAGAATATGAGAGGTGGTCTTGTCACCAAATTGCACTTGGCGTTCACTGTGAGCTGAGGTCGTGAGCGCTGCGTTCGTTAACGGAACTGCGAAAAATGGGGTCTTGTTGTCTCTTGGATCTAAGACAGCAATGTTAAATGCCGAGCCATCCGGTTTGGTTCCTAGCGCATAGATGTCACCGCCAAAATTCACTAACATCGACGTCGCGCCGAGTTGTTTTCCGATCGCTACGGCTTGGTCAACGGCGTACTCTTTGATGACGCCGCCAAAGTCGAAGCGAGTGCGTGAATCAGGGACGTGTAGCCTCGTCCCTTGTAAATCGATGGTTCCTTGTAGATCGACAGTGCCTTTTAGATCCATTGTCCCTTTCAGCTCCCACGCTTGCTTACCCAAAGCAGAAGACAAGGCTTGGAAAGCATGACTGTGCAACATCTTCGGCTTTTGTTTTAAAAGATGTTTGATGCTTCCGACCGTAGTATCAAAGGTATCGAACGTGAGTTGACTTAATCGGTCTAGGTGTTGGAAAACCTCGGCAGATTCTGGGTCGAGTTCAATGTCACATGACGCTCTTTGATTAATGCATTGTGTTAGCCACGAGTCGTCGCAGTAGAAGTTATACTTGCCTTCCAAACGGCGTGTGTTTTGCTCTATCTTGGTCGCGATTGCTGTTGCACTTGCCTCTGGAAAGTTAGCCAAATCCATCGACAAAATTTGCACTTCACACGGCACTGTCATCGCATGAAAGCGGTGCACAAAGGGTAGATTAGAACTCATAGGTTGCTCCAACCGCCCACCATTGCGCTTCAAAACCGTTGCTCTGTTCGTAATATGCAGCAAGCGCATTTAAGCGTAATTTCTTATGCACCTTGATACTCGCTCCTAGCTCATAGGCATTGGCGGTGAAGTTACCTAAGCGCAGATCTGAAGTTGCGTATCCGGATGATGCAAATGAAGGATCCGCACTACTTGGGTCGCGATAGAAATCGGCCGCATCTTGCGTGTACCAGAAATAACCCGGTGCTAACGTTAACCATTCACTCACTCGCCAAGATAATTTGCCGCCTAACTGGTGAGACATTACGCCCCAATCATCCATAAACCATTTGTATCTTGGTCGGATTTTTAGACTGTCGGACAATGAGTAAAAAGCTTGGATATTAATACCGCCAGAGAGTCGCGTATCCGGTCGAGAATCTTGTCCCAAGAACACTTCATCATCATCGATCTTTCCGTCGTCGTTGATATCGACTTCACGCAGAACCGTTAAATAGTGATTGCTCAAATAGCCACTGCGGTAACCCGTGTAAGCAGTAAAAATGCTGTATAGATTCGGCGTGAAGGTTTGTGATAATCCGGCTTCTAAACTGCCGGTGAAAATGTCTTCCCAGCTCTGGCTGTTTGATGAAGCCAACGAGTATTTGCCGAACGCTTGAGTCTGATCGAAAAGGGCAGAGCCACCTAGACTGTACGAACGGTTTTTCGTGCTGTCGGCATAGACCAAACCTTTGGCATTGATACCAAGGCTTTCGTAATCTTCTTCTTGAGAGGCGTTGCCACCTAAGGTCCATTCGTTACGTAAGGTATCGCGATAGGTCGCGCTTAAGCTGATGGATTTTCTAGTGTCTTCAAGGCCTACTTTTTGGATTTCATAGCCGCTGCGGTGAGGATCGTAGCCAGCACGAATCACTTCGTTGGTTTTGTTTTGCGCTTGCTGAGTTTTAAGGGCGCGATTGATCTGATCTGCATTCGAAGCAGGAGGTGTCGTTGGTCCCCACGCTGGTGAGGCACCGGAAACACTGTCGTAGCTTATCTCTGCGTTGAGTGTCCAATCTAAGCCGATACTTTTCTCAATCGAAACCATGGTGTCATTGGCTGATACTCTGTCATCGTATTCCTCATAGCTCAGGTAGTGAACAGAGATATGATCTTCAGCTAATGCCACGTTAGCCACTGCCGCTGCACTCAGCAGCGTAATTGGTAATTTTTTCATTTTGTTCTTATTTTGTTTTGAAGTACTGATTTATTCGTTGAAGGAGCGGTTAGTTACAACCACAACCTCCGCCACCAACGCCACTGCCGCCGACGGAACCTTGTTTGTAAGCGAAGACCTTTTCAGAAAAGACGTCGAACTCAGGCACTGTGCCGCCGGGTTTCATCTCTTTTTGAGCCAATGTGCCTTTTTCCCAAGGCTTTACAGGTTCAATACCAAGAAACTCATCAACGAAAGCCAAAGCAGAAGGTTTGTTACTCTCTTCTGGTGCTTTCTGTTCGATAACCAGTTGCTTTGCCTTGGGTTTCACCATTTCAATGTTTCGTCTGGTTGCACGTTTTGCTTCTTGGTTTGAATAATCACCGCCACTTGAATAAACGGTGCTGGAGATGATCTCTTCTTCAACGATAGGACCTTCGTTTTTGTCAGTGGCTTGTTGCTCAACGGGCTTTTTGCCCAGACCACTGAGGTCGAGTTCTAGCGTGGCATTAGCCGTCATTGGAATAGCGAGTAGCCCAACAAGGGTGACTTTGATTAACATTACAGTTGCACTCCCATCTTGGTGAGGTCATCAGTAATCACATCACTAATGTGGTTAATGGCACCAAAACGAATCTTGATAACCTTGCCTTGGTAGATGTAGTAAAGCGCAGGCATGCCGATAGGTTTAAACTCTGCGATCAACGCTTGTTCAGGGTCGTTAACAACAGGGAACTCCAGTCCGAGTTGTTTTTGAAACTCCAAGCCAACCTCAACATCTTCATCCACATCAACGCCTTTAAACGTGACGCCTGTGCCTTTGAGTTCGGTGTAGAGTTGATTGACTTCTGGTAGCTCTTCACGGCAAGACACGCACCACTCTGCAAAGAAGTCGACAATGGTCAGTTCATCCTTGTTGAGTTGAAGTTTTTCTATGACGTCTGGCGACAACGAATCCCCTTCTTGATAAGCCAATGCAGGTAAAGAAAGGCACAGCGCCAATAGTGCTAGGGCTCGTGTAAACATGTTTTTCTCCATATTGTTTTTAACTTGTTTGTTTTTAATTCAATGCTTAAATTCAGGTGTTTCCAATCAAACGCTTTGTTTGGATTAGCGAGTGAGTTTGATGGTTGCCGAGTATTCAGCAGCCAAAATGTCGGAAAAATATTTGTTAAGTTGGGTGGTGTTAGTGGCGCTAAACACGCGTTGTGGATCCCCGGCACAGTTCTCGAATTGAGCGATTCGAGAAGGGTTGACGCCATAGCCGATGAAATTCATTTCGATGCCATATTGATTAATTGCGGTAGTACAGAACCCGGCGTTAACCAGTTGGGTGAACGCGTCTCCACTGTCATCTCCGTCGGTAAAAAGCACTAGCTTTCTTCTGGTCTCGGGTAGTGTGCTGACGTTGATGCCCCACGCTTGTTGCCAGCTTGGGATGAGTTGTCTGACTCCCCACAACAACCCGTGAAAAGAGCGAGTACCGCCGTTCGCCGTTAGGCTGTTTATCGAGTTTTGGACGCGGGAAAATACGTTGGTCAATGGCAGCATTGGCGAGTTTTGGTTACAGTCAAGTAACCAGTCGTTGGGCTTAGCAAACTTCACAGGGCGTTCTGAGTGCAGCGTGGCGAGGTTGTCGACGGTCAGTGCCGCAGAGAAATTGCCACTACGATAGCTAAGCCCATCGATACAGTAGATTCCGGCTGCTTCTTTGGATAACCAAGGTGGGCGCTGCGCTGCAACGCCAGAGTCGAAAGGAACGATTGAAATTCTTACTGAATCTAAATCGTTAACGTTCTTACTCTGAGATTGAATCGTATTCAAAGCATTGGATAAAATGGATTTCAATGATTGGATGTTTGAACCCATCGATCCAGACACATCAAGTACTAAAACCAGCTCCGTTGGAATCGAGGATTGCTTGCTTTCAACCACACCTTTATAACCTCCACCCGTTGCCGTTACCTTGTTTGCATAGCTCTCATATTTAAAGTTGGGCAGTATCGGTGACAATGAATAACCTAGGCTAATACGGCAGCTTGAGCCTGGGTTTTCTGGTTGTAAGCCACTCACCCCGTTTAGGGTTGGCTTATAGTAATCTTGGTAAGCCAACATCATTGGGTGTGTGGCTGTATCAGCAAAGGCACAAGCTAATGCGGCCGAATCGGCGGCTTGCGCAGCTCGGTTTGAAACCATCACTTGTGCCGTGATCATCAGAGTGCCAACGGCGATGAAAAGCGCGGGAAACAGTAACGCCAACAATGAAATGGTCATGGAGCCTTGCTGTTTTTTAAGCGCAATGCTGCCGAATATTGGTTTAACCATAATGCTTTCCTATCACGGCTGATGAACTTGAGAGTGTTTTAGGAGGATCGAGTCGCTTGTAATCAAACGGTGTATTCACACATAAAGTGAGTTGAACCAAGGTGGATGGTCTTCCATCTAACGCAGGGTCGCCGCTACCTTCTACGACAAGTGCCGTTAGTTGTTCGATAGGTGTGTCGCTTTGACAGGTGATCCCGGCATGGATGTGCTTGTATTCCCAGTTCGAAGCGGCTGTATCAAATACACGGCTCTCAAGTAACAACCCAATATCGTTACGTTCAATGTCTTGCGGAAGATAACGCTCGGCGAGAGCGAGAAGCTGATTCTTTAACGTATTAGGTAATCCGTTTGGGCCTTGCTCTGGTTTTAGTTGCGTCAGGGAGACAGCATTCACTAGGTTATATGTCACGTTGTCGAGTTGAGTCTGCAGGCTGAATAAGCGATAGACGGCAACAAGCCCCCACAAAATGATCATGAGTGCGAGCACAACAAAGGGGAACTCAATCGCTGCTGAACCCGCTTGTTTTTTTCGAGGTGTTTTATTTGTTGTCATAACTAACCAGTACCTTTCTTTTCAAGGTTGTCATGTTGCCGATAGACTCAGAAAACTGAGTTGATAGATTAGGTAATAAGGCAAATGAAAATGAGTAAGACACCTTGTACTCGCCTAACACTGCTCTGCTTTTGGATACCGGTTTCTCATTAACTAAATCTGAGAAGTTTTCGGCGTATAGCGGCGATGGATCCAAGACGAGCTTGCTCTTATCTATCAGTGGGAACTTTGCGATAGTCTCGGCAAAAGCTTG
This sequence comes from Vibrio satsumensis, assembly GCF_050337435.1. NCBI lineage: Bacteria > Pseudomonadati > Pseudomonadota > Gammaproteobacteria > Vibrionales > Vibrionaceae > Vibrio > Vibrio satsumensis. Next base: position 136,970 of record NZ_JAKJSX010000006.1, on the reverse strand, counting down.
GTCTGAAATAGGACTAATCGGCCGTGTCTTGGCCTCTCGAACACCCGCATTAACGGCTACATCAAAGATGATGTTGACCAACAGCAGGCGGCAGATCTCAAAGAAACCGATGATCAGTATCAGGAACGGTACCACCAACATTGCAAATTCGACGGTCTGCGCACCTTTTTGACGTGAGAGCATCACTGTTCTCCTTGCTCTGTTTTAGCAGCAAGCTCTTGGTAATACAGACTATTGTTGGCGAACTCAGGTTGAGATAGATGTGCACGAGCGATACTTTTCGCTGAATCACTGTCTCCAGAAAGCGCATAAGCCAGTGCTAGATTGAGTTGCAGTTTTACGCTCGCTTCACCTCGGACAAAGATCGGGTGCAGAATTCGGATCCCTTGCTCTGGTTTGCCATCGAGTATCCAAGCCATGGCTAAGTTGTTGCGATACTCATTACTGGATGGCATCAAACTGAGGGCATGTGAGTAAGATTCACGCGCTTTTGAATACTGCTTATTGAGCGAGTAACTCACGCCTAAACTGTTTTGGGCAACATCATCAGTTGCGACTAACCTGACAGATTCTTCGAGAGCTATTGTGGCTTGTTCAAGCTCACCGAGTGCCAACCACGCGCGGCCAAGTTCTCTGTAAATCGCGCTCGATTGATTAAGCTCGATACCACGTTTTAGATAATGAAGAGCCTCATCATAACGACTCGCTTGATTCGCAGCGGACCCCATTAGCAATAGTAACTGTGGGTCATCAGGCTTCGATATCAGCATCTTTCGGTACAGATCCATGGCACTTTCTGGTTTGCCATTCATCAGTGAAACCTCGGCGACTTTCATATCTTCAGAGGTCTCTTTTTCAACGTTATTCGTTGACTGACAGCCAACCAAAATCAGCGCTAAACCCAAGAGAATGATCTTGTTCATAAGCCCCCCAGAGTTTGTTTAAGGGATAACATGATTGGCACGACAATAATGCCCACGACAGGTAACATGATGAAGACCACTAAAGGGAATGACATCTTGGCTGGTATTTTTCCTACCCACTCTTCAAGCTCTAAGAAGTGATATTGGCGGCTATCAGAGGCAATCAGCTTTAACGCTTCAGCGAGAGGCGTGCCGTATTGAAGTGCTTGATTCATGGTGGTCACAATATTGTTGATGTTAGGAAGCTGGACTCGTTTGTCTAGGTTTGAAAGTGCCGTTTGTGGTGAATCAAGAACCGATATCTCAGTCGCAGTGAGTAGCCATTCGCGTGACAATGCAGGAGAGATCGCACGCATCTCTTCACCGACACAGCGAAATACCGCTTCGAGTGTTAGACCTGATGCGACACATACCACCATCAGATCGACGGCATCAGGAACAACGCGGCTAATTTGCATTCGGACTTGATTCACGCGCCAATCTAGAATGCGGTCGAACAGGATGCCAACCACAATGGCGATTGCGATACATTCGGCCACAGAGTTCATGTTAAGCACTTGGATTCGAGTGACATACCAAGCAATAGAGCCCGTCACCATCGTCAGTAGTCTTAAGCCAAGAAAATAGATCTCGGCATTCGGGTTCAACCAGCCAATGAGGATCAATTTCTGGCGTCGTGGTTTTGCACCTTGGAAGCGCCATTTACTTGAAGCCGCAGTGTATTTAGAGGAGTAACTCGATACGCGAGTCAGTCGTTCAGCGACAACATCTCGTTTGAAACAAGATAAGTGCGCGATAAGCGTGAGTAGTAATGCACACCCCAACAGAAGCAAGGCAACATAGATCATGACGAGAACCTCTTGTTACGAGTCAGAGCGTTCAAAATGAGTGTGCCTGAACTGATGCTAATGACGGCGTAGGTTAGTACCCGTTGTCCCGACTCTGTGTTGAACAATTGGACTATCATGGTGGGTTCCATCAAATAGATACCACTCAATAACCCCAAGGGTAAGATGGAAAGAAAGAGGGCTGTCATACGAGGCTCCGAGGTCAAGCTCTTGACCTTTTTTCTCATCGCTCGATTGTCATGCATGGTTCTGCTTAAGCTTTGAAGAATGTCGCGCAGTTGGCCACCATTCGATTGATTCAGGATCAGCGCGACCGAGAAGTAGCGGAAACTGCTGTAAGGAAGGCGAACGCATGCATCATCGAGGCTTTGTCTAAGGCTTAAACCGAGCGTTAAGTTATCGCGAATATAGGAGAACTCACGTCCTAATAGCCCTGGTTGGGTTTCTGACACTTGTTCAATTGCTTGTGGGACTGAGAGCCCCGCAGCTACCGCTCTAGAAATTAAGCCAAGTACATTGATGATGCCTTGTTCGAACTCTTCTACCTGCATTTTTCGGCGGTACATCACCAAGGCACATGTGCATACAAACCAAAGTCCAACAGCGGCGAAAAGTTGATGATGCATTGCCAGTTGGGGAAATAACATGTGGCCTGATGCTGGGAAACCGATAGCTGATAAAGCAATGAAGTACTTATCCCAAACTGGCAGCAATGCATTCATTCGTAAAAAGAAAGCATGCAGTTTGTTGCTGCGCTGGTGGTTGGTTTTTTTGATTGAAACGTCAGCTGTAAGCGAGCGTTGACTGTCGCTTACCAATAACAGCCGTTTATTGACGATGGCTTGCTTTGAGCTCAACCTGATTAACCCGATCGCGATAAATAAAACGAAAACAGTGAGAACTAAGATCATCAGGCTTCAAGCTCCATCGCTACTCTTAGTTGAGCATCGAGTTGGTGGTATTTGGCTTTGTCATTGAAGCTTGGTACGCACTTAGCACTCTTGTATTCGCCAATCAGGTTGCCTTGTTGATCCTCCGATAAAGGCTTGAATTTGAACAAGTCTTGAGTGATGTATTGTTCTCCTTCTAACCCTTGCACCTCGGTGATCGAAACAATGCGTCTTTTGCCATCACGCATTCTTTCGACTTGTATAACGACATCGATGGTGTCTGCGATTTGGCGGCGCAATGAGAACAGAGGCAGAGTCGCTTGGCTCATCATCAACATGTTTTCCATGCGAACGAGTGCGTCAGTCGCCGAGTTTGCATGCAATGTACACAGTGAACCATCATGGCCGGTGTTCATTGCCTGCATCATTTCAAAGGCTTCATCGCCACGAACTTCGCCTAAAATGATGCGATCTGGTCGCATACGTAGAGCATTTCGCACCAACTCTCGCTGGGTAATCGGCGTTAAGCCTTCGGCATTGGCTGGGCGAGTTTCAGCGCGCACAACATGAGGTTGCTGTAAACGCAGTTCTGCGGTGTCTTCAATGGTAATGATGCGTTCTTGAGGTGAAATGCTAAAAGACATCGCATTGAGCAGTGTGGTTTTACCTGCACCAGTGCCTCCCGCAACAAGCACATTAAGGCGTGAGCGAACAATAATATCGATAAGCTTAACCATTGATTTCGACATTGCGCCAAACTGAGCCAATTGGCTGAGTGTTAACTTATTCTCATTGAATTTCCGGATGGAAATGTAGGTTCCATCAAGCGCTAGCGGTGGGATCATCACATTGACACGGCTACCATCATCCAATCGAGCATCGACTAATGGATTCGATTCATCGATTCTTCGTCCAACCTTGCTGACGATGCGTCGCGCTAGGTTGAGAAGCTGTTCTTCGTTGCGAAATTGAACGGCCGTTTTTTGCAATTTCCCTGAGCGTTCTACGTAGACTTCACGGTACCCATTGACCATGATGTCGGTAATGCCTTGGTCTTCAATTAAGGGCTGCAGTGGGCCTAATCCTAGAAATTCATTGAGCAATTGTTCCACCGAATGAGCGACATCTTTGTGACCAAGCGGTAACTGCTTAGAGATCACGATATCTGACACCATTTCGGCAATTCTAGCTTCAAGATCGGGTGCACTTAAGCTCACGACAACCGATGGGTCGATCGCCTTGATGACCTCTTCATGAATCACATGATAATGCTCACGAACTGAGGGTGTTGATGTTAGGGCTTCATGTGTTCGAGCTCTATTCGCTTCGATCGGATCTATGGCTTGTGTGTTCTGACCAAACATTATGCGCCTCGCTTCCAAAAACGGCGGCTGCCTTGTTGCGGCTCACCAGTGACTAGTTCAAGTAGAGAGTTAAAGGCGAGCTTCACTTTCCTATTGCCTTTATGGGCAGGCTGACCAAGCGATGACTTGCTCAAGAAATGGTTTGGCAAAAATGGAATCACGACGTCTACGGATGTACCGAGTGATTTCTTCACATCATTGACCGAAATAAGGGATGCGGAATCGGACTTACAATGGTTCAACACCACAATGGTTTGTGAAGCCGCTTGGTTTTGAAGTCGTTTGATTATCTGACCGGCATTGCGAATGGAGCTGAGTGTAGGCTCGACCACAATGATTCGGATATCGGCACTTTTAAGCGCTTCAAAGCCAACCTGGTCACGCAATGAATAGGTCGGGATGTCGATCAGTAAGTAGTCTGAACTTTGCAGGCAGAACTTTGTAAACTGATCGAATGCACTCTTTTGTGGCCAAAATGGTGTGGTGTCTAAAGGTAGATAACCGGTAAAGAGCGTGTGCTTGGGTGTCACACTGATCCCACTGCGCTCAAACACGAGAGGTTCTAATCTTTCTGGGTATTGTAAAAGCTCTACCAACGCCGTGTTGCCTTCGACATTGAGTAGCAAATCCAAATCACCCATCGAAAAATCGAGGTCCATACAAGTTACTCGTTTCCCGAGTTCGGCAAGCTGTTGCGATAACGTCGCTATAATGGTGCTGCTTCCTGAGCCACCTTTTGCACTGACAATGGAAACGACTTTTTCATTTCGTTTTTCGTTGTTGAGTTGCAAAGCAGCAAAGGAGACGTGTTCAAGATCTTGTGGTGTCACTGGGTTGACTAAGTAGTCACTGGCACCGGATGCGAGCATTCCACGGTAAGCAAAAATTTCGGTTGAATGACCAATCGCGATAACCTGGCACCCAGTACGTTGTATTAAACGCTGCACAACCTGTTTCGACTCTGGCAATTCGCTATTCAATACATCGAGGAAGATGGTTTTAACGTCATTCTTAAGTACCTGTCTCACCACGTCATCTTCTTGATTCGAAGAGGTTGTGATGTTGTTGATACCGAAATCATTCAGTGTGTATGTGAGCGCTAATGTATCGAGTTGCTCCGATGCCGCGATCAGTACCGTTAAGTTGTGTACTTGATTCATTGCGAACCTCCTAGCGTTGTATTCGAAGAACCAGAGTTTGTCTGTTGGTTTTGTGCTGGTGGTGCAAAGTAGTTATCGATGCTAGACACCGCTTTTTGTCCTTGTGCACTGTCGATGGGTTGACCAACAATCAGGTCTTTTGGATTTGCGACCATTTGCGCCAGTGCATTGGCATTCGCACAGCCAAAATTGCGCTGAGTACGATAAGCGTTGAGTGTAGTTCTTGGTGTTTTACCCGCGTCACATGCCGTTACTTTGGCACGATAAGACTCAACAAAAATCGTGAGATCACCTTTACCTTGTACCGATGGATTAGATACTGAAATTTGAGAAGGGTAGAACCCTGACTCGATCAGATGAAGCCTAACTTTTTCACTTTGGCTTTCTCCTTTCTGAGTCGTATTTTCAATCTTGACCATTAAGTTGGATAGCGTACCTAGACGAGCAATAAAATCAGAGATGTCATCTTTCTCTTGAGTCGATAACGTTTTACCCGACAGTGTTAAAGTCAGTTTGTTTGTCACGGACACCACATCCACAGAAGGTTGTTGGGTTGTAGGCGTTGGCGCGCAACCCGCAAGCGCAATGAGAGCGGGCAGTAATAAGGATAATTTGTTCATGATGTCCTCAGTAGTAGAACCCGTTGTCACCCAGTAAGCGAGGCTTCTGGTTGTCGGTGTATGTGTCTTGACTAAACGTTCTTTTACGTTGAATTCTCGGCAGTGCCAGTAAACGTTCAACATCGCTCAACGGGATTAAGCCATCGGTTGGTAGTGGCATTGAGTCCGAACGTGTCGGTTGAACTAGGTAAGCCGTTACAATGATGATCAGCTCTGTTTCTCTACGAGTGAATTCAGTTGAGCGGAACAGGCTACCAAGGACAGGTATTTCACCGATAAGTGGGACTTTTTGTAGTTGCTCAATGTCTTCCGATTTCAACAAACCGCCTAAAGCAAAGCTCTGCCCACTCGCCAATTCAATGGTGGTGGAGGCGCTACGAGTAGTAAAAGAAGGGAAGTTAGTTCCGTGTATCACTTGTTGGCTCTCGATAGAGACGTTACTGACCTCGGGATTCACTTTTAAGCTGATACGGTTTTGACTGAGCACGGTTGGGGTGAAGTTCAGTTTTACACCGAAATCCTTGTATTCGATTTGAGTGGTGTCAGCCGTAATCAGTGGTAGCGGCACTTGCCCACCAACCAAAAACTCCGCATCTTCGCCTGACATCGCGGTCAAGTTAGGTTCAGCAAGCACAGACATCATGCCGTTGGTTGCTAGCGCATCAATCAGAGCAGTAATGCTCGGCTTGCCCCAACTACTGACATTAGGCAGCTTTGAAAACGAAAATTGCCCCACACCACCGGCGATTGAGCCCCATTTGATGCCCAACTTGTTGGATACATTTCTTGAGACTTCCGCGATTTTTACACGAATGTTGACCTGATTTGGCATGGTGACAACCAATTGATTGATCAGCTCATCATCATTGGGTTGAGTCTGCTGATTTTGATTGGTTGAATTACTGCTGTTGTTACTGTTTCCCTGTGAATTTGAGCTCTCTTGTTGTTCGGTAGAACCGACAATAGGGGATAAATAGCCTTTCGCGAGCGACACGATATTGTGTGCCATCATCGGAGAGGGAACACGGCCTTTAAGCCAGAGTTTTCCGCCCAGAGATTCCGCGTTGACTGACGCTTCTGGGAACTTGTTTTTAACCAGTTCATTGAACTCATGGCTGTTATGTGTGACGCGAATCTTGTTGGTATAAATCACGCGTTCTTGTTCATTCAAAACGGTGATCGTAGCGCTGCCCGCTCGCTTACCGAATATCATCACCTTGGTATTGGTTAAGGTTTGGTAATCAGCGATATGGGTGCTAGAGATGAAAATAGATTTCGCTTTCTCTGGTAAGTGAATCATTCTTGCCTCATTGATCGTGACATCAAACGTTGATGCTGCAGATGCAAAAGAGACACATAGGCTTGATAGCAGGAGAACACCCCACCAACGACAGATATTAGCCATTGTTATCAGCTCCAGTATTAGTTTTAACCGTTTTATTGTCGGCTCTAAATTCCACCAATCCCACGTCAGGTAATACCTGAGTTGTGTCCGGAGAAATGACTTTCAGCGTCACTGCATTTGCGTGTTGAGGTTGATCTTGAGCCTCGTTTTGCCCGCGTAATACAAGCGTTAGCTTTCCTAATTGCTTCGCAAGGACCACTTGGTTTGCTTGCTCGGGTGTCACTTCTAAAGAGACACTGCTGTCGTCAGGGATACCATTTTCGAAACCATTCGATTCCCGAGCCTTTTGATAAGATTCTGCCGTTTGCTTGTTATTAAATGCCAAGACTCTTACGTCATGAACTATCGTTGTAACGTACAGTCCTTGAGATGAATTGCCGTAACGAAGTAGCTCACCATCTTGTGAACCGAGTAGGAGAATATCCACTCGGTCGCCCGGCTCAATGAAGCCTGAATTAGACGTGACTTGATCTACAGGAACCGAAATCGCACGATAGCCCGGTTGCAACTTCAATGAGAGCGAGTAGCCACCTTTAGGTTCTGTAATATCGGCCTTCGATAGCACTGAGTCTTTGACTAACTTGGTACGTGCTAGCCCTGACATCGTGTGGTCGGCAGAAATATCTTCCGGCGTCACATGGTCGATGTAGTTCTCTAACTCTTTCAATGGAACAGTTTTCCATCGAAACGAGTTTGGCGTGTAGGTTTGGCTTATCTCGATAGTGCGAGTTGGAACCAGCACTTTTATAGTTTGCTCAGCGGCTTGTTTAGAAGAGGTGGTCGCAGACTCGCTATTGGTTTGGCTCAACAGTAAAACGGACAATCCGAGCACCGAACAAAATAACGACAGCAACATGAGTCGCTTGGCAGTCATAACTATTCCTTTAATTTACGGTAAACGGGCTTATTCTGATTTTTGAGCGTCTTTGAGCTGAGTGACGACAGTTTGGTAAGCGTCAGTAATGGCTTCGGTTAGATCACCATTCTCGCCGCCTACAAAATTAAGCAAGACCACAGACATTGCTGCTGCGAGAATTGCGTATTCGATAGCGGCCGCGCCGCGCTGTTTTTTCTTGTTAAACATGTTGTTGTTTCCTAGATGAAAGCAGCCTCAGCTGAGGCTGCTGTGGTTATTAATAAAGGTGTTTTGAGTGCCTATTTGGCAACGAGTCGGTATAGGTAGCGGCCGTCGTAACTTTGAGTACCTACGTCACTTTCATCCATCGTTGTCATATTCAACCCGAGGACTCGACCATAATTGGCGGGATCGCTGGTGATATAGAAACCATGGTTTGAGTAGCCTCCACCCGTCACGTCATTAAATTTAAAGACATCCGCATTGATCGGCAGCAACCCGTATAGCTCTGCTTTCGATGGGTAGCGCCAGTTCGTCTTGCCACATACTGTTTGTGTATTTCGTGTTGAAATTAACGGTGTTACATCTACGTATTTGTTGAAACGGCTAGTGTCTCCGTTGGTAAACAGTTGCCACACGAGGTTACTGTCTGTGTCTTGTGCGCAAATGGCATTTTGGCGATCGGCTACGACGTTCCCTTGCATATCTAGGTACTGGTATGTTGTCGCTTTTTCTCTAACCAGACGCCCTAAGATTACGGCATCTTCAGTACCACCGACTGCCGAACGACGGACATCTTGGTAGCTGCGTTCAGAGCTGTAGTTTGTGATGTATTGTTTGATGTCCTTTGCTTGATTCGACCAGTAGTAAAAAATCACGCCACCGTAATAGCTAGATTTGTCATACTCCGGATCAAGCCCTCGATGATGAGGGAATGCATCTGTATCGATTGTTATGGTCGAGTTTGAGCTAGAGATTGCTTTAGTTTGTAGTGAAAGTAGCTGAGACAGCGCTGGTACTTTCCAATCATTGAAGCCACATAAGTTCGCATTATTAGTGCTCTCTAGCAGGCCGTTACTGCCTAAAACACTTGCTACACCAGAGGCCGAAGCGTCATAAGCGAGATCGTCAGCACCATTTGGTCGGCCGTCTTTGAGCAGTGTCCATACTCGGCGTTTGCCTGTGATGTTAGTGTCTTCAACACAACGCCAGCCTTGTTGGTAGGTAGTACTTTTTGGTAGGTAGTTGCCTAATTCGTCCAATTTAGCGAAGCGGCTGCTTACCATCGCGTCTGCTTGAGAAACGCTAAAGCCATTGTCTTTTGCCAGTTTCAGTCCATCTTTTGCTAGCACTTTTGATTGTACTAGGTTGTGGATTTTGGCGGTCGTGTTCATCTCACTGACAAACTTCTGGAACAATGTAGTTAAGGTGGCAAATTCCGAGCCTAGCGTTTGTGTTGATGTATTTAGCTCGCTTACGAACGAGTTAACCATTTCATATTGTTGTTCTAGAACTGAAATCGCGCTGTACAGGTCTAAACTTGCTTGGTGAATATCCTTAGCCAGTGACGCTGAACTTAGTGCGTTGGTTGAGCTGGATAGAGTTACGGATTTTTGCTGCATGAACGCCAATTTTTGAGCAAATTCAGAACCAGAGACTAATGCGCTCAGTGCAATGGTGTTTTGCTCTAATTTAGCGACTTGCTCCTTATACGCTTTTACCTTGCTAATGAATTCAAGGCTCTCAGTATCAGTTCGGCTTTGAGCAACAGATGCCTGAAATTCAAGAGCTTTTAGTTTTAGCTTCGTATTCTTAAGCTCATCTGCCCATGGTTGGGCTAAAGCCTGTAGTTCTAGTACTTTAGCTTGAGCTTCCGTTTCTAATACAGCGTAACCTTTGCTCTTAGATTGGTTGGCGGTTAGCCAGGTTTCTAGATAAAGCTCCGTAGCGTTAATCTTCGTATCTTGTGTAATCAGGAAGGCGGTTATTTCAGTCGTCGCGCTATCTACACCAGTGAGTAACTCTGTACCTGATGGCAATTGCCACTTAGCGTATGCGTATTTTGAATAATATTGCTCAACAGATTCCTGGCCTTTGTTGATAGTGACAGCGACGCCATTTTTATCCGCTAATGTATTCATTGACTGATTCGATACTAAGTAACCACCACTTCTTAGATTTGATGGCAGTGTTGCAGGATCTCGTTGCGATAACGTAATCACTTCATTGGTGTCCGGAAGTGTCCAACCAGTGATATCACAAGCAATCAGTCGAGCGACTTTATCGAAGACGGTATTGATTTCTGAAGAGAATCGCTTTGCCCAAAACGTCGGCTCCCCTTGTCCTTTATCATCGTATTCAGCGATACAATTGAGCGAGTAGGTATTCCATGAGCCACCATAACCAAAATCAGCAGCTTGCGAACGGGTTTTCATTGGTACGAATTTTAGGCTGACAAAGCGGCTGCTTGCTGCTGTTGCCCAAAGCGTGTCGCTGGTTGAGTTTGCTACGCCTTCTTTCGCATGTGCTTTTAGTCGGATACCGACATTAGCCTTGTCATATGCTTCAGGGCCAATGAACTGTGGGTTCGAAACAGCAGGCTGCCAAGTCAGACCTTTGTCGTTGGTGAACTCATAGTATTCGGCGTCATCAAAGCGAACAGATTGGCCATCAACGTTAGCCGTTAAGTAGTCCCATTCAAAACCATTGGTCTTGATTGGGTTTGAGCCAGTGAAAGTGTTGGTGATCTCAGGCGAGGTTGGTGCTGGAATCTCAAACACTTTGGTGAAGGCTTGTGTGGTTAATGCTGCTACGCCATGAGGCATGCCATTCGTCGGGTTTTGAGCGACGCGCATTTGAACCTCACCGATATTCTTGTCGATATTACCGATCACAACCGGTTTTACGGTGACTTTAGTCCAAGTTGAACCTGAGTCGAGCGTGATTTCGAAATGCTCTGGTTGTGTGAATTCGCCAAAGTATGTCCAATCTAGCGTGTTGTCCGTATCGTTCACCACTAGTCCAGTTGGAGCATTGGGTGCAGATGGACGAACGGTAAACGCAGTATCATTTGTCAGCTCTGCTCCACTAGGACGATCGGTAATTGGATCTCGTTTGACTCGCACTTGAATTGAGTCAATAGCGTAAGCTTGATCGTTTAACTGATAAGGTTTCTGAGTAACCGTTGCCCAACCTGTGTTGAGTACATTGATCTCGTAATTCGCAGCTTCTGAGAAGCCTGTTACGAATGTCCAATCAAATGTGTCTAGCCCATCGTGAGTGATTGGAGATGTTGGTGCCGGTGGCTTATCAGGTGTCATCGAGTATGGCTTATCTGAGCACAGCGTTTCACCAGGATCATGTTGAGGATCTGTTCCTGCTTTCACTCTCACACAGACTTGTCCCTTAGCAAACGTCTCATCTGGGACTGCTTGTGGATTGCTAGTTACAGGGCTAAATGTAAGACCTCTATCTAGTGAGTATTCGTAGAAGTCACTGCCAGCAAACTCTGTAACTTCTGTCCACGCAAACGTGTTTTCAGCATCATCAATAATCGGCAGGGTTGGCGCAACAGGCTGGTTTTCTGAGCGAGTGAAAGCCGTACTGATCACTAGTGGAATGCCTGCGGGGCGAGCATCTTGCACATTGGATTTTACACGGATAGAGATGCTGTTAGTCGGAAGTGAAACGTTGCCAACCACATATGGAAGTTCAGTGACAGTATTCCAACCGTTACCTAGATTAATCTCGTAGAAAGATGGCGCATCATATCCAGAGACCCAAAGCCAGTTGATCTGATTGGTGCTGTCGTTTGCAAAGTCCAGCACAGGTTTTACTGGTTGCGCTGGGGTTACTGTCATCGGTTTGTCTGAAATAGCACTTAAGCCGGTCGGGTGACCTATGGAGTCATCCTTCGCGACACGTACTTTTAGATGCCCAACTGGAATGTCTAAGTCTTGAATGCGTTGAGGTTTTTCAGTTGCTTTTACCCAGTTAGCACCGTTATCTAAAGAGTACTCGTAAAGAGATAATTCATTAAAAGAATCGACCAGCGCCCAATCAAATTCATTGCTCGCGTTGTCCACGGTGACCCATGCGGGTGCTGCTGGAACTGTCGTTAGTGTAAATGCTTTGTGTGAAAGAAGCGGTTTACCTGCTGGAGTATTACGTGCACTAGAGGCTGCGACTCGAACCTGAATAGCGCCTTTATCGAATGCCTGTTTTCCAACCACAATCGGTTTGCGAATGACAGTCGACCAGGTGCTACCGGCATCTAGCGAATATTCGTAATCTGTGTTGTGGTTGAAGCCACGTACGAACTGCCAGTCGAAGGTGTCTGAGGCATCATTGACCTGACCATGTTTAGGAGCCGGCGGTCTAGTGATGATTTCATTGCCATCGATGTCTTCTTGGGAAACTTTGAGTTGATCTCGGTACTCCTTACCAAGTTGCTTCAATGCGCTATCGGTTCCTGATGCGCCATGAGACAGCAAATCGGTCTTGGCTTTAAATTCCGCCAAATCAAGTTCGGCCAATTTGTACATAGAGCCTTTTCGAGCATTCACTTGGTCGACACCTGCATCAACAGAGGCCATTTGTGCTTCTTGAAGTACGCGAGTAACACCGCGTGCAAACATGTGTACTTCACGGCTTATCGCTGAGTTTGATGCGGAATAATCACCAACAGCCAGTTGTTTATCGATGCCTAAGTCGCTGGCCACAAGCTGAGTTGCTTCATCAAAACTGATGCCACTGGTTTTCGCTACACTCGCAATAAGAGATGTCATGGGGCTGATCACGTTCGAAGTGTTACTCGGTACTTCTAACGTAAACCCGGATTCAATAGGCTGATTCGGTGAATCCATATCGATGGTTATACCGGCAACCGCTTCAACCAATATTGGGTATTGGGCGACATCATTGTCGACGTCTAACTGAAATCGTCCTTCGGCGTCCGTAGTGGCAATTTCTCCATCAGCAGAGTCGCACATAGCATTGCTGTTTCTGTCTAAACAAACCTTCGCGTTGCGTAAATAACCATCTAAAGCAATGCCCGAAATATTCTGAGAACTTGGCTTAGTTTGTGACTGTTCGAGCTTCGGATCTGACTCTGCTCCGCCACAAGCAATCAGCATTGTGGAAACGAGTGAAACACTCATTAATTTGTATGGATTCCTTACCACCTGAACTCCAAATAATTTATAAATTACCCATGGGAAAGGCGGAGGATATTAATTTAAATGATAGTAATTATCAATATCATTTGATCTTTTATTTCGTTAAGTGATTTAATAGCAAAATAAAATACTATCAATCAAATCATAAACTAGGTGAATCGGTCGAAAAAATGCACAATAAATTCTTAATATGCAAATTGTCACTAGCAATCTCTAGTGTCTTAATGGTCTCTGGATGTGGAGGTAGTTCTGATAGCGAAAACCCAGTTGGGTCTACGGCTTCAGGCTATGCGTTTCTAGATTCATTAGTATGCGCTGATGCAGATCTGAATGGCGTATGCAGTGATCAAGAGAAACAGATTGCTGATGTTTCTGGGTACGCACAGCAAAGGCAATATGATGGTGCAATTTTGACTGCTTCTCCTGGTATGAAAGTGGTGACGCCTTTCACTACTTTGATTCATAGCGAGATGATGTTTAACCCAACGGTAAGTAACGATGTAGAGCAAGCAAAAGCATCGCTTCAAAGTAAGTTAGGCGATCATGTTGGCATCAATTTTAGTGTGCTGGATTCAACTCATGGGTCTAAAGATCTATCAAATCTGTTGTTAAAATCACTGAAAAAGGCGCAAAGTGACGGTAAGCAGTCTTCTTATACCAATATTGCGCATGCTCTTGATTTGATGATAGAACATAAAACTTTAGACTTATCTAATATTGACGTTGCTGGTACGGTTTCTCGGCATCTACAAATTGAAGACTCTTTGGTTGTTCGCGGTTCACAATCGGTACCGCAATTGTCTGGTGCGAAGTCGATAGCTCTGAATCCAGCGAGCAGTCAGATTGTGTTTTTAACGGCTAATGATGTGGTTATGCAAATTGATAGCTCTTCACGCAATAAGCCGGTGACAATCAATGGTGACCCTGCATCTCAAGCGGTTTCTGGTCTGGTTAGTATCCGTTCACACGACGACGACGACGACGATGACGATCACGACGACCATGATGACGATGATGATGACCACGATGGCGATCACGGAGGTGGTACTGGAGGCGGAGAAATACCGGTCGACTCGAGTGAAATCATTCAGTTAGTTCCTGCGTTAAATGGTGTTCAGGCCTATAAGGTTTACAAACCGACCGCTTACGTCTCACCCACATCGAGTGATATTTGTAATAGCCAAGGCGCTAACGGTGTTTTCCTTACGAGCCTCAATGGTTCGAATAACAACAATGTTGGCGTGAAGGCTTTTGCGATTGATACATACAGCAGTCGCAGTGGAGGTACGCTTCCACCCATTCCAAAACCTAATCCAGCCGTGCCGCCTAAATCGAGTGAGTCGTGCATCAATGATAACTTCGCAGCAGTGGTCCCTCTGTTACAAAGTGGCTCGTTACTGGCGATTAAAAATACCGGAAGCTCGATATACTCACAGCAAGAACTCAAATTGCTAAGCGCTAATAAGCTTGATATGAAAAGCTGGAGTCACGCATTGAAAGCTTCCTCACCGCAAGTCATGTCATCTTACGACGAAAGTGAAGCATTAATTGTTTATAAGAATTACTTTTCAAACAGTAATTTAGCGGCAGAAGTTATCGACACCTCTAACCTATCCACTAAAATGACGATTGATAAGTTAAACCTTAAAACAGCCAATATTGTCGTGAATCAGCAGATATTGTTGGGGTTGGATAGCAATAAGGTTGAGTGGGTGTCTAACTCGATACAACAAACTGTACTTGGGGAGCTGACCGTTGATTCTGCTATTAGCAAGATCGCGACATCGCGAGACGGAAAAACCAGTGCGATTACCACAGCAAGTTCTCTTTATATCGTTGATAACATGACGAGAACCTTACTTGTAACAGAGTCTCTGAGTAACAATGCTATCAAGTCTTTGTATGTGTTAGAAGATAAGGTGATTGTGTTAACTTCTTCGGGTGCGGACTATTATCAGTTCCGAAATATCAGCGGCCCGGCTCTCAAGGTTGGCAGCCAGTTGGTGACCAAAGAACTCCTCAAAAAGTGGGAAGACAGCGGCAATTCAAGTTGGAGTTCAACGAACTTGGGCTACATTCTTTCTCAAACGGGTACGGAAAGTAACATCTCCGATAAATTTAAAAACGTAAACCTCTCGTTTTCTCCGACCAATGCGACAACTTCAAGTGGCATCTCTGGTGTGCACGTCAGTGGCTTAGAACGAGGTGAATGGCTAACTTTCTATAAAGGTCTTTAACGGTTTTTTGCGCTAAAGAAGGGAGGCTTGCTCCCTTCTTATTCTTCTTTTCTTATTTCACCCCTCTCTTTTTTACAACGACCTATTTCTCTTATTTATCTCTTTTTGAAGTATGTATTTATGCTCCGTATGAACACTAGAAAACAAAAGTTAATCGTTTGTTAATTGCCATAAAACCGGAGTATGATACTGGATTACTATTTAGGATTTGGCTGTCATGAGTGCATCAACAGCGAGCTGGAAAACGCCGCAAAACTTCTTATTACTGATTTCGATTGTTGTCCCTATCGCGTTTTCGAGCTGGATGGCTCTGTTGAATAACTTCGTGATTGAGAAAGCGAACTTTGATGGTGCCGATATTGGCTTGTTGCAAAGTGTTCGTGAGATCCCAGGCTTCTTAGCGTTTACCGTGGTATTTGTGTTGGCATTTATTCGTGAGCAACGCTTTATGTTGATATCGCTGGCGATGCTGACCGTGGGCACGGCGATAACCGGTTTATTCCCTTCACTCACAGGCTTGTTGCTGACGACGGTTTTGATGTCGACGGGCTTTCACTATTTTGAAACGCTGAAGCAGTCTCTGTCACTGCAATGGTTGAGTAAAGAAGAAGCGCCCGAGATGCTGGGTAAAATGATCTCAGTCGGCGCACTGGCATCCTTAATCACTTATGGATCGATTTGGATGATGCTAGAGCAACTTAAACTCGATTTTGCTTGGGTGTATGGCATCACTGGCGGCATTGGTTTTATTTTGGTTTTGGTGATGACCTTTGGTTTCCCAGAGTTTCAGACCAAGACTCAACAGAATAAGAAATTGGTGCTGAGAAAGCGTTACTGGCTCTACTACGCACTGACGTTCATGAGCGGAGCAAGAAGACAAATCTTCACGGTGTTCGCAGGCTTCTTGATGGTAGAGAAGTTCGGTTACTCAGCCGCTGACATAACGTTACTGTTCTTAATCAACTATCTGTTTAACTTCTTGTTCGCCAAACGCATTGGTAAGTTTATTGGTGTGGTGGGTGAGCGGAAGGCGCTGATTTTTGAGTATGTCGGTTTGATAGGAGTGTTCGTTGGGTATGCTTTAGTACAAACGGCGGAGTGGGCAGCCGCGCTGTATGTTGTCGATCATCTGTTCTTTGCGTTGGCATTGGCGATCAAAACCTACTTCCAGAAAATTGCAGATCCTGCTGACATGGCCTCAACCGCCGGTGTCTCTTTCACCATCAACCATATTGCCGCGGTTGTTATTCCAGTCGCGTTTGGTGTGATTTGGTTATCGTCTCCCGCAACGGTTTTCTACATTGGTGCAGTGATGGCGGTGGTTTCTTTGGCGCTGTCTTTAAACATCCCCAAGAAGCCTGAAGAGGGCAACGAAGTTCGAATGTTTAGCTGGCGTTAAGTTGGTTTCAATCTGATGAGATAAACAAAAAGCTCCAATAGCGATATTGGAGCTTTTTTGTATGTGCTATTTGGTAGTCAAAGGCGTGGCGTTCTAAACGGATTGCTTCCTATGCCGCCTGTTTTTCTAATGAGCCAGAAAAGCGCTTCTTGTAGCTGCGCAGCATACTCAGGCTGAATATGGCTGTTACGGTTTCCGCGAACAGAATACTTGCCCAAATACCTTGTTCTGGGAATAGCTTAGGTAAAATGACGATACCCAATGCGACGAAGACGAAGCCACGTCCAAGAGATATCAGTGTTGCTTGTTTGGGTTTTGCCGTTGCCTGAAACAGGTTGGCGATCACCAAGTTGACTCCCATCAGTGGTACAGCAAAGAAGAAGAACGTCAATGCAGTGGCTGAAAGTTCAATCAAGTCACTTGAAGCACCTAGATAAATGGCTGCTATTTGAGGAGCAAACAGGTACACAATAACCATAAACACCAAACCACTACCAATTGCACTTTTTAAACCTAAGCGAAAAATCGCTTCGATGCGGTTTGGTTGGTTGGCTCCATGATTAAAGCTGATGATTGGCTGGCAGGCTTGAGCGATTCCGACCATTACAAACAGGGCGAATACCCCAACGTTTGCCGTTAAGCCATAGGCGATAATATGATTCTCACCAAACTGATGTAGCAACACGTAGTTGAACAATAAGATCGTCATCGCTGCGGTTACTTCAATGAAGAATGTCGGTGTACCTATTTTTAGGATGCTTGGCAGTTTGCTCAAACCAATCCCTTTTAAGCTCATTTCCAAGGTGCCTTGTCTACGTACAAAGTGGCTTAATAGAATACAAGCGATAACACCTTGAGCAATTGCTGTGCCGTAGGCCGCGCCTTTCATGCCCCAGCCAAATTCTAAAACGAAGAAGTAGTCTAAAACTAGGTTAACCACAGCACCTATCGACATCGCGTAAGTCGCCAGTTTTGGGTTGGTATCGTTACGAACAAAGCATGACATGACCCAAGCTAACGAGTACAACACAAAGAATGGCAGCATCACAGACAGGTAATCGTGAGTCAGTTCAGCCATGTAACCAGAAGCGCCCATTAACGCAATCATGTCGTCTAGAAAATACAGGGCAATGCTGACTGAAATGGTGCTAAGCACAGCGGTACTGAGCATGGATTGGCTAAACAGGGTTTGACCTGACGTCGTGTTCCCTTTACCGACTTCGATAGACATAAGAGCTGCGCCGCCAATACCCACCATCATGGCAATGGCGGTGAATATTGAAAAAGCAGGGATGGTCAAAGCGATAGCACCAAGCCCATCAGGGCCAACACCGCGTCCGACAAACCAAGCATCTCCCATGATAAAAAGAGACTTGATCACCATGCCCGTTAGTGCGGGCCAAAGGTATTGATAAAAGGATTTTGAGATAGGATCGGTTTTGAGATTAATGCTCATTCCAGAAAGCTCCCAGCAAATTGGATGAAATAAAGAGGGAGCATTATCGGAACTTAATTGGATTCTAAAAAGGGATTATCTGCGCATTATGTTGCACGATCTGCACATCGAGCTCGAAACTCTGCAGGAGACTCTTTCATCTGCCCACGATAAAAACGACTGAAATAGGCAGGGTCTTCGAAGCCAAGTTCAAAGGCGATGGTTTTAATTGTCTTGGTCGAAAAGATCAGTTCTCGGTTCGCTTCTAAGATGGTTCGATCATGGATTAACTGAGTGACCGTTTTACCTCGTTCCGCTTTGACTATTTCGTTGATGCGCTTGTTAGTTATCGACAGTGCTTGCGCATAAAACTCGCAATGTTTGTGTGTTGTGTAATGTTGTTCAATCAAATCAACAACCTTGTTTACTCGACTGTCGCGCACTTCGCCTTTCAATGAGGACTGGGTTGCGAAGCGTAGTATGTAGCGTAAAAAACTATTAACGAGCGACTCTACTAGGTCCCAGTCGCTCTCTTCTCGTGCACATTCTTCTTTCAGCATGTCGAAAATAGGCAACAGGTAGCGGTTGCCTTCTTCAATGCAATCCAAATAGGGAGGGCGGCTTTGGTGCATGGCAAAAACAGTATCGACCAGCTGAGTGTTGCGGTGATTGGTTTTAACAAAGCCAGGGGTAAATACCAGTAAACGAGCACTTTCTCCCACCAGTTCTGAGCGATGTACTTGACCAGGAGCAATGGTAAAAATACGCCCGACTTTGTTGTCGTAATCGACGAAATCAATACTCTGACTACCGAGATCATCCACACACCACACCAACTCCCAATACTCATGTCTGTGCGGTTCTAAGAACGCATCGTCGCTGTTAGTCAGTTCCTCAACCCTACAAGGTTGACCTTTAATCAGACGCATGTGTTTGATGAGAGTTCTCATGACATTCCTTGGTTGGAGAAGGGCGCTGAAGGCTATGACCAAAGCCGACAATGATTGGTGTTTCTAATGTAGTCGATTACGACTTTTAAGTCATTTGCTTGCCATTATCAATGAGTGATGGGCAGAGAAAGAATGGACGCGGTGAAACAGATAGGAGTGTATGCAAAGAGGAGTGTGGTAGAAGCTTCGATACGAGTAGCTAAATAGAACCCTAGAAGCACATTACGAGCTTCTAGGGTGATTCATAGAGCTTAGTTGCTGCTCGCTGTTTTTAACGAAGAACGCAGCTTAAAGATCCCTTTTGGTGCCTTGGTCAGTAAGATGCCACAAAGTAGAGGGAGCATCATAAGCAGAGACTGTTCAGATAGAACTTCACCATTGATGTAACAAGAGATCAGCAGCGCAACCACTGGGAAAATAAGGAAACAAATTGATGCTTGGAACGGTGTCGAAACCTGTCCTAGTTTAAAGTAAGCCACAATGCCACCTACACTCGCTACAAAACCTAGATAAACTACAGCTGAAATTGAATCCCAAGTGAAAGATTCAACATTCACGTTTTCACCAGTTGCCGACACAGCAAACAAGAAAATCGCAGCAATAAAACTTGGTACCGCGTTGTAAGTTAGTACTTCGATTCCTTTACAGTGCTTTTGAACCAGCACATACATCACTGCATGAATGGCAACAGCAAGGCCTAAACAAATCGTGCCGATAAGGTAGTCATCGCCACCCATTTGCATTTCGGTGCCAAGGATTAAACATAGGCTGACAACTGCGGTGATCAAGCCGAAGATTTGATGCTTCGCCAAGCGCAGGCCTAGGAATAAGCCAGACATCAGCATGACAGCAACCGGCATGTTCGCAAAAATGATCGATGCTAAACCAGAAGAGATGTATTGCTCACCATAGATCATCAAAGTGAACGGAATAGCAAAATACATCAGTGCCACAATAAGCAGCCATTGACGCTTGCCCTTCGGAAATAGCAAAGGTTGTTTAAAGACTTTCGCTAATACTGCGAGCAACGGTGCTGCTAGGAGAAAGCGCAGTCCGGTAGCAAAAATGGGTGGGATAGAGTGCAATGCCACTTCCATAGCGAACCAAGTGGTTCCCCAAATTAAGCAAACAGAGACAAAAAGCAAGATAGTTAGCGACTTCGAATTCATGGTGACTACTCATTAATAATTATTTTAAATCATAGGCTTGTAGCGCCTTAATGACGTGGCACAGTATAAGCAGGTCACCGGAGAAAAGTTTTGTCTTTTTGTCTTTAATTGCAATGATTTGTGGAAATATGACCTATTAAATAACCATTAAAGGTAAAAATTTTCCATAAAGTTGGACTAGGTTAAAGTCATTATTCTTTGTGAGGTTTTGTTGAACGATAGAAAGTTAAAACTGAGGAAGAAGCGGTGAAATTGATTTAAGTCGATTACGGTATTCGCAACTGATTGGAAAGGCTACTACATGAAGTAAAAAGCCCCTTTATTCAAATAAACTATAAAGGGGTGAGAGCTACCACACGAAACGGTAAACTAAAAACGTAGGTTGAAGCCTAGCTCAACGCTGCCATCAGAACGAAATACGTCTCCTGGGCTAACGCGTTTTTGACCGAATGTGTATTTCACATAAGGTTCTACCCATTTGGGCTTTAGGGTAAAAGTGACGTCTTGGCTATTGTAATAACCTTTTGAACCCGTTAATTGGCGGTCATGACTGAATGAATAAGAGAAGTTCATAAACTCTGTGGGAGAGTAACTAGTCCCAACCGTGTTCTTCCATTCTCTGTCTGTCATATCTATGAGGGATAAAGAAACATCGCGCCATTCGTGCGAAGTGCTGGCAAAAACCATAATATTGTTCGTGATGGCAGTGCCCCCAAATAAGCCGATGTCGTAGATATCGATAAGGTCAGCTCGGCCATAACTCACGAAAGCTTCAGTGTAAAAGTTACCTAGCATCAAGCCGTAACCAGTCCCTATTTCTAGGTAACCTTCCGAGTCAATTTCTGCACTGATGTTGATCTCTTCAGTTGCTTGAATAACTCCAGATACAGTACCTATCCAGTTGTCTCCAGCTTTAGCTGTTTGAAAGCTTAAGCTTGGCTCATGATAATTTAATGTTTGTAATTGATGGTCGTTTGCACATACGGCAAGGGGCATCAATAAAGTGATTAATAGTCGTTTCATCGTGTTCTCAACTCTCAAATAAAAAGGAGCCGCTAATAAGCGGCTCCCTTGCTTTTGCATTTATTATTTTTTATTAGCTGCGGCTAGCGCGGTCTTTGACAGCTTGCTTAATTTGCTGACGTTGTTCTTGAGATAGAGATTGGATCTTCGATTTTAGTTCAGCTTTCTGTACTGCATTCGAGCTATCTAATTCAGGTAGGTTAGCGTCTGGTGCAGGGACAAATGTCCATGAACCGTCGCCACGAAAAACTTCAAGCTTGTTGCCGTTCTCGCCGGTGATTGTCACCATACGATCTTCTGGGTTAACAGCTGGGCTCAATTCAATCTTAACAACACCATAAGCTTCCGTAGATAGGTGTATCTTATTGACTTGGTCATTTCGGTTTCGCTCAACGTGACCTAGCGCATTTCCGTCACTATCAACAATGTTGTCGTTGCCATTAATGAAGGCAACTGGTTCACCATTCACCATTAATACCTCATCAACAATTACAATATCTTTTGCCACAGGGTTACCGTTACCATCGTGAATTGGATTGGATGGAGTTCCTGCTGGAATAAAAGTCCACGTTCCATCACCACGGAAGATTTCAAGTTTGTTTCCGTTTTCACCCGTAATGGTTACCATACGATCTTCCGGGTTGACTGCTGGGTTAAGCTCAATTTTGACAAAACCGTAGATGTTAGTAGAGATATGTAGAGTGTTTATTTGGCCATTTTTATTGCGCTCGACGTGACCAATCCCATTGCCATTTGCGTCAACAATTCGGTCATCTGCATTGATGCCTGCAATAGCTACACCATCAACAATCAGTTCACCATCGATCACAGCAATATCTTTACCAATTGGGTTTTCTACGTCATCGTAGATTGGTAAATCAGGTGTACCTGAAGGAATAAAAGTCCACGAACCATCCCCACGGAAGATTTCAAGCTTATTACCGTTTTCACCAGTCACCGTAACCATACGGTCTTGTGGGTTTACAGCAGGATTCAGTTCAATTTTTACTGAGCCATATGTATTTGTGCTTACATAGACTTCGTTAACTTGACCATTTTTATTACGTTCAACGTGTCCAATGGCATGACCATCTGCGTTGACGAGTCTATCGTTTCCATCAACATACGCTACGACTTCGCCATTGACTTTTAGCTCTTCATCTACCACTACAATATCTTTTGCTACTGGAACACTTGGTTCTACAAACTCCGGGTTGTCAGGGTGTTCTGGAGAGACTTCGATAGGGTTGCTTGGACTCATTTCGATTGGGTTGCTTGGCGTCACCTCTATAGGATTCATTGGTGTCGCACCACCACTTGAACCAGAAGAAGAACAACCAGCTAGGAAAGAGGCTGCGATAAGTGTGCTTAATAATTTTAGTTTCATGGTTTACTCTCAAATATTGTATAGGAACAAAGGTTGCTTCTTGCAGTGTTATGTGGCGTTCCTAGCCGATGAGAGAAGTATACGGATTGAACAAAAAAGCCTCTAATCCCTTAAGAGAATAGAGGCATTAACGATGAGTTATTAATGAAACCTAGTAAAGAAGGTAATAACCGTTAGTTATCATTGAGCAATAGCTCGAGTTTTTTCTTGAGCCATAATGTGACTGGGCTGTTTCGGTTTTTATGGTGGTAATACGCACAAACAGTTGGTTGGACGTCTGCACTATCGAATAATAATTTAATTGCTCTGAGTGAGGTCTTTTGCTCAATTTCTAGAAATTTGGAAGCCGGAAAGATCATGTCAGAGTTTCTGACAACATCAATAACAGCTGAGGGCAACTCTGAACGAAATCCTATATTTGCGGTGTGACCTTTTATTTTAAGTATCTTTTCTGCAAGCGATTGGTGTGAGTTCCAATCTACAGCGATGACAGAGGCTAATTCGAAATTGACGCCATCTTTGACTTCTAAATAATCATTTTCGTAGGGGTGATCTTCTCGTACATATCCCTTAAATGTGTCTTTCGCAATTGGCTGTTGAAGCAGCTCTTTTGGCGCGTGATTGATTTCATAATTTAAGCCGATATGTACTTCATCATTGATGATGTCGGTCATAGTAGTACCAGACCAGTTCAACAGCTGAACCTGTACCAAGGGAGCTTCTGCTCTTATTGCTTTAAAAAGTTTACTGGAAAGGGACGAAAGCAAATAAGGAGAGAGAGCGACTTTAATCACACCTTGCAGCTCTTCAGGGTTGAACTCATTACTACTGTTTAATGCAGAAGAAAGCTCATCGAGTATCGGAGAAATACTCTCAGCCAACATATTCGCGTGTTCAGTTGCTCGTAAGCCGTGATGCGTTTTGACAAAGAGCTCATCGTCGAAATGATCGCGCAATCGTTGTAGAGCTTTACTTATCGCAGGCTGAGATACGAATAGGCGCTCGGAGGCTTTACGCATGTTTCTTTCTTGATGAAGAATGATAAAAGTGCGAAGTAAATTTAAATCTAAGTTCGAGAATAGATCTTTTGCCATAAGGAGCACCGAATGATTATGAGTTCTTTAATCATAAGTTGGTAACCGCTTGAGAACAAATAGAAAACGTATATAGATGTGATGCTAATAAAACAAAACCCGCACTTGGCGGGTTTGTTGGGCTCTGGAATAGATACTTTCTATATGCGCTTGCTATTGAGTAACAGGTTTAATTTGCTTGGACTGTCTAATTGCCAAAATAAGTTGTGGGAGCAGCGACATCACGATCATGCCAGTCATTAACGAGTATTGGACTGCAGTGAATGATTCACCCATCAACACCATACCAGTCACGATGCCGGCTACTGGGTTTGCAATACCACCGAAGGTGAAATCAACCACTGACATACGTTGCAGTAACCACACATACATGCCGTATCCCAGCGCTGTGTTTAGGCCAATCACCCACACTAGCCCCATAGCATTACGAGTATCGAAATGAGTCACTGCGTTAACATAAGGCTGCGGGTCGATGAATGCATGAACGCCAGAAGCTACGGATAAAATCGTACCACCCAAAATCAGTTGCCACGTTAATACCTTCCACCAGTGCATGCGATTACCCAGTGACTTGGTAATGCTGCTGCCGATAACGATACACATGATTGCGGCGAACATGGCACCCAAACCGATCGGGTTTAATGCTATCTGACTCGGGTTAAATAGCACCCACGCCAACGTGATTAAGCCAATACCAGACAAGGCTTGAATCAAATGCGGGCGTTGCTTTTTCACTACCCAGTGAAAGATCATCGCAAATACAGGCACGGAGATCATGCCTACACCAGAGATGGCCGAAGGCAGCGTTAACGCCATTACGAAGATCAAGCCAAAGAAGGTCGCAATATTGATAAGGCCCAATGTGAAAATGATTTGCCACTCGCCTTTTTTAGGCAGTGTAGGTTTTACTGCTAGCAATAACAAACCAGCAGGTAACGCACGCAAAGCGCCCAATAATAATGGTGGCCACTCCTGTAGCGTAAATTGCGTCACTGCATAGGTTGTTCCCCAGAAGAACGCGGGGATCATTGCTAATAATATGTTCATATAAAATATCTTTACATTAAGATAACTGTTGTGTGAACTGTATACTGAGAACTAGTGGTTGTAAAGTATCTTTATGTTAAACTAGTTTAAAGTAATCAGACTAACAACGGAGTGAGATTGCAAATGGATGCTATCGACCGCGTAGTAGAGCAATGGGCAAAGGAAAAGCCTGAGCTAGAAACTGAGCCTATGGCAATGATGGGCCGGATTATGCGAATTGCCAAGTATATGGAGACGCAAGTTGCCGAGCTTCATAAAAAATACGACATGAAGCTGGGTGAGTTTGATGTGCTAGCCACCTTGCGACGTTCTGGAAAGCCTTACAGACTGACTCCGTCAGAACTGATCGGGTCGATGATGCTGACATCTGGCGCGATGACCAATCGCCTTGATAAGCTAGAAGCTAAAGGGTTGATCAGCCGTGAGCACAGCAAAGAAGACCGACGTAGTGTGAGTGTCCAGCTAACCAAAGATGGTCTCATTCTGATTGACCAAATGATGATTGAGCATGTCGAAATGCAGAAAAAACTGGTTAAATCCATGTCTGCGAGTCAGAAGAAGAACACTAACCAACTCCTGAAAACGTGGCTGAGTGCTTACGAATAGTTTTGCTGATCTTTCTTTAGATTCATTAAAAAACCGAAGCTTAATCGCTTCGGTTTTTTGTTCCTTTCTAAGAGTTTCAAGTACAAAGAATTGGTGAATTAAGCTTGCAGCATTTCATCACTGAACAGTTCCGCGCACCCAATACCATTGATGGCGCAGCTTTCGTCTATATCTGAAATGTCACCGCTTACCCCAATAGCGCCGAGTACCGTTTTATCCTTGTCTCGAATTAGTAAGCCCCCTGGTACTGGCACCATATTACCGTGTGCGAGTACGTTTACGGCGGAGATAAATGCTGGTCTGGTGTCAGCATCTTGGGCGAGTTTTCTAGAGGAACAACCCAGTGCGAGTGCTCCCCACGCTTTAGCGATAGCGATGTCTGGTCGCATCATGCTAGAGCCGTCTTGACGTTGCAAAGAAATCAACTTGCCACCACTGTCTAAGACGGCGACCGTCAAAGGCTCGGTGTGGATCTTGTTTCCTGCTTTTAAGGTTCCATCTATGATGGTTAACGCTTGTTGTAGAGTCAAACTTCCCATGTTATCTCCTAGTTTTTCAAGGGGCATATGTACCAAGCTCAGTCAGCCAATTGCTACTCATGTTCATGAATACCATTGACGGATTCAACTTGGTACAAGAGTCCTAACTGGACTCTTGTAGTAGCCCATAGCTGGGTAAAGTTAGGAAGGCAGCGAACTCATCGGCTGTAGAAAGTTGATAGAAAAGATCGGCTGTCTCTTCAAATCGACCAGCTGCATAACGCGAGTCTCCGACTTCATGTTTTATCGTGTCTAGCTCTTGGTAAAGCCAAGAGTGGAACAGTTGTTTGGTAAAAGTTTGGCCGTCATCAAGTGTGACTCCGTGGTGGATCCATTGCCAGATGTTGGCTCTTGAGATCTCAGCGGTTGCGGCATCTTCCATCAAACCGTAGATAGGCACACAACCGTAGCCTTGGATCCAAGCCTCAATGTAATAAAGCGCGATGCGTATGTTTTTGCGCACGCCCGCTTCGTCACGGCTTCCTTCACAAGGTTTCAATAGCGTATCTGCGTTGATCACATGCTCAGGGCTTTGGAAATCCATTTGGTTTACTTTGCCATCAAGGTGCTTATCAAAGATCGACATTGCTAAATCAACCAATGCTGGATGCGCTACCCACGTGCCATCGTGACCATTTTGAGATTCTCTTTGCTTGTCTTCGATAACCTTGGCGGTGACACGCGCCATCTCTTGAGGATCTTTTGCTGGAATGAAGGCTGACATACCACCCATTGCCAGTGCACCGCGTGCGTGACAAGTGCGAACCAACAGTTGGCTATACGCGTTAAGGAACTCTTGATCCATCCCGATCCCATGACGGTCAGGCAGGATGCGGTCTTTATGGTTCTTCAGCGTTTTGATGTAGCTGAAGATGTAGTCCCAGCGGCCGCAGTTCATCGCTACGATATGATCACGCATGGCATACAAAATCTCTTCCATCTGGAATACAGCAGGAAGCGTTTCAATCAAAACGGTCGCGCGAATGGTGCCTTTTGGTACATGGAAATAGTTTTCGGTGAAGCTGAAAATATCGTCCCACCACTGTGCTTCTTCCATGCTTTCTAGCTTTGGAATGTAGTAGTAAACGCCTAAACCTTGTTGTGCGCGTGATTGATAGTTATGGAAAAAGTACAAAGCGAAGTCCATCAAGCAACCACCGATAGGCTGATTGTTAAATTGGATGGACTGCTCTGGTAAATGAATGCCACGTGGACGAGCAATTAGTAGCGCTGGATCGTTATTTAACTGGTAATTCTTTTGCTTCTTTTCATCGAAGTAGCTAATGGTACCGAGGTTGGCGTCTCTAAGGTTGATTTGTCCCTCGACCATATTGGCCCAAGTTGGGGAAGACGCATCCTCAAAGCAGCACATGAAGACTTTGGCTCCTGAGTTCAGAGCGTTAATCACCATCTTGCGCTCGATTGGGCCGGTGATCTCCACGCGGCGATCCAGTAGCTCTGGTGGTGGTGTTGCCACTTTCCATTCTTTATTCTGGCGAATAGAGATAGTGTCTTTTCTGAAATTGGGTAACTCCCCCTCGTCGTATTGAGCCTGTTTTGTGTCGCGGTCACTTAGCAGGGCATGACGGCGATCTCCAAACTTATTCACGAGAGCTTCTAAGAATTTTAATGCATCTTTAGACAAGATCTCTTTGTACTCGGAGTTGTCCATATTCCCGAGTACCTGCATACACTGTACTTCTTCTCTCTCTTTTACGTCATTCATCATTGTTGTCTCCTTTAAACAATACGATGCTATTTTGTATACAAAATGCTCTTTTTAAGGATATTTATATTGCATAAATTGTAAACAAGCAAAAGGTATTTAACATTTATTTATCATTTGATCTTTTTGTAATTTATTTTTACGTAAAGATATTTTATGTAAAGCAATGAATTGTAAGCTTTTCAGGCTTGTTTGCTGTTCAAGAGGATAGGTTGATGTAACAAAAATGTTTCAATCTAGGGTTGATAAATGCTGAGGATGATTCATAGTGTACAAAAGTTAGTTTAATTGTATACAATCTGAACTGGAGGTTCGAATGGCAATTATGAAAGCGATTGAAGCAGCGGTAGAAGTGCTTAAACGTGAAGGCGTAGACATCGCATTTGGTGTTCCCGGCGCAGCAATAAACCCTATGTATGCGGCTATGAAAAAGCTCGGAGGAATCGACCACGTCTTAGCTCGTCACGTAGAGGGTGCATCCCATATGGCTGAAGGGTACACGCGTACCAATCAAGGTAATATTGGTGTGTGTATTGGTACCTCTGGTCCTGCGGGCACGGATATGATCACGGGTCTGTATTCTGCATCTGCAGATTCGATTCCAATTCTATGTATCACAGGCCAAGCGCCACGTGCTCGTCTTCATAAAGAAGATTTTCAAGCGGTCGACATTGAATCTATCGCTAAGCCAGTAACAAAGTGGGCAACCACGGTACTGGAACCTGCACAAGTGCCACGCGCATTCCAAAAAGCGTTTCATTTAATGCGTTCGGGTCGTCCCGGCCCAATCCTGATTGACCTGCCTATCGATGTTCAGCTGGCTGAAATTGAGTTTGATATCGATACCTATGAACCGCTAGAACCATATAAGCCACAAGCAACACGTGCGCAGGTTGAGAAAGCACTAACCATGATGTCTCAATCTGAGAAGCCGCTGATTGTATCTGGGGGTGGCGTAATTAACGCTGGCGCATCTGAGTTGCTGCAGCAGTTTGCAGAAATCACGGGTGTACCGGTTATCCCAACCTTGATGGGCTGGGGTTCTATCCCAGATGATCATGAATTGATGGCCGGCATGGTGGGGCTACAAACTTCTCACCGTTACGGCAACGAAACTATGCTCAACTCTGATTTTGTATTTGGTGTAGGTAACCGCTGGGCAAACCGTCATACCGGCTCTGTCGATGTTTACACCGAAGGACGCAAGTTTGTGCACGTTGATATTGAACCGACCCAAATCGGTCGAGTGTTCTGTCCTGATTTAGGTATTGTTTCTGATGCGAAAGCAGCACTTGAATTAATGGTTGAAGTTGCTCAAGAGTGGCGTGATGCAGGCAAACTGCCAAACCGAAATGCTTGGGCAAGTGAGTGTCAGGAACGCAAATCGACCATGCTGCGTAAAACCAATTTCGATGAAGCACCAATGAAACCAATGCGTGTTTATGAAGAGATGAACAAGGCATTTGGTCGTGACACTTGCTATGTGAGCACCATTGGTTTGTCGCAAATTGCTGCTGCTCAATTCCTGCATGTTTATAAGCCACGTAACTGGATCAACTGTGGTCAGGCTGGCCCTCTAGGTTGGACAACCCCTGCGGCATTGGGTGTACGTGCAGCTGATCCGGACCGCGATATTGTCGCTATCTCTGGTGATTATGATTTCCAATTCATGATCGAAGAACTGGCGGTAGGTGCCCAATTCAACCTGCCATACATTCATGTGTTGGTGAACAACTCATACCTAGGTTTGATTCGCCAAGCACAGCGCCAATTTGATATCGATTATTGTGTACAACTGGCGTTTGATAACCAGAATGCGCCTGAGCTTGAAGGCTACGGAGTTGACCATGTCGCGGTTGTGGAAGGTTTAGGTTGTAAAGCGATTCGAGTTCGTGAGCCTGAGCAAATTGCCGCTGCGTTTGAGCAAGCAAAAGAGCTGATGAATAAGCATAAAGTCCCGGTTGTTGTTGAGCTAATTCTTGAGCGAGTAACCAACATAGCAATGGGTATCGAGATCAATGCCATCAATGAGTTCGAACCGCTTGCCGAAAGCCGCGGCGATGCCCCGACAGCGCTTGCATACAAGTAGCTTTGTTGTACGTGTACCCGTTGAGCCAAAGCTTGGCTCAACGGAGAAGTTCCAAGAAATCGGAGCTTCACTAAATAGACATAGCTTCACCAAATAAAGAGTAAGGACAGAGTCATGGCAAAATTTGCAGCAAACTTGTCAATGTTATTCACGGAAGTTGATTTTATGGATCGCTTTGAAGCCGCAGCAGAAGCGGGCTTTCAGGGCGTGGAGTACCTTTTCCCGTATGCCTTTGAGGCAGACAAAATTAAAGAAAAGCTTGTCGCTAATAATTTAGAACAAGTGTTATTTAACCTACCAGCAGGGGATTGGGACGCCGGTGACCGTGGTATCGCGGTCGACCCAGCTCGAGTCGAAGAGTTTCAAGCGGGTGTACCTAAGGCGATTGCTTACGCTAAAGCGCTCGGTTGTACCCAAGTGAATTGTTTGGCTGGGATAGTTCCGCAAGGTGTGACCCAACAAGATGCGCAATCGGCGTTTGTGATTAACCTGCATTACGCAGCGAACGCGCTAGCAGCAGAAGGGATTAGCCTAGTGATTGAAGCGATCAACACGCGTGATATTCCGGGCTTCTTCTTAAATACCACTGAGCAAGCCAAAGCGATCATTAAAGAGGTAGGGAGCGATAACCTTTCTATCCAATACGATATTTATCACATGCAAATTATGGAAGGCGACTTAACGCCGACCATGCAACAAAACATTGGCCAAATCGCCCACGTTCAACTGGCTGATAATCCAGGTCGACACGAACCGGGGACGGGAGAAATCAATTACCCATTCGTGCTCAATTATCTTGATGAGCTTGGCTATCAAGGCTGGGTTGGCTGCGAGTACAAGCCAAAAACAACGACTACAGAAGGCCTTGGTTGGCTACACCAGTACCGTTAATTCCGTCTGGTAACCCTCAAACGTTAAGGAGAACAACATGTCTAAAATTGCATTTATCGGTACTGGCATCATGGGTAAACCTATGGCGAGTAATCTTCAAAAAGCGGGTCACGATATCTTTCTATCAGACCACTTCAATGAAGCTCCTGCTGATCTGGTCGCAGCGGGCGCAACAGTCTGTCACTCACCCGCGGAAGCGGCAGAGGCGGCGGATGTCATTATCCTAATGGTGCCAAACACACCTCAAGTTGAAGACGTACTGTTTGGTAACAACGGAGTAGAGCAAGGCCTAGCTGCGGGCGGTGCGACTGGAAAACTGGTTATCGATATGAGTTCAATCTCGCCTATCGCGACCAAGGCCATTGCCGCTCGCATCAATGAAGGTGGCGCTTCTTACCTAGATGCTCCGGTATCGGGTGGTGAAGTAGGTGCTATCAATGCCGCACTGACCATTATGGTTGGTGGCGAGCAAGACGCCTTTGACAAAGCCCGTCCGCTATTCGAAATCATGGGTAAGAACATCACGCTGGTGGGTGATAACGGTGCTGGCCAAACGTGTAAGGTTGCTAACCAGATCATCGTTGCACTGAATATTGAAGCGGTATCCGAAGCCTTGGTATTTGCCTCAAAAGCCGGTGCTGATCCAGCGCGAGTTCGTCAGGCACTACTAGGTGGTTTTGCTAACTCTAAGATCCTGGAAGTTCATGGCGAGCGTATGGTTGAAGGCACATTTGACCCAGGTTTTAGAATCTCGCTTCACCAGAAAGACCTGAACCTTGCGCTAACGGGCGCACAAGAGTTAGGTGTCGCACTACCGAATACGGCGAACGCTCAAGAGTTGTTTGGTGAGTGTGCCGAAATGGGCGGTGAAGGCTGGGACCACTCTGCGCTTATCCAAGCGATAGAGAAGCGTTCTGACCACTCTATTCGCTAATATCCGTAACGATTAATCCGTCTCAATTCATTGGCTTTTGTCGCTGTAGTGGCTTTGTTGTAAAGCTTTGTCGCTTCAGTAGGGCTAAGGCTAATGAATCTGGGCTGCCATTACATGTAATGTCGAATTGTGAATCTACTTTGCGCCTCGACAGAGCTGCGATGTGCGAGCCCACCAGTTTCAAACAGTTTGTTTATAAATCGCGTAGTTTCGTCTCCTTTTATACGCGTTCCTGATACGAGGCAGAGGTTGAAGTTGTTCCTTTCCAACTTAATCTTAGCAGGCACCCTTTCGCCTTGTATCGGGGTTCTTTTTTTCTCCGTCAACTAAGGAGTGGCTGATGGACATTGATGCTAAGCAGTTTCTGCAAACCCTTTTCTCAAGTGCTGTAAATGAGGCACTACCAAAAAATCACATCGAACCTTTTCTACCTCAAGACATTTTTTATCGCTCTGCTAATCAAGCTGGGCGCACTGTCGTGATCGGAGCGGGAAAAGCTGCAGCGTCAATGGCGGCGGAGCTTGAAGCCGTATGGCAAACAAAGAAGCAACAAGATCTTGCACTGCGTGACCTTGAAGGTTTGGTCGTGACT
This sequence comes from Vibrio satsumensis, assembly GCF_050337435.1. Classification (NCBI taxonomy): domain Bacteria; kingdom Pseudomonadati; phylum Pseudomonadota; class Gammaproteobacteria; order Vibrionales; family Vibrionaceae; genus Vibrio; species Vibrio satsumensis. Next base: position 104,609 of record NZ_JAKJSX010000006.1, on the reverse strand, counting down.
CGCTATGAGCACACGGCTCCTTGCGAACACATTGAGGTGATTGAAGCGGCGCACCCAGTTCCAGACGCGATGGGTTTAGAAGTGAGTCAACGTATGTTGCAACTCGTTAATGATCTTAGTGCTGATGATACTGTGATCTGCTTGTTGTCGGGTGGAGGCTCTGCGTTATTGAGTTTACCGGGTGGTGATATCAGTTTGGCAGAGAAGCAACAAATCAATAAAGCGCTGCTTAAGTCGGGTGCAGCCATTGATGAGATGAATTGCGTTCGTAAGCATTTATCTTCAATCAAAGGTGGTCGACTTGCCAAAGCGGCATACCCAGCAAGAGTTGTGTCTTTGGCAATATCTGATGTGCCGGGAGACGATATTAGTGTGATTGCCTCTGGCCCAACCGTACCTGATACCACCACTCGCTTTGATGCAATGGCAATCTTAGAACGCTACCAAATTGAAACACCACGCTCGGCATTTGAATGGCTCAATAACCCTGAGTCAGAAACCGTTAAGCCGGATGATGTGTGTTGGAAGAATGCAGAGCATCATATTATCGCAACTCCAATGTCAGCATTAGAATCTGCCGCTGCAGAAGCTGAAGGTTTGGGGATCCCCGCTTACGTGTTGAGTGACTGTATTGAAGGGGAAGCGCGAGAAGTAGCGAAGGTTCATGCTGCCCTGGCTAAGCAAATTGCTGACAATAAGCACCCATTTGAGACGCCTTGCGTGATACTTTCTGGTGGTGAGACCACGGTGACCGTTAAAGGGAATGGCCGTGGCGGGCGAAATTGTGAATTCCTTTTAAGTTTGTATAACGAACTTAAAGGCCAAGACAATATATTTGCTCTGGCTGCCGATACTGATGGTATAGATGGTGTAGAAGATAACGCCGGTGCATGGATCACACCTCAAACATGGCAGCAAGGTTCGAACCTGTCGCTTAAAGCGCAAGACTACCTTGACGCGAACAACAGCTACGACTTCTTCAAGCAAGTCGGTGTGTTACTGAGCACGGGGCCGACGCTAACCAACGTGAATGACTTCCGCGCGATATTGATTCTTTAATCTGAACGGTGCGAATAGCCCCCAAAATATTAGCGTTGGAAAGCTAGCAGTATTGAATGGTCGCTCTTCTGCACATAAGAACGACCATTTTATTGCTATCAATGTTGTGACCTCGAGTTCTGAGATTATCTTCTGGACTAATGAAGCACGTTGATTACTATGGCTTAAGTAATGAGTTGTAAAGGATGCAATATGTCTAGGATCAGACAAAAGAATCAAGATTTAATCATCGAAGTCGCGTGTGAACAATTCGCCACTCATGGTTATGCCGCAACAAAAATGGCTGATATCGCAAAAGCGGCCGACATTCCCAAACCTAACGTATTCTATTATTTCAGCTCTAAAGATAAGCTCTACAACGCTGTGCTTGAAACCGTCACTCAGCCCTTGCTAGAAGCATCTCGTCCGATTGAAGAGCTCAGCGATCCTGTTGAAGCTTTGTCTCAATATATTCAAACCAAGCTGATTATTTCTCGCGACCATCCACATGCTTCTAAAGTATTTGCCAATGAAGTGATGTCGGGCGCGAAAGTGCTGCCGAAAGAGATTGGTGATGAGCTGTATAAGCAATCGCAGATGATTCTTGATAAGTTCTCAACGTGGTCAGCACAAGGTTTAATGGATGACGTTCCTGCGCACCACCTGATGTTTACCATCTGGGCGGCTACCCAAACCTACGCCGATTTTGGTTGGCAGATTTGCAGCGTGATGCAGAAAGAGCAGCTCGATGACAAAGATTATGAAGAAGCCGCTGAGTTTATCACCCAGCTAGTTATTAAAGGTTGCGGTGTGAAAGGAAAGTCTTAGTTAACATGGGCTTGGAGTGAATCCCTCATTCATACTTTGTTACATGTGATGTTCCATTAAAGTTATAAGTACGCTGTACCACAAGTTTGTTTTTATAGTATCTTGTTCCTTATTATCTGTTTTAATAGTTTCTAAGTAGGCAAGATGAAAAGCTCTAAGGGTTTTACACTGATCGAACTGGTGTCTGTGATTGTTCTTTTAGGTGTACTCGCCGTAACCGCTGCCCCTCGTTTTCTTAATTTTTCTAGTGATGCAAAAGACTCAGTCTTGTTTGGTTTAAAAGGAACGCTGCTTTCTGGTCTAGATATCGTTTACTCAGAACATAAAGTGGCGGGAGAACCGAACGAACTTGAGGTAAACGGTGAGATGTTGAGTTTTTGGGATGAAGAGACTCAACAGAGATCAGAATACCCTTTAGCGTCGTCAGCATTAGAGTGTGAATCGATTTGGAATGTAATAACGACAGGCATTCGAGCAAGCGTTGATAGTATAGATTCAGATTCGTTGGTTGCTGTGTTTGATGCGCAAAATGCTGCGTGCCAGTACTATTATTACAACGCCCCAGTTCTGTCTTCTGCAAGCGCGATGGCAGGAGCTTCAAATCAAAGTTTTAGCTCTCATGGTTTCTTAACTTACGTCGTTGGCACTAGAGGTGTTGAAATCGGTGATGGTGGTGGCTCGATGCCTGTAGACCCTGTAGACCCTGTAGACCCTGTAGACCCTGTAGACCCTGTAGACCCTGTAGACCCTGTAGACCCTGTAGACCCGGATCCCGAACCAGACCCAGATCCTAAGCCACCTTGGGAAAGGCCGTGCTGGGATGACGATAGCGTTGAAGCCAATGATCGTGAACCGTGTGAAGATGATGATCCGGAAGACCCAGAGGACCCTTGCGACAGGTGGGACCGAAGAGATAACGAAACCTCTCCATTCGATCGAGACTGGGAGCCTTGTGAGGACGACGATTAAATAGCAAAAGGACATCATTCGATGTCCTTTTTTGTATACGCAGTTTCTTGTAAGAGTCGCTTTTGAATAGATGCAGCTTTTATACATCGTTTCGAGCAAAAGTCGCAGTGCAGCCCGCGGGATGTAGGCTCGTGTCTGACTGGGCGTTATCTATTAGTGTGGATCTCCAGTCGTAACTGTCTCCGATGCGTTTTACAATGATGAGGCCAAGGCCGTGTTCCGTTTTTGTATCATCATTTAATCCTGCGCCAGTATCTGAAACCGCAATCGTGTTGTAGTTGATGCTCACTACAATCTTACCTTGTGTGGTAAATCGAATCGCATTTTCAATGTAGTTCTTAAGCACCATATTGACGATTGGCAAAGGCATGTTAAGCGTAGTATTTGGCTCAATGTTTAACTGTAGTTCAACATCTGGAGCCAACATCGTGTGGTACTTCGATAAATCGATAGCGGCTTCATCGATAGCCGTTAGTGTCTTTTCGGCGGAAGAGTTCTCTTGCTTAACGATGTTCAGCAGTACTTCAACAGTAGAACTCATGCCGTTTGCGGCTCCAAGAATACGTTCTCGTTGCTTAGCTTGAAATACAGGATCATCGGGTTTCATGGCTTGCAACTCTGCAGCGCCAATAACAATTGAGATCGGTGTTTTCAATTCGTGGCTAGCGTATTTCGCAAACATCATCTCTTGTTTGGCAAGCCTGTCTTTCATTGTCGAGTAACTGTTGAGGTGCGAGGTGAGCATCTGCAACTCATCAACCGTGTGGTCGGGTACTTTGAAGTTGTCAGATTCAAGTTTAGTGAGTTGAGTACTGAGCTCTGAAATGGGCGCCATTAGTTGGTCGAACACTCGCTTGAGTGTAATCCGCAATACTATGATCAGTCCGATCATCAACAGAGTCGAAATCGCCATCAATACGCCCCAACTGTCGTCCCACAGATCCATGTCAAATGAGCTGATGGTGATATAAGTAGGAATGGTTTTTCCCTGGTCTTCAAAAGCAAAGTGGTAGACGAGCACACCGGGAATAAGAATGTCCTCTTCAGATAGTCTAATCTCAAACCGTTGACGATCGACCGTTTCCAACGCCATTGGCGGTAGCTTTTTCAGTTGGTCGGTAAAGTCTGCCTCACCATAGTAGGCCGTTACGTTTTCCGACAGTTTGAGGCTGCCTTCTGGAGAAAGAAGGCGGTAAAACTGCTGTGCCACCCCTTTATATGATTTTAGGTGATTCTCGATTTGAGCTTCTTCTTGCCACACCAAGCGTAGCGAGAAAACGAAAAAGACAATGCATGAAGAGACAAGTGCGATGACCGAAAACGTTCGCATAGTGCGGATTCTGACATCCTCAATTGAGTTGCCTAGCTTTGTGCGAATTTTCATGCGGATTGAGGCTCATTGTTAGACACGATTAATTGAAAACCGTGTTTAGGAATGGTCTTGAGCATAGGAAAATCGAAGGGTTTATCGAGCACGTTTCGTAATAGGTAGATATGGCTGCGGAGTACGTCTTTGTCTGGAATGTCATCGCCCCAAAGCATGTAGATGAGGCTTTCACGAGACACGACGCCACCTTGAGCTTTGACTAACTCTCTCAAAATTTGAAACATGATAGGGGTTAGGTTGAGTGATTGACCACTTCTTGATGCGGTATGTGTTTTTGCATCGATGATCACTTCACCAAAGCTCAACGACTTTTTGGCGACTAAGCCTTTATTGCGTTTTATCAGTGCTGACAGGCGAGCTTCTAATTCAGGAAACTTGAACGGTTTGGTTACGAAGTCGTCGGCACCTGAATCAAAGCTACTTAATAGATCTTCTTGGCCATTCAATGCTGTTAGCATCAATATTGGAGTGGTTACGCCATTTTGGCGTAACTTAGACGCCACTTGCATTCCGTCAAGCTTGGGCAGCATTACATCGAGAATGATAGCGTCGAAGTCGTTTTCCATCGCAAGTTTGAAACCTTGCTCGCCATCAGAAGCGAAGTCTGCCACGGCCTCTTTTACTTCTAAGAAGTCGGCAATAATGCCTTGTAGTTCGATATTGTCTTCAACAACCAAAATACGACTGCGTTCAAGCATCGCTCTGCTCCCACCCCAAATATACGGTCAGTAAAAATGTAGCCTATCCAAAATTATGTCGAATTTATGTCTAATTGATAGTGTTGCGCACAAAAATACAACGCCATCAGATTATTTTTCATTGTCGAACTGACTTCGACTTTAATTCGACAAAGCGAATTCAACAATAGTTCACATCAATAGGTGAGGGTTGAATTATGAACACTAAAATTATCGCGCTTGCAGTTCTTCTGGGAGTCTCCACAACTCAAATATCAATAACTCAAGCAACGGAGTTAATCGGACATGTTCAAGGTTTAAATAAACACAGTGTCGTGGCAGAGGTGCCTGGCGTGGTGGAGATGAATAACCTCGAAGTGGGTGATGCGGTAAACCATCAACAGATACTGGCTCAGATAAAAGCCGATGATTTTAAGTTTAGCGTGAACAAAGCCAAAGCAAACCTAGCTCTTGCTGAGGCGGATCTCGCATTGCGCAAAGCGACCTACAACCGCTATCAAGCACTCATCAAAAAGAACAGCCTCTCATTAGGAGAGTTAGACACCGCGCGTGCAGAATTTCTTAGCGCCAAAGCAGCCGTTTCCGTCGCGAAAATTGAATATCAACAATCGCAAGTAGATCTCGAAAACACTCAGATTGAATCCTTAATTTCGGGTTACATCTCCAATAAACCCGCGCAATCAGGCGCTTGGGTGAGCGAGGGAGATTTGCTTTATGAAGTGGTTAATATCGATAAGGTGACTCTGTCATTCATGGCAAGTGAATATGACTTAAAACATTTCACGGTTGGTCAGGAAGTGGTGGTGTGGTCTGAGACTAACCCAGAATTCAAGATGGAAGCCAAGGTGCAGCGTATTGGTGTCGAGATGCAAAACTCAACCTATCCGGTGCTCGTCGAAATTACCAACCAAGGCCATCAGTTTAAGCCGGGGATGTCGGTTTATGCCTCGACTGATCTTTCTATGCAAAGCATGACAACCGCTCAAACAAAATCGAATCAAATTGTATTAAATGAAGGTAAAGGGCTGTAACAATGAACTTTCTAGCATACTTCGCCAAACGTCAGTTCTTGGCTCGTATCATCACGGTTATGGTGCTGTTAACCGGTGCTATGTCGTTAATGCAGCTCAATTTACAAGAGTACCCAGATGTTGCGATGGACACCGCGGAAATTGAAACCATCTACCCCGGTGCAACGGCTCAAGACATCGAATTGAACATTACCAATCCAATCGAGAAAGAGCTTCGCTCAGTGGATGGTATTGCGTATTTTTCGTCTGAATCTTCAGAAGGACGTTCTTTCATTGAGGTTGAATATCTGCCCGGTGAAGATGCCGCCGTGATCTTGCGAGACATTCAACAAGCCGTCGATCGAGTGGGTAATCTGCCGAAAGATATTGATTCGCCACCGGTAGTGACTCAGCAAAAAACGTCTTCTTTGGATGTGTACCATTTTGGCGTCAGCCTAGCGGGTAACAATACAGATTCGGCGTCTTTGCAGCACTACGCCTATCAGTTAGAAAAGAAAATCAACAACCTTGGCGGTGTTGGTTCTATCACTATGTCTGGCTTTAATGAGCGAGAGTTTTGGGTTGAGGTCGATCCTGAAAAAGCGCGTCGTTACCAAGTGGCCTTCGACGATATCAGCACCGCGATAGAGCAGCACAACCTGTCGCAATCGGGCGGCTTTGTTGAGTCGTGGAGTCAAGAACAGAAGATCGTCACCATGACCAAAGTAGAGTCGACGGATGATGTGTCTAACATCGTGATTAAGGCGTTGGATTCTGGTCAGGTTGTGCGAGTTTCTGATGTGGCGACGGTGGTCGACACCTTTGCTCGAGCAACGCAAGATCCAGTCATGAGCGGCAAGCCTGCAGTTATCTTCTCAATCACCAATAGCGGCAGTGCCGATGTGATCGCCACCATCGATAGCATCAAGGCATTGTTGGACAAAGAGAGCGAACGCATTGGCGACCAATTCATTTTCCAGACAAGCCTAGATCTTGGTAAAGACATGGGCGAGAAATTCTCTATCGTGGCAACTAACGGGGCGATAGGTTTAGTGCTGGTTCTACTGATCTTGAGCATGATCTTGCAGCGTCGCGTGGCTTTCTGGGTATCGGTCTCTATTCCATTTTGTGTATTTGGCGTGATGATGGTTCTACCAATCATGGGACTGAATTTAGACAGCATCACACTGGCTGCATTGTTGTTGGTGATCGGTATTATTGTTGACGACTCAGTGATCATTGCTGAGAGTATTTTCCAAGAGAAAGAAGCGGGTAAAACAGGCGTCGATGCAGCGGTGTCGGGGACTTTAAAAGTGATTAAGCCATTGATGGCAAGCTTAGTGACAACCGCCTTGGTGTTTATTCCAATGATGTTCATTCCGGGCACCATGGGTAAAGCTGTCGCAGTGATTCCAATTACGGTTATTGCAGCATTAGTGTTTTCCTTTATCGAGTGTACGTTAACACTACCTGCGCACTTATCTTCTGCGAAAGAGAGCACCAAAAAAGTCGAAGAAAAAGACCGTTTTGAATGGGTTTCTAACCAATATCGTTCATTGCTGAATGTGGCACTCAACTACAAAAAATCGGTTATCGCATTGGCCATTGTTGGTTTCGTCGCTTCTGGTTATTTAGTGTCTTCTTTGAAAGTGGATATCTTCCCGACTGAAGCGGGTAAATACATTGATGTGTATACCGAGGTAAAGGCTGGAACTCCGTTATCCCAAGTGCGAGAGGCTCATCAAGCTATTGAACAAGCGATTGAATCTCTGCCTGAAACTGAGCTAGTCAGCTATGAACTGATTTACTCATCGCCAGTCTCACAAGGCATCATCAATTTAACGAACTTTGACCAACGTAGCCGTTCTGCTGAACAGATTATTGCTTCACTGAATGAAGAGTTGGCGTCGTTGTCTGATGAGATGTTTATTAAGTTCTCAATTGATGCTGGTGGCCCGCCTCCGGGTGACCCGGTTGAAGTCCGAGTGCTTGGCGGAACGGAGAGTGAATGCAACCAAACGGTTGATTTGGTGATGGCTTGGTTAGAAGACTACCAAGGGGTAACCAGCATTAACCACAGTGAAGCTCTGAAAGATCCCCAGCTTAATATTGTTCCTCAGTATCACTGGCTGGCGAAATATAACCTAACGGTGACTGATCTATCGAATGCGCTGCGTGTCGGGTTTGATGGTAACAGCGTGACATCCACTTGGCTTGGTGACCAAGAAGTCGATATACGAGTGGTATTGGACGAGCAGTTCCGCGATATAGAGAAACTGAAAACCACAAAGATTTACACGGCAGACGGACAACAAGTACCACTGAGCCGCTTGGCCATGGTTGAGCAGATTGAAATCCCACGTCTTATCAAACACTACAATGGTGAGCGCGAGGTGACAGTTTCTGCGGGTTTGTCTGACGAGAATATTAGCTCTGTCGCGCTAGCCGATGAGTTAGTTACTGAACTTGCGGGACAATACCCAGCAAGTGTGACCATTAATGTTGGTGGCGAGGCGGAAAGCACCAATGAAACCATGAGCGGTTTTATGGTGGTGTTCCCTGCGGCGATGGTGGCGATCTACTTTGTATTGGCGGTGATGTTCAACTCACTACTGCAACCATTACTTATTATGGCGGTTATCCCGTTTGCGATTATGGCCTCACTGATGGCATTAGTCGTACACATGCAGCCGATGTCTCTGTTTGGATTGATTGGCGTACTTGGAATGACTGGGGTGGTGGTCAATAACTCATTGGTTCTGATTAACCGGATCAACGAACTAAGAATCGAGGGGTTGAACGCGATAGACGCCGTGACTCAAGCTGCGGTCAGCCGTCTGCGTCCGATTGTGATGACCTCTCTGACCACGGTTGCTGGCTTGCTACCGCTCGCTTATGGGCTAGGTGGAACGGATGTGTTTATGGGGCCAATGTCGCTTACATTGGGCTATGGCCTGCTGTTCTCGTTGCCCGTTGTGCTGTTGGTGATTCCTGCTATGTATGCGTTGTTCTTTTCTAAAGGAACACCTTCGCCGGTTAAGGAGAATGTGCACGCAGAAACCGCGTAGTACGCCAACATCAACGCGTCTTGAAGCTTGGTTTTGTGACCTGTTGTGCAATTACGTATTTATCTTGAATCTGGCTAGATTTGGTATGCCATTTCATTTAAAGATAAGGGTATAGTGTCGCGAAAATTTGCGGCACTGTTGTTCTCAAGCACGAATAGCCAAGAACAACAAAGTGGAGCTCTTAACAATATTACACGCACAACATATAGGTTTAGCAATGACGCTTAAAAGCTTGGCATGCACCATCAGCGCGGTTTTACTGGCTGGCTGTGGTTCGACAGTGGCAACTCAAACATACAACGCCGATCTGATTATCACTAATGGACAAGTCCTGACGATCAACTCTGAAATGGATGTGATTGAAGATGGTGTTGTTGTCGTGAAAAACGACCAGATCATCGCGGTGGGTAATGAGGACTTGATTACTCAATACCGAGCTGAAAAGGTGATTGATGCTCAAGATGGTATTGTTATGCCAGGCATGGTTAATGCTCACAACCACCTTCCTATGATTGCGTTTCGCGGTTTAGGCGAAGAGGGTATTTCCAACCGGTTATTCGCTTACTTCTTCCCGCTTGAAGCAGAAAAGCTAAGCCGTGAACTGATTTATAACGCGACCAAGCTAGGCAGTATCGAGCTGGCACAAAGTGGTGTCACGACTTATGCCGACATGTATTACCACATGGATGAAATGGCAAAAGCGACCAAAGAAGTTGGCCTGCGTGCGGTGCTCGGCGAGACCGTGATTAAGTTCCCTGTGGTAGACGCTAAAGAACCTTATGGCGGTATCGATTATGCCAAAGGCTTCATTGAGCAGTACCAAAACGATGAGTTGATTACACCTGCTTATGCACCACACGCGGTGTACACAGTGAGCAAAGACAAGCTTCAAGAAATCAACAAACTGTCTGCTCAATACGATGTGCCAGTGTTAATTCACGTTGCTGAATTCCCGAATGAAGAGAAGCGCATCAAAGATGAAACGAAGGCAACGTCGCCAGTCGAATACATGAGTGAAATTGGTGTGCTGGACGAGCGTGTAGTGATTGCTCACGGTATCCACCTTTCAGAGAACGATCAAAAGCTTCTAAAACAAGCTGATGCAGGGATCTCATACAATCCAATGGCGAACGCTAAAGGCGCAACCGGCATCGCACCAGCATGGGATATGTACCGTGCCGACATGCGAGTAGGTTTGGGAACAGATGGCCCAATGAGTTCAAACCAAGTCGATATCATGCGCACCCTAAGCTATGCAGCGAACATGCAACGCTTGAAGCACTCAGATCGCACCATCATGATTCCTGAACAGGTTATTGAGATGGCAACCTTAGGTGGCGCTAAAGCCTTACACATGGAAGACCAAATTGGTTCTCTGGAAGTCGGTAAAAAAGCAGACATCGTGATTGTCGAAACACAATCAGCGAACATGATGCCAAGCTACGACCCATACGCGACCTTGGTTTATCAAGCGAACCCAAGTAACATCGACACGACCATTGTTAACGGCCAAATCGTAATGGAAAACCGCGTGATGCAGACGGTTCAGCTGGATGACATCCGCCAAAGCGTTGATCAGTTTGAAGCCGACATTACTGAGTTCGCGAAAGAACTGTCTAAGAAAGCGATTAAGTCGAAGAGCTTGATGGATTAGGACTTAAACCTGATTTTAGTAATCGAACAGAATGAATAAGGCCGACAATATGTCGGCCTTTCTTGTTTAGATAAGCTCAAAATACACGAACTTTAATTATTCATCGCCAGCTTACCTAACTTCATGGCTGCTGCGTGGTGGCGGTGCATCAGTTGCTCCATGTCTACGCCAATCACAGCGCCATCGTTAACTCGCCACTTGCCGGCAACCATCACTTTATCTGCTTGTTGAACACCACAAAGCAATAGTGCAGCGAGTGGGTCGTGGCTGCCAGAGAAGCGAATGTCATCAAGCTTGAACATCGCGATATCCGCTTGTTTGCCAACTTCGAGCGTACCAATATCAGTTCGTCCCATAGCGGCAGCAGAGCCTGAGGTTGCCCAGCGTAGGGCATCGAAATGGGAGACGTTAGCCGAGCCATATTGCAGGCGTTGTAGATACATCGCCATGCGCACTTCGGCAATCATGTTCGAACCGTCGTTTGAAGCGGAACCATCAACACCTAGCCCCACTTTTACGCCAGCGGCTTCAAGATCGTTGTTCTTACAAATACCAGAAGCCAACATCATATTGGAAGTCGGGCAGTGGCTGATACCAATGCCCGCTTTACCTAAACGTTTGATCTCTTCTGGATTGAAGTGAATGCCATGAGCAAGCCAAGTGCGTTCGTTTAACCAACCCACATCCTCTAGGTAATCCACAGGGCGCAGGCCAAACTTCTCAATACAGAAGTCCTCTTCATCAAGTGTTTCACATAAGTGCGTGTGCATCATTACGTTCTCACGCTCACTTATCTTAGCGGTTTCTTTCATCAGATCTGTGGTGACAGAGAACGGCGAACAAGGCGCGAGTGCGATTTGAATCATCGCCCCTTCATCACGCTGGTGGTAATCGCGAATCAAGCGTTGGCTGTCATCAATGATGGTCTGCTCGGTTTGAATGGTGTGTCTTGGAGGTAGCCCACCTTCATCTTCCCCTAGGCTCATAGAACCGCGAGTGAAAATTGCTCTTACACCCAGCTTCTCGGCCGCCTCGACTTGTAAATCAATAGCGTGCTCAAGCCCGTTTGGTAATAAGTAATGGTGATCGGAAGCTGTAGTACAACCCGACATCATAAGCTCAACCAGAGCAAGCTCTGTAGCAAGGCTCATCATCTCCGAATCGAGGTTGGCCCAAACCGGGTAGAGGCTTTGTAGCCAATGGAAGAGTTCTTTATTGAGTGCGCCGGGGTAGGCACGCGTTAGGGTTTGGTAGAAGTGGTGGTGCGCATTGATAAGCCCAGGAGTCACAACATGACGAGAGGCATCGACGCTGTAATCTACGGGTAAGGTTGGCTCTTTGTGTTTGCCAACCAGCTCAATGATTTTATTACCTTTAATGACAATGCCGCCTTCTGCATCAGCGTGTGAGCCAGTGTAGATTGCGAGAGGATTCTTAATCCAGATGGTTTCCATTCATAGTAGTCCTTAGCCATCTCAGCCTTTTCAGGGAAGAGGGTCTTTATTTGGTATTTGTTGTTGAAAGATAAATTTGAATCTAGGGCGATGAAATATTCAGTGTTCTCGTTACGCCCGAGATTCTACGGAAATCGGTTTTACGCTCGTTAGCGGTTCATCTAGTTCGTTTTTGGCTCTGGGTTATCTGATGCCGTTTGAACGTCAGTTTCTGTTGTTGCTTGTTGAATTTCTAATTGCTCGTCTGACGCCATTGCATCTTCAGCTTGCTCTTTCATTTCTAGCTCAACTTGCGCTTGGCTTTCGGCCAACGCCTCTTGCTCTTCTGCTCGTGAAGATTTCGGTAACACAAGGTTTAGCAGCACGGTCATGATAGTACCGGTCGTGATGCCAGAGTGAAGAAAGTTCGCTAGGTCATGAGGTAAATGTTGAAGCAATCTCGGTTCGAAGGTAACAGCTAAACCAGACGCCAAACCAACACAGATTACCAAAGCGTTACGTTTGGTGTCTGCGGCTTTGATCAACATGCGGATACCCGCGTAGGCAATCATTCCGAACATCACGAAACCCACACCACCCAAAACAGGTTTAGGAATGGTGACGGCAATAGCGGCTAATTTCGGGAATAAACCGCCTAAAATCAGTAAACCACCGGTTGCTGCTACGACATAGCGACTTGCGACACCTGTGATACCAACAATACCGACGTTTTGACTGAATGACGCCAATGGCATCGCTGTTAAAATTGAAGATAAGGTACTACCAAGGCCATCGCCTAGCAGCCCACGTTTTAGATCTTTACCGCTGACTTGGGTTTGACAGTTGTTGCCCAATGCCATGAAGTCACCCGTTGCTTCCGCGATAACCACGATGTACACCAAGCTCATGCTGATGATGGCGCTAGCAGAAAAGGTAAAGCCATACTTGAAGGGTTCAGGTCCGCCAACCCAAGCTGCAGAGCTGATTTGTTCAAGGTCGACCATGCCGAGCGATAGCGCAACGATGTAACCACCAGCTAAACCAATCACGATAGCTGAAGCGGCAACCGCGCCTTTACAGTAAACCGATACACCAACCACAATCCCCAAAGAGACCAGAGCTAGAAACAGTTTAGGTAGCGTGGCGAATTGTTCTGTATTGGCAGGAGAGTCTCCGACCCAGTTCATGGCAACCGGTAAAATGGTTAAGCCGATTAGGGTAACCACCACACCACTTACCACGGTTGGGAACAGCTTCCTAACCTTGTCCATGTAAAAGCTGGCACCAATGACCACAAACGAGCCGATAAGCGCCGAGCCCATAATGGCGGCGACACCGCCTTCGTTTCCGATCGAAATAGCCACACCTAAAAAGGCAAAGCTCGAACCCATAACCACGGGCAGTCGAATGCCAACAGGGCCAAAGCCAAGACACTGAACAACGGTCACAATACCGGATGCCAATAGAGCTGCATTGATCAGTGAGACGATCTCTGTGTTGGGTAGGCCAATGGAAGCGCCGACAATAAGGGGAACAGCGACAATGCCACCAATCGAGGCGAGCATGTGCTGCAATGCGAGTAGGAAGGTTAAGCCGTGAGGCGGTCTTTCATTTAGGGTGTACAGAAGTTTCATTTGATATTCCTCTGCCTGCGTTTCCGTTTACAGGCGATTGGCGGTCAAATAATGACTTCTACAAACTGCGTAGGGTCATAAAAAAGGTGCATTAAAGGGACGGAATGCATCTGCGTTCCGCGTATTAATACAATTAGCTTTCTTAGCAATTTTGTCGGTAGATTGTGTGTCAGTAGCTTGGCTCATGAATGAGCCAAGCAATAAATCATGTTGCCGTGTTGATTATCCGATGAATACCAGCTTGGCAACGAAGATAGCCGCTAGGAAGTACATCGAAATTGATACGTCTTTTGTTTTACCTGTCGCCAGCTTAAGTACTGTGTAGGTAATGAAACCCAGTGCGATACCATTCGCGATAGAGAACGTCAGTGGCATCATCAAAGCGGTAATCGCTGCGGGTGCACCGTTGGTGAAATCTTTCCAATCAACGTGCTGCATGCTGCTCATCATCACAAACGCTACGTAAATCAACGCGCCGGAGGTGGCGTAAGCTGGGATCATACCTGCAAGAGGTGATAGGAAAATCGCCGCTAAGAACAAAGCGCCAACTACAATCGCAGATAGGCCTGTTCGAGCACCGGCTGCAACACCTGCAGCACTTTCTACGTAACTGGTGACAGGTGGACAACCCACACACGCACCTGCAACACTTGAGATACTATCGGCTTTCAGTGCTTTGCTCAGACCTTCAATTTTGCCCGTTTTAGGGTTAGTTAGGTTCGCACGCTCAGCCACGCCCATCAAAGTACCCGCGGTATCGAACATGTTTACAAAAAGGAAAGCCAAGATAACGCTGATCATTGAAACATCAAGCGCACCCATAATGTCCATTTTTAGGAACGTAGGCGCTAAGCTTGGTGGAGCCGCGAAGAAGCCGTTGTAATGCACTAAGCCAAGCATCATGCCGACCAGAGTTACACTCAAAATACCGATTAGAACCGCACCAAAAACCTTGCGCTCACTCAGAACAGCGATGATTAAGAATGCGATAGCGGCCAGTAGCGCTTCAGGTTTAGTGAAGTCACCTAGTGATACCAATGTTGCTGGGTTTTCGACGACGATACCCGCTGTTTTAAGGCCAATTAGACCCAAGAACAGACCAACACCCGCTGTCATGGAATAACGTAAACTCACAGGGATACTTTCAATGATCCATTGGCGGACTTTGTAGAAGCTCATTCCGACGAACAAGATACCGGAGATGAACACGGCACCCAGTGCCACTTCCCAGCTGTAGCCCATTTCGCTTACTACAGTGAACGAGAAGAAGGCGTTCAAGCCCATGCCCGGCGCAAGGCCGACAGGCCAGTTCGCAAATAACCCCATTAGCAAGCAACCGATCGCAGCACCAATACAGGTTGCGACGAATACCGCACCTGAATCCATGCCGGAAGCGGCCATTATTTGTGGGTTAACGAAGATGATGTAAGCCATGGTTGCGAAAGTGGTGACACCACCGACTAACTCATTTTTTACGCTACTTCCGTGTGCCTTAATTTTAAAAAACTTCTCTAAAATTCCGTTGTTCGCATCTTGGTTGAGTATTTCTGTTTTACTCTCACTCATGTCAGCAAGTCCTTTTATGTTGTGATCCATTTATTGAATACAGCGAGATTTCAATATTAAGTTTTAAGGTTTTTCCTAGCCGCTATTTCTTTAGTTATCAGTTTCTAACCATCTGTTTTCTAGCTATTAATCTCTAACTATTAACGTTGTTAGTATTTTTATATGAGCGTGTTTAATGAGCGCGCATCATTTTGGATGCACGCACTAATCTGTTTAATATTTGTCGGTTGAGCCTAGTTCGAAGTTCTAGGTCACGGGACTAACTGCCCCGATAGGTTGAGAAACTGTAAGGCGAGACGAGAAGAGGGACATGATAATGCGCTTCTGGGTCATCTAAGCCGAAACGAATCACCACATCATCTAAGAAGGGCACACCATCCAATTCTACACCTTTGCTTTTGTAGTAATCCGCAACGTAGAACACCAATTGATATTTCCCCGGTCGGAAATCATTCCCTGCCAGAATCGGCGCATCGGTTCGGCCATCGGAGTTGGTGAGTACCGTCGCCAGCTTTTCTGTTGAGTCTTCATTGACCTTATAAAGCTCTACCTTGATCTCTGCACCTGGTAAGCCGTGAGTAGTGTCTAATACGTGTGTTGTTAGTCTTCCCATAGTCCCTTAATAGCGCTTGTAGCGCTCCTCTGTTCCGTGGTTTATCTGTCTGTTTCGACCTTGCAAAGAATGCAACTGGTCACTTTGTTATCACTAACTATGTACGAACTGTACACAATTAGTAAAGCTAATTGTTGGAAAAATGTTAACCATTGTGTCGTTTTTTCTGACTTTATAGATCTTAATTATCGTTTTTTAGTGAGCTTGTGCTTTGTTAAATTTTTGTTTTTAAATAATTAAAGTACCTAAATTTAACTTGAATAACAAAATCTTTACATTGAGATAAATAATTGTATACAATAAATGTACAGGGGTAAGGTTGCTCTGTTTATCGAGAATCCATTTGATTGAATCATTTGGTGACTCACTTAAAGAGCGGCTAAGCCAACCACTTATGTTAGGAGTACTTGGATGAATAAGGATTATTCAAGAAATTTGATCGGTTACGGAGCTAACCCTCCAAACCCTCAATGGCCAGGTAATGCGCGCGTCGCGGTTTCTTTTGTATTGAACTATGAAGAGGGCGGTGAGCGTTGTTTGTTACATGGAGACGACGAGTCTGAAGCCTTTCTTTCAGAGATCCCGTCAGCACAACCGATCAAAGGCGAACGTCACATCAGTATGGAATCCATCTATGAATATGGTAGCCGTGCGGGGGTGTGGCGTGTTCTTCGCTTGTTCGATGAATATGAAATCCCACTGACCGTATTTGCCGTCGCGATGGCCATTGAACGTCATCCAGACGTTGCCAAAGCCATGGTCGAAGCGGGGCACGAAATCTGTAGCCACGGTTACCGCTGGATAGACTATCAATACATTGATGAGTCTGAAGAGCGTGATCACATGACCAAAGCGATTGAGATCATCCAGCAAGTGACTGGGCAACGCCCACAAGGCTGGTACACAGGCCGAACGGGCCCAAATACTCGTCGCTTGGTTGCAGAAGAAGGCGGCTTTCTTTATGACTCAGATGCCTACGATGATGACCTGCCTTATTGGCATACCGAAACGGGCCACCCTCAATTGGTGATCCCTTACACACTCGATGTGAACGACATGCGTTTTTCTACCGCGCAAGGTTTCAACTCAGGTGAGCAGTTCTTCCAGTATCTAAAAGACACGTTTGACACCCTTTATATGGAAGGCGAAACCGCACCGAAAATGATGTCGGTTGGGTTGCACTGTCGGCTGATTGGTCGCCCCGGTCGTATTGCTGCGTTAAGACGTTTCCTAGATTACGTCAAACAGCACGACAGTGTGTGGCTATGTCGTCGAATCGATATTGCCAATCACTGGCACCAACATCATCCATATCAACTAAATAACGCTAATCATCAACAGCAAAAGTAGCAGTGAAGCAAGGAGGCTTAACGTGACTGAATTTCGATCATGCCAACCAACAACCATGGACCGCGATACCTTTGTCGCTCATTTTGCTGATGTCTACGAACACAGCCCATGGGTTGCAGAAGTGGTGTATGACCAAGGTTTGAATGCCGAAGACGATCATATCGAGAATCTTCATCTGAAAATGGCAACAACCTTGTTAAATGCAGACCAAGGTAAACAGTTGGCTTTGATCAACGCTCACCCGGATTTAGCCGGCCGAGCAGCAGTAAACGGCGAACTTACAGAGTCGTCGACTAAAGAACAAGCGGGGGCGGGCATTGACCAATGCAGCGCCGAAGAATTTGAAAAATTCACTTCTTACAACAACAGCTACAAAAGTCGCTTCAATTTCCCTTTTATCATGGCGGTGAAGGGAGCCAATCGTTACCAAATTCTTGAGTCGTTCGAGATGCGATTAGGAAATGATAGTGAAACTGAGTTTGCTACGGCGATTCAAGAGATCAACAAGATCGCGATGTTTCGTCTCTGGGATATGTAAGTTAACGGAGTTAACAGCTATCTCAGCCCAGTCTTAGTGCGCTAAGAGCACGCTTTATAAGCGAATAAGCCACTAAGTTCTCATTTTATTATTACTTGATTAATTGGATAGGATTACACGGACATGACCCAAACATTTGAACAATACATAAACCTTGCAGACGAAAAACTCGGTGCAGAAGCTATCTTCGCAACCGACGATTTTTTCGCGGATAAAAGCCGTCTACTCAGCCACGCAGCGCCAGAGTGGAAAGACGACTTATACGACGATAACGGCAAGTGGATGGACGGTTGGGAAAGCAGACGTAAACGCGGTGAAGGTTACGACTACTGTGTCGTTCGCCTTGGCCTAGCTGGCACCATTGCTGGCGTTGATATTGATACCTCATTCTTCACTGGTAACTTCCCACCTTCGGCATCAATTGACGCGTGTTACTCACCACAAGGTGAGCCAACTGATTCAACAGAGTGGCAAGAAATTCTACCTTCAATGGCATTACAAGGTGATCATCATCATCTTGAAGCAATCGAAAGTGACCAAGTATTTACGCACCTACGTTTGAATATCTACCCAGACGGCGGTGTCGCGCGCTTACGTGTTTATGGCCGACCAAGTGTCGATTGGGAAGCAATAGATTCTCAGCAACAAGTTGACCTAGCAGCCGTTGAACACGGTGGTCGAGCACTCGCATGTAGCGATGAGCACTATGGCAATAAAGCCAATATCTTAGGCCCAGGCCGCGGTGAAAACATGGGTGACGGTTGGGAAACAGCACGTCGTCGTACACCGGGTAACGACTGGGTTATCGTGGCACTAGGCCATCCAGGTAATATCGAACGTATCGTTGTTGATACTGCCCACTTCAAAGGTAACTACCCAGACAGCTGCTCAATTCAAGCAGCTTACGTGAAAGGCGGTACCGACGACCAAGTGGAAACACAAAGCCTATTCTGGCGTGAACTCTTGCCTGCACAAAAGCTACAAGCGCACGAGATTCACGAATTCATTTCTGAGGTTAACGACCTTGGTGCGATTACCCACGTACGTGCAAACATATTCCCAGATGGTGGTATCAGCCGTTTGCGTCTATTTGGTACGAAAGCGAAATAGGTAAGGAAATGAGTATGAGTAATGGAATACGTCGTTTATCGATCGAACCGTTAACTAAGCAGGCTTTTGCAGAGTTTGGCGATGTTATCGAGTCCGATAATAGTGATTTCTTCATGATCAACAGTGGATCAACACGTCGCTATCACAAGTTAGCGACAACGGATGTGCAAGACCAAGGCGGAGAAGCCATCATCAGCATCTTCCAAGCCACACCGTTGAGCTACCCACTGACCATCAAAATGTTAGAGCGTCATCCACTTGGCTCTCAGGCATTCATTCCATTACTTGGTCAACCCTATTTAATTGTTGTTGCGCCAAAAGGCGATGATCCAACATTGGCCAATAGCCGAGCTTTCTTGAGCAACGGCCGTCAAGGAGTGAACTATCACAAAGGGGTGTGGCACCACCCAGTTCTCGCCCTCACCGATCAAGACCAGTTCTTGATCGTCGATAGAGGCGGCGAAGGACACAACTGTGATGAAGTTTATTTCGACAACGACCGAGTGGCATTGCATTTGGACGATCTGCCAACGGACGACAATAAGGAAGAACAACGTTTAGCTAAAGCGTTGTGATACAGGAGTTTATTATGGATCCGCATATTACAGAGTGGTTGAACTTAGCAATACGCTGGGCTCACATGATTGTTGGTGTTGCGTGGATAGGCGCATCATTTTACTTTGTTTGGTTAGAGAACAACCTTAATCGAGTAAACCCTAAAACGGGCCTTTCAGGCGACTTATGGGCAATTCACGGTGGTGGTATTTATCACCTAGAAAAATACAAATTGGCACCACCAGAGATGCCAGAGCACCTGCACTGGTTCAAATGGGAAGCTTACTTCACGTGGATCACCGGTGTGTGTCTACTAGGTGTGGTTTACTACCTTAACGCTGAGATTTACCTGATTGCACCGGGCTCTGGTCTTGATTCAACCACTGCAATCGCGATTGGTATTGGTTCATTCGTTGCCGGTTGGTTTATCTACGACCTACTGTGTGACTCACCATTAGGTAAAACTCCAGTGTTGCTTGGCGTTGTGCTGTTTGTGCTGCTCGTCGCTGCGACATATGGCCTAACTCAAGTGTTCAGTGGCCGTGGTGCTTACATTCATGTGGGTGCAATCATTGGTACCATCATGGTGGGTAACGTATTCCGAGTTATCATGCCTGCACAACGTAATTTAGTGAAAGCGATTGAAGAGAAGCGCGAACCGGATCCGGCATTGCCAGCGAAAGGTCTACTGCGTTCTCGTCACAATAACTATATGACACTGCCAGTGCTGTTCATCATGATCAGTAACCACTTCCCAAGCACTTATGGCTCAGAATACAACTGGCTGATTCTTGCTGGCCTAGCGATCTTCAGTATCTTGGTGCGTCACTATTTCAACACCCGTCACGGTAGTCAGAAATTTGCATGGACAGTACCAGTCGCGGCATTGGGTATGATCACTCTTGCGTTTGTGACTTCACCTTACGCGAAAAAACAGATGACCCCAGTTGTACAGGCGCCAGTCGTTCAAGAAGTGCAAGTAAGCGCGACTGAATCGACGGTAGAAGAGGCTGCTTCAAGCGATACTGCTTCAACTACAACTGATGCTCCAGCTTTACCAGCAGACCACACAGCTCAAACCGCTAGCGTAGGAGTCAGCTTTGAAACCATTAATAAGGTCATTCAAGAGCGCTGTTCTGTCTGTCACTCATCAACCCCTAGTCACGCCGCTTTTGCTGCTGCGCCAGCGGGTGTCATGCTTGATACGCCAGAAGAGATTAAAGCCAACGTACCAAGGATTGTTGCTCAAACCGTAACAACCCAAGTTATGCCGCTTGGTAACATGACTCAAATGACCGACGAAGAGCGAGCACTCATCGGCACTTGGGTAGAGCAAGGCGCTACGCTTCAATAATCGTACTTTGCAATAACATTACTCTTCAACAAGAGTACTCAGCATCCTTTTCCTAAGAGCATGAGTCTTAGGTGAGGCTTGGGGAGAGTTTGGTTTACGGGCACGCGCCAAACTCATCCCACCCTGTTTCCCCGGTTCCTATAACCGGGGCTTTTTGTTTTTGGACAAAGGAAATGCAGATTTATCATTCAGTTGGTGACTCTAGGTGCATATGTGGTTTAGAGTTCTTGACAGCAATTTTGTTGGCGGTGCTCAGCTCAAATATAGTTCGACACCTTCATTTAAAAGCGTAAACAAGAGCCTTTTAGTTATCGAGTGTATTAATAAATGAAGACTATTTATTTTCCGAGCCAGCTTGGACGAGACACCTTGTATGAATTTTTTTACCAACTTGAACAAAGCCTAAATGAACAGGAGGTTTGTATAGATTGCTCAACATTGAATTTTTCTTACCCTAGTGGGATGTTAATTGCTGGCTCAAAAATGAGAGCGTGGATCAAATACAGACGTGAATTAGGTTTAATTACTAAAAAGAAAGGTCATGACAGTAATAAGAATGTTCATTGCTATTTACGTCATTTAGGCTTTTTTCAGTTCATTGGTATGGGTGAAGGGAATAATGTGGGACAAGCTCTTGGCTCAATGACGTATTTACCTATAACCAAAATATATAAGCCATCGTTTGACTCCAAAACT
Source organism: Vibrio satsumensis (assembly GCF_050337435.1). NCBI lineage: Bacteria > Pseudomonadati > Pseudomonadota > Gammaproteobacteria > Vibrionales > Vibrionaceae > Vibrio > Vibrio satsumensis. The sequence continues at coordinate 83,108 of NZ_JAKJSX010000006.1, read as the reverse complement.
CAAGATGTTCAAGAGTGGTACGATGAAATTATATCTCAAACAAGACGCTTTGCTAATTTGTTATCAGGAACAAAAAGTTACAATGAAGAAAATAAACTCTATCACTACGCTTTGAGAGAAATTGTTCGCAATGTATTTGAGCATTCAACAGCTGAAGAGTGTTATTTGTGTGGACAACGTTGGGCGGATGGTAGAGTGGAAGTCGCAGTCATTGATGAAGGAGTTGGTATATCCTCTTCATTAGAACGATCATTTATGATTGATTCTGAACTATCTGCACTAAGAATGGCGATTAAGCCTGGCATATCAAGCACTACAAAGATTGCTGATACCGACAATGTTTATGATAACTCAGGTTTTGGGCTTTATGTGTTAGAGCAGCTTGTTTCATCATTCGGGTGGTTTATGTTAGGTAGTGGCTCCGCAAAATTGGTGTCTCAAGGAAACATCATTAATGAGCAAAAGCTCAACTTTGATGGCACATATATCGGTTTGAGACTTAATAAGGCTCCCAGCCAATTCTCGGGAATTCTTGATGATATAATCCATACTGGAGAGCAAGAAGCCAATACTTATGGTATCAAAGCCAAGGCTTCTGGAATGTCTAAAATGGCTTAGCTCTGTGTTAAAAGTAAATCTAGGGTATAGCTGCTTTTCGTGAAGTAATCGATATCAATACAACGAAGTGGGAAAAGAAAAATATGGATATTGCCGTACTAACTTTTGATGGATTCAATGAGCTGGATTCTTTCATCGCATCGGGTATTTTGAACCGAATGAAAGAGTTTGGCTGGAATGTGCAGATTACTAGTCCCACAGAATCAGTGACTTCAATGAATGGAGTCACAATTAAATCTCAACAGCCTTTAGAGTTCGCGAATACTGCTGATGCGGTGTTGTTTGGTAGTGGCATGTTGACCCGCGATATTGCCCAAGATGATAAATTACTCTCAAGATTAAACCTTAATCCACAAACACAATTGATTGGCGGTCAATGCTCAGGGACTCTGTTAATGTCGGTATTGGGGGTGTTGAATCAAGTTCCAGCCTGTACTGATTTAACAACGAAGCCATGGGTAATTGAATCCGGTGTGACCGTGTTGGACCAGCCGTTTTATGCGGAAGGTAACATTGCTACAGCGGGTGGATGCTTGTCGTCCAAATACTTAGCTGCATGGGTTATCTGTAAGCTCGCAGACCAAGCACATGCCGAAGCTGCAATTCACTATGTTGCGCCTGTTGGTGAGAAAGAAGACTCTGTGAATCATTGCATGTCGATAGTAAGTACTTACGTTTAAACTGATTCATTGCGTGCGCAGTCCTGTATAAGGTTCTTGATATGAATCTCTACCCATGGCATTTTTAGTCTAAATTGACTTTATTTAGGACAAAAATGGAAGACTTGATCGTCGCGTATTTTAGGGCACTGAGCTCATTCTTTAGGTATCTGTTTCAGTCGATCTTGATTGAGTTCATTGGTTACGGAGCTGGCTGGATAGTCTGTAAAGTATTCACATTAGGGCGCTTCCCCCCATTGATTCCAACTGAAAAAGAGCGAACTAGAATCTCTTATATCGGAGCTATTAGCATCGTGTTGCTTCTGTTAGCAATTGGTGTGTTCAATAGTTTGTGATTCGGAGTGAGGATATATGAAATTTTACTCCGCGGAACAATACCAAGCGGCTTGCAACGAGCTGTTTGTCCGATACGAACGTGGCATCAAAAAGCTAATCTCTAATGCGAGAGTTGAGCATGTAGGTGCATCTTCTATTCCATCTGCAGTATCTAAAGGCGATTTGGATATATTCGTGGGTATTGAATCGAGTGAACTTGAGTACGCCGTTGAACAACTCTCAACGCTCGGCTTCAATGAGAAACTCGATACCTTAAGAACGCTCGAACTGTGTATGTTGGAGTCTACATCTGGGGACGATGTGGCGTTGCAAGTTGTCGCTAATGGTTCTGAGTTTGAATGCTTTCTAACGTTTCGTGACAAGCTACGTGCGGCCCCTGCCTTAGTCGAGCAATACAATGCCCTCAAAATGTCTTGTGAAGGTTGGCCACAAGAAGAGTACCGTGCAAAGAAGTCGGCTTTTATCGATCATGTGTTGGAGCTGAAATAGCCAGTCGTCTTGTGATAGATTGAGTGAGGTTAGTGATATAGCCGTGGCTTCCCATTTTCCAACAATTCCTTGAGGTAGGCTTATGATTACAATTAGAAAAGCGGTTGAGTCTGATGCTCAGGATATTTTCGATATTCGAAGCCGTGCCATTGTCGAGAAGTGCTCGGCTTATTACTCAGAAGAACAGCTGTCAATATGGACGCAGGGTGGAATGTCTGATGGATTCATAAGCGATGTAGTCCAAACTTTTCACGTTTCAGAGGTCGATGACCGAGTGATTGGCAGCGGTAAAATCAACATCGAAACCGGTATGGTTGATGCTATTTTTGTGGACCCAGATTTTTCCGGAAAAGGCGCAGCGAAGCTGATGTTGCAGTTCTTAGAGGAACTAGCGATTCAACACAACTTACCGTTAATGAAGCTAGAATCGACCCTGAATGCTGCGGAATTTTATCGTTCGTGTGGTTTTATCGGTGATGAACTTTCCACTTATCACTCGCCTAGAGGTATTAGCCTCGATTGCATCCCGATGGAAAAGCCGCTACTTGCTTAAATAAACAGCGCTAACTCCAATGGTTGGTGCTGTTTTTACTTTCCCCTCACACTCCTTTCAAATATCGAATTTAGTATCAAATTTCTCTTTGTTATACAGGCAAGTCTCTCATTATGAAGAACTTCTTTGATAGCGAACTCATGCTCTCTAGCTCCTTGAATTTCGTTTTGCTATCGCTTGGGCTAACGCTCCTTTTACACCTTCCCATTTGGTGTGGGTTCAACTTGAGCCGACGTAAATGGAAATTGATGGACTATTTGTGGCCATTATTGGCAGGGATCGGGATGCTCGGTGCAGTGTCTGAGATTCGTGCGAAAGTGGCGGGTGACTGGGTTGAAACAGAACAAACCAGAGCAGTGGTGATTCTAGAATCGGTTCAGCAGTTTTCTTTGGATAAGCTGAGAAGTGATATCTGCAAAGGTCAACCATCTTTAGATAACCAGGCTCAGCATCATGAAGCGTGTTTGTGGTATTTGAGCACAGCTATGACGTTCAAAGATGTTGATTTTACCTTGTTACCCAATGCATCGGATTTTACGGTTCCTGCGCCTAATGTATCGCTGGTTGAAAGTGATGCGGTGTGGGTGGATGGCATGCTGAGTCAGTATGAGAAGCAGAAAAACCAATACATAAAAACCAGAGAAGCGCAGGTGAAGCAACCGTTAGAAAGCATCTTTTGGTATGTGAGTCCTTACTTAGTCTGTTTCGCAATAGCTCTGCGTCTTACTAAAGTGACGGCAGAGCTTAAACTGGATAAGTGCGTAAATTGAGGTAAAGATATTGGTCACTACATCGATATGCAGTGACCATGTTGTTGGTATTATGGGCATCGATAGGCATTAATCCATTTCAACAACGAGTTTACCGTTAGCTTGGTTGGCATCCATTAGCGAGTGAGCCTTTTTGGTATCTTCATATTTAAAGACTTGAGAAATAATCGATGGCATTTTTCCTTCGAGTATTTGGTCCGCAACCCAGTCAAGCGGTGACTCTTCTAGTGGTAGTTCGTTACCTAGCATTCCACTTTGGAAAAAGCTTAGTTTTACAGAGCTTGGTAGGTCTGACATTAAACCAAAGTTCTCAATCACAGGTGCACCGCCAAGAAGGCCGACTACAGTGACTTCACCCCATGGTCTAATCGCTTTCATTGTATCAATAACGGTTGACGCACCAACAACTTCCAGGGCTTTATCGACACCTTCAGGAAGAATGGCTCGTACTTTGTCACCTACATGACCATCATCGATAAGAACGTTATCTGCCCCCATGGACTTCAAGAAATCAACCTTATCTTCACTGCGTGTTGTTGCGAAGATGGTTAAGCCTTTTGCTTTAGCATAAGTGATGGCCGCTAAGCCAACTGCTGACGTTGCCCCTCTAACTAATAACGTTTCACCTGATTGAATGTTTAGCGTTTTGTCCAATGCACCCCATACCGTTGAGTAAAGCTCTGGTAATGAAGCGAGAGTGGTAAAATCAATATCACTATTTGTTTTTTTCACGTTTGTTTTGTTTACGGCAATGATTTCTGCATAACCACCGTGGCGAGCAAACATCATTCCGCCCATTGCAGTAACAACCTTGTCCCCTTTCTGATACATACCTGATGGGTCGAAGATAACTTCGCCAGCAGCTTCAATACCCAGTGCCAATTCAGGGTTTAGTTGGCCAAAGTGGCCTGCTCGGTAATAAGTTTCTGCTTTATTTAGGCCAAATGCTTTTACTTTAATTTTGACTTCATTTTCTTGTGTTTCTGGTTCATTAGTATCAATCAGAGTAAGAACTTCTGGAGAACCTGCTTGTGCTGCGATAATAGCTTTCATGATTTTATTCCTATGTTTTTACGTTAAATCTCGTGTTGAGAACTGCAGTATCAAGTAAACCAAAAAGAACAACAATATGGTAAAGTGCTAATAGACTATCCCATATTTGGAATTATTATATGAAAGATGTAAGCCTTAATGGTGCACGGATTTTCGTTGCGGTTGTGGACAAAGGCTCTTTTACCGCGGCAGCTAAAGAGCTCAATGTTCCACTCACTACAGTAAGTAGAAAAGTTTCAGAGTTGGAAGAGGAACTAGGCATTCGTTTATTGGAAAGGACAACGAGAAAACAGAGGTCAACAGAAGCTGGCGACATCTTATATAACTCTTTTGTTCGTGCATTCAATGAGATTAATAATGGCCTTGAGACTTTATCTGATAATCAACAAGCCATAAGAGGGCGGATTAAAATATCTATTCCTCCCTCTTTTCATATTGTGTGGCCATTGTTACAAGCTTTCAAAGAAGCTTATCCAAACATTGAAATTGATACGGTAGTGACGACAGAAAAGTTAGATTTAATTTCAAATGGGATTGATGTTGCCTTTCGTGTTGGGAGCATTAACAACTTATCGCATGTAGTTCGTCGTTTAACTTCTTATCGTCATAAGCTGGTTTCTTCTCCTGAAATGGATCCAATCGCTAAGCCATCGGAGCTTTATCATAAATCTTGTATTGCATGGGGTTATCCGGGAGAGAGTATTCTCTGGAGCTTAGGAGATGAGAAAATAAAAATTGAGCCGAAAGAGGTGTGTAATGACTATTCTCAACTTAAGTATAGTGTTTTAAATGGTCAGTACGTTACGGAACTGCCGCCATTCTTATGTGAAGGCGAGATTAAAAGAGGGGAGTTAATCGAGGTTTTACCTGACTTTCCGATGCCTTTATTCGAAATCAGTTTGCTTTACCCTTCCAGAAAGCAGCTTCCGCGTTTAACTCGGTTGTTCATTGATCATAGTGTTCAGTATTTTAACGAGAAAGCCTGACCATAGAGAATTCAATAACGGTTCTTTGTATGGAATACACCTAGAGGTCACAGCTTAAACGCCCTAGTTACCGTATTTTTAAATGGTGTGAATTTGGCTTGAGGGAATGATGAAATTATCGAATAAACAAAGTGGTGTTTTAAAAGGAATGGTCTCAGCAATGCTGACTTCAATCGTTGTCATCGCAGTTGCGGTTGTATTCGACCCCTTCAATTACTCAGAAATTAGTCAAGTATCAGAACGACTTACTGTTTTAGCACTGTCCTTACTATTTCCGGTTCTATTTTTGATTGCATCAATTGGTCGGCTCGCCAAGTTCCGTTTTTTTAGCCCGGAAGACATTGATGGCAGTGGTTTAACGTCTGGCACAAACGAAGCGATGATTTTACAGAGCTTACTCCAAAACACATTAGAACAACTTGTGATTGCGCTTGGTGTGTATACGGCTTGGAGTTTATTAATGCCAGCTTCATGGTTATCGGTCGTACCGTTGTGCTCGATGTTGTTTGCCATTGGGCGAATTTTCTTTTTTAAGGGGTACAAACAAGGTGCTCCAGCCAGAGCGTTCGGTTTTGCTCTGACATTTTATTCCACCGTATTAATGTTCTTAGTGCTCATCGCCTATCAACTTCTAGCGCTCATAAGTTAGTTCTCAGGCTTGGTCGTTATCATGCAAAATAGGCGATGTTATGTCGCCTAATTAAAAACACTGTTCAATAGTTCAAGTGTTAGATATCATTCTGCTCAATTTTATAAACAGTAGGGTGTGAGTATGATAAAGCTAGGGGTACCTTTACTTGTTTTGTTCTCGGGCAGTGTATTTGGCGCGAATGAATCTGTGTTTTTAGGGCACGGAAAACAATATGAGATACCGACACCGAGTTTTTCTGAAAGGCAATGTGGAAGTATCATTTGTAAAGAGAGAGGTGCGATACAAACTGTACCGTCAATCGGTGACATACCTGAAAGAGAGCCGAATGATACTTTGGATACGATTGGTAGTGCTATCTACTTTATTGGTGAGCTTGGGTTTGCAGAGAACCTAAACGAACCTAATTATCGCGTTTACCCTTCAAACTAAGTTTAAAACACCTTCCATCTAGTGGCGGTTAAGTCCGTCATTTTTGTTTTCCCTTCCGGCTCTCTTCGTGAACCCCCCTCTTTTCTGATGATATTACAGGGTAAGTGACAGCCTTGATTCGGATCGAATGCTTTTAAAGCGTAGGTCTACACTTCATGGTAACCAAGGAGTGCACCATGAAAGATCTCGATGACATTATGGCTACGTTAAATAATTACGCAGACGCGTATTGTGCAAAAGATATTGAAGCACTGATGCGTGTATTTGATGTGAATGGCCACATTTCAGTGATAGGGACGGGTGAAGATGAGTTGTGTTCAGGTGCAGAATCAGTAAAGCAGCTATTTCTGAGAAATTTTGCTGAAGCCACAGCGATAAGATTTGAATGGGGTTGGTCAGATACTGTGATATCGGGTGATCATGCTGTGGTTTCACAATGTTTAACGATCCATTTGAATGCGGGTGGATCGTTTTTGTCTATCCCTGTTCGTTGGAGCGTGATACTCAAGAAAACGGACCGCTGGGTGTGGCTGCACAGACACGCTTCATCGGCCGCGACTTCTCAGGGGGAAGGGCAGGCTTATCCGACTCGATAGTAAAAGGTTTACGGCCTTCAGGTCGACAAAGACAACGCAAATGATAGCAAGATCGGCAAAGTAACCACGCTCAGGAAGTTGCCAAATAGCACCATAGACGCGACCTTGGGTGGCTCGACATTGAAGCGTTCTGCGAACAGGTAGTTCATTACTGCGGGTGGCAGCATGGTGAACAGAACCATCATTTGCAGGTGCAGCGTAGGCAGAGGAATAAAGAAGTAGATGATGGTAAAAGCGATGGCTCCAGTAAACAGTGATTGAGCGGTACACAATAAGCCGACTTTCAACCCGCTTAGCCTCAAGTTGACCATTTGCGAACCCAGTGACAACAGCATGATAGGGACAGCGGCTTGGCCAAGAAGCGATGTCGCTTCGTAGATTGGATTCCACACAGTAATACCAGATAAGTTGAGCGCCATCGCTAATGAAGCGGCTAAGAATATTGGCATTTTGAGGATCTGTTTGATCGGATTACCTTCACTCAGTAACGCCAAACCAACACTAATGTGCACACAAGCCGATACCACAAACAGTAATACCGCAGGGGCTAACGCGCTCTCACCAAAGGTATACGTGAACAACGGAATAGCGAGGTTGCCACTGTTGCGGAACATGTGTGGCGGAGCCCAAGCTTTGAAATTGAGCTTAAAGATCTTGCAGATTGGTATCATCAATAAAGCGGGCACTAACACCGCAACCAAAGAGGCAGAAATCAGCGGAAGTTGTTCGGTGTCGAGCGGCATGGTGGTCAGCGATGCAAACACCAAAGCAGGAATACAAACATCCATGTTAATGCGATTGATCGGCTTAAAATCGGGTTTGAGCCAACGACCCACTGCAAAACCAGCACTGGCTAAAGCAAAAACGGGAAACAGAATGCTGACGACCTGTTCGAACATAGAATTCCTTTCTAAGCGTGTGTGGGTGTTGTTTTAAACGGACAAAGCTTGACCAATCATCGTCTAACGTACCAACATAAATCGGCTGCGTCATGGGTGTGGAGCACACCACGAGCAATAATTTGTATTTCTTTGAATAAAGGACAAAAAAAGACCAGCTACGTTAACAGCTGGTCTTTAAAACTAGGCGAATTTGGACGGGTTCTTTAACAACAAAGGTTACCTAGTATGTGCTCATTGCTAGCAAATTAACTCACGAGCTTTTTGTAGTCTTTAAAGTTCACATCGTAGGCTTTCTCACCGTAGATATAAGTCTCGCTGACGGTTCTGTCGTCTCCTAAGCTCATCAGTACAAATAGCTTTTCTTCAAGCTTGGTCGCTTGTTCCATCCTAAAGCGCATCAGTTGGGTAGCGTGCAAGTCGAGCACTACGAAATCCGCTTCTTTGCCTACTTCCAAGTTACCAATCTTGTCTTCTAAATGTAGCGAGCGTGCGCCACCCAGAGTTGCTAAGAACAGTGATTTAACCGGGTGTAGTTTCTCTTGTTGAAGCTGCATGATTTTGTACGCTTCGCTCATGGTTTGCAGAATCGAGAAGCTGGTACCAGCGCCAACGTCTGTCCCCATTCCAACACGAATACCGTGCTCTTCCATTTTTGGCAGCTTGAATAAGCCAGAGCCTAAAAACAGGTTTGAAGTAGGGCAGAAGGCGATTGCAGAATCGGTATCCGCTAGGCGTTTGCATTCGCAGTCTGATAGGTGAATACCGTGTGCGAATACCGAACGTTTATGCAGCAAGCCATAGTGGTCATACACATCTAAATAGCTGTCGCGTTCGGGGAACAATTCTAGAACCCAGTCGATCTCTTTCTTGTTTTCAGAAAGGTGGGTGTGCATGTACACATCTGGGTATTCTTCTAATAGCTTACCAACCGTCGCCAATTGTTCTGGAGTGCTGGTTGGTGCGAAACGAGGCGTCACAGCGTAGTGCAAGCGACCACGGTTGTGCCATTTCTCGATGAGTTCTTTTGAATCTTCATAGCCAGATTCAGGGGTATCGGTGAGGTAATCAGGCGCGTTGCGATCCATCAAAACCTTACCCGCGATCATACGTAGGTTACGTTTTTCAGCTTCTTCGAAGAACACATTGACCGACTCTTTGTGCACTGTGCCGAACACGAGTGCTGTCGTGGTACCGTTGCTGGCCAGTTCGTCTAGAAATAGCTTCGCCACTTTGTGTGCGTAGACTGGGTTTTTGAAGCGTTTTTCTTCTGGGAAGGTGTAGTTTTCCAACCAATCGAGAAGCTGCTCACCGTAAGACGCGATCATCCCTGTTTGAGGGTAGTGGATGTGCGTATCAATAAAGCCAGAGGTGATCAGCTTGTCTTTGTATTCTTTTACTTCGAGTGTTTTTGGTTGGCGAGCTAATACTTCATCGGCATGGCCTAGGTCGACAATGTGGCCGTTCTCAACCACTAAAACACCGTCTTCAAAATAGTCGTAAGACTCATCGATACCGACGTCTTTTGGGTCGGCTACGCTGTGTAAAATACTTGCGCGATAAGCTTTGCGTTGCGTTGTCATGTTTACTTCCTTTTAATGACTTCAGCGACGTTATGGCCACTGAAGCTTTGCGACTTTTATTAGGCGATCTTCTCTTCCAGAGGAGGTTCGCCTACATCGCTTGGTTGACTGTGTTGATCGGTCAAATCCTGATTTTGATATTGTTTGGTTGGACGCTTTTGTTCAAGTGCCTGGCCTTGATAATGTGCGATCAGTTCACCCGCAACCGATACCGCAATTTCGGCTGGATGTTTGCCATTCACAGCACTAATACCAATAGGGCAAACCATCGTTTCAATTTGTTCTTGGCTGTAACCACGTTGTTCTAGGCGGAAGTCGAATTTCTTGCGCTTGGTCAGCGAGCCGATCATGCCGAAGTAGCGACTGTCTTCACGTTCGATGATGGCTTTAGTTAAATCGAAATCAAGCTGGTGGTTGTGCGTCATCACAAGGTAGTAGCTGTTCGGTGGCATGTGTTTTACTTCGCCAACTGGGTCGTCTGAGACCAGCTTTTTCACACCGTGAGGAAGTGTGTCAGGGAACACTTCTTCACGTTCATCAATCCAGGTCACACGGAAGGGCAGGGTTGCGACAATGTGCAGCAGCGCCTTAGCCACATGGCCGGCGCCGAACAGCACGAGGTGGTTCTGCTGAGTCCCAATCGGTTCAAAGCTTAATGTTGCCATTCCGCCACAACATTGGCCTAAACGAGCACCTAGGTTAAAGCGTTCTACTTTGAGCGATTTTTCGCTGGCAATCAGCATCTCGCGAGCCATTTTAGTGGCCACATGTTCAAGGTGACCACCACCAATCGTAGCGATGATTCGGTCACGAGTGACAAGCATCTTGGTACCCGCATCACGTGGCACTGAGCCTCTGTCTTCAAGCACTGTCACCATGACACATGGTTCGTAGTTCTCTTCCAGTTTTGCCAGTTCGTGAATCCAATTATCCTTAAACATATGTCCTCCTAAATCCCTTCTGTGCTTCCTAGCTGCCTATTGGTGTCTTAGATACCCTATCAGCCCTAAGCCGTTTCTGATTGAGCATCGACCGAAGTCGGGGCTGTTTCAGAGACTTCCTGAATCGCCATCAGAATGCGCTCTGGCGTTGCTGGTGTGTTCAGCTTAGGAATCGCGCCATCAACGGCTACGTAGCTAATCGCATCTTTCAATGCACTCCATACCGACATACCCAACATAAAAGGTGGCTCACCCACGGCTTTCGAGTTGAATACTGTGTCTTCTGGGTTGCTACGGTTTTCCAAAAGGTGCGTTCTGAAATCAATCGGCATATCAGCAATCGCTGGGATCTTGTAACTTGCAGGGCCGTTGGTCATTAAGCGACCTTGTTGATTCCATACCAGTTCTTCTGTAGTCAACCAGCCAACGCCTTGCACAAAGCCGCCTTCGACTTGGCCGATATCAATCGCAGGGTTCAACGAAGCCCCCACGTCATGCAGAATATCGACACGTAGAATTTTGTTTTCGCCCGTTAGGGTATCAACGATAACCTCTGAACAAGATGCGCCGTATGCGTAGTAGTAGAACGGGCGACCGCGTGCTTTCTCGTGATCGTAGAAGATCTTCGGCGTGCGGTAGAAGCCGGTGCTCGACAGCGAAATTTGGTTAAACCAAGCCAGTTCAACAAATGAGTTGAAGGTCATGATCTCATCGCGGATCTGCACCATACCGTTCTTGAAGATGACTTCTTCAGGCCACACTTTGAAGTGTGAAGAAGCAAAGTCGATCAAGCGCTGCTTAATGGTTATTGCGGCGTTTTGCGCGGCCTTACCGTTGAGGTCGGCGCCCGATGAGGCTGCGGTTGGTGATGTGTTCGGAACTTTGTCTGTGTTTGTAGCGGTGATCTGGATACGTTCGACATCGACTTGGAACTCCTGTGCAACGATTTGTGCCACTTTGATGTTCAAGCCTTGCCCCATTTCCGTACCACCGTGATTCAAATGAATACTGCCATCGGTGTAGATATGGATAAGCGCACCTGCTTGGTTCAAGAAAGTCGCAGTAAACGAGATGCCGAATTTCACTGGTGTGATCGCTAGGCCTTTCTTCAAGATAGGGCTTTGCTTGTTGAACTCAGCGATTTCTTTACGACGTGCGTGATAGTCACTGCTGCGTTCAAGCTGTTCGGTTATCTCAGGTAAAAAGTTGTCTTCAACGGTTTGGTAGTAATGGGTCACGTTACGGCCTTCTTCGCCGTAGTAGTTCGCCTTACGTACTTCCAAAGGATCTTTTTTCAGGTAACGCGCAATCTCGTCCATGATGTGTTCAATGGTCATCATGCCTTGCGGGCCACCAAAGCCACGGTATGCGGTGTTCGATGCTGTGTTGGTTTTGCATCGATGACCGACCACTGTTGCATCGCCTAGGTAATAGGCGTTGTCTGAGTGGAACATCGCGCGGTCGACGATAGAACTTGATAAGTCTGGCGAGTAGCCACAGTTACCTGCAACGGTAATGTCGGCACCTTGAATCACACCATTGTCGTCAAAACCGACGGTGTATTGATTGTAGAACGGGTGGCGTTTACCGGTTTGCTGCATGTCTTCATTACGCAGCAGACGCATTTTGGTAGGTCGGCCTGTGAGGTGGGCAATCACCGCAGCCATACACGCTGGAGAGGCTGCTTGAGTCTCTTTACCACCGAAACCACCACCCATACGACGCATATCAATCACGACTTTGTGCATCGGTACGCCAATCACTTCCGCAACCAGTTTTTGAACTTCGGTCGGGTTTTGTGTTGAGGTGTAGACGATCATGCCGCCGTCTTCGGTTGGCATCACGCTACTGATTTGGGTTTCTAGGTAGAAGTGCTCTTGGCCGCCGATCTCTAGGTCGCCAGAGATCACGTGTTTTGCTTTTGCCAATGCGGCTTTCGAATCACCACGTTGTTGAGTGTGGCTTTCTGTTACGAAGTGCTCTTTTGCCAACGCTTCTTTTACATCAAGAATGGCAGGTAGCTCTTCGTATTCAACAATGGCTGCGTGCGCGGCTTTGCGTGCGGTTTCTAAATCGTTTGCTGCTACCGCAATCACGGGTTGGCCGTAATACTCTACTTTGCCATCCGCAAGCAGTGGATCGCCCGGTAGGATTGCGCCGATATCCAGTTCACCCGGTACGTCTTTGGCTTGAATAGCAATCGCCACACCTTCAAATTCGTAACACGGTGATAAATCTATCTTGGTGATGTTCGCGTGTGCTTGTGTGCTCAGGCGTGCGTATACATGCAGCTGATTTGGGAACTCTAGGCGGTCATCAATGTATACCGCTTCGCCCGTTACTTGCTTGGCTGCACTGTCGTGTTTAACGCTTTTACCCACGCCAGTTTTTAGGTCTTGTTTTGCAATGGTAACCATCTCTTCGTGGGTCATCGCATGCTCGTGTGATTTAGACATAAGACGTTACCCTTGTTTCGATTTGGTTGTTTTTGTTCTGTTGTTCAATGAAGTAGCGACGCAGCATGTTGGCCGCCGACAATGAACGGTATTCTTGGCTTGCACGGAAATCAGATAGCGGCTCAAAGTCGTTATACAGTTCCTGCATCGCTAACTTAATATTAGCGTCTGTCCACGGTTTGCCTAATAACGTATTTTCACAACGCGCCGCGCGCTTAGGTGTTGCAGCCATACCGCCGAAAGCGATACGAGCGTAAGAAACCTTGCCATCTTCGATTTGAATATCAAACGCACCACACACCGCGGAGATGTCATCGTCTAAACGTTTAGACAGTTTGTAAGCTCGGAAACTGTCGTTAGTTGGCTTAGGAATAATAATCTGCTCAATGAATTCACTCTCTTTCTGCGCCGTCACTTTGTAGCTGATGAAGTAATCTTCGATCGGCATGATGCGTGACTCATCACCGCAACGCAGTTTGATCTTCGCGTTAAGTGCAATCAGCAGAGGAGGTGTATCACCGATAGGCGAAGCATTAGCAACATTACCGCCAATGGTTCCTTGGTTACGTACTTGCAGCGAAGCAAAGCGGTGTAGTAGCTCACCAAAATCTGGGTAGTGTTTTTTCAGTAGTGAGTAAGAATCGCTAATAGGAAGGTTGGCACCAATGATTAAGTCGGTGTCTGTCTCTTCACATACTTTCATGTCTTCAACAAGGTTGACGCTGATCAGCGTTTCAATCTCACGATGGAATTGAGTTACTTCCAGTGCTAAATCCGTACCGCCAGCAACCAGCTTTGCGTTCGGATGTGCTTGAAAAAGCTTGGCCAACTCATCGGTGCTTTTCGGGGAAAAAGCCGTGAGGTGACCAAGGCGTAAGTTAGCCTCAGTGTCTTGAATGCTTTCTAATTTCTTGATGGTGTTGCGTTCAAGTTCAGCAAATTGGTCTATCAAAGGTTGGTCTGTTGAAAGTGACATCGCAGCATCAACAATTGGGCGGTAGCCAGTACAGCGACATAGGTTACCCGCCAGTGATTCCATGACGTCTTCTTTGCTCGCATCGGGTTTGTTCTTACCTAGCGCAAACATCGACATGATGAAGCCCGGCGTGCAGTAACCACACTGTGAACCGTGAAAATCAACCACTGCTTTTTGCACTGGATGCAGAGAGCGGTCTTTGTTTTGCAAATCTTCTACCGTGATCAGTTGCTTACCATGCAGCGCTGATACAAAAGTTAGGCAAGAATTGACCGAACGGTATTGCAGTTGCCCATCAACTACTTCACCTAGAACGACCGTACATGCGCCGCAGTCGCCTGAACCGCATCCCTCTTTTGTACCCGTCTTATTTATCTTGGTACGAAGGTAGTTGAGCACTGTCATGTTAGGTGACAGATTGTCTTCACGTCTTATTTCCTGATTGAGCAAAAAAGTAATCAAGAGACCTCCTTGTATATCGACATATTTCCATGTGTATTCTTTTTGACTTCTAGGTCAATAATTATCCATCCTGACCCTGTGGTCAACTATTTATTTACAAAAATGCAACAAAGAGATGTTGGTTAAAATTGTATACAATAAATTATCGACTCTATTTTGTTGTTTTATAAAGGGTTGTCCGAAGTATCAATCAGTTTGATAATGTGAATGAATTGATGGCGATGTATACAAAATAACGGCAGGGTTTGTGGGGTAGGCGGGAAATGCATTATTGAGGCTAAGTTAGCGGTTCAGGCCAGGTTTGATAGGGCTTTAAGAATAAGTGGTATCGATTTTTGTACTGAGTTAGAGAAGGTGGGGCATAAAAAAGAGAAGTGAGCACTGGCGCTCACTTCTCTCTATTTGTTAACAGGTGGTAACTAATGTTTGTACTGTAATGTTCTTAGCATCACTATATCGTTGATACGATTATGATTTGCTCTTGAGCAGATCAGAGAACACCACGTGTAGGTCGCTAGAAGCTGTGCTGCTGTCTAAATTGAGCTTTGAGCGGATGTGGCTTAAGTGTTCTTGCATCAATTCTACCGCTTGTTCTTCATTACCAGATTCAATCGCATCAAGTAACCCAGAATGCTCATCTAAAGAACAGTTTGAATGATTACCTGTTTCGTATTGAGCGATCAGCAGTGAAGTTTGTGACACTAAACTGCGCTGGAAGGCGAGAAGTGGTGCGTTCTCTGCCATTTCAGCCAGTTTGATGTGGAACTCACCAGACAGCCGTAAGCCAGAGCCGTAATCACCTTGGTCAAAGGCGCAATTCTCTTTCGCTACTAATTTTCTACATTCTTCGATTTGAGCTTTGGTCGCGTTTTTCACTGCAAGTTCGGTGATAGCGATTTCCATCACTTCACGCGCTTTAAATATCTGTTTGGCTTCGTCTACCGTTGGCGCAGCAATCATTGCTCCTCGGTTAGGGCGGATCACCACAACTTGTTCTAAAGATAGACGTAGCAAGGCACGACGGATGATTGTACGGCTAACACCAAAGATTTCTGCTAGGGCTTCTTCACTTAATTTAGTGGCTGGTGGTAGCCTTTGTTCTAGTATTGCGTCGAAGATATGGCAGTAAACAACATCGTCTTGAGTCTGGCCTGATACTTTTGTATTTACACCTTTGGAGACAGAGTTTTTGAGAGCTGTCATAGAGATAAGGACCCTTGTTTAGTCGAGTTGGTCTGGTCGAGAGTAATTCATGAGTATTACTCTATATTGTATACATTTATCTATACAATGCCACCGCATGAAAGTGTAATACACGCTTATTTGTTAATGACTTATAACATTTAGTTTGCAGGATACTGTGTGCAATATTGAGCTTTAAGCAATTCTAGCGACAACTAGACTCGATTATCGCCGCAGCTGTATGCAACGATCTGGCTGATTTCGCTTAGGCTACGTCCAGATTGTTGCTGCCACTCATTAAAGGCTTTACCTGCCGCCAGTTGTGCTCGCTTGGTGTTACGACCGCTATCGATAACATCTGTACTACGCAGATGCGCTTCCACATCAGAAGACAAGATGAAGGTGTCTTTGCCCATTTGACGTAAAGTGTAGGCGCCCGTGTTACCGCCTAAACGCTTACCGTGTTTTTTCAGATAATCCCAAAGCTCAGTAATGCGTTCTGATGGCCAGTCGGCAACCATTTGTGAGAATGAATCGGCTTCACGTTTGGCATTGTGGATCATGGTGGCGTTAGCTGGGATGGTCATCACCTTAGTGAGGTGGCGAATAATACGCGGGTCTTGTGCTTTTTGTTCCCACATTTCATTAGGCAGCATCAGCATTTTTTCGATATTGAATTCAAAGAATACTTCTTCAAATTGCGGCCATTTCTTTCTCACTACATTCCATGAAATACCACATTGGAAGACCTTTTCGGTAAAGGCTGCCAACCAGCGGTCGTCGGTCATTTGTGATAGCTCGGCTTGTGAAAGAGGCGCGTGAACAATCTTTTCGAGTTCGGCTGCACCACCTTTACGGTGAGCCGCGCGTTGATAAATGGTGTCGAATTTTTCTTGGGTCATTGAAGGTTCCAAACTAATGCGAGTTTTTAAGATATGGGGTCAAATCTGGTAATTAAAACCAGCCTGACAATTAAAACGAACTAGCCGAGCTGTAATTCCATTTGATACAAGGGCCACGTTTTGCCGTTGAACTCTTTAACGCTTGGCTCTTTGTCGACAACCTGAAACCCCGCTTTGTCATAGCAGCGCTTTGCCCCTTGGTTTTGCTTGAATACGGCCAAGGTGATGGTGGTGACATCCGGTATTTCTTTCGCCTCTTCTAGGGCGGTTTCTAGCATCGATTGTCCTAACCCGTTGCCTCGAAAGTTTGGGTGTATGGCGACACGGCAAAAGCGAAGCTCACTGTCTGACATGCGTTGAAATTCCATAAAGCCAAGTAATTCACTTGTGCTAGAACCAGCATTAGATTGAGAAAAGGTATACAGCTCAACATGTGGTTCTTGAGATCGTTCGATGATAGAAGTCGCTTCTAACGGCCAGCCAAATGTTCGTCCGCCCCACAACACGTAGTCTTCGAGCGATGTAAACCAAGTGACGATCTCGTCGGCGTCGGATTCCTTAAAGCGATTAATTTCCATATTCGTACTTCTCCCTTGTTGGCTAACTATTTTTCTAAGCAAGTAAGCCGTTAAACTTCTGCGCCCAACTGATCAAGAAAGCCACGCATGTAGTCAGTGCGCTTGTTAGCTTCTAACTTGGCGGATTCTGTATTCATGGTTTCAGCCAGCTTAAACAGCTTCACGTAGAAATGGTCGACGCTGTAATGCTTGTCATCCAAGTCTCGATGTTCAGCGAACGGGTCTTGATGGTTATAGAGTTCGGCATTAAAGCTCTGACCCACGTACAGGCAGCGAGCAATACCAATTGCCCCGAGAGAATCAAGACGATCCGCATCTTGGACTATTTGCGCTTCTAAGGTTTCTGGTGTGATGTTGGCGCTGTAGCTGTGCGTGACAATGGCATGATGGATCCCATCAAGATAGGACGCGGGGTAGTCGATAGATTGAAGAAAAGAGATTGCCTTGTCTGCCGCCATTTGAGAGCTTTTAGCTCTGTCTTGGTGGTTCTTCGGAAAGGTGAAGCAATCGTGAAGGTAAGCAGCGGGAAGAACGACTTCAAGTTTAGCCTGCTCTTGAGTACACAAAGCTTTGGCAGTTTTGACGACGCGCTTAATGTGGCTGATGTCGTGCGCTGCATCTTGTGTCATTTCTCGCTGTGCAAAATCAAGCAGTTGGCCTTCAAATTTCTCAATCACGTGTCTCTTTCTCCATCTTTGGGCGTTAGCAATCTTGTTCATCATTTGGCATATATTTCACATCGACTTTAACAGTTTCAAGCGCGAGTTTTTATCTTTTATAAAAGCTATACCGACAAAAAAACCGACTCTGTGAGTCGGCTTAATAGAGAGGCTTGTCTACGTTGATAAAAGCATTATCAACGGCAGTTAGAGCTTAAGCTGCAGCTTGTTGAAGCTGTGCTAATACATCATGCAGAGAAGAGCTGATGGTGTGACCAAGCGCTTTTACTTCGTCACATGGCTCTACTAAATCAGGGATTTGGAAGCTGATCATGTTGGCTGCCATAGAAGCTCGAATACCGTTATTTGAATCTTCAAACGCGAGACAAGTTTCAGGTGCAACCCCTAGGCGTTCAGCTGCAAGTAAGTAGATCTCTGGGTGAGGCTTACCATTAGTCACTTCGCAACCTGTGCTTAATGAGGTGAAATAAGAATCTAAGCCAGCCAGTTCCAGCTTTTTCTTCGCGATATCTAGCTGAGTTGAGGTTGCCACCGCGATTGGAATGTCATTCGACTTTAGCCATTCAAGCAGCTCAATCACGCCGTCTTTTACTGGAATAGCTTGGTTCTTCACTATCGCGCTATAGCGGGTGCGCCATTCGTTATTTAGAGCCGGATAATCGAGATCTTCACCATAACCATTTCGAAAGATCTGTTCGATGGTTTTTGCGTTGCAGCCAATGATGCCTAGGTAAACGTCCTTTAAAAATGGGACACCCTGCGCGTGACATGCTTCTTCAAAAATCTGCATACAAAGTCGCTCGGTGTCGAGCAGCAGTCCATCCATATCAAAAATAGCAGCTTGAAAATTCATATCCGTGGTTCTTTATGTGTTGTCGTCGTGAGGGCGGGTATTTTGACATAGTGTCTAGGGATAGGCGAGCCAGTGTTGTGTGAGAATACGTCTAACTGGTTCGGCAATATGCTTATGAGTGACTTTAATTGTGATTGGTTGTGGGTGGAATAATACCGTTAAGTTATGAGACTGGTATTTTATAGGCTATACGGATCTAATAGACACAATAGTGGTTATCATAGATAACAAATCTAGGTCGAGAATCTAGTTTACTATTACAATTCATAAACTTACAGACTTGGTAGCGTGACCACAATCTTATAAAAAACAATTTGCGGAAGCCTGCAATGAGAGTGTGACCAAGCAATAAGTAAATGGCTGAATTTGCGGACAAAATATAGTTAGTCCACATTTTTAGCAGGGTTGCTTATGTTGTATTTTGAGTTTCTATTTTTACTTGTCGTTCTCTATATCGGTTCTCGATATGGTGGTATTGGCCTAGGTGTTGTTTCTGGTATTGGTTTGGTTATCGAGGTGTTTGTCTTCAAGATGCCACCAACGTCTCCACCTGTTACCGTAATGCTGATTATCCTCGCCGTTGTTACCTGTGCCTCGATCCTCGAAGCCGCAGGTGGCTTAAAATACATGCTGCAAGTTGCGGAAAGGGTGCTAAGAAAGAACCCGAAACGTGTCACCTTGATAGCCCCGTTTGTGACTTATTCGATGACTTTCCTATTGGGTACTGGCCACGCGGTTTACTCAATCATGCCGATCATTGGTGATGTGGCATTGAAGAATGGCATTCGTCCTGAACGTCCGATGGCGGCAGCTTCAGTCGCGTCTCAACTTGCAATCACAGCATCGCCAATCTCGGCAGCCGTAGTTTATTACTTAGCGCAGTTGTCTGATATTCAACACTCTATCACTTTGCTTTCAATCCTATTAGTGACGGTGCCTGCAACGCTATTCGGTACGTTGTTACTTTCTTTGTACAGTTTGAAGCGCGGCAAAGAATTGAACGACGATCCTGATTACCAAGCTCGTTTAAAAGATCCTGAGTGGAAAAAGCGTATTGAAAACACCACTGCGACGTCTTTGGATGAAGTGCTTCCAAGCTCGGCACGTAATGCAGTATTGATTTTCCTACTGTCGATAGTTGTGATTGTTATTGTGGCGATGGTGCCTGAGATCAGAACCATCGTAGACGGCGACAAGCCAATCAAGATGTCGGTGATCATCCAAATGATGATGCTCTGCTTCGGCGGTATCATTCTATTGGCGACCAAAACCGACCCACGTGATGTGCCAAGTGGTGTGGTATTCAAATCGGGTATGGTGGCAGCGATTGCTATCTTCGGTATCGCTTGGATGTCGGATACTTACTTCCAATACGCAATGCCTCAGTTCAAATCCGGCATCGTGGAAATGGTAACCAACTACCCATGGACGTTCGCACTAGCGCTATTCATCGTATCGGTTGTGGTGAACTCTCAAGCGGCTACTGCACGTATGATGCTACCGGTTGGCCTTGGCTTAGGACTCGACCCAGCCTTGTTGATCGGCTTAATGCCAGCAGTTTACGGCTACTTCTTCATCCCGAACTACCCATCAGATATCGCAACGGTTAACTTCGATGTGTCTGGCACCACCAAGATTGGTAAGTGGTATTTCAATCACTCATTCATGTCGGTTGGTTTAATCGGTGTTGTAGGCGCATGTTGTTTAGGCTACGCACTAGCACAGATTTTTATCGCTTAATGTACTAGCAAGCTCATAAACAAAAAAACAGCGCCTGAATTGGCGCTGTTTTTGTTTGGGATATTTGAAGTATTGGTTTTCCGAGTCGATACTAACGAGCTTCAAAAGCCAAAGACAGAATTGCTTCTTCAATCGTTGGGAAGTGAATTTTCATCAAGCATACTTCAGCTTTTTGGAATTCGTGATTTCGTATCAGCTTAGTCACGCTTTCTAATGAATACTGCTCAGGTCGTTTTGCTAGAGATAGTTGATTTGAGCTCGATTGAAGTGAATAGCTGTTACCTTCAGAATCAATGAGGTAATCATCTTCGCCCAAGATCATGTCTGAGCATTCTGCTTGAAAGTCACTCTTGGATGCGACGTAAATAAGCTCATCATCGCCGTAGAGTTTTACTAAAGATGGCCAACGGATCATTACAGCCTCTGAATCATATATGTTGAAGTTTATCGACTATAAACAGTTTTGAGCCTTGGATCATCTACTGTTCTAGCTGGTCAAACGCTATTTACTTAAGAGCTACTTGCTCAAAGAGCGGCCTAGCGGTGCAAAATAGCCTTGTATCGCATTGTAGATTTGTTCTCTATGCGTGAGGTCTGGATAGAGGGGGAACATATCCGGCTTTGTTGTGCCGTCGACTAGGTACGAGTTTTTGATATCTGAGCAGGATTCAATGGCGGACTCGAAAGCACGCGCCATCATCTCTGTTGGTAACGAGAAGTAGCGGGCAGACGTCGCTTTGTCGGCTATGACACTTCGGGCAACGTAATCGTGTTTATCCAAGTGATTTTGGCTGAGTAGCGTGGAATCGAACAGCGACATCAGACTCTCGTTTAATGGATGAGGTCGCACCTTTCTATCATGTAGCCAACAATCGCTGGCAAACAAGATGTGTTTACGAGGCCCTGAGGTATCGCCAATCTCAAATGCCTTTTCAGCGATGTAGTGATCAAATGCATGCCAAAACTCGTGAGCAAGCGCACCAGCACCAGCGTTCTTGGCAAGGGCTAATTCTCGTTGGTTCGGTGCGTAGTGTGCTTGCACGCCTTTTCTGCCACCACTGCCAAACGCTAAGCCTAATGTGCCGCGCAGGCCAATGGCTTCTGGCGGCAGAGCCAAGATGTAAGCCAAGTCTGCAAGCGAGTCGAATATCAGATTCGCAGCCAGCTCTTTCTCTTCTTTGGTTACCCAAGCACCCACGCGAATACTGCCCATACCAAAGGTCTGCTTGATGTCCATGAAAGACACCTGATCACCATGGCGATAGTCTGGGCCTTTGCGAGTCTTGTATTTAAAGTGGGTTAACTTCAAAAGAGTCCTTGGAAATGGTGGTAGATGCAGTTTAGAACTGTTGTGTGCGCATTAGGTTAAGCTTAGAAAGTTAACACCTTTGTGACTAGATTACCGAACAAAATGAGTTAGGTTGTGTTCGAAAGCCTCCCATGAGGTTGGGGTACCTTCGTGGGTCAGCGGAAACAGAGACTTATTTGGCTTGGCGTAACTCAATCGGTGAAGCCTTTGCGTGACGTGGTAGCTATCGAGCCCTGAAATCGTGACTAAATCTAGCGCTTCTAAATCAAGGTAGCCATCCGGCATCACGGCACGCTTGGGTGCTTGAATCGTAATAACCTCTCCAATCAGCATCTGGGTTTGATTACTCTCTATTGATATCTGTTCTTTCAAAACCAGCCCTATCTTGAGTGCACTTTCTAATACAAACGGCGCGGGAAACATGTCGTCATAATAAGGGGTGAGCCCAACGGCTTTGAATTCGGATGCCGACTTTGGATAACGAGCCGAGGTTTGATGCGCTTTTTGAACAAAGTCAGCGCCAATGCTGTTGATGGTGAAGTGTTTGGTTTCGAGAATGTTGTCCAAGGTGTGGCGGCGTCTTTTACATGGGCGGACAATAAACCCGAATAGTGGAGGGTGAGAGCCTAAATGTACCACCGAGCTTATCACAGCCAAGTTTGCTGCCCCTTGACTGTCACAACTACCAATCAAATTTGCACTCTTGAATCCTGATAATGAGTTGACTAGACGAGTGCGCGCTCGCTGCTCCATGGCTTGAAGATCGTTCTTTGACAGGGTGATGTCCTTCATAACCTTTCTCTTCCTATTTGATTAAATGAACCTGCGTTTTTATGAGCCTATATGTACGAACATGAGCTTTTTATCGATCAGGAAAATTATCCGTTTCGTGAGCTACCATTATGTCTGCATGAAAGGTGAGTCTTTTGGGATTACTGGAACTGATTGGAAGGCGTTAAGTTGTGGAGTAGCACCAAGAAAGTACTACTCCGTTGTTGTTTTGTTAGAAGCACCTGTTGTGTATTCAAACCGATCTAAAGCGCGGCATTTTGAATGTCATCTAAGGCATCACAATAGAAAGGGCCACTGAACTCCAATAAGGCTTGTGGCATGTCTATGGTTTCGGCCAAAATGTTGTGCTCATACAAAGAGACATTGACCGCGGCCTTCATCGACTTCATGTACTTTTGCTCTCCGCCAAAGATAATCACAGAAGGGAAGGCTAGCGGATAAAAGCTTTCCAGTTCTGACTTTACTTCCATGACCATCTTGTACTTAATTTTGTTCATTTCGAGTTTTAAGTATCCCGCGCAGGAATCTACCTCTCTTTTCAGTGAAATATTGCCAATCGCCGGGTAGAAGATCAGGTCATAATTAGGGGAGATATAGCGGCCAGCCCACAGTTCAATATTAGAATTCCCAACTTTTGCGCCTGTAAACATGTAATAGAGTTCATCAGAAAGTCCCATGGTGTAGATCATTCCCGCGCTAGACTCTTTGTCGTACCACCCTTTATCAAGCTGAGCGTATCCGCTTCCAAATAGTGACTGTTCACCATCGTAGAAACTGTATTGAATCGGCGTGCCGACGGTGTAAAGAAACCACTTTCCTCCGACCCCCGGTAATTCAGGAATCATGCCAAAAGGCGTTTGTCCCGGATTTCTTCCACGCCAATAATGAGCATGTCTGCCATCCCAACGCATCGAGAACTGAAAGTCTTCGAAAGTCACATTCAGTGTGTCTTCATTGGCGACGACAACCCCTGGAATTTCGTAATGAAACTGCTCCGAGTCTTCAAAACCTCTGAGGATTAACTCATCACGAAAGATGTCGTATTTTACTGTCTTACCGTTTATCGGTGTAAACGCGAGATGCACGTAAGCCTTCGGCGTTGGTTCAGTAAAGTCTGGAGCTATATAGGTTTGTAGGCTGATTTTAACATAGCCGACCTCTGGTACGGCGATATTGTAGAACCATTGTTCAGCCCAAGTTTGTTGAGATGATGGAGTGTGAGGGCGTATGTCCTCGAGTGTGGTAGCAAATCCTTGTGTTAGGAACAAGCAGCAACATGCTAGCCCTAAACGCAGTAGTTGGCGGAGGTTCATTGACGTGATGTCCTTTATTGGATCCCTTGGAAAAGCGAGTATCAGGCATAGAGCGAAGTGCTATATGCCTGACGAGCTGTTTATTTTCGGCAGATACGAGCGTCAGTGAAGTAGAGCCCTGACTGACAAGTCGTCCCGGATTGGCAGTGGGCATCTTCTTGGCAATAACATTCGCCGCGTACGTTACATCCTGGTTGTAGATAGTTTTCTAAAGGTGTTTCACCACTCACACGCTCCCAGAATGGGTTAGTAAAGGTATCGAAAGGGTCTAGTTCAGCTTTAGCTTGCAAGAACTCTGGCCACATCGGGAAGCGAGAGGGCATGTCCTCAAAAATAGCGACTGAGTTTTTCCCCCAGTGTGGTCTCGCATCATATTTTCGCAGTGACATTTGCTCGATTTCTAGGTTAACGAAATAGTTTTTAGGCTCTTTCTTGCCCTCTTTACGCAGTGTGTATTCAATGCCGACGAAAGCGGTATCTCGTCCTGCGCTCATTCCTAAATAACTGTCGGAAGCTTTACCAAATCGGAAGTAAATACCATTGAGCGGGAAGCAAGTACGTGGGTGAGCATCGACGATTTGGCGGACATCATTGATCCAGTTTGGCAGGCGCTCAATGTCGATAGCGACTTCTTGAAGCGCGATAGGCAGACGATCCCAGATACATTTGTTCGGGTCTTTGCATTCGAAGTACTGCATTTGGTCTGAATAGCCGATAGGTTCATCAACTGCCTTACCTGTGACACTGTCTCTGAAGTAGGACTTTGCTCGGCCATTGTAACGAGCGACGGCAGCAAGACATTGCAAACCAGCACCTGGGAATTCGTGTGCGGCATTAAACAGTAGCCCGAAGAAAAACTCCTCCGCATCTGTGACATCGGCTTGTGCATTGTAGGCTTGGCCTTCTGTCTCGATTGGAACGGGGTTGTAAAGCGTCGTGGTGTAACGCCCTAAGCCGGGGAACCATGCGATGTTCGCAGAGTAATTGTTGTGTGCAATATCCAGTACTACGTCTTCAAGGTCGGAATCATCTCGATAACCGGTGACTTCTGCTTTCACTTTAAAGGCATCTTCAAGTTTTAATGTCGCTTCAACCACTACGCCAAGCACACCAAGGTTCACTCTTGCGGCGTCCAGTAAATCGCCCTCAAGTACTCTGACTTCGCCTTGTCCATCAACAATTTTAAGTTGGGTAACGTAGTCAGCGAGCATGTTGCTTGGTCTATCTAATGTAGAGCCGTGTGTGCCACTGCCCAGCATGCCACCAACGGTAAAGATAGCTAACTCCGTCACCATGTTGATCGCGTAACCTTGCCCGCGCAAGAAGTCATTAAGATCGTTGAACCGCATACCAGCTTCAACGGTGACGGTCTTATTTGTTGCATCGAAGTGAACGATCTTATTCATATTCTTCAGAGTGATTTGAACTTGGTCGTCACCGGCACAAGCGGCATCGATTTGGCTGGCGAACTTGCGATTTCCCGTCATCACTTTTTTACCGCGTATCAGAGCGTCTTGGACGATGTTTTGTACTTCATCAATAGAACTTGGGTCGTAGATCGCTTCGGGGTGGCAAGTGTATGTTCCTTGGTAGTTCGAAATCTCTCTTTCCGGTTCATTGGAATGAAGAGAGAAAGCTGTCCCCATTACAGCAGCAAGCAAAGCGTTACCAAGTACCATGGTTTTTATTTTCATTAAGACTTCCTTGTGGTTTAGTCGAAGTTGATTTTTAAAGGTGGTTTTCTTCATCGAATCGATTAGCCAAATCGAGGCAGAATGTGTTGTTTAATGACTTCTTGAACAGCGCTGCGATGACTTGATAAACGTGAACTGAAGAAGTCTCCTACGTTGGCTTTATAGGCATCGGCAGGTCTCGGGCCTATCTCTGCCACCCAGAGTGCATGATTCGTAGTCGCAAAGTTGAGTTGTGGGTGCCCTAAGATCGCTAATGGGCCTTGTGCTAAGTTTTGTGCGTCAAAGATCCAGATCTCTTTGCCATTTCCAATGCCGTAAGTAGGGTGACTACGAACCACTGCTGTGAATATGTAGCCGTCGTCTTGAGAGGTGCTGTTAGGGCGAGCCATAAACTGAGGCGTTCGCATCACACAATCTGAGGGAAATTGATACGCATCGGCGAGATTCATCGAAAGGCAGTCCATGTGCACGAGAGCCGAGGGTTGGTCGGTTTCAGGTAATGAATCGTTGGTGAACCTTCTATTTGGGTAGTGCTCATACGCGTCTGCGACACGCTTAATGACATGGTCTTTGCGATAGCCAACGGCAGCCCAATAAATGTGTTCAAATTGCTCTGGGAACTGGAAGTGTCCACGGTACGCGGGATCATTCATATCCCAAAAAAGTTGGTCGTCTCGTATCAGCCTGAAGTCTTCATTTATCTGTCGAACGGATTGCGACTGAACTTGGATCCTTGCGCGTACTAAGCCGCCGACATCGATAGGTGCTGCCGGGTAACCTGCCAATTGACTCGGAGTTCTTCCACCAAATAATCGCTTATCGCGTGTGTATTGGGGCTCCGATTTGTCCATCGCTCCTAGGTATTGGCCATATAGGGTGATTTCGTGTTCATGGTCATCGTAATTACACATGATGTCTGAGGTATCGAAATCCAGTTCTAGGTAGTCGGCAACCACATAATCGCGCCCGGGAATGAGATCTTTCTTGCGAATTATCCAAGTTGGAGTTCGATGTTGCTGAGCATAAACCGACGATATACCGAGCATACGTAGCGGCTCGACTTGCGCTGCAGTTTCAAATACGAGGATGTGGTGGCGCGTTACACCCAGCGAGTGAGCGGTTGCGGCGATAAAGGCGGGCTTACCGTTACGGCCAATAATGTTCCAGCCTTGTAAAGGGCTGTGCTTGTCCCATTTCAGAAGCCGTATAAATCCATTTTTAGTACCCGTGTTGGAAATATTTCCACCGTAGTTAATGGTGAAACATTCATCCGACTCTAGATCAAAATATGGATGGCCTGTAGTACGTACTTGTGGAAACAGCCATTTGTCTGGAATAAAAGGACTCATCCAAGGTGGGAGGCTGCTCTGCCACTCATCATAGTGACCAATCGGTGTGATCAGGTCTAAGCTGAGCGCATCAAATTCGTAGGGAACCCCACCTTCGTAGCTGAGCGCGAATCGGTTGTCACCCAGGTAGTTGGGCGCGGTATTACAATAGTTGACGAATCCCATCGTCGGGCTGTAATAAGCCATACCACCAAGCAGTTTAAAGCTGTCATAGCCATAGGAGATATGCTGTTGCATGATGGCTGATGGGGTATCAATCATCTTACGTAAGAAAGAAACTTTGCTTGGCGAAAAGTCGAGACGGGTTAAAGCGCCGCGGCCGTTCGGACTCAGGTGGTCTGGCTCTAATGGTATTCCTTCAGAAAAAAACACATGGCCATGGATATCAGCTGGCAACTCTCCACCAATAAGGTGCAAATCTCCTGAGGTTGCGCTGCGTCCAGCCTGCATAATTGAGACTGGAAATGAGGAAGGGATGTTGTCTTGCGAAGCCAAAAGTTGGCTTGGCACAAAGGCAGCCCCGGCTACGCTTTTCAAAAATGTACGTCTTTTCATTGCTCTGACTTATATGTTTGCCCATGCATATAAACAAAGTAGGTGAGTTTTATTGGCTAGAATGAGTAATGTACAAAACTATGAAAGAGTGCAAAGAAGTCGTGTAATTTGACGGGTGAATTACACGGGTTAATATCAATAAGCTATTGATTTAAATGTTTTTAATTTCTTTTTTCTTGCGTTTGGTTTGGCGAGTTTTAATGGTGTGATTAGCTCTTATTTAGTTTCTAACGGCAATATTTGAAGAGAGGGTGCTTCTTGATGCGTGGCACCAATACTTTCTTTAGCGATGTATTCAAAGGTTTGAGATAAGTTAATTTGCTATTGCAGCCATTCGCTATTGAGCGATACCATATAGAGCTATTTCTTTGGAAAAGATTTGATTATGTCAGATGAAAAACTCGCACTAGAGTGGATGCGCCAACAGGCACATAAAGTAGACCCATACGTTATCAATCCATCGTTTGATGAGTGCGTTGAGCTGCTTGATCCTGCTTTTAAGAAGGGCAAGAGTGTTGCGCAGTTAAAGTATCTGTTATCGGAAGCGGATCGTAGGGCTGGTGCGGCAGAACGTAAACATGCTGCTTTAAAATATGCCAAAGAGAAAAGCCCAAATGCTGGTCAAATTTTGCGTCTGCAAAGCAAGCTTCAACAAGTTCAGTTGGCTCTCAAACTTGCTACTGGCGACAACAACATGACCATATCTCAGTTCTGTTCTGAGTATGACGTGACTAAACGCGACGGTAACACGGCATGGAATGAAAAGTTGGTAGAACAGGGTAAAAGAAAATAGCCATTTAAAAGCCTGAAAAGTTGCTTCTCAGGCTTTGCCGTTAGTCCGCTAATTTAATGTGAACAACCAACGCTAAGGTCGAATGTTATTGAAGCTGACTTTCTGCGTTCCATCACTTTTATTCTTCAACTTAACCAAATCCCCTTGATAGTAATACGGTTCAATTGGCATCTCGCTATTGGTTGGCCTTGCGTAGTGAAGTACTGCAGGTTTGCCTTCCACCTGTCGCGCGTAAAGGTAGCCAATCAAAGCGTGCTCAAACTGATGGTAGCCGTTTCCCCAATGGAAAGCCTTGGTGCGTTTGGGTTCAAGCCCTACGCCGCCGTACTTGTGGTCGACCCACACATCATGAAACGTCGGCAGCGTGTATTGCAGGACTTCTTTCATTGAACCATCGACTAGCGATACCGTCATTGCAGCTTGGTCGAGCTCAGCCCACTCCCATGAGGAAGCCCAATTTGTGTTTGGTCTGCTTTGCCAGCCAGTAATCTCTCGTCCTTGCCATGCCTTCTGAAGTTTGCCGCCAAAGTATTGGGATACATCGGTGAAGTCTTTCTGGTACTGCGCTTGGGCTAAAGTGTGCTTCATCCCTTTCATACCGAACTCTTTCCATTCGGAGTTATCCAGTGTT
Source organism: Vibrio satsumensis (assembly GCF_050337435.1). Taxonomy (NCBI): domain Bacteria; kingdom Pseudomonadati; phylum Pseudomonadota; class Gammaproteobacteria; order Vibrionales; family Vibrionaceae; genus Vibrio; species Vibrio satsumensis. The sequence goes on along the minus strand of NZ_JAKJSX010000006.1, from coordinate 54,258 downwards.
TGTCCGGTAAGGTAAGTCATCCAATACGCTTTGATCGTGTGCCCAAAATCATTGTGATTGGCGTTTGGCATCATGGCTGCTTTGCTGTGAATGGCACCGTAGAAGCGTTGTTCATCTTGAGAGTGATAGTGGTCAATCATGGCTTGCGTCAGCCAATCCAAATCATCAAGCCATTTTGATTTTGTCGGCTCTGACAGGAGTGGCGCAATCAACAACATATAGCCGTTAATTTGATCAAGTTGCGCGACCAGCTCACGTTGCTTGGCACTGCCATCTTCACCATCAGCAAGAACCCAAGCAAGGCCGCTGTTATCGCTAAGTCGATATTTGTCGAAGATAAAAGCTTGTTGGGCAATGAGCGCTTGCTCAACTTTTTTGTCTTGGGTCAGGTAGTAGTACATCGCCAATCCAACTAATGCATAAGCTTGATCTTGAGAAGTTCGTTGTTGCCACTCAAGTCCCGCTTTACCGTCTTTGGTGAAGCTTTTGAAGCCACCATTTTGCTCATCTTTTAAGTGTTCAACGAGGTAGTACGCTCCTTTCTTGGCAAGCGCTAATGCCTGTTTGTCTCCGGTTAGGTGGTAGAGCACGCCATAGGCATAGGTTTGGCGTGACTTCATTCGTGTGAACTCTTTTCCAAAGTGCGGCGTGATCCAGCCTCGGTCTAACTCAGGACAAACATTGGTCACATCAAGTAATGTCCCATCATCACAGCGAAAAGTCGGGAAGTTGCCTATCGGCTCTCCTTGAGCACTCGGCATCAACCAGTAAGGTGCTAATCCTTCGCTAGCATGATTAATCCAGTCTTCTCCAGTAGGAAGGGCAGTATTGGCAGATACAGCGAAGCTCGTGACACTGAGTAATGCGATAGAGGCTCGTAACATGATGTTTATCTTAATAATTTGAGTTTGCTTGAATATAAACAATCAGCTCTGCACATTGTGGTTAGGTGATCACAATCAACCACATTATCAACGATGCTGAGTAAGTTTTTCAAAGTTCTGAGCCTTACTGGGTCAGCAAATTACCATTGAGTATTATCCTGAAAATGAATAATTAATAATGATTGTAAGTCATTGGATGAATTTTGGTCTCATTCGTATACTTGGTTCAAACAAAGGATGTTTTTTAAACAATTGAATGTTTCAATTTTACGAAGAGATATGCTCAACATGAAAAAACTTCTACTCGCTTCGCTACTCACTATCAGTACATTGCCGGTCTACTCTCAATCATTTGATGATACTGATGACATCCTTAACCGCGCATCGCAGATCGAAAACCTCGAATACAAAATGATGGTACAACGTGCCACGCAAACCGCTATTCATTACATGCCAGCAGTCACCCAGATTGATTTTTTGAAAGCGACTCGTCGTGACTTGAATGGTGATTTCAATGACGTGGTTTACGTTAACGAACCTTTTGGCTCAGAAAAAGGCTTCCTCACGGCTAATGACACCACGGCTTATGCTTGGGCAACCACAACCTCTAAAAATGGCCCTGTTGTTATTGAAGTTCCGGCGGCGACTGACAAGGTGAATTACTTTGGCTCGATTGTGAACCAATGGGAGGTGCCGATTACAGATGTGGGGTACAAAGGTGCTGATGAAGGTAAGGGAGGAAAGTATCTATTCTTACCACCAGGTTACGACAATGAGCTTGGTACTAAGCAAGAGTTAGAAAGCCAAGGTTATTTGGTGTTTGAAACCGACACGTATTTGTATGGCTTTTCGTTCAGACCATCGTTAACCAATGGAGCAACAGATTTAGATGCGGGCAACTACGCAAAGAAAATCAAAATCTACAATCTTGCGGATGCCAAAAATCCACCAAAGACAGACTACTTAGATGCAACGGATGTCGCGTATGACAGCCTTCCGTATTACAACGAGACGTTCTTCCAAGATATTAATGATGTCATTCAAGAGAATCCAGTTAGAGCACAAGATAAGGCGATGGTTTCGTTACTCAAAGATCTTGGTATCGAGAAAGGCAAAAAATTCGACCCGTCAGAAGAGCAGAAAAAAGCGATTCGTGAGGGAGTACTGATGGCGTATGCGCACATGCAGTCGAAATTCGTAGAGCCTGATCAAACGGTTAGCGCGCTATGGAAAGATGAAAATGGCAAACCACTTTCACAATGGTCTTTCTGGAACTTTGGCCCTCAGGCTCAGCTTGGCTTCCCATTTGTGGATGAAAATGAGGTGTTAGTCGATAAGCGTGCAGCGTCGTACTTTTATGTGACTTATTTACCGAAACAGCTGGGTGGTTCAACCTTCTACCTAACGGGGCTGCGTGATTCAAAAGGTGAAATGTTAGATGGTAAAGCGACGTACAAGCTCAACGTGCCAGCCGATACGCCAGTTGAAGATTTCTGGTCTGCCATTGTTTACAACATGGAAACCAAGAACTTTGTTAAAGGTGTCGACCGAGTAGGACTATCTTCTCGAAACGCAGACACGATGAAAAAGAATCCAGACGGTTCTTACGACCTGTACTTCGGCCCAGAAGCACCAAAAGGGCAAGAGAATAACTGGGTGCCTACGGGGGGAGAAGATTACTTCTTGTTGTTCCGACTTTACCGACCAACCTCGAAAACATTCTTTAAGAACTGGATGCTAGAAGACATGGAGAAAATCAGTACTAGCCAGCAATAGAGACTCAACCGTCTCTGGAAATAAATAGCCTCGTGCTTTGCCCTGGTGGAGAACACAAACTGGGGCTGTCTAGGCTATCTGAATCACATTAGATAAGAGAGAATTATTATGAAAAAATCCATTATTGCTACGTTACTGATTACTTTAGGTTGTTCATCTTTTGCATTCGCTGAGCCTAAATATAGTGCCCAAGTACCAGAGAGTATCATCACCCCAAATAAGGTTGAGTCAGCCTATCTAGGAGAGCTGAACTATACCGATGGTGCACCTACTGAAGAAACGCACACTAAGGTGCAAGACTTTGTTCAAGTCTCCAATGCGGTTCGTGTGTTTCTGTCCGGTATTCCTGTTGCTTCGATACAAGGATTGCTACTGGGGCACGAAAGTATTGGCATGAAGCCGAACCAAACCATTGCGATTTCTGAAGACAACTTAGACGCCAATAGCCTGTGGTTAACCGCGAATACAACCACACCGTATATCACTTCTGAAATTGATGTGAAAAATGGCCCGGTTGTTCTGGAAATTCCAACCCCAGTACTTGGCTTACTCGACAACGCTGCGTTTAAATATGTAGACCGAATTGGTGTTACCCATCCAGACAATATCGCAAAGTCAGGCAAGTACTTTATCCGCCATTCCTCGTGGGAAGGTGAAGTGCCAGAGGGATACATTGAAATCGTCAGTGAAGGTTATCAGCACTGGTTGTTATTGCGTCTTGTTAGCTCGCCAGATGAAATGCAAGCGAGTATTGCGACGCTGAAAGAGACCACTAAGCTTTACCCGTATGGAGAGAAAGACAACACAGAGTTCATGAATATTTCAGGTGTCGACTACAACACTATTCATGCAATGGATGCGACATTTTACGATGAGGTGAATGCACTCATTCAATACGAACCTACGGCGATTTTTGATGCTGAATGGTTGTCGTTAGCCAAAGATATCGGAATCGAAAAAGGGCAGGAATTTGCTCCCAATAAGCGCATGCAGCAAATCCTGTCGGAAGCGGCCAAAATAGCAACCGCTGAAGCGCGCTCTACCTATTTTCATCCTAAGGAAGAGATGTTTCGCTACGAAGATAGACAATGGTTTACTCCGTTAGTCTCAGGGCATGAATTTAAAGACGCAAATGGGGTTATTGACTCTGATATGCGAGCAACATTCCACTTCATGGCAACGGGAATTACCCCTGATATGGTGACGAAAACCGTAGGCAAAGGTTCGGATTACTTATTGGCAACACGTGATGCCAATCAGGAAGTGTTAGATGGTAGCCAGCACTACACAGTAACACTGCCGCCGAATACGCCTGTAGAGAAGTTCTGGTCATTTATGATCTACGATAACCAGACGCGTTCCATGTTAGAAACCGACCAAAAATCTGCGGGTATCGATGGTTTGAGTGAAGACATTAAGAAAAACAGTGATGGTTCAATCACCATACATTTTGCACCTGATGCGCCAAAAGGAATGGAAAACAACTGGGTGCAAACGACGGAAGGGAAAGGTTTTAATATCATCTTCCGTATGTATTCACCGACAGAAAAATGGTTTGATAATTCATGGAAGCCAGGTGACTTTATTAAAGTAAACGAGTAATTCTATCAAAGTAAAGTAGCCGGCTAATCAAGATTGGATACGACTTTAAGTGGGTGTATCTTTTCGTGTTATGGTTAGTTCGTCTAAACAATGTCGTTGTTCAATATCGCAGAGGGATTATGCAAAAAGATATTTCATATCAATTGAATCGAGTCGACCTGAATTTGCTGGTGGCCTTTGACACATTACTTAGAGAACGCAATGTAACCAATGCTGCAAAGGTGTTATTTGTCTCGCAGTCGGCTATGAGTCGCAGCTTAAAACGGTTGAGAGAAACCTTCGATGATCCCCTTTTTATCCGAACCTCTACTGGCCTGACACCGACATCAAAGTCGCTAGAGTTAGGTCAAGAGCTGCAACACATTCTTCCGCAGTTGGCTGCGTTGTTTCAACGTAGTCAATTTGATCCTCGAGAATGTAATGATACGTTTTCGATCTCTTTGCCTACCTTTCTAGGAAGTACCATTCTTCCCAATCTAGCCTTAGGGTTATTTGAAGAAGCTCCTGACGTCAACTTGATAGAAATGGCCGCGAAAAGTAACCCTTACGACTTACTCGACAAAGGGAAGTTAGACTTTGCTATTCATTATTCAAGCTCGCTAGATCAAAAATACCAAGCGACAAAAATTGGAACAATCTATCCCAAACTGTTTGTTCGTAAAGACCACCCGTTGGTTGGAAAAGACACTACGTTAGATGAAATCATGCGATACCCTATAGTCGCTATGAACGTAGAAGAAGACCATAAGCAAGCATTCAACACGCCTCTTCAACAAGTTCTATTACAGTTGGAAAGTGACAAACGCCCAAAACTTCGAAGCACCCAAACTCATGTGTTGATGGAGATCGCGTCTCGTTCAGATGCGGTGATCTTTGGTATGAATGCGTTGAATGCACTACCGGGTTTCGATAGCCAGTTTGTGGATATTTACGATTTTGTAGCCAGTAAGCAATATCACGTCGACCTATATTTACTGCAACATCAGCGTACATTTACATCAGCTTCGCATCAGTGGATAGCGTCGAAGTTCAGTGAGTTATTGAAGAGCACACTTTAAAAAATTATCGTTTATCGATAATTTTTTATTGATCATCGTTTGTTTTGATCTTAGTATCCTCCTGTCAACTCAACAGGAACAATAACTATGTCTAACATTCAAAAACAAAGCCGACGTGTTCGCATGCTACTGCAATGTCTTTTTGCACTTGTACCAATCATGGTGTGTTACTTTTGGCTAGCCGTTCAAACTCCCTATGACTTCCTTACTAATATGGGTATTGTTCAGTTTTCTTACGAAATTGAATCTCTTACGACATTACCATTAACTTTGACCACAAGAGTCATTGCGATGTTCACAAGTTTGGCCGTGTGGAGCATTGTTTTGTATGCGTTAATAGTTCTGATACGTTTATTCCGTAATTATGAACGCGGAGAAATCTTCTCACTAGAAAATGCAATGTCTTATCAGAAGCTTGGTTACTGCTTGTTTTACTGGGTATTTGGGTCGGTGATCTACGGTGCAGCGATGTCTGTAGTGTTGTCGTTCAATAATCCTCCTGGCGAACGAATATTTGCAATTAGTTTTGTCGGCATGGATTTTTTAACCCTGATATTGGGTATGATTATCTTGATCATCTCATGGGTGATGAAAGAGGGTTATATTTTGGCCGACGAACACAGCCACACGATTTAAAGGACTTGTCATGACTATCTGCATTAATTTAGACATTATGATGGCCAAACGAAAAATGCGATTGAAGACATTGGCGAAAGAAGTCGGGATTACAGAAGCCAACTTGTCGGTGTTAAAGAATGGCAAGGCCAAAGCGGTAAGGCTATCGACACTCGATAAACTGTGTGAGGTTTTAGAGTGTCAACCAGGTGATATTTTGGAGTTTGAACCGAATAAGCAGCCTGATGACCTTTCTGCAGAATAGTTGGAAAGGACAAAATCTTTTCTAACTAATCAATGAGTCTCGAAGCCATTCGAGACTCATTCGCTCCAGACTAAACAGGTTCTCCCGCCTCGTCTTCTTCAACGATATCCTTTTCTAAACTCGCCTCCGCCAACCATTTTCTTATAGACGGGCTATTCAACACACGTTGTTGATACTGTTGGGCTTTGTCCGAAAGCTTGATGCCATAGGTTTCGACTCGCAGCGCTACAGGTGCAAACATCGCATCAGCAATCGACCACTCACCAAACAACCAGCCTTCTGGATACTGTTCCATTTGCGCTGACCATATCGCATCGATACGAGCGATGTCTTTCAGTGCGCCTTCACTCAGCGTTAGCGTTCTTTTTGCTCGGCAGTTCATTGGCACTTCATTTCTTAGATTGAAGAACCCAGAGTGCATCTCTGCGGAAATTGCTCGGGCATGGGCGCGTTCAGCGACGGAAGAAGGCCACGCAACACCGTCTAAATAGGCATCGTTTACGTATTCGAGAATAGCCAGTGAATCCCACACTGCAACGTCACCATCAACCAGAGTCGGCACTTTTGCAGTGGGTGTAACTTTCGCTAACGTGTCATAAAAATCTGGGGTGAACAGCTTAAGTTTAATGACGTCTGCGTTGAGGTTGTAGTGATCGAATATTAGCCATGCGCGCAGTGACCAAGTGGAGTAGTTCTGATTAGCGATATAAAGCTGCATAAATGCTTCCTTGCGTGTGGTGGGGATGCTTTTGAGGTTAAGGGATTGTATTACTGAGCACTAACGGATAATTTTGATGCAATACATTAATAAAAACGATGGGTGGTTATTTCAATATGGATATTGATGCTTTGCGAGGCTTTCTCGCGTTTGTGGAAACCAGTAGCTTCACGCGTGCTGCGAAACAGATCAATCGCACCCAATCGGCATTTAGCGCGCAGATGCGTAAGTTGGAAGAGGAACTCAACGTCACCCTGTTTCAAAAAGAGGGGCGTAACTTAGTTTTAACGGAGGCGGGCTTAGCACTGCGTTCTCATGCGGAGCAGCTAGTCGCACTCCACAATACGGCATTAAAACAAGTTAAGCGTTATGAGGATAAACAGCCCTTGAGGTTAGGTTGCCCTGAAGACTATAACGACATCATTCTGCCGAAAGTCATTCGTCTGTTGCAGAAAGCAGAACCTACCTGTTCTATTCAAGTATTCAGCTTACCAAGCATTACGCTCAGAGAGTGGTTGGATGATGGCCGATTAGATGCCGCGATTGTCACCAGAGCACCTGACAGTGAAGAGGGTTATTGGCTGACCCATGATGTCGGAGTGTGGATAAGCAGTTCTGATTATGTCTTGGATGACTCTAAGCCAGTTCCATTAGCTCTATTTCAGACTGACTGTAAATACCACGCTGCGGCGGTAAATGGTTTAACTAAGCAGGGGATACCCTATCAATTACTAGCCTGTAGTAACACGGCTTCAGCTCAGCGCGCTATCGTCAAAGCAGGGTTGGCGATTGGAGCTATGGGTAAGCTCAGTGTCACACCTGATTTGAAGATTCTCGACGATATGCCGCCGTTACCTGCGGTGGACATCGTACTGTTGCTCGCGAGTAAGCATCATCCTGTGTTGGACAAAGAGGTGCTCAATCAGCTGATTGAGTTAGATTCCAATTAGATTTGTTGCTTGGTGAGAGGTATTGCTGAGAGTGTTCAAGAAATAGAAAGGCCGAGAACATTGAGTTTATCGGCCTTGTTTTTATGGAAGAGAGAGCGAATTAAGAAAGCTTAAACTTACTCAGTTCTCCGTGCAAATCTCCAGCTTTTACTGTCAGATCGTTACTAATTTGGACCGACGATGTCATGGTGCCCATCACCTCAACGGCGGTGTCATTGATGATCACCACATTACGGTTAATCTCTTCTGATACCGAGCTTTGTTCCTCAGCAGCGGAAGCAATCTGGTTGTTCATGTCGTTGATCACTTCAATCGCTTGGTTGATTTCAGACAACGCCAGATGAGCGGCTTCAGTTTCGCCTTTGGTGTCGTTTGCTTGCTTTTGGCTTTGCTCCATCAATACCACGATAGATTGAGTCTCTTGCTCTAAGCGAGCCAACATAGAGCGAATCTCTTCGGTCGAACCTTGAGTGCGATTCGCGAGGTTACGTACTTCATCAGCAACCACAGCAAAGCCACGTCCGGCTTCCCCCGCACGAGCTGCTTCAATCGCGGCGTTAAGCGCAAGTAGGTTGGTTTGTTCTGCAATACCGCCAATTTCACTCAAAATACCTTGAATGGCGGTGCTTGAATCAACTAAGTTTTGCGTTTGTTGCTGCGCATCATTGACCTGAATGGCCAAGCTATCTACTGCGCTCGCGGCATTGTCCATACGTGCCATACCATTAAGGCTGTTGCTTTGCACTTGGCTCGCAGCTGCGGCCGCTTGAACGGCTGAACTTGCCACTTCTTGTGCAGTCGCACTCATTTCATTAATGGCTGTTGCAAGTGAGTTCACTTCGTTAACTTGAGAATTCAACTGATCACGAGAAACCTCAGCGCGAGCTTGGCCTTCAGCGGCATTTTTATCTACTTGGTCTGCCGTTACCATAACGGTTAGGAGCATTTCTTGTATGCGAGATAGGAAGGTATTGAACCAATGTGCTAGCTGAGCAGTTTCATCCTTACCTTTCACTTCAATGCGATAAGTTAAGTCACCCTCGCCTTGTGCTGCATCTTTGAAACGTTCCACTAAGTTGTTCAGAACCTTGCCTAAAGAGTTGGCGATAAATGCCATGGAGGCAATGCCTAGAAGAGCTGCGATGATCCCCGCCCACACACCTTTTTCAAGTGCTTTTGAATTCTGTTCATCACTCCAATTCGTGTAGTCGTCGACGCTTTTTGTAAGGTGACTACTGGGTACTGAAACCATGACGACCCAAGGCGCATCACTGGTATTAATTGAAGTAATTGCGTATTCATCGCCGCCGAAAGTGACAAGGCCAGCGCCTGTTCGCTTAGCGATAGACTGAATGCTCGACCATTCTGCTTCCAATTCAGATGAGACTTTTTTACCTACCATATCTGCAGAGCGACTGTTGGCCAGTGTAATGCCTTTCCAAGAAGTGATGAGGATCTTGCCTTTGCCATCAAACAGGTCACGAGCAAACAATTCACTCTGGCTTTGAAGTTCAAACAAAGACAAATCAAAGCCAATTGAGCCAATGATTTTCCCGTCTTGTTTGATTGGTTGGCTGATGGTGGTGATGAGCTCTTGCTTACCTCGAACCGGGTAGAAATACGGTTCCATCACAAATGTCTTACCGGTTTGGTAAGGCATTAAGTGCCAGTCGTCTTTTCGCTCCCCGTTGCTGTTTAACTCGGTATTGCTGAAGCTTTCCATCGCGACTGCATCAAAGCTGTTTTGGTCATTGGGAGAGAAGAACGGGGCAAGGTAGCCCTGACTGTTGAAACCTAATTCGCTGTTCAAGCTAATCTCGCCATTCAGATCGGTTTGCTGTGGCCATGTTTTGTTTTCCCACACCATGTAGCCCGCAAATACAGCTTTGTTTTGTGCTTCCAAGGCGGCAGTAAACTGTTTAACAACAAGGTCTGCGCTTGCGTTGGTTTCTGAACTCAACTCAATGATTGAGCGTGCTTGTTTTAGGTTGGCCAATACAGGGTCAAGCTGGTTAGCGATGTTTAAACCTTGTTGAAGCGCTGTGTTTTGTAAATCCGATGTCGTGGCGTCTGTCAGCTGCGTTTTGACTTTTTTAGTGACTTGCTCATTCACATCGGTAAATGCGTTGGTCGTCATCCCCATTGCGATTAACAGAGTGAAAGCCATTGCCCCGCCTGCACTCACCGCAATTCGTGTACGTATACTGTTAAACATAAGATCCCTGTAACCAAATAGTGGTAGTTTTGCAGAGATTTTAAACAAGATAAGTGAATGGAAAATTCAAAACAATGAATACAAAAAGAATAGACGGATTAAATTTATAAACAGGATTGCATTGGGCTTATCTTTATATTTGATGTATGGGTTCTGAAAGATAAATAAATGCTTGCTTAAGGTTAAGTAACCAATTGTATTTATTGATCTTTAAACCTTGTTGATAAAGTGGTCTTTTGTTAGGTGAGAACAGTGTTGTTTTCGCTCGTTACTGAATGTGGATTATTCATTATATGACAATGGTCACACTTAATTTTACTCAAAGTCATTCATTTCCCCTATTTATGCGAGTGTTTATGTTTGTTTTATAAATTCAGGGCAGCCAAAGCTTGGTTCATTTTCTTCATTGAAGAATCCCCAAACTCTTTAGTTTTCGATAAATAGTATTACGGCTGATGCCCAATATTCGCGATGTCTTGCTGATATTACCTTGGTTGGCTTGATAGGTTTGCAGCAAGGTTTCTTCAACGGTACTTCTTAAATCAGTATTTGGCTTACCTTCGATGATACGAGAAGCAGTAATCTGGTGATGACTATCTTGAGCTAAAGAGGTGAGGTGCTGAGCAAGGTGGCTTGGTACATGTTCCAGAGTCACTTGTGGTTCGTCGCTCGCGAGTAGGGCGGTGACCTTCAGTAAGTTATCTAGTTCTCGGATATTACCCGGCCAAGAATAAGCGCATAGTAATCTCATCAAGTGAGGGCAGATTGCCTGTCCATCTTCTGCGTATTTTCGGTGAATATTTTTGATTAAAGCGTGCTTGTCTTGTCGGTATTGCAGGCTTGGTAAGGTGAAGGCTAAGCCATTTAGTCTGTAATACAGATCTTGCCTAAATTCTCCTGTCGCAACTAACTGCTCGAGGTTTTTATGTGTGGCTGCGATGATCTGACAATCAACTTGGTAACTCTGGTTTGAACCTACAGGTACTACGGATTTGTCTTGCAGAACATGCAGCAGTCGACACTGAGCCTCCAAAGGCATGTCGGCGATCTCATCTAGAAATAGAATCCCTTTATCTGCTTGGCGGATCTTGCCTTGGAAGCCCTTGTGGCTTGCTCCCGTAAATGCGCCCGGCGCGTAACCAAACAATTCAGATTCGATAAGATCTTTCGGTAGTGCTCCACAATTGACGGCAACTAAGGGTGAGGATTTACGCTGGCTCTGTTTGTGTAAGGCTTTAACAAACTCACCTTTTCCAACGCCAGTTTCACCTAAGATCAGCAAGCTGATCCCTTTATCGATGACCTTATTAGCTTGCTGCCAAGCGTGTTCTATCTGTTCTTCGCCATGGTGCAAATCACACGATGCTGAAATAGAACGTGTGCGTTTGGTTGTCGTGCGTTTGAGGTGCTGTTTTTCAAACACAAATGAGGTGTCTAATGAAGTTCGATTGAAGAGGGTATCAATGCATGCACCAACGATCGAGGTTTGATCCAGCAATTGAGAGGCGACTTGATTATGCGCCACCACCTCACCAGCCTCATTCGCTATTACGATCCCTTGCCAACCACTGTGCAATAACGATTTCTCACACGCGAGATCAATACGAGTCGTGCCTTGTGGGATATGACTCAATAGCTGGTTTTCAACAAGCTGAACCATGTTTTGAACGAGTAGCTGCACCGAACTGTCGTGTTGTTGCTGTTCACTGGTGATGTCCAATACGCCAACCATCTGGCCTTGATGATCAAACACAGGGCTTGCTGAACAACTTATAAACCGATGCTGGTGGATGAAGTGCTGTTCGCCAATGACAGTCACTGGTTTGGCTTCCACAATGGCTGTGCCAATCGCGTTGGTGCCTTTCAGTTGTTCCTGCCAGCACGCTCCAGAGCTAAGTGCAATCGAAGTCAGTTTCTCCTTAAACCTTTCTTGGCCCCAACTCGCCAGAATCACCCCTTCAATATCGGTCAAAATCAAGCGACTGTCGGTGCGTGCAAACATCTGATTAAACAGAGGCAGTGCGTTGCGCTCGACGATTTGAATCAGGTCAGAAGATTGATGACGTCGTTGCTTAAGGATCGATTGTGGCAGGCGTATATCTTCAGGAAGCCGTCTCTGTTTTAGCCCCGCTTCTGTGCTGCGGTGCCAAGAGGACGAAAGCCAATCTGAGGCTTGTGTGTGTTGAAGGTGCATGACTGTTCCATGTCGTAACAGTGAGGGTGTACCAATTTGGAACAGTTGAACACTGGAGTGCTTTCCATACGTCCGTTCAATGCCAACTCACTTTGGGTTGTAAACGTTTGGTAATCATAGTTTTACAATTTATTAACAACAAGTTTTGAAGTTCTGGCGTGTGATTTGCGTTGTTACTGTTGTGAAGAAAACACGAAGTATCAGTGTTTTAAACAGAAAGTATAAACATGGCGGCTCTTTTTTTGAGTTCTCTTCTCGGGTTCTCTTCTCAAGGGAAGCCGCCATGCTAGCTCGACAACATAAGCTCAATAACGAATGAACAACGACTAAAAATCTAAGAAGGATCTAACTATGATTTACGCACAGCCGGGTAGTGATAACGCAGTGGTGAACTTTAAAGCTCAATACGATAATTTTATCGGTGGTGAGTGGGTGAAGCCTGTCAGCGGCGAGTATTTTGATAACACTTCCCCAGTTAATGGTCAGGTGTATTGCCAAGTCGCGCGTTCAACCGAGGCAGACATTAGCTTGGCACTCGATGCAGCGCATGCAGCTCGTGCGAGTTGGGCAGCAACGAGTGTGACTGAACGCTCGAATATCCTGCTTAAGATTGCCGATCGTATTGAAGCGAACCTAGAAGAAATCGCGGTTGCTGAAACGTGGGAAAACGGCAAACCTGTGCGTGAAACTTTAGCGGCAGATATTCCTTTGGTTGTCGATCACTTCCGCTACTTTGCGGGTTGTATTCGAGCGCAAGAAGGCAGTGCAGCTGAGCTCGATTCAAACACGGCAAGCTACCACTTCCCAGAACCAATTGGTGTGGTAGGTCAGATTATCCCTTGGAACTTCCCGATTTTAATGGCGGCTTGGAAACTGGCACCCGCACTGGCTGCGGGGTGTTGTGTGGTGATGAAGCCAGCTGAGCAAACGCCAACCTCGATCTTGGTGATGATGGAGAAGATCGCTGACCTTCTGCCTGCTGGTGTGGTCAACATCGTCAATGGTTTTGGTAGCGAAGCGGGCCAAGCATTAGCAACCAGCGATCGTTTGGCGAAGCTGGCGTTTACTGGTTCAACAGAGGTCGGCCACCATATCCTGAAATGTGCCGCAGAAAGTTTGATCCCATCAACGGTTGAGCTTGGCGGTAAGTCTCCAAACATCTACTTTCCAGATATCTTTAACCACGAAGACGAATACCTAGATAAGTGTGTCGAAGGTATGTTGCTGGCGTTCTTTAACCAAGGTGAAGTGTGTACCTGTCCTTCTCGTGTGCTCATCCATGAATCGGTATACGACAAGTTCATTGCGAAAGTAGTCGAGCGTGCTCAAACCATCAAACAAGGTAACCCGCTAGATACCGATACTCAGGTTGGCGCACAAGCTTCTAAAGAGCAGTTCGATAAGATTCTGAGCTATCTTGAGATTGGCCGCCAAGAAGGCGCGAAAGTGCTGACAGGTGGTGAAATCGCGCAGCAACCAGATGATTTAGGTAATGGTTACTACATTCAACCAACCATGCTCGAAGGCAACAACAAGATGCGTGTCTTCCAAGAAGAGATCTTCGGCCCTGTTATCGCGGTGACGACCTTTAAAGATGAAGCGGAAGCGTTAGAAATTGCCAATGATACCGAGTATGGCTTGGGTGCAGGGGTATGGACACGTGATGCAAACTTAGCGTATCGAATGGGGCGCAATATCGAAGCGGGTCGTATTTGGGTTAACTGTTACCATGCTTATCCAGCACACGCGGCGTTTGGTGGCTACAAGAAATCAGGCATTGGCCGTGAGACACATAAGATGATGCTCGACCATTACCAAAACACCAAGAACCTGCTGATCAGCTACGATACCAATCCGCTAGGTTTCTTCTAATACAAAAAGTATGAGAATGAATCATGGGTACAAAGAATAACTAACAACGCAGTTGGCTTAATTAAGAAAACAAAAGCTAGAAACCAAAACGCCCAACTCATTTGAGTTGGGCGTTTTTATGCTTGAATCGTTCTAGTTTTGCGAAAAGAAGATCTCTGGCTTGTGGGTTGGGCCTGAATTGCTTTCGAGTTGAGTCAGCTCCAAGCCTTGTTTACCAATCAAAGACGCAACCATTTGACGGTTGAACGGGTAGTTCTCAGCGTTGTTGATGAACTCTTCTACATCTACCCATTTGGCTTCTGCAATTTCATCCGTGTCTTGAATCGCAATCTCTTGATTTTGAGCAATCAGGTGACAAACGAAGTAGAGGTTTGATTTGCCAAATTGATATGGGTGGCGCGTTGCCATGCCAACCACCGATACAAACTCCGCTTTGATACCCGTCTCTTCCAAGGTTTCTCGAACCACAGACTCTTCAATACCCTCGCCAAGTTCAATGTGGCCGCCAGGTAATTTGTAGCCTGTCATGCCATGCTCTTTTATCATCAGCACTTGTTTGTGTTCGTTGGTGATCAATGCACCTGCGCCCAAGGTGTGAGTCGGAATGAAAGGCACAAACTCAACGATTTCGGATTTATGGATCAGCGTGATTTCATCTTCTAGGCAGTTGTGAAACACAAAGCCTAGCTCAGTGGCTACTGGGATAAGATGCGATAGCGAAATAGGCAAACTAATCCAAATAATGCCTTTGTTGTTTTGTTTTGAAAATTCGGTGATTTCATTAAGTTCGGCACAAAATGCATCAGCATCTTGAGGTGCTGTCGCTGGGTCAATGATGATGCCGTTAAATTTGTCGAGCGTAAATTCCACGGGTGGTCCTTTATTATTTTTGATTTATTGGGCGTGAGCATTGGATGAGCTTATCGTATCTAAAGAGCTTATAACACCTTGAGAGCAGGGTAGCAGTGAATCAAAAGTAGGCAATGCAGTTTATGTCGACTGGGTAGGGATAAGTGGAGAGTGTTGTTAGAAACAAAAACAGCGCTTGGAAGCCAAGCGCTGTCTAATCATAGATTCTATTGTGTACCGACTTTAACGAACGTAGTTGGCATTAATACTCACATACCAGTGCTGCAGTTTGCCATCGGCTTTCTTGATCCACAAATCGTTGGTGTAGCTCTCAATCTTGCCGTTAACCGTAAGGTTGAATGTGTTCTCGTCGAATTCGCCAAGCTTCACAAACTGGTCTGTCGTAATTAGAAACGGGTCCATGTCGTCCACGCCAACCACATCGGAAATCACATAGTAGTGATAAGTCAGCGGCTTGCTCGCATCATTCGGATTACTGCGATACGCCACCAGCTTGAACGGTTCTGTTAATGGAACATCGAGTGTTTGTTTGTCCATGGTCGCTGGAATCGGGATAAACAGCCAAGCGGTAAACAGACCACTCAATAAAACCATCAGGAAGAAAAGAGTTTTAATTGCTTTCATAGCAACCTTCAAAATAGGTAATGTTGAAGGCGCTATGGTAACAGGTTTGATTTGCGGATTGTAAGAGTATGAATAAGTGAAGGCATCACTTGTCTGTTAGGAAGTTTGAACGAATTGACTCACTGTTCATAACTTATTGCTTGTAAATCTGAGCTGGTGAGCCCCTTACGTTCATTAATTGTTTAATTAATGAGCGTGCCCTTGTGATAGGTTGATCAACATGACGCCTGCGGCAACAAGCCCCATGCCAATCCAAACTTTAGTGTCCAGATGTTGGCTGTAAACGAAGGTAGAAATCAGGCTCACTGTCACGATAGCTAAACCTGCCCATAAAGAGTGCACCACACCAACTGGCATCCCTTTCATGGCTTGGCTCAAAAATAGAAATGCCGCTAAGTGTCCTGAAATAACCAGCAAAGCAGGAACAGGTTTAGACAAACTAAAACCATCGGTTGCCTTAAGTGCAACGTGAGAAAGTGCTTCAGCCATTACGCCCATCATCAAGAAAAACCAGCTCATATTCGTACCTTTATCGTTGTATGGTTTGTGTTGGTATAGCAAGAGTGTTTGAAAGTGGTAATCGTTGTTGCTGCTCTTTAGTAACAGCGTATTTGCCCAAACAGCAGGCACAAAAAAGCCCACACCTCACGCTTTTGCAAGGTGTGGGCTAATTCGGTGTGACTACTTGTTTAGGTAAGCAGCGTGGAACTCAATATGCTCATCAATAAAGCTAGAGATAAAGTAGTAGCTGTGGTCGTAACCTGGCTGCATACGTAGCTCTAAATCGGCATTCGTTACCTTAGCGGCTTCAACTAATTGTTCAGGCTTTAGCTGCTCAATTAGGAAGTTATCAGCTTCGCCTTGGTCTACTAACATTGGCAGCTTAGTGCCTTTGGTCTTTAAAAGCTCAGAAGCATCGTAGTGTTTCCATTCTTCAATATCTAATCCTAGATATTGGTTGAATGCTTTCTGCCCCCAAGGGCATTGCATTGGGTTTGTTATTGGGCTGAATGCAGAGATAGAACGGTAGCTATCTTCGTTCTTGATGCCAATTGTTAGTGCACCATGTCCGCCCATGCTGTGACCAGAAATTGATTTTACTGATGTTACAGGGAAGAACGATTCAATCAGTGCTGGGAGCTCTGTTACTACATAATCGTACATGTGGTAATGGCTGTCCCACGGTGCTTGAGTCGCATTCACGTAGAATCCTGCACCTTGGCCTAGATCGTAGCTTTCATTGTCGGCAACGCCTTCGCCACGTGGGCTAGTATCAGGCGCAACAATAGCGATGCCTTGCTCTGCCGCGGCTTTGAAAGCGCCGGCTTTTTGCATGAAGTTTTCATCGGTACAGGTTAAGCCTGATAACCAATACAAAACAGGAACTGGGTTTTCTTTGCTTGCATTTGGTGGCAAGAAAATCGCAAAACGCATGTTGCAGTCAAGCGTTGCTGAAAAGTGGGTGTATTGTTTGTGCCAACCACCAGCAACCTTTGCTTGGCTAATGTTTTCGATTGTCATTTATTGTGCTCCGTTAGGTTGATGGTTTCGGAATTAATGTGTTTGGGTTGTTTAATACTAAAGCCAAAGTTATAGCTAAAGGTTTCACCACCCACCGGGCAGGAGGTGGTGAAGACAGTTTCGCTCTGATGTTTAAGTCAGAACTTTGGTCTCGACACCGAGGTATCGAGACCAAGGGGAGTTATATCAATCACAGTAAGTAGATGGTCATAAATAGCGCAGGAAAAATGCTTGAGAACAAGGCAGAAATTTTCGATAAGTAGTTATTCTACAATCAAAATTTCTAACGCCGTTATCGAGTGTTTTAACAAGCTAGAATGACCAGTTATTTACTACGATTGGTATTATTTATCCATGTGTAGAACAGTACGGATAGATTCACCTTTGTGCATTAGGTCGAATGCTTCGTTTACATCTTGCAGACCCATAGTGTGAGTAATGAACTCTTGTAGACCAAACTCACCAGCCATGTAACGGTTTACGATTTCTGGAAGCTCAGAGCGGCCTTTAACACCACCGAAAGCAGAACCACGCCATACACGACCTGTTACTAGTTGGAACGGACGAGTAGAGATCTCTTGACCTGCGCCTGCAACACCGATGATTACAGATTCGCCCCAACCTTTGTGGCAGCACTCAAGTGCTTGACGCATAACGTTAACGTTACCGATACACTCGAAAGAGTATTCAACGCCACCGTCTGTCATCTCAACGATAACGTCTTGGATTGGTTTGTCGTAGTTCATTGGGTTGATGCAGTCAGTCGCGCCAAGTTGTTTCGCTAGCTCGAATTTGCTCTCGTTGATATCAACACCGATGATGCGGTCAGCACCAGCCATGCGAGCACCAATGATTGCAGAAAGACCGATACCGCCTAGGCCGAATACAGCAACGTTGTCGCCTTTTTCTACTTTAGCTGTGTTCAGTACTGCGCCCATACCTGTTGTAACGCCACAACCTAGAAGACAAACTTCTTCAAGTGGTGCTTCTTTAGCTACTTTCGCTAGTGAGATTTCTGGAAGTACTGTGTACTCAGAGAATGTAGAACAACCCATGTAATGGAAAATAGTTTCGCCATTTACAGAGAAGCGACTAGTACCGTCTGGCATTAGACCTTTACCTTGCGTTTCACGAACGGCTTGGCACAGGTTAGTTTTACCAGACTTACAGAATTTACATTCGCCACATTCAGCTGTGTAAAGTGGGATAACGTGGTCGCCAACTTCAACGCTTGTTACGCCTTCGCCGATCATTTCAACGATACCGCCACCTTCGTGACCAAGAATTGAAGGGAAGATACCTTCTGGATCGTCACCTGAAAGAGTGAATGCATCAGTGTGACAAACGCCAGTAGCAACGATACGAACTAGAACCTCACCAGCTTTAGGAAGTTGTACATCAACTTCTTCCATTTTTAGCGGTTCACCAGCTGCCCATGCAACCATTGCTTTTGATTTAATATGAGTTTGACCAGGTTTAATTTCGATTGTCATTGGATATTTCCTATATATGTCAGTACAGCGGATAACTGTTCAATTAACGTTAACTCGTTAAGAGTAGTTGAGCTTAATTGTTTCCGCTCTCTCGTTTTGTTGTGGCTAGTATAGGTGTGAGTGCGTGTTTTGATAATCCCCTTAAATAGAAAATGATTATTACTTATTTGTAATAATAGGTATAGAAAGCTGATCTGTTTTCCCAGTGATTACTTTATTCGGTTCGAGTCGGTTTTTGATGGAGGGCTACTTGTCCAAACCGTCGGAATGCATAGTTACCATTGATGTTTGAGTAGTTGTTTTATGGTGGCTTATATATTAATAACTGATTCGTACGATAGAGTCATCAATACTCATGATCGTTACTAACCAATTGAATTTTAAGGATTGAAGCAATGTCGCATAAGCACTCTGTATGCGACGTTTTGTAAGATATCAGAAACAATAGTGTCATTTTTCTCACCTAATCTCCTCGCCAAATTTTGAGTTCTAACTTTTTGGGAAGAGAAAATGAAAAAGAGTACATTGACCGTACTGTCAGGCTTGATAGCAACAGCTTTGGTCGGTTGCAATTCAAGTTCGCCAAGTGATGACAGCGGCAATATGGATAGCGCAGTGCAAGTGGCGTTCATGCCTGATATCCATTTTCATGATGTTTACGGTGATTTTCAGGACGGCTCGTTCGAAGGGTTACCTAATGCAATCAGTGGTAAGAATGCAACGATCAGAACGATGGAGTCTCAGATGAACTCTACTCGTCTATTTAACGAAAACTATTTTGCAATGATAGCGGCTCTGGACGATGTGGTTGAGCGCGGTGTGAAGTACGTAGCACTGCCGGGGGACTTCAGTGACGACGGTCAGCCAGTACATATGCGTGGATTAGTGAGCATTTTTGACCACTATCGTGACACGTACGGCCTTGAGTTTTTTGCAGCGCCTGGCAACCACGATCCAGTGAGGCCATTTACTATCCCTGCGGGTAAGTCCGACTTTTTGGGGGAAGGGGGTAAGAACCAGCGTATTTATAGTCGGGGTAAGGAAGAGTGTGTTGGCTATGAAGATGAGTGGACAACCATTCCCGGTGCCGGCGATAACCTAGCAACCATTTGTACTGAAGAAGTTCGCGAATGGGGCTATGAAGAGATCATGGGTATCTTAGGCACTCACGGTTTCTATCCTCAGCAAGATTATCTCTACTTTGAAACGCCTTACAGCAGCGACCAAGCTCGTGCTAACTACAGCTATGATTTAGCCAAAGAAGAAGCGGCTTTTGACCAACGTATGTACGAGATCTGTTATGAAGGCACAGGTGGTAGTTATAAAGAGAATGGCTACACAAGTTGTTCTGAAGTGCCTGATACTAGCTACTTAGTAGAGCCAGTTAAAGGGTTGTGGTTATTGGCCATTGACGCGAATGTCTATCGCCCTAAAGAAAACTCGTCTGATAACTCTGTCGATGGCGACACGTTTGATGGTTCAAGCAGCGCAGGCTATAACATGATGCTGACTCACAAAGAACACGTGATCGATTGGATCTCTGATGTGGTAAAAGCAGCGAAAGAGCAGAACAAGACGCTTGTCTCTTTCTCGCACTTCCCAATGACTGACTTCTACAACGGCGCTTCTGAAGAGATTGAAGATCTGTTTGGTGAAGGAAGCCATCAACTGGCGCGTGAACCGGATGACAATACCAGTCGAGCATTGGCTGCAACGGGCTTAAACATCCACGTTGGTGGTCACATGCACTTTAACGATACAGGTAAGAAAAGCTTCAATATCGATGGTGTTCAGCACACGCTATTTAATATCCAAGCGCCATCGTTAGCGGGTTACATCCCAGCTTACAAGCTGCTGAACATTCGCCCTGATAACCAAATTGAGGTCGAGACTGTGGTTATCGATCAAGTTGAACGTTACAACGAACTGTTTAGTCACTACGAAGAAGAGCATGCATACCTTACTCAAGCTGCGAATGGAGACCCTGATGCAGAAGCTAAGATCTGGAACAAAGATATTCTGGATTCAGAGAGCTACTACGAACTCACTGATTGGCATATTCGTGAACTGACGCGTCTACGTTTTCTTCCGAGCGATTGGCCGCTAGAAATGCGCGCAATGATCATGAACATGAACGGTGAAGAGATGATGATCATGTCTCAACTAGAAACGCAATTCACGGTTTGTCAATTAGCAGACAAGCTGGGTTATCCAGTTGAAGGCTGTACTGCGAATGGTGTCGTTGATGAGGAACAGTTCCAGAAAGATTGGCAGGCAGCCAAAGAAGAAGCCGAGGTTTTGGCATCTACTGAGGGGTTAAGCTTAGCTGACTTTGCAGAGTGGAGCGGTGAGCTACTAGCGACGGATTTTTACCGACTACGTAATGCCGATGAACTGGCGTTTCGTGATATCGGTGAAACACAGCTTCGTCAATACGAACTGCTAAGCCGAGAGCTTGCAGAGTTTGATGGCACGGTGGATTCTGAGCTAGGTGACCTTGGCCAATATACCGTTGGTGAGGTGTTCCGTTCTCGTTTTGGTAGCTTGTTTGTGATTCTTGAAAAGTTTGCGACTGGCCAAGCGAGTGACCACTTCTTGATTGATATCGACCAACAAACCTTGACCGACCTGAAAGGTGAAGTGAAGCGCGATATTCTAAGAGACTCAACGTCAGCAAATTAGGCGTTTTACCGATTAGATGATTAGATTGATGAAGGGTCTGCTAGCCATGAGTTAGTGGGCTCTTTTGTTTGTCTGAGCGTAGGTTTCAATCGAGAATTACAGCTAAGAATTTTTAAAGTGCATCATAATAATTACTTACTGAAAATCGCATGAATCGGAAATAAAACTACAATATTCTGAGCGCCGTATTTTACCGTTGTGGACCCAAACATGCTTTTATCTCTCCCTCCTCCAGTGATGCTATCACTCGCCATTGTGCTTGAAGTTGTCGCAACTTCTCTATTACCCAAAACACAGCAGTTTACTTCTTTACCAGCCACGGGCGCGGTACTAATCGGCTACGGTTTTGCTTTCTATCTATTGTCTCTAACAGTTCAAACCATGTCTTTGGGTGTGGCGTATGCGATTTGGTGTGGGGCAGGGATAGTGCTAGTCGCAGCGTTGTCTTGGCTGGTCTACGGGCAAAAGCTCGATATCTACGCGGTGATTGGGATCGGTTTGATTTTATCTGGCGTAGTGATTATCAACCTGTTTTCAACGTCGGTGAGTCATTAGGAGAGTCTATTATTTTAATCTTTGGCCTTTCCAACAAACAATTGTTTTGCCATCAGGGTACATGGCCTGAGTAATTCAGGCCAACATTATGTAATGAATTCGTATTACATAACTTTAATGAGCAAGACTAAAACTAGTATGACTATTATTAACAACAACTTAGTGCATGGTGTTTTTGACAAATTAGAAATTAGCTCTGTCATTTAAATCCTCTTATGTGTATCTACTTGATGAAAACAGTATCAAACTAATCAGCGTTGGATATAAGGGAATCAATGTGTCAAAAATATTCTAATCTCGTCTGTTTCCTTTTAGTTGAGGATCCAACTCTATGTCGAAAGCAGCAATAAACTCAGCAATTTCTTTGCTAGTCCATTCTTCGTGCCCATACTTTTTTCTTCTAGTGGATTTCAATTCTTCGATAAGAGAAGAGTTTTCCTTTTTCCATTCTAAGTATTTTTTATCCATGCTTGACGCTTTCCGCAAACTGCAAGATGGGTAATCTCGATGGAGCATGGCAACCGCTTTTTCACATGCTTGTTGTTGAGTTAGGCCACAAAACTCTACCAACTTCATAACCCAAAGTAATGCTTGGTTTTTTAGAGACTCATCTCGTATAGCTCCCTTTTTGGTTCGATATTTATATTCTCGGTTGAGACGTTTTTTCGAAGAGCTCGCTAAGTACTGCAAGATTTCTTGAGTCACGGGTATATTATGTTCAAAGCAAAATACTATTAGATGGTCTAAATAATCAGGATCCCCCGTCTCTTTCCAATTCCAAACCAAATTACGTATGTATTGGATGTAATCCCACGAAATATTATTGGCATAGAGCTCATCTTCAAGTCGCTGATCCCACATACATTCAAGTTCATAAACATGTTCGACCACAATTACCCCTACACTCGCGCAGTTTAACTTACTAGAATATAAAGCCTAAAACGCTTCTATCCAAAAATAAGTTGCGCTAACCTGCTTCGCCTCCCAACACAGCCACAAACGCATCCAAATACTGTTCGATGGTTAAATCCGCAGAAACGGGTGGCAGTTCCACGGTAATACACGGTAGGTTTCTTTCTTGGCACCAAGTGCCGAATGAGCCTGGGGTTTCGTAGTCTACGTCTTCGACGAGCGGCAGGTTGAACTGCTTGCCTAGCCAAGTGGCAAGTTCCGATTGGGTTGGGTCGTCGACCATGGCGAGTGGTTCGTGGAAAGATATGACGAATTTGGGCTTACGCTGCTCGATAAGGTTGATGAGTGACTGCACTTCAGGTTCAAGCTGGTTGGCTTGCCCCGTTTTTACTTTTACGTCTCTGACCGGTGTGTGAGAACTCCAGCGATAGACGGTGCCGTTTTCTGTCCAGTTTTGAGTCGGAAAAGCGCGGTTTAAATCAACTTGGTTGGCGTTGGCGCGAGTGCCGAGTTGATTGCCGTCTGGGTTCATCGACAGAATCACATCGTGTCGTAAGTTGGCGGCAGGCAAACTTCTTAGGGCGCAAGACAAACCCGCGATAGAAGCTGTTTCATCGCCGTGTGTACCCGCTAAAATCAGCCCGCGAGATTCGCTTTCTATTTGCGCGGGGAAATAGAGCAAAGGTGCGCCCAATACTGACTTTCCATATGACAGCGGCTTTATCGAAAACGCAGCTCTTTCCGTTCTTGGAATTAAACTCACCTTAATCTCCTGATTGATCAAGTACTATCAAATAGTCACTACTATTTAGATGACTTCTATTAAATAAACCATAGCGTCAAAACTCGTCAACCGTCGCATTGTTAATTTTATTACTTTGCTTCAAAGATAGGCTAGGAGAGCAAAAAAACATGGATTTTAAGAAACATTCAACGGCTTTAATCATTTCATCTTTATTGACCCCTTTTATCTCAGTGACTGCCGTTGCTGACACATTGCCTGCCGGAACTTCTCTGGCGAAAGAGCAACACTTGGTACGTGCCAATGATGCAGAAGCTGCGACACTCGATCCGGCGAAAGCAGAAGGCCTGCCTGAGATGCACATTCTACGCGACCTATTTGAAGGTTTAGTGATTCAAGATCGCGATGGCAACATCACTCCAGGTGTTGCACAGTCTTGGGAAACCGAAGACAACCAGACGTTTGTATTCCACCTGCGTAAAGATGCGCAATGGTCGAATGGCGATCCGGTGACGGCCGATGATTTCGTGTATGCGATACGACGCGCGGTCGACCCGAAACTCGCTTCGCCGAATGTTTGGTATCTTAAACTTACTCAAATCAGCAACATTGCAGACGTAGCCGAAGGCAAGAAGCCCGTTGAGGAGTTAGGTATTTCGGCCGTCGACAAACACACGGTTAAGTTCGAACTTGATAGTAAAGTGCCTTACTTTGTGGCGATGACAGGCCACACCTCCATGATGCCAGTTCACAAGGCAACGCTAGAAAACAGCGACAAGCCGTGGAGCGACCCTAAGCAGTTTGTCGGTAATGGTGCGTTTGTGCTGGACGAGTGGGTGGTTAACGAGCGTATTGAACTGAAGAAGAACTCTAACTATTGGAACAGTTCAGATACCAATCTAACCGAAGTGACTTACATTCCGTTCGAGAACCAGAATGCCTCGATCAACCGTTATGCGGTGGGCGAGGTCGATATTACTTCGGACGTGCCGACACATATGGCGCAGCAGCTTAAAACCAAATACCAAGATGCGTTTACCGCGGTGCCTTTGCTGTGTACTTACTACTACGCATTCAATACAACACGACCACCATTTGATGACGCACGAGTCCGTAAGGCTGTCTCTTATTCCATGATGCGTGATGTTATCACCAATGGTGTTACTCAGGTGGGTAACCTGCCTGCTTATACCTTTGCTCATGAGTACACGGCTGGTTTTGATGCGACACAACCTGAGTACAGCACTTGGACTCAGAAGGAGCGTGACCAAAAAGCTAAAGAGCTACTGAAAGAAGCGGGCTACGATGCGTCTAACCCGTTGGATTTCAAATTGCTTTACAACACCAGTGAATCGAACAAGTCGATTGCAGTGGCGATTGCATCCATGCTGAAAGGCAACTTAGGCGCACAAGTCGAACTAGAAAACCAAGAGTGGAAGTCTTACTTGGTGTCACGTCGCCAAGGTGATTTCGATGTAATGCGCGCCTCTTGGTGTGGTGATTACAACGAAGCATCAACCTTCTTGAGCCTATTGCGCTCTGGTTCTTCGGGTAACTTTGCTCGTTACAACAACGACAAATACGACTCAGCAATGGACAGCGCATTGGTGGCAACCAGCGAACAAGATCGCCAAGGTTTCTATGATCAAGCAGAGCAGTTACTGGCTGAAGATATGCCTATCGCGCCAATCTACTACTACATGCAGGCTCGCCTAGTGCGACCAAGTGTTGGCGGCTTTGCGAAGAACAACGTGGAAGGGCGCATCTATTCTAAGGATCTCTACATCAAAGAATAGATAGGCCAAATGCGAGTTCAGATATAGCAGGTCCAAAATATGATAGAGCTAGTAAATAGCGCATAAAGGTTAAAAATAGAAGAAAAGGGACGTTGAACATAAATATATGATTAACGTCCCTTTATTATTGCCATATTTGTAATGAATCTAATTATGGGCGATTTAAATTGTCGATAAATGAACAATTGCGCTTGAAGTTGATACTAATCCCTATTATTTGTAATTTTATCATTGATACCTGAGATAAGGTTATTGATATTTATGATGTTTGTTTTTCTTGATAATAAATAAATCCCTATTTATCGAGCTCTATATGCCTATTTTTCTATTTGTGTTTAAGTTGATATCGATCAATTGAAATAAACTCATTCATTCCTACGCTTAATTGTATAAACAGATCAATGGAAGTTAGGAGAGTAACAATGAAGTACTCAATAATTACACTATCAACCGTGGCTGTACTTACGATCATTCCAGTCAGTGCTGTTCACGCAAAAGATAAGATACTAGAGAGCAGTAAGCTTACCTCAAATATAGTTATCGATGGCAATGTTGATGCCGTTTGGGAGCAAGCTAAACCACTGACACAGAAGGTGAATAAATTACCGTATAAACCAAATAATGGCTATGAAGGCATTAAAAAAACCAGTGTGGAAATGAAGTCGATGTATGACAGTGAATACATTTACTTCTTGTTTACTTATGCCGACCCGACCAAAAGTATTGACCGCTTTCCTTGGGTTAAACAAGAGGATGGGTCATGGAAGCAGTTGAAAAATAAAGATGATACTGGGCATGACAATACTTACTACGAAGATAAATTTGCGGTCTATTGGGACATCAATGCTGAAGGCTTTTCTGAGAAAGGGTGTAATGCTGCATGTCACAGAGCTAAAAAGGGTAAAAACGCAGGGCGTGATGATAAGAACCCAGCACGTAAATACACCAAGCAGGAAGGCGAGTTTATTGATATGTGGCACTGGAAAGGTGTGAGAACTGCGGTACATAATCAGCTCGATGACCAATATGTTGATAGTAATACCGATCCAAAACAAAACAAAGGTTGGGGACGTAAAGGAGACAGCAAAACGGGGGGGGGCTACGTTAATAACGTAAAAGACGGCCAGCCAGCATATGTATCAGATAACTTAACCAATGAAACATTACTTATTTTAGACTCAGAGAAGAAGCCGTTTACAACTGACTACAATAAGTTAGACCGAATTCCAGGGCTAACAGGTAAGCCATTTACCGGTTCCCGTGGTGATATCGAAGTCGGTGCAATTTGGAAAGCGGGTGTTTGGACCCTGGAAATGAAGCGTAAGCTTGTAACTACGGGTGAAAATGCAGAAACGCAAGATGTGCAATTTAACGATTTGAGCCAATCATATCCATTTGGTGTTGCGGTTTTTGATAACTCTCAAATTAATCACATATACCATCGTGGTGTGTTAAACCTTGAGTTTAAATAAGTATAACACTCGTAACTAACTGAAATGATTTGTGTCGAAATAATCGGCTCAAATCATTTCTTCACAGAAGAGTACTATTATGGTCAAAACAGTTACTCAATATGTTTCTTATTTATTTTTGTTGACCACGTTGAGTATATTCTTTATGCCGCTATCGCTCTGTTCTGAGTCAACAGTTCAGGATTCCGCTTCCCATAATGTAAAACCGTTTTCTAGCCAAATTACCAATGAAGCGGAAATGCAGATTTTAGTAAAGGAAAATAAGCGTTGTATACGGTGCCATCAAAAAAAGCGTCTGCTTAAAAATATTGATGCCATCGCTTCTGTAGGAGCACATGCCAGTACCGAGTTTTACAACAACTGCACAGCTTGTCATGGCAGAAAAGGTTCTCACCCCAAAGATTCTGATGTGGTGAGTGTTATTCCATTCGATGATCATATCGACTTGCCAATTTTCGAGCAGAACCAAAAGTGTATCGCCTGTCATTCTCCTGAAAGCTTGAGGGTCAGTGAGTGGACTCACGATGTACATGCCACCAAATTGACATGTTCCAATTGTCATAATTTACATCGCGATTCAGACCCGATTATCGGTATCAGTAAGAAGTTTCGCATTGGGTTATGTGCAACCTGCCATGAAGCTATTCTGCGTGAGAAAGAGTTTAAGTCGCATCAGTAAGAAGGAGCCAGTTTTATGAGTACGACTAAATATTTAATTGGTGTGTTACTTGCTGGAGTATGCGCACTGGTGGTCGCTGAGGATTTACCTAATCCAGATGAGCATAATCTTGCGAATATTCACCTAAAGGATGAAACATGTGCGGGGCAGTGCCATCTAGACGAAGAGCCTTCTGACGATCTTGAGTTTGAATATAACAGCTGCGTGGAGTGTCATGATGATTTTGGCCACCTCGAAGGGCTCCAGCATAATCTAAAGCACAAAGAGAGCGAAGAGATGGAGTGCGTCGAGTGTCATCTTCCCCACGAAGAATTTGATCCTAAGGACACTTGTACTGATTGCCACGATGAAGACGACGAAGAATTATCAGACTTTTATTCAGTTAGGCTAGAGCGCTATTTAAACACGTTTAGCCTTGATATTAGGCCGTAAAATGACGGAAGGTTTGAGCTAGTAAAAATAAAAATCCCCATTCGTTGACAAAACGAATAGGGATTTTTCTTAGTAGGGGGTAGTTACTTTATCAATAGTGAGTATTCACTAATTTATTGATTCTTTTAGATAGCTTTCCGTATTCGATAACTTCTGTTTTAGATAGTCACCATGTCTGCGGCTTTCTTCATCGCTTCCTTAGTAGAACACTCAATCACGTTCGCGTTTGCAAAGCGGTGAGCGTCTTTCACTTGAATATCGTGAGCCAAGATAACCAGTTTCGCGTTGGCGACATCTAAGTCAGTGATGCGGTTTTGAATGCCGTTTTGACCTTGTGTTTCTACCTTAATCTTAAGGCCTGCTGCCGCACCTGCTTTTTCTAGTGCTTTGGCTGCCATGAAGGTGTGTGCAACACCTGAAGGGCAACATGTTACTGCTACGATGTCGTACTCGCCTTCACCTGCTACTGGAGCGGTTTGAGCTTGTACTGGTGCAGCTTCAGCCGTCTCTTCTTCGGTTTCAACTGCGACTGGTTTCCAGAAGCCAACGATAACCGCTGTGGTTAGTGAGCCAAGTGCAATACCGACTACGTACATTGGGATGTTGCTTGAAACTGGCGCAGTGATTAGGCCGCCCCACGGTGCGTGCAGTAGAACGTCTGTCATGAAGCCAAACACACAACCAACGATACCACCGGCTACGATTGAAGGAAGTACGCGCATTGGGTCATTCGCTGCGAATGGGATAGCACCTTCAGAGATACCGATAGAGCCCATGATTGCTGCTGCTTTACCTGCTTCTTGCTCTTGTTTAGAGAACTTGTTTTTGAATAGGAAAGTCGCCAGAGCCATACCTAGAGGTGGAGTACAAATCGCGATGCCAACGCCGCCCATTAGCCAAGGTTGTGTGTCTACTTGGGTTTGAGCGAATAGGGTTGCTACTTTGTTGATAGGGCCGCCCATATCAAACGCAGTCATACCACCAAGGATTGTGCCCAGAACCATCTTAGATGCGCCAGCCATTGAAGCTAGGAACTCGTTCATTGAAGACATGAACAGTTTGATTGGTTCACCGATGCCCCACAGTACGATACCTGCAGAGATTAACGTGCCTAGAAGTGGGTAGATGAAGTACGCACCTAGTGCCGTCATGTTCGCAGAAAGTGGGATCTTCTTAAGTTGGAAGACCACACCACCGGCGATAAAGCCTGCCACGATACAACCAAGGAAACCGCCGCCCATGTCAGCCATGATGCCAGAAGAGATCATCGCAGGTGCTAGTGCTGGTTTGTCTGCAATTGAGTAACCAATAAAGCCGCCAAGAATGATTGGGAAAAGAACAAGGCCTTTGATACCGATATTAGATATGTCTGCCAGCAAGCCGTCTGCTGGAACCGCACCTTTACCCGATGCCATTACCGCTAAAGCCAATAGAACACCACCGGCTACGATGAAAGGCAGCATGTGTGATGTACCGAAAAGCAGGTGACCTTTCATGGTACTGAGGATTTTTTTATAGTCGCTACTACTATTCTTATTATTAGAATTGCTACTGGTATTCGTAGCTTGATTTGCTAGGGTGCTCATAATTGTCTACGCCTTATGAATTAATTAAAATATTAAGGATTTGATGTTCATCTTTTGCGTTATGGATATCTTGAATAAATTCATCACTGAATTTTCCAAATAGTTCTTGTAGTACATAAATATGATGGTCAGCACCGTTATCTGGTGAGGCAATCATAAAAAACACGGTTGGATTAATGCCGTCTTCATCGCCATACTCAATGCCTTCGCGCTTTACACCTACAGCGATTGCCGGCTCTGTTACGGCCTTGCTTTTCGAGTGTGGGTAAGCGAGGCCGTCCATTGAAGTGATGCTTTGAGATTCACGAATTTCGATGTCTGCCAAGAAGGCTTCTTTGTTACTGATTCGGTTGTTCTCAAATAACATGCCTGCCAATTCTTCAAACAGTTCTTTCTTATTATTCGCTTGAAGGTTGTTATTAATTAAGTTGACGTTAGTTAGCTGTGTGATCATTTATTAACTCATTCAGTATTGAAGTTCTTGAATTAAAATTAATGGATTAACCCGATTCGCGAAATAGCAAATAAAAGCCCTTCACTGTACATTTGTATCCAGCAAAATTAAGTGTGATTTGCATCATTCATCCAGTGTGAGTTGAGTCATATTTGATGACGTATTTTTTATGTTTTTGACACGTAGACTGGCCTCTTCAGAAACAAAAATGCCCCGCAACAGCAGGGCATGATTAGTGAATATTGTTAGCTGAGAGAGCTAGCTGTAAGCGCGTGCTACACGTCCAACGCAGTCCAGTTTGTAACTCTCAGCATAAGCAGGAATGAATACCGATTGGCCTTTCTCTATCACGCAGGTTTCGCCGCACTGGTGAGTAAGCACCATAGATTCGTCGAGAGGTAGTAGGATCTCGGCACCTTCGGTAGTGATCTGTCGTTGCTGTGAGTTTTGCACGATAGAGAATTTAAAATCCTCGACCGGAATTTCGTATTCCATCACATCACCTTGCTCTATCGGGCTTAGCAGTAATCTATCCGCGGGCTTTTCATTAAATCGAGTACAAGAAACCAGTTCATTTACGTCCATGTATTTAGGCGTCAGCCCTGCACGCAACACATTGTCTGAGTTCGCCATGATTTCTAAGCCTGTGCCTTTGATGTAAGCGTGAGGCGTTTCGGCATCCAGATACATGGCTTGCCCTGGCTTTAGGGTTATCACGTTCAATAGCAGCGGAGCGAACAAGCCGACATCACCAGGGTATTGAGCTTCCAGTTCTGAAATCAATTGGAATACACGTTTATCCGAAAGCTTGGCCTTCATGAGCAGCATGGTTAACGCCATGCCTTTTTGCTCCCCTTCTAGAGACAACAGGCTTGCAAAGAAGCAGGCTAATCCATTGGGAGTCTGGTCGCCCGCGAGATCGTTAACCATCGAGTGCAGCTCTGGAATATCGAGGTAATGGAAGTGCTCAAGGATCTCGCTTATCGACCTAAAACCATTCATCGCCGTGTAGTCGGTTAGGGCATACACCAGCTCGGGTTTGTGATTGGCATCTTTGTAATTACGGTTGCCCGCGGTCATTGGAATGCCTTGCTGCTCTTCAAGTGCATATCCAGATTCAGCTTGTTGTTTGTTTGGGTGTACTTGTACAGACAGTGCTTTTTCAGCCGCTAACACCTTAAAAAGGTATGGTAGCTCGCCAAAACGACTCGCGACTTTCTCGCTTAGAAACAGGTTTAGATTCTTAGAAATCAAGTTCGACAACGTGGTTTGCTGACCATTGTCGGTCACCATCGAACAACCATTAGGGTGAGCGCCCATCCAGATCTCTGCTTGCGGTTCACCAGACTGGTTATCAATACCAAACAGTTGGCTGAATGAAGACGGGCTACCCCATGCGTAGTTTTGAATTACGTTGGTCATAGGGTAGAAAAAGCGTTGTACGAACGAGTCGTTCGTCAAAGAAAAATCAGACATCGAAATCACCATGAAGGGAAACATGGCTTGAGCTCTTTCGTTCCCAAAAAGGAGAGTAGAGGGGCTCAAGCCATTGGAGTTGAAATGGCTTAAGCCGCAGCTGTCGTTAGTTTGGCTTTGCGTAGATTTTTAAGCGCGATACAAGTAACTGCAGTCACGCCCGCCCCTGATGCCATGCACAGAAGTGCGAGCATTGGGTAGTTCATTGCCCCGAGTAGAGCGACCACTGGACCACCGTGAGCAACGCTGTTGGTGATGCCGAATGAGAACGCCATAACCGCTGCAGTCATTGAACCAAGTACGTTGGCTGGGATAACCGACATTGGGTCTTGAGCCGCGAAAGGAATCGCACCTTCAGAGATACCCACCAAGCCCATCGCACCTGCTGCTTTACCCGCTTCGATTTCAGAAGATTCGAACAGGTCGAACTTACGGCCAAGTCTGGTTGCGATAGCCATGCCTAGTGGAGCCACAGGAATAGCACACGCCATTGCACCCATGAACTGAGTTTGACCGCTGGCAATCATGCCGACCGAGAATAGGAACGCCACCTTGTTGAATGGACCGCCCATATCAAAGCCGGCCATACCACCAAGGACAATACCAAGCAGAACCACGTTGCCTGTGCTCATGCTGGTTAGCAGCGCAGTAAGAGCATCCATCAGCCCAGCGATTGGCGCGCCGATAACAAAGATGAACAGACCCGCGATGAATAGAGAACCAGTGATCGGAGCTATCATGATAGGCACAAGCGGTTGAACGAATTTGTGGTAGTTAAACGAGGTAATCCACTTAACGAAGTAACCCACTAATAGACCTGCGATGATTGCGCCAATGAAGCCTGTACCTGCGTCAGCGCCGTAGAATGAACCGTTGTTGGCAATCCAACCGCCAATTAAACCTGGAGTTAAGGCAGGGCGGTCTGCAATCGCGTAAGCAATGTAGCCAGCCAAGATTGGGATCATTAGGGTGAACGCAACCACACCGACTTCTAGAATTTGGTTCCACATGCTGCCAGCAGGAATTGCCATACCGGATTCACTTGGCTCGCCACCGATCGCCAATGCTAGGGCAATCAAAAGGCCGCCAGTCACCACGAATGGAATCATGTGTGATACGCCATTCATCAAGTAACGATAAAGGTCAGAACGCGCTTGTGATGCTTTTTCTACAACAGATTGATTGGTCGGCGTTTGCTCGGCTTGGTAGCTAGGTGCGTTGAGTGCTTGTTTAATCAAGCCCTGCGCATCTTTGATTGGCGCTTTTACGTTGGTTTTGATAACGCGCTTTCCAGCAAAGCGAGCCATGTCGACTTGTTTGTCACAAGCAACAACGATAGCGTCCGCACGTTCGATTTCTTCTTGAGTTGGGCTGTTTTTAACCCCGATAGAACCGTTGGTCTCTACCTTGATGTCGTAGCCAAGAGCCGCAGCGCCTTTCTCTAGTGCTTCGGCTGCTAAATAAGTGTGTGCAACGCCAGCAGGACAGCCAGTCACGCCAATGATGAAGCCTTGCTTCTCAACGTTGGTTTCGGTTGCTGATGGTTCAGGTTTGGTAAGCAGCAGTTCCAACGCCGTTTGTTCAGAGTCAGCATTCATGAAGTTTTCGATAAAACCTTCTTCAATCAGTTTTGAAGAAAGCTCTGCCAGTACTTCGATGTGATGGTTGTCGCCGCCATCGGGAGACGCAATCATAAAGAACAGTTTTGATGGCTGGCCGTCATCGGCACCGTACTCTATGCCCTGCTTGTGGACGCCGATAACAACCGCGGGTTTGATAACCGCGCTGCTTTTCGCGTGTGGTAGAGCAATGCCTTCTTCAAACCCGGTATTACCTTGCTCTTCACGAGCTTTAATGTCGGCAAGGAACTGTGCTTTGTCTGAAATTCGACCTTGTGCATAAAGCACGTCTATCAGCTCTTTGAATACTTCTTCTTTTGAATCAGCGCTAAGCGAAAGCTTAATCAAATCTTGATTGATCAATGTTGTGATCATAATGAACCCCTACTCTTTTTTATTTTGTTAGGGGTATTCTGGAATCTACTGCTTACCTTCTGTAGTGAAGAAAAAATGCATTTACTGGATGATTGATGCGTTCTAAATGGAGTGTGATTTTGATCGGTTAGTGGTGCGTTTTTCGGTCACTGTTGACAGCGATTTTGAGGGGCTTAGGCTTTTATTTATAAGGGCTGCAGCGTGTTGGGTTCTCAGAGAAATTACGTGCTATATCAGATTTGTGACTGGAGATTTATTTCCACGACTGGATTTTTGTAACCTAGATCTCAAATTGTGATTTTGCTCAATAGCACTATGTTTCACTAAGGAGTATATCTATCCACGTAGCCTTATTGCTGCCTATAAGAGTTCGAAGAATGATATTTCATGACTTAATCTCGTCTGTGTTAAATGAGCGAGAACCGTTTCATAACATCTGGTTTGCTGGAGATTTTCATACACCTTCAGCATGCAGTTATCAGGTGAACTTTCCGCGCTTAGAGTTGGTGCTAGACGGAGAGTATATAAATGAAATGGAGAGTCATGACCGTAAGATCACCAACGTTATAGCCAAAGCCGGAGACGCGATTTTCATCCCACCCAACTGTTGGAATAAACCCAATTGGGACACTGACTGTTCGGTGTTGAGCATGCTATTTGGTCGTCGTCAGTTGGGTTTAAGTTTGGTGAGTAAGCGCAAAGGCGAGGAGAGTTTTTACGATATCCAAAAGCACAGTATTCAGACTCGCTCTGGCTTTGCGATTGATAACATTCTAGAAGCGCTCAGCTCGTTAGCGAGAGAGAGTAATAAGCAGCCAATGGATGAGTTATTGCTGCAAGCTCTGCTGCAATACAGCAAGGCGATGTTGGAAGCGCCTGTCGAAAAATCTCACAGCCGAGTTCAGGACGTGTATCAGGGGATTTGTATCTACATTCAAGAGAACTTCCACCGCCAAATCACCCGAGACAGCATCGCCTCGCGCTTTAGCATTTCATCGAACCACTTGTCGCGAATGTTCCGCCAACAAGGCCACATGACGCTAGCAGAATACATCACCCGTGTGCGAGTTGACCGCGCTAAATTCATGCTCAAGAAGTACAACTTCAAGCTCAATGAAGTGTCGGTTCGTTGCGGCTTCAAAGACGTGAACTACTTCTGCCGAGTATTTAAAAACCGAACCGGAAAAACCCCAACCGAATACCGTGGATCTATCTAGTCCCAAGCTATTTGATGAATCAAATAAGGCGAGATGAGATGTACATCAACAGGGCTTGCAGATCGACGCTGCTGCGGGTCTTCTGTAAACGCTCGTTGACCTGATCGTGAAGCAGATTTCTGGTTAGGTTGGTAGCTGCCACAATATGCTCTCGTTGTGGTTTGGTTGGTAGCACTAAAGCGATCGCAACGTGTACTTCGCCGATACGTGATGCCCAATCAATCGGGTCGTCACTGACGATGACCGCAATCGAGAGATCTTGAGTCGATTCAAACATCACATGTGGCAGAGCGATCCCCGGTGACACGCAGGTAGAGGAGCGTTCTTCTCGTTTAATAAACGCCAGAATCAGTTCATCCGGATCTTGTGGATACACCAGATGAGCGAGCCCTTTTAGGCATTCAAATTTAGTCAGTTGGGTTTGAGCTTTAGCATGATGCCAATTGATCTCACAAGGTGGACATATCTGCGGCATGCGCTGGATTAGATCTTTGGAGAACTCATGATTCACTTGCGAACCAACCATAGCGTAATGCTCGGCAACCACGTCTTTAAGAACGAAACAGGCCAGCTCTGCATCAATACCCACAGCGGTAATCTGACACAAATCCCCTCGGAGTAAACCCACTTGTAACATCGCGACAGACTTGGAGAGATCGGCGGTTCGGTTTTGAGTGATGTTGATAATACGGATGGTACTTTTGAATTTCTTAGCCAAGCGGCTAAGTGGCTGCGCGACGTGTGAGTTCGCGGCAGGATCGTCAACGAAGAAGGTAATCTGATATTCATTCATGAAAGGTTTAAGCTCGACAATGCTTAATAAAAACCTTGTCGACGCTTAACAGCACCTCTTCCATAGGAATGAATAAGGTTTTAGCTGGGTCGAATCGGCTTGGTTGTTCAATGTCGATATCAGAGACGATCAACACTTTGTCTGCGAGGGTAATGTCCTGTGCAGAGAGCAAGTTTTCAATACCCATAGCGCCTTGTGTTTCAACTTTAATTGAAACGTTGAATTTAGGGGCAGTTTTATTTAATGCATCAGCTGCCATATAGGTGTGTGCAATGCCTGTAGGGCACGCAGTTACCGCTACAATTCTCATTATTATTCTCGGCTTAATCTCGTCCCTTATTACCTTTCATAAGTTACCTTGCAAAAGCTATCTTGCATGGGAAATCCAGTATGGAAAGCTCGCATAGGGGAGGGGCGATATTGTTATGGGTTCTGTGGATTTTATGGATTGGCGTTTTTTATTCCAAGGTGGACGTCACACTATGAGTCCTTGGTTACAATAATCCAGTTAATGCACCTTTCGTCCTATATATTGAGTGCCCTCACACCGTTAATCTTTTCATCTTATTAACATCGAATTTTAACTTAGGTCGGAAGAACCTAATTACTTCAGTCTGAAATCAGGTGAGGCAGATCAACATATGGATATCACTGACATTATCGAGCCCGAGATTATCTGCTTGGAACTACAAGCAGACTCTAAACAGGCGGTATTTGAAGAGCTAGTCGAGTTACTTGATCGTGCCGGTAAGCTCTCTAATAAAAGTGAATTCCTTGATGACATTTGGAAGCGTGAAGCCATAGGTAACACGGGCTTTGACGATGGTATCGCTATTCCACACGCGAAAAGTACCGCCGTTGCTAAACCTGCCGTCGCGGTAGGTATCAGCCGAACGGGCATTGATTATGGTGCCGATGGCGGTGAACTGTCGGATGTGTTTTTTATGCTCGCTTCACCAGACAACAATGACGACCACCATATCGAGGTACTGGCTCAGATCTCGACCAAATTGATTGAAGATGACTTTGTTACAAAATTAAAGGCAGTCGAGTCGGTTGAAGAGGCTCAAGAGCTGTTTCTCGAAGCCAATTCTGAATCGTTCGATAGTTATGCCTCAAGCCATCATGAAGTTTACGTCGAGCCACTTAGCCCTTGGGCGCAGTCGCTGAATCGCCTTAAAGAGCACTTGTTATACGGCACCTCACACATGATTCCCTTTGTGGTCGCGGGTGGTGTTTTGTTGTCTTTGTCGGTGATGATTTCGGGCCATGGTGCTGTGCCTGAAAGCGGCGTGCTGGCAGACATCGCACAGATGGGTATCGCAGGCTTAACTCTGTTTACTGCCGTTCTAGGCGGCTACATCGCGTACTCAATGGCTGATAAACCCGGTTTAGCTCCAGGCATGATTGGTTCTTGGGTGGCGGTGAATCAATACAATACCGGCTTCCTCGGCGCGATTGTGGTCGGTTTCTTTGCCGGTTTTGTGGTTAATCTACTCAAGAAGATCAAACTGCCAGACAGTATGATCTCGTTGAGCTCTATCTTCATCTATCCACTCGTCGGCACTTTCGTCACTTGTGGCGCGGTGATGTGGGTGATTGGCTCTCCGATAGCTCAAGTAATGCTTGAGATGAACCAAATGCTAACGGGTATGGCAGGTTCTGGAAAAATGGTGCTCGGCAGTATTTTAGGCGCTATGACGGCCTTTGATATGGGTGGCCCAATCAACAAGGTCGCAACGCTGTTTGCTCAAACGCAGGTAAATACCCAGCCTTGGTTGATGGGTGGCGTTGGCATTGCGATTTGTACGCCACCACTGGGCATGGCTCTGGCGACTTTTATATCGCCGAAGAAGTTTAAAAGAGACGAACGCGAAGCGGGCAAAGCGGCGGGCATCATGGGAATGATCGGTATTAGCGAAGGTGCTATTCCATTTGCCGCCGCCGATCCTGCACGTGTTCTGCCTGCTGTCGTGGCTGGTGGTATTGTCGGTAACGTGGTCGGCTTTATGTTCCATGTGGTCAACCATGCGCCATGGGGCGGCTGGATTGTGCTGCCTGTGGTGGATGGCAAGATTGGCTATATCATTGGCACACTCGCGGGAGCACTAACAACGGCTTTAATCGTGATACTGTTGAAAAAGAATGTGGTCGAAGGTGAGGCTCGCTCTAACCAGTTTGCGGGTGGTTCGGTGACAGAAGAAGGGCAAGCGGATGTACTCGCGATCACTTCTTGTCCGTCTGGTGTTGCCCACACTTTCCTAGCGGCTAAGTCTTTGGAAAAGGCGGCGCATCATCTTGGGGTTCGGATCAAAGTCGAAACACAAGGTGCCAATGGGATAGGTAACCGCATCACACAAAAAGACATTGAAAGGGCGAGGTTGGTGATCTTTGCTCATGACGTGGCGATTAAGGAAGTCGAGCGCTTTGCGAATGTGAAAACCTTAGATGTCAGCACCAAAGAGGCGATGCTTAATGCACAGGCGCTGATCATGAGAAAGGTATAACCCTTAAACACTAAAGTTAATCATCTATAAAGTTAAGTAGATCAAAACTAAAAAGACTCCGCTCTAGCATTTGGCTAACAGTGGAGTCTTTTTGTATGGCTTCTAAAACAAGCTCAGCTTTTAGAAAGGATGATACTTAAATACGTCTTCAACCATTGAGTTAAGTAAATCGATGTCGTCACAGGTTTTCGCGTAGGTACGCAGGCCTGCGATCTGAACTTGAACATGTCGAGCAAGTTGAGTCGGTTCACGCTCTTTGCTGATCTCACCAAGATCTTGTGCTTCGGTAATCAGCTTGGCGAATTCACCTTCCATGATCTTCAGTGATTTCTTCGCTTCTTCTAATAACTCGGCGTGCTCACCGGTCAGTTCTGCGACCGTTTTTGCCAGCATACACATGCCGTTTGGCGCACTCTGTTTTGATTCGACAACGGCACGTTTTACGAAGTTTTCCAGCGCTTTGATAGGCGAGTCTGTTTCGCTGCGGAAACTGTTCAGATTGAGGATACCAAGTTCGGTATAGCGAGCCAGCGTCTCTTTAAACAAACCTTCTTTGCTGCCAAAAGTCGCGTAGATGCTACCCGGACGCATATCTATCACGTCTTGCAGATTACGCATAGAAGTCGCATGAAAGCCTTTTTCCCAATACAGGTTCGTTGCTTTATCTACTACATCCTGTCTATCGAACTTCGCGGTCTTGGCCATAACATCTACTTCATTAGTCTGAACATATGTTCAATATTTTATGCTGAACGTTCGTTCCAGTAAAGGTATGTTTTGCTCGACTTAATTGCCGGTCTTGCACCTTACTGGTGCATAAGGCGCTTGATTGAATGCAATTTATGACGAGCTTTGACTGCTTCTACGGTGAAATATTTCTCAATGTCTGATGAAGGCTAGTCGTCGACAACTTCGACGGTTTTATGTTGCGCACCGTAATAGGTGCCTTCGTCGATGGTGTACATCAAAGTTGCTTCACATTCAGGGCAGTCGAACTCTTCATTGGGCTCGATGGCTTCCTCTTCTACCCACTCCCATCCAATGTGTTCTTCGCAAGCTGGACAGTCCATAAATACCTCAGGTTATGCTTTTTAGTTGATTGAATTGTTAACTTTTCGGGGCGGCATTATACATAGTTGCTGCTTAATATGTAGTGAGTAATCAGCCGAACCTGAGTGTTTCCCTACCCCTTTAGTATTAATAAAAAGCGTCATTTTTCAGTCACTTGCGTCGGGAATATGTTGTTGCACGGTTTTTGTGTTCGATAAGGTTGCATAGCTAACAGATTTATAAATAAACCAATGAATTTTGTAAGGTTAAATGCTAGCGTTATCGATTGCCGATAACATGGCACGGTAATTGATAAAACTAAAGATTATATGATCTTAGTAAAAGTACACCGTTTTAGAAGTGTGTCTAATTACATTACAGATAAAGATTCGTTAGCTGCTAGGAAATAACAATGAAATTAACCGATATGTCTTTTAAGCAAAAAATCATCGCTTTGCTTATTTTACCGATCTTAGGGTTTCTATGGCTGAGTGCTTCTACGATTTCTAAAAGCGTAGAAACGACCAGCGAAATGTCGTCATTAAACCAACTGACTCGTTTGTCGGTTGTGTACAGCGAACTTGTACATGAGCTACAAAAAGAACGCGGTATGACGGCAGGTTTTATCGGCTCACAAGGTACGAAGTTTGTTAGTGAGCTGCGAGCGCAAAGAACAAGTGCGGATAACAGACGCAATCAGAGAGCTGAGTACTGGCAGTCTGCAGGAATCGACTTACCCCAGATCTCCCGTCTGAACACTGAAATCAGCCAAAGCCTAAATCAAATTACGTCTATTCGTAATCGTGTTGATTCTCAGTCGATCCCACTTTCAGAGGCTTTAGGTTACTACACTAAACTGAATGCAAAACTGCTCAGCGTATCAGCTTTAATTGCTGAGTTAAGCTCCGATGCTACCATCACTACGGAAACCATCGCTTATTACAACTTCTTGCAAGGCAAAGAGCGAGCTGGTATCGAGCGTGCTGTCCTAAATAACACTTTTTCTAAAAATGAGTTTGGCCCAGGTATGCTGGTTAAGTTCATCTCTTTGGTGACACAGCAAAACACGTATTTCTCGAACTTTGAAGTTCTGGGTAACCCAGACAACGTTCGCTTCTTTCAACAACAATTAAATGACCGTTCGGTCGCGGAAGTCGAGAAGCTTCGTGATGTGGCTGAATCAAAAATGAGAGGTTTTGATGTAGACCCTGTGTATTGGTTCGCGCAATCAACTGCTCGTATTGTTCAGTTAAAGAAAACGGAGAATCAACTGGCTGAATCACTTATCGCGTTGACTGAAAACAAGGCGAGTGAAGCTCAATCTGCGATGTTTGCAAGTATTGCGGTATTTGTTGCAATTACTTTCTTTGCGACCTTTGTTAGCTTTAAAGTGATTACAGACCTAACGCTCCGAGTAAAAAATCTAACCTCAGTACTTTCTGTTGTTCGTGATGATAATGACCTAACGGTGAGAGCTAAGTATTTAGGAGAGAGTGAGCTAGGGCATATCTCTTCGTCTCTCAACGAAACGTTAGAGAAATTCTCTCAGGTAATAGATAACTTGTCTCAGTCTAGCTTGACACTTGCTTCTGCAGCTGAAGAGACGGCGCAAACTTGCCAATACAACTCCAACACCTTGGTTGAGCAGCAAGACCAAATTGGTTTGATTGCGACAGCAACAGAGGAGCTATCGGCAACGGTGAACGAGGTCGCGGCTAAAACTCAGCAAACAGCAAGCTCAGCTAAATTGGCTAATGAACAATCACAAGCAGGTTTGAGCACGGTTCAGCACTCTTACCAATCGATTGAGATCTTGGCTTCTGAGATTAACGGCCTCGCTGAAAAAATCACTCATCTACACGAAAGTAGCAATAACATTAACAGCGTGATTGATGTGATTAAGTCGGTTGCTGACCAAACCAACTTACTCGCACTAAACGCAGCGATTGAAGCAGCACGTGCTGGTGAACAAGGCCGTGGTTTTGCCGTGGTTGCAGATGAAGTACGTACTTTGGCACAACGTACCCAAGAATCTACCTTGGAGATTGAAGGCTTCATTAGCTCTCTACAATCAGATGTACAAACTGCGTTTAATGTAATTGATAATAGCAAGAAGATGTCTTCAAGAGCGGTGGAGGATTCTCGAGGCGTAGAGCAGACCCTGCAAGATATTTCAGGCGCTGTGAGCGAGATATTCAGTATGACAGAGCAGATTGCGACTGCAACCGAAGAGCAAGCGGTAGTGACTCAAGATATTGCTCAGAACGTTGTGGCTGTCGAACAGAAGTCGACAGAATCTACGACCGGTGCAACCCAAATTGCTGCGACAGCGAAAGAACAAGCTGAATTGGCAACATCGCTGAAAGAGCTCTCGAATACGTTTAAGAGTTAACCTTTTAAAAACAGCCAACGGCGGTTCGATTAGAGCCGCCTTAGTAAAAACTAAAAAGCCCGTGAATCTTAGGATTCACGGGCTTTTTTATCAGCAATGTTTGGGCTAACCCATAAGCTCTACCCCATAAACCAAGAGATAAAAATCAACGCCCCAAAGCCGAATGTTGCCATCAATGCCGTGTCGCCACCGGCTGCGGTATAGCTGCCTTCAGTTTGTAGATGAGGGAAGTCAGGTCTACGAACTTTAACCACCATTGCGAGTGGGCCCCAGATAGCTAGGAACACCAGCACCATACCTGCGTAGTCCAACATGCTTACAAACTGGCTAGCGAACAGCTCGGCTAATACCAAAGGTAAGATGAAGGTTAGAGCATAAGCCAACGCTTTATTGTTGGTGACGGCATCTTTGTTTTGGTCGTAAAGCGCCATAGATACACCAAGGAAAGAGGTCACTAACGCTAGAGCTGAGAACAGTGCAATCACTACTTTTAGCCAAGCAGATTGCCCGCTAAACGCAGAGATCAACTCAGATATATTGTGGAACTGGCTGATCGCATCTGTGCCAAGGTTACCGATAATCGCGAATAACCAAGTTAGGTAGCACACTAGCGGGATCACAGAGCCTAGCAAAATCATATTGCGGATCTGCTTTTGAGTGGCTTCTCGGTTGTAGATAACCAGTGACGGGATTACCACCATAGAGGCAAAACTGGTAAAGATAACCGCACTGTATTGAACGACATCGTTGGCTGTGTAGTTGCTAGTTTGAGTTAGGTAATCCAAACGAATGTTGCTAAATAGAGAAGCAATCACAATAAACAGCATGACTACCATCATGATGAATAGTCCGCGATTCAGTTTGTCGATGTAGGATTTACCCGATACTACAATTACACCCATTAATAGGCTGAAAATGGTATAGGCAACAGATGCAGATACGTCTACGCCAACATCGAGTAGTAGTTTGTGAATGATGTCACCAACACCCAAAATATAAGCGATGAGCATGCATACCAACAGCAGGTAGAAGAGTGCATTGATAAAATGTTTCCCTTTGCTGCCCAGAGTTAGGTAAGCAACACTGCTCATTCCACTGTTGTCTTTGGTTTTTGTACACGCTTCTGCCAGCAGAAGTGCAGAGTAGGTGGTGCCAATAAAGATAAGTAGCATCAGCACCGAGCTGATCATGAACCCAAATTGGGCCAATACCATTGGGATGGCTAACATACCAGC
This sequence comes from Vibrio satsumensis, assembly GCF_050337435.1. NCBI lineage: Bacteria > Pseudomonadati > Pseudomonadota > Gammaproteobacteria > Vibrionales > Vibrionaceae > Vibrio > Vibrio satsumensis. Next base: position 11,627 of record NZ_JAKJSX010000006.1, on the reverse strand, counting down.
CCCTAATGCCGTTCCCGAAAGGATTAGGGAACTGCCGAATAATTTCATATTCAAGAAAAACAACCTCTAGCTATCCAATTAGTTTTTATTTGGATTGTAAATATTTGTTGCCAAGCCTAACAAATTACTCAGTAAAATTAGGGGTTAATTTCTAATAAATTTTGATTTTTTCTAAAAAAGTTACGAAGAGATTTTTACTTGTTATTGGTGCTACCTGTATGTATTCGTCTGGTGATTTTATTTAGCGCTTGGTTAACATTTGTTAATTATTGAACGATTTAGAAGTAGATCCACTTAGCTAGTAAAAAGTATGTTTTTTGAGTGTTTTGTTTTTATTTCATCAAGTTCATATCTTACTTTTTCTAAGTCTGGTTGGGTAATGTTGGTAACTAGCCTTCTATGGTTGAAATAGGCACTTAGAGACCTTTCCAATTTGAGCTTAAGGGCGGGAAACTAGGAAAAGAGGGGCATGAAGTATAATTTCGTATTGACCTGACTATAGCTTCATAGTTTACCTTATAGATAGAAATGAGGGAGAAGTGCATGTATCGCATATCTGAATTAGCTGAACTTGTTGGCCTGAGTCGCTCCACATTGTTGTATTACGGCAAGCTAGGTTTGATTGAAGCTCAACGCCAGAGTAATGGTTATCGCCTTTTTTCTGAAAAGGATCTGCAGCGTGTTCGCTTGTTACAGCAGCTGCAAGCGGGCGGGTTAACGCTTAAAGAGTGCCAAGCCTGTTTAGATGCAAAGATAGAACGTGGCTTGTTGGAAAATCGTCTTAAGCAACTGGACGAAGAGCTTGTGCAAAAACAACGTTCACGAGATTTATTAGCAGCAATGCTGGGTGAGAGCGGCTTAGAAGAGTGGCATGAGTCGATGGACAAGATTGCGCCAGATGCACACCTCGATTGGTTAATTAAGCAGGGTTTTGATGAGAAACAGGCGCTGCGATTGAAGTGGTTATCGAAAGACATGAATGAACATGAACAATATATGGCGGATTTTGGCGCCATCTTCGAGGGTTTAGAGCGCTTAGGACCTGGAACGGCTGAAGATACCTTAGAGGCATTTGTCAAAGTGCCTAGTTCACCGGAACAGGTACTTGAGATTGGTTGTGGCAAAGGCATTGCAACAACTGTGTTAGCGAGAGCCATTAAAGAACATCAAGCGGATGTGCAGATAACAGCGGTAGACAACGATCAACCTAGTTTAGATATTCTGACTCAGCAAGCACAGGCATCTGGCTTAGAAAGTAATGTTCAAACCGTGTGCGCAAGCATGATGGATTTACCGTTTGAAGCGAAGTCGTTCGACCTGATCTGGTCAGAAGGCAGTGCCTACATCATGGGTGTCCAGAAAGCACTTAAACAGTGGCGAAAGTTACTTACTGATGACGGCATATTGGTCGTGAATGATTTGGTGTGGAACACCGAGAACCCGAGCGAACCTGTCAAAGCATTCTGGCAGAAAGAATACCCAGACATGACGACGGTACCTGAGCGAATTAAACAAGCAAAAGCAGAGGGTTATCAAGTATTGGATGACTTCGCGATGAGCGACACCGGTTGGCTCGCCTATTACCTGCCTTTACAAAAGCAAGTCGAGGCTTTGAAAGCGACGATGCCGAATTCTAAAGCGCTCGCAGATTGCGACAATGAAATTAAACAATTCTTCAATAACAGTAAACCTAAGAGTGACCTTTCAGAAGGTTCTCAAGGCTCTGGGCTGCGTGATTTTGATTATCATTTTTTTGTGTTGAAGAAAGTACATTAAGTGAAGAACACCATGAAATTGAAACAATATGATTCAAGCGAGATCGAAACGATCACTCAACTTTTTACTCAAACCTTTACGGATTCAGAAGGCGAGAACGAAGGTAAAACAGTGGGTAAGCTTGCTAACGATCTTTTAACGATCACGGATTCGACAGAGCTACTTTGCTTTGTTGCTGCAGATGATTCTAGTGAGTCAGATACGGATAGCACGATTATAGGCGCGATTATCTTTACACCACTTTCATTTGACGATGAAACGAAGGCATATTTGCTTTCACCAGTAGCGGTGAGTACTCAGGTTCAAAAACGTGGTATTGGCCAAAAGCTGATTAACTTTGGTTTACAGGTTCTTAAGGATCAGGGCGTTGAACTTGCTGTGACATACGGTGACCCTAGTTACTATTCCAAAGTTGGCTTTGGGCAAATTACCGTTGAGCAGATCCCTGCGCCATTTAAATTGAGTTTCCCTCACGGTTGGTTGGCTCAGTCGTTGATTGGCGGTGAAGTTAAAGTAACAAGTGAAAAATCGAATTGCGTTAAAGGCTTGGCTCATGCTGAATATTGGTAGTTGCTTGAAATAAAAATTGAGAAGTAGAGAAAGCCCAATAGGTGTTTCCTATTGGGCTTTGTTGTATTGATCGGATTAAGTAATTTGATTGCCTATTAATTGGCGTTTAATGCTGCCTTAAGTCGTACCAATGCATCATTTAATACTTCAGCAGGACACCCTAGGTTCAAACGGATAAACCCAGAACCTTCCTCTCCAAAGGCACAACCCATACTCGGTACAATTCCGGCTGCAATGAGTTTTTTCTCAAGCTCAGTGTCACTTATTTCCATTGCTCGGCAGTCAAGCCATGCGAGGTAAGTCGCTTGAGGTTTTACAAAGCGAACATTAGGTAGTTCTGCTTTCAAGAATCCATGCAGCGTTTCGATGTTGCCTTGCAAATATTGCTTTAAGTCCGCTAGCCAAGTATCACACTCTTGATATGCCGTGGTCGCAGCGGACATTGATAGGTTGTTGAAGCAATCCATGCCATGAGCATCTAAACGGCGAACAAACTGCTCTTTCAATTCTGCATTTGGAATGATGAAGTTAGAGATTCTTAATGATGACAAGCCAAAAGTTTTACTGGCCGCAGTCGCCACAATAAGTTTGTCGGTTAGCGAACTTGGTAGTTTCAATGTTGAATGGAATATGTTGGATGCTAGCGCTAGGTCGCTCCAAATTTCATCACTGATCAGCCACACATCGTGTTTTTTACACAGCTCTGCAACTTGCATTATTTCTTGCTCGTTCCATGCTCTGCCTGTAGGGTTATGAGGATTACAGAAGATCAACGCCTTTGCACCACTAGCAAAGCAGTCTTCCAAGTGAGCAAAATCAAGCTGGTAGTGACCATCAGATTCAATCAGTGGGTTGTTCAAAACCCTGCGGTCATTCAGTTCGATGATCTTACGAAATGAACCATAGCCTGGGCTTTGAATAACGATCTGGTCATTCTCTTGAGTGAGCATTTGCAGCGCCATTGCGATACCCGGTAACACACCATGTATCGTGGTTATCCACTCTTTTTTTATTTCAGTGTCATGTTGGTTTCTAAACCAATCAATCACAGCTTGGTAATAGTCATCCTGACGTTCTGAGTACCCAAAAATACCATGAGCGATATCTTGAGCTAAACGGTCGAGTACTTGCTGAGGAGCTTGGAAATCGTAGTCAGAGACCCACATTGGCAATAAGTCAGACCCTTCCAATCCTAGCTTCTGTTCCATAAAGTCCCACTTTACCGACCCTGTATTTCGGCGGTTAATCGTATTGTCGAAAGAATTCATATGATGTGAGCCTTACTTAATGCTGTGAGCTAGAGAAGTTTCTGCGGAGTCTTCTGACTGTTCTGGTTTTGCAGGGGCGATACCAAACCCAGTGAAGCCATAAATCAGAGCGAAAACGACACCGGTGTAACATTGGATTGCCCAAGGTAGGTAATCTAGCGTCGCTACACCTAGTGTGCTTGCCATGTAAATACCCGCAGCAGTCCAAGGAACCAGTGGCTCAATAATCGTGCCCGCGTCTTCGATGGTTCTTGATAGGTTTTTAGTATCTAGCCCCATTTTACGGTAAGCGTTTTGGAACAATTCACCTGGAATAAGAAGAGCTAGTTTGCCATCTGATGTCGTGAAAACTACGGTAATAGTCGCGATCACTGTTGATGCGATAAGCTGTCCTGTTGAGTGGATAAGATGCAGGAAACGACCCAGTACCACATTTAACGCGCCCGTCAGGCTTAAAATACCAGCGAAAGAGAAGGCACAGAACACCAGTAGAATGGTGCTCATCATTGAGAACAGGCCACCACGGTTAAGCAGTTTTGATACGTCTGGGATTAGCCCATCAGTCACTGTTCCTTTTGCTTCAAACAATGAAACATTGAAGCCGTCGACATAAGCTTGGAAGCCTTGTTGTAGAGAGAATCCTTGTAGAACCATTCCCAGTACAATCGCTAGTGCTGAAGCTCCTAACATTAGTGGTAGAACGGGTTTCTTAGTTAATGCACCCCATAGGATCATAACTGGTGGGATGATAAGGAAGATACTGAAGTTATAAAGGCTATCTAGCCCCGCAAGGATTTGCGTTACTTTCTCTGGCTGACCAATGTTTGCCACATCAGCGCTTTGTCCTGCAAAGAAGAAGACAACAGAAGCAATCACAAACCCCGGTAGTGTTGTGTAAAGCATGTGCTGAATGTGTTCGTACAGTGTGGTGCCTGAAACGACAGGTGCAAAGTTTGTGGAATCAGAAAGAGGCGAGATCTTGTCGCCAAAGTAAGCACCAGATACAACAGCACCCGCTGCGGCAGCAAGTGACACGTCTAAACCTGCCGCAACCCCCATCAATGCAACACCAACCGTACCTGCAGAACCCCATGAAGTACCAGTACATACCGAGACGATAGAAGTTACGAAGAATGCGGCGATCAGGATGTATTCAGGACTGATGACTTTAAGCCCCCAGTAAACCATGTATGGGATGGTGCCGCTGATCATCCAACTGGCAATGAGGCCGCCTACGGAAACTAAAATCAAAATGACGGGCATGGCTTTAGCAAGTTTCTCAACAATGGCGTTGATGATGTCATCCCAGTTATAGCCCATTTTCCAAGCAATGCATGCAGTGAAAGTTGCAGAAATCAGTAGTAGCACTTCAATGCGAAGTCCTAAAAAACCGTATCCAATAGCAAGCAACGCAAACATAACGGCTATAGGTGCTAGTGCTAATCCGAACGATGGTAGAGGCTTTGAGTTATTCATATTTGTTGTCCTCAGGTGAATGTAGGGTTTGTTCGGAGTGGATAATAAGTGGGCTCTAGCATTGAAAGTGAGACTTCAATACTGTTTTCATGTAAGCGGTTACATGAGGTTCGTACATGAGATTTCGGTCACGTTTTGTCTAATTTTAGCGCTTGATTGGCTTAACGGTCTGCCTTTCAACCAAGGTTGTTTCGAATTTATGTTGTGTTGGCGGTACGTACCCCGCTGACTTTAACTTAATTGCGAGGTTGGCTGCGTAGGTCGACATTTCATCAATAGGATTGTGCATTGTGGTTAATCGAGGATAAAGGTAGCGAGCGAGTAAGACGTCATCAAAGCCGATCACCGAAATATCGTTGGGTACAGAGATACCTTGGTCTTGCAGGCTGGTCATTAAGCCTGCGGCCATCACATCATTAAAGGTGACAGCTGCGGTAACCTCAGGACATTGACTCGCCAAGATGTCGCCAGCCGCTTCACCGCCTGACTCACTAAAGTTTTGGCTGATGATCCAGTTGGGTTGTATTTCGATATTGGCCGCTTTCATGGCCTCTCGGTAGCCTTCCAATCGATCGGTTCTGTCTTGAATGGGCAGGTCGCTGGACACATAAGCTATTTTTCTGTGCCCAAGCTTGATCAGGTGTTGCACTGATACTTGAGTACCTAGTCTATTGTCTACCCATACTGAGCGGTTCGATACTTGGGCGATGGTGCGGTTGAGTAGTACCATCGCGGGTAACTGAGCGGTGTAGCGTAATAGCGTCGCGTCATCGAGCATTTTTGAGTGAACCACCATCGCCTCGCAGCCTTGGCTGATAAGAAAGTCGAGACCTTCTTTCTCGCGCTGAGCATTGTGGCCGCCGCTAACTACAACCAGTTGATAGCCGTTGGTGCGGGCAACTTCTTCAACACTTTTTGCAACTAGTGCAAAGAAAGGGTCAGCTAAATTGCCGGTTAATAAACCTAAGGTGTTGCTACTTCGATTCGCCAGAGCGGTTGCTCGTGCATCACGATGGTAATTGAGTTCTTTGATTGCTCGTTCTACACGTTCTAACGTGATTGGTTCGACATAGCAGGTACGGTTCATTACTCGTGAAACGGTTGCTGTTGAAACTCCGGCAAGTGCTGCTACATCTTTGATAGTTGCCACGTCGGACTCCGCTAGGCATAGAAAGGCTGCGAGTGTAGCGAATCTTTGCTGTTGAAAATGTTAATAAGGTCAAACCTTATTAATGATTATCACGGTATCTAGGGCAGGCCTGACACTCTCTAGTGTGTATGCTTAGCGATTATCTTCGCTAGTGTCACTACCCCTTCTTTCCACTCTTTGCTCTCTTCAATATTGGCGACAGTGAAGCGAAGGCAATGTTTATATTGGTCATTCGTCCCAAACACTGTGCCGGGTAAAATCCCCAACTTATGCTTTAAACAGTCTTGATAGACCGCGTAGCTATCGACTGACTCAGGCAGTGTTATCCAGTTTAAAAAAGAGCCTTCAGGTCTTGATAAGTGGTAGCGCCCGACAAGGTGAGGGTGGCTATCTAATGCTTGAATTAAAAGGCTTTGGAATTGCTTTTGATTGGTTTGGTAAAGCCGTTTCATTTTCGAAAGGTGACTGCGGTATTTGCCTGTGGTGAGGAACTGCCCCACTGCCGATTGCATCAGGTTTGAGCTGCCCATGTTGTCGCATAAAAGGTACTTTTCGACCAAAGGTTGGTAGCGCCCGGACAGCAACCAACCGATTCGCAAGCGTGAGTCTAAGGTTTTAGACAATGAGTTGACGTAGATAACTCTATCTTGATCATCAAGCTCTTTGAGGCTGGCAATTGGTGCGTCAAACGCTAAGCTGCCGAAAACATCATCTTCGATAATAGGCAAAGATCCGGTTATCTCCAACAAGGATTTTCGATTAGCAAGAGGCATTCTAGAGCCTGTCGGGTTGGTAAAGTTTGGCGTTAGCAGTAAGGTTTTCACTTCCCATTTGTCTAACGCGCTCTGTAGTGATGGAATATCAATACCGTGGCTAACACTGCTTGGAATTTCAAGGACTTGCAAGCCAAGCGATTCAAGTAAAAGTAGATTACCGAAGTAACATGGTGACTCGACGGCCACTATGTCGCCGGGCTTGGTGAGCGCACGCAGAGCCAGGCTGATCGCCTGTTGAGCACCATGAGTAATCGCAATCTCTTTCGATCCCGCAGGCACACCAAGATCATGGGTGATCTTTAACAACTGCTTTACTAACTGCTCGTCTCCAGGAGGCAGTTGGTAATAACCGGGAAGCTGAGTTTGCAAACGGCTATGCCGACCGATTTCGGCGTACAAGCTACGAATCGCAGGGTTGTTGATGTTCGGGTGTGCTGAGCCTGCCAGCAACTTCAGACGACCTTTTGGACGAGAGAGTACAGACTTGGTGACCGACAACAGGTCAACTTTTTGAGGTTGGTTTGGCGAATCCCAGCTTGTGGTGTTGGGTGCTTTCACGCGATAGCCAGATTTAGGTACTGAGTAAACCCAGCCTGTCGCTTCCAGTTCTTGGTAGGCACGAATCACGGTATTTTTACTCACGCCAAGCTGTTCGCTTAACTGACGAATTGAGGGAAGGCGATCGTCTGGATGAAAGAGTCCTCTATCGATCTGAGCCTTAATATGTTGTTCGGTAGCAAGGTATTTATTGCCGCTGACTTCTGCTTCCACGTTATTCTCCCTCGTGCTCACTTTTAATCTGTAACCATTTAAAGTGTTATATCTGTGTCTTTATTAGTTATCTGTACCCAACTAAGGTAGCAGCATTGATGAAGAGTTGACCAGAGGTTTGTAATGCTGATTAAAATGATTCCGTTTGTGTTTGTAATATTGTGGTCGTCAGGCTTTGTCGGCGCGCGTCTTGGTGTGGAATACGCCGAACCCGCAACATTACTTTCACTGAGGATGGTAGCCAACGTGGCGCTGTTCTTGGTTTTGATTGCAATCCTTAAGCGTCGTATCCCTCGTGGTCGCGCATTCTTCCACGCTTGTGTGGTTGGCATCTTGATTCATGGTTTCTACCTTGGTGGCACCTATCTGGCGATTGATATGGGTATGCCCGCCGGGCTGAGTTCTCTACTTGTTGGTTTGCAACCGATTCTTACCGCATTGATTATGATCAGCTGTACTTCGCAGCGTTTTAATTTTGCACAGTGGTTGGGATTAGCGCTTGGTTTTACGGGTATCAGTTTGGTGTTGATGGGCAATATTGAATGGCAGTCAGACGACCAAAAAGGCTTGGCAACGTTATTGTGTTTGGTTTCTTTAGTGGGTATTACCTGCGGCACTCTGTATCAGAAGCGCTTCTGTCAGGGGACGGATATGGTCGGCGGTGCGATGGTCCAATATTTGGCTTCTGCTGCTCTGTTTCTACCGTTCGCAATGCGCTACGAAACCATGCAAGTGAACTGGACTGTAGAATTCACGTTGACTCTAACCTGGCTGGTGGTTGTTCTGTCTTGTGTTGCCATCCTTTTGCTGCTTTACATGGTAGAGCACGGTGCATCTTCAAGTGTGGCATCGGTGTTTTACTTGGTGCCACCGACGACAGCAATTCAAGCCTGGCTCATCTTTGGGGAATCGTTCGACTTCTACGGGGCAATGGGCTTCGCGTTGTCAGCAACAGCTGTGTATTTGGTGGTGAGGAAGCCGGAGTTAATTAAGGTCCGCAGACGAACAGCGTTAGAGAGGTAGTCTGTATAGCAAACTAATTCTACTTAAAGCTGATTACTAGAAACAAAAAAGAGCCTGAATATTCAGGCTCTTTCTGTATCAAATATTGGCTAGCGACTTTTTATTAGCGCTTCATCAAGCAAGCGTATGCCGTAGTAAACGGCGCTTCTTGGTATTGTTTAAGGCCAGTTTCTTTGAACTTCATCATTAGAGGGTTACGTTTAAGGCTCTCTTTGATGTCAGCCGGTGATACAACGGTTACATCTAGGCCGTCGATCAGCTGAATTGCCGCTTCAAGTTTGAAGCCGAAACCACCGCCAGCAAATTTGCCTTTAGTTTGGCGCTGACGAATTACAACTTTATCTACTTGGTAATCTTCCATTAACTTTGCAAAAGAGAATTGAAAGTCTTTCATATTCTGTGTGTCGTTTGCGTCGCTAATTGAAACTTTAGAAACTCGGCAATCAGGAATGTTAAATACACCATCTGATAGAGAAAGAAGACAGATGACTGCATCGTTACCTTTGATTTCAACACCACAAATTTTCATGTTCTTACCTACTTATTTTAGAGCCCTACATTATGGTGTTATTTCTCACACTTCTCCAGTATTTGCGTGTATCAGCGGAAAATAAGTCTAAATCAGAGCATGCCTTAACGTTTGGGAGTTGAGCTATAGTCGAATAATCACCACGAAATTTGACGATATCGTTTGCTATGAGATGAGGCTCACAAATCTTTAGCGAGACTTCATATGTGTGCTGTATATTGCGCGCGCATCCCTATTTGAAGTGTGGTTATTAATCCCAATGAATATCAATAATCTTTCGATTAAGAGTAAAATCGCGATCCCGCTGTTTGTGATTGTGATTGTTTTTTCTACTGTTACTGTGCTCAACGTTATCAGATCAAATGCTCAAGCTGCGATTAATAACGAGCTCAATAATGTGGTTCAGCCAGTCCTAGATAACCTAGAAGATGGCTACCGAGATATCTACCAGATTATCGCTTCGGCACAAGGTCTGTTGCTTGCTAAAGACCAAGCGGCGATCGAGTACCAAAAGTTTGAATTTAAAGACAACGCTTACAAAGCGGTTCCTCGTTTTCAAAGTGTTGAAACCTTATATAAAGCGGGCGTGTTGGATCCATCTTCACGTGATGAGTTATCAAAGCTTGTTAATGCGATGAGCAAGTGGGTGGCACTGCACGAGCCAATGTTCGCTGATCCAGCAAACGCAGACCAATACAATATTGATTACTCACCTGCATTAGATGCTGAGTTTGCAACTATTCGTAAGCAACTGCGTGATATCCGAACTCTGATTGAACTGAAGCAGAAAGAGCTTCGCCAACAAGCCGACGATTCGATTGAATCAAGTAAGTTGATCATTGAAGTGGGTATGGCGGTTGCTATCTTAGCGGCGTTGTTTGCGATGTGGCTGTCGAATCGTTTTATTATTCGTCCAATTCAAAATGTCGAAAAAGCGATGAGCGAGATTGCTTCTGGCGACGGCGATTTATCACAGCGTATGCATGTTGAGGGCAATGACGAAATTGCACGTTTGAGCTCTGCGTTTAATCAATTTGTCGGTAAGATTCACGTGACAGTTGAGCAAGTTATCTTAGCGTCAAATGCGGTTCGTTCAGAGATGGAAAACATCAAATCATTGACTCAAAGTGTTGCTCTTTTCTCTGCTAATCAACAACAAGAAAGTGAAGTAGTGGCTGCGGCAGTACATGAAATGCAAGCGACCAGTGAAGTGGTCAGCGGTAACGCACTGGATGCGGCCACAGCAAGCAATGTAGCAAACCATGAAGTGGAATCTGCGGATACTACATTAGGTTTAACTGTCACTTCAATTGAGCGTTTAGCGCAAGATATTGAAAATGCGGGTGGTGTGGTTCAAGAGTTGGATACCGATGTGAAGAACATCGCTTCTATTTTGGGAGTTATCAAAGGCATTGCAGAGCAAACCAATTTGTTGGCATTGAATGCGGCGATTGAAGCGGCACGTGCGGGTGAACAAGGTCGTGGTTTTGCGGTTGTGGCCGATGAAGTTCGTGCGCTTGCGAGCAAAACTCAAGACAGCACCGGTGAAATCCAATCAATGATTGAACGCTTAGAAGTGGGTGCGAAACACGCGGTTGGCGTGATGACTGAAAGCAAAGTGAGTGGTGAGAAAACCATTATTCAAGCCGGAACGGCGGCGTCTTCCTTGAGGGAGATTCGTAACTCAATTGGCAAGATGAATGAGATGAACACGCAGATTGCCACAGCGGCTTCCCAGCAATCTCAAGTGTCGGAAGAAGTGAATCAAAACGTCCAACGTATCGCAGAAAGCACCGTGCAAATGGTAGAGATGGCGAGCAGTGCTGAGAACGCATGTATGGCGTTGGCAGAACAGTGTGAAGCGCTTGATAACCTTGTTTCTCAGTTTGAAGTGTAATTTTCAAAGCTAGACAGACGAATATGAGGTGATACTGGTTGTTCGTTTGAATTCCATTAATCAGCGCTGAACGACAAAAAAGCCCGTGCTCAATGAAGTGACCCCGTAAAGTTGGACATTTCTGTTAAGCGGCTTTCAAGGCCTGAGTTCGATATTCTATCGGAGTCAGGCCTTTTAGTTTCACTTTTATACGTTTGGTATTGTAGTACTCGATGTATTCTTTAATTTGCTCTATCAGAGCATCTGCATCTTCAAAGCTTTGGTTGTGATACATCTCTGTTTTGAGTAAAGCAAAAAAGTTTTCAGCAACCGCATTATCCAAGCAGTTACCTTTTCTCGACATGCTTTGTGTTAACCCACTCTCCGCTACCTTTTTTTGATACTGTCGATG
>NZ_JAKJSX010000027.1:0-1292 GCF_050337435.1 Vibrio satsumensis | reverse complement strand
TGTACCGTCCTAAATATGGTTGACACATTTCCAACATGAAATTGGAGAGTGTCATGAAAACAACAAGTAGACGTACTCAACGAGATTATTCTCTTGCCTTTAAATTGTCAGTCGTAAGCCAAGTTGAAAAAGGCGAAATGACTTATAAGCAAGCTCAAGAACGTTATGGGATCCAAGGTCGCTCTACCGTTTTAGTTTGGCTTCGCAAACATGGTCAACTAGATTGGTCTAAAGGAACAGAACAATCGAGAGCGTTAGGAGCGACTATGTCAAACTCTTCCTCAACTCAAACCCCAGAGCAACGAATCAAAGAACTCGAGCAGCAATTAGAAGAGACTCAGCTCAAAGCTGAGTTCTTTGAAGCGGTTGTAAAAGTCATGGATAGAGATTTCGGAGTCCGAATTTCAAAGAAGCGCAAGGCCGAGTTATTAAGGAAAAAACGGTCAGAAAGTTGACCGTCACTAAGGCTTGTCACTTCATCGGTATTACACGACAAGCTTTCTACAAGCGCTGTGTTGCAGAAATTCATCAGACAAAGAAAGATGAATCAGTACTCGGTTTTGTAAAGGAGCAAAGGATGATGCACCCTCGTATAGGAACTCGTAAGCTCAAGTACTTACTTGCTCAGAACGATATTGAAATCGGGCGAGACCGCTTATTCTCTCTGCTGAGAATGAATCGATTATTAGTGCAGAATCGAAGGGCTTATCATCGAACCACCAACAGTAATCATCGCTTTTACTGCCATCCAAATCGAATCAAAGAAGGCTTAATACCGGAAAGACCAGAGCAATTATGGGTTGCCGATATTACTTATCTAGCAACGCGGTATGGTAGTACTTATCTCAGTTTAGTGACGGACGCTTACTCAAGAAAAATCGTGGGCTATCACATAGGTGATGATATGAAAGCTCGCACGGTCAAGCTGGCTTTTTTAAACGCGTTGAAAGAGCGGAAGAATACAGGTGAGCTTGTCCATCACTCAGATCGAGGTGTTCAATACTGCTCTGTGGAATACCAAGAGTTGCATCGGCAGTATGATGTATCTTGCTCAATGACTGATGGCTATGACTGTTATCAGAATGCGTTGGCAGAGAGGATCAACGGAATATTGAAGATGGAGTATCTGTTGAATAAACCGAATGATTTAGATGAAGCAAAGAAAATGGTCGCTGAATCAGTAAAAATCTATAATGAATATAGGCCTCACACAGCTCTAAAATACAAAACGCCCGATGAAATACATCGAGCGTTTTAGTCAATCAAGTGTCAACCCATATCAGGACGGGTCA
>NZ_JAKJSX010000026.1:0-1384 GCF_050337435.1 Vibrio satsumensis | reverse complement strand
TACGTTCCCGGGCCTTGTACACACCGCCCGTCACACCATGGGAGTGGGCTGCAAAAGAAGTGGGTAGTTTAACCTTTCGGGGAGGACGCTCACCACTTTGTGGTTCATGACTGGGGTGAAGTCGTAACAAGGTAGCCCTAGGGGAACCTGGGGCTGGATCACCTCCTTATACGAAGATAYTCACGATAAGTGTCCACACAGATTGATTAGGTTTAGAAAAGMAAAGAGWTGAAGAACTCCCAAGTTCTTCRAAGTTTGTTTCTACTTTTTWWAGTGGAGATAAATTAGCAGTGTCCCGTTCGTCTAGAGGCCTAGGACACCGCCCTTTCACGGCGGTAACAGGGGTTCGACTCCCCTACGGGATACCATTGGGTCGTTAGCTCAGTTGGTAGAGCAGTTGACTTTTAATCAATTGGTCGCAGGTTCGAATCCTGCACGACCCACCATTCTTTCTCCACGAAGGAATTAAAACTTTTAGTGGGCGATTAGCTCAGTTGGGAGAGCACCTGCCTTACAAGCAGGGGGTCACTGGTTCGAGCCCGGTATCGCCCACCATTTCCTCCCAAGGAAATAAAATATGGGGCTATAGCTCAGCTGGGAGAGCGCCTGCCTTGCACGCAGGAGGTCTGCGGTTCGATCCCGCATAGCTCCACCATTCCTTCCATAAGGAATTAAAACTTTTATGGGCGATTAGCTCAGTTGGGAGAGCACCTGCCTTACAAGCAGGGGGTCACTGGTTCGAGCCCGGTATCGCCCACCATCTTTAAGCACATTTGCTAAGTGTTCTTAAAAATGGTTTTCATTAGAAAATCTGCTCTTTAACAATTTGGAAAGCTGACTGATTTAAATAACGTAGTTATTTAAATCAAATTAAAAGTTCTCAATGTTTATCTGATCTTATTTATTAAGAACAGTAAACACAACACAAACACATTCAAGTGTCTTGTATTCGATTCAAACTTGTTTGAATCACATTGAGTCCGGCAAACAGTCATTGAGAATTAACCCTTCTTAATGACAACCAAAAACCTTGGTTAGTTGCCATACTAATTTGTTTTCACTTTTCAAAAGTGAAAGTAAAAAAGAGACCCTTTCGGGTTGTATGGTTAAGTGACTAAGCGTACACGGTGGATGCCTTGGCAGTCAGAGGCGATGAAAGGCGTAATAACTTGCGATAAGCCCAGATTAGGTAGTAATAACCTTTTGAGTCTGGGATTCCTGAATGGGGAAACCCACTTACATAAGTAAGTATCCTGTTGTGAATACATAGCAATAGGAGGCAAACCGGGGGAACTGAAACATCTAAGTACCCCGAGGAAGAGAAATCAACCGAGATTCCGAAAGTAGCGGCGAGCGAAATTGGATTAGCCCTTAAGCTTTTAAT
>NZ_JAKJSX010000025.1:0-30202 GCF_050337435.1 Vibrio satsumensis | reverse complement strand
CCTTCAACAAAATGATGGAAGCAAATGGCAACGATGCGCGTATTTTAGTTGGTGACGGTGTTGCGACTGTGACATTTACAGATGGTCAAGGAAACAAGATCACTAAAGACATCACAGCAGTAGATATGCCAGAAGTAACAGAGCGCATGGCGAAGGTTCGTGTAGCTGCTGAGCAAGTAATTCGTGACAATATGCCATCAGTTAACCCTCCGGCAGATGGCGACTTACCGCCAGTAAGCGACATTGACCCACTTCCACAGCTTCCAAGCGATGCAGAGAAGGCAACAGCCTTCAACAAAATGATGGAAGCAAATGGCAACGATGCGCGTATTTTAGTTGGTGACGGTGTTGCGACTGTGACATTTACAGATGGTCAAGGAAACAAGATCACTAAAGACATCACAGCAGCAGATATGCCAGAAGTAACAGAGCGCATGGCGAAGGTTCGTGTAGCTGCTGAGCAAGTAATTCGTGACAATATGCCATCAGTTAACCCACCTGCAGATGGTGACTTACCGCCAGCAGAGGATGTTATTGTAGACCCAATCGAAGGTGAGAAACCAGCACCATCTGAAGGGCAGAAAATTGTTGAAGGTCTGAAGAAAGCTGCCGACGGTATTCGTGATGCGGAGAAAGACTGGGGTGAAAATAGCACTGGTGCTATCGCTGAGTACTCTCAAGCTGTACAAGCACAAGCTCAGTCTCAAATTGATGAGCTTTATGCTTTAGGCAACCAAAATGCGACTGACATCAATACTCTATTTAATGAGGTTGACCGTCTAGATTCTAAAATTGATGGTGTTGCTGCGATGTCACAAGCATCACTGGCTGCTCGCCCTTACCTATCGACTAACCAGACTTCTTCAGTAGGTGTTGGTATTGGTGGCGCAGGTTCAGAAGCAGCGTTTGCACTTGGCTACGCTCACCGCATGACGGAAAACTGGACTGCAAATGCAAATGTTGCAGTTAACACTGGCGATAGTGCAGAAGCATCTTATGGTGCAGGTGTTTCATACGCTTGGTAAGAATACCCTTAAAACTTATGTTTTAGCCCCTCTTCGGAGGGGTTTTTTGTGTTTGTTTACGATTGCGTAGCACAGTTCGTTGATGCAATTAGTACGAAAAAGCCAGCAACATGTGCTGGCTTTGCAATTCTTGTGCGCTGCTATTCGTTAGCGCGCTTCTACTGTGGAGTTATACCAATTTCATCTCTTGGATGATATCTGAAGCGATTTCTGGCTTCGTACTGGTTGGCTTCTCGTGTAGATCCGATTTCAACTGTCCCTTACGGTTACTTAGGCCTGCTTCAAGTTTCTTAAGCGCTGCAGCGATAGCTGGGTACATAACATCGTCTGTAGATTTTGCTGTTACTCGTACACCTTCGTAGTTTGTGAATACTTCAACCTGATGTTGACCGTGTTCTTTAGTAATGATGATGTCGCAGCTAATCAGTGATGGGAAATGGTTAGATATCTTCTCGAATTTACCTTCGATGTCTTTGCGTGACTCGTCGTTAATTGATACATGATGTGTTTGAACATTTATTTTCATAAATCATACCTTTCCAATGACTGTGTCATTTAAACGTAGCAAACATCGCATAGATTAACCAACTGAGAATTAGCACATGTGTGATTCACTTCAGTGTTATCAAATATTCTCTTGTTACTCCCTTGAAAGTCCGATGAACTGATCGCATATTATGTTTCGTGAATTTCAAACGTGTTTAAAAAAACCTCATTCTCGAAATATTGCTCCAGTTGACTTCGCTCACTTAGATTTTATCGCCTTAATCAAGCTGCACCTCAATGACTTATTCTAGTCTTAAATTTATAAATCGCCTGTTATTCCCTACAAATTCCAATCTTTACCTCGTTATCACAATTACTGATATAAAGAACAATGACTGATTGAGATACGGTCTAGTACGGGATACTCTAACAGCTATATTCTATTTGGATCCGTTATCATGAAAATGCCTGTTAAATTCGCTGCAATTGCAGCTTCCCTTTCTTTTGCTTTTAATGCCTTTGCAGCCCCTGTTGAATTTCAGAAGATCCCTGAGATCATGCAGCAATTTGAAACTGCAGAACTGTACGTAAAGAAGTCGGTCACCTTAGGTCGTTTACCAGCCGAGTCTGAAATTGGCATTGATTTCCCTACTTATGTTTCAGATGGTAAGGGCGGTTACAGCTTAGAGACAAACAACGTCATGACAGATTCTGTTGTTATCGCAAGCATGCCGAAAGCGATTGTTGATGATGTTTTCAACCAATGGCTAGTACCTAAAGAGACATGGATCAGCAGCTATGGTTCATTGCCAACCTCGACCACTGAATTTAAGCCGTTTAAGCGCATTAAAACTATCAAAGCCATTAAGATTGATGCAGAAATGCTTGAGCTGTTAGGCAGTGAAGATGGCAATACGGCGATGATCAAAGTGAGCTGGGATGAGAAGGGGATGAAGGTTTATAAGGATGGTTACTTAGCGGATTATGAATACGGGATCGCCCCACATGAGATGCAAGAAAACTACGAATTAGCACCTAAGTAGTTCGATTCAATTTAGAAAAGCGCCCCGTTTTTATGGAGCGCTTTTTTGTAGGTAAAGGGGTTGTTACTGAAGAATACTGAGTGACCAGTATTAGAGGTTAAGACTCATTAAACTCGTAAGAAGATGGCACCACAATCACGCCTTGTTTTGATATGTGGAAGCGTTTGGCATCGGCAAGACTATCAATGCCGATTTGAGTTCCATCAGGCACCTTAACGTTCTTATCTATGATGCAGTTCTGAATATGGCAGTTTCGTCCAATCTCGACGTCCTCAAACAGAATACTATCAATCACAATCGCGGCATTGCTGACTTTGACCTTAGGGAAGAAGATAGAGTTTTGCGCTGAACCGCCTTCAATCACGACCCCATTCGCGATCATCGAGTTGATGAATATCCCTTGGTTACCTTCTACCGAAGCGATGGTTCGTGCTGGTGGCAGTTGCGGATCATAGGTGCGAATCGCCCAATCTGGTTGATATAAATCGATAGGCGAGGCTGGTTTCAACAAGTCCATATTCGATTGGTAATATGAGTCGATCGTACCCACATCTCTCCAGTAAGCATCTTGTGTTACGCGCCCTTCTTCATCACCAAACTTATGCGCGTAAACGCTGTTGTTGCCGACCAACTTCGGAATGATGTCTTTACCAAAATCGTGGCTTGAATCTGGATCTTCTGCGTCTGCCAATAATGCTTGTGTCAGTACTTCTTTATCAAAGATGTAAATCCCCATTGAAGCCATGCTTCGAGTCGGCCTACCAGGTACACAAGCAGGGTAACGTGGCTTCTCGGTAAAGTTATTGATCTGCAGAGTTTCGTCTATCTCCATCACACCAAACTCTTTGGCTTCATCAATCGAAACCTCCATGCACGCTACCGTTAAATCGGCTTCATTCTGTTTGTGTTGCTTGAGCATTGGTGCGTAATCCATGCGATAGATATGGTCGCCTGATAACACCACCACATGCTTAGCTTCACTACGAGAAAGCAGATACAAGTTTTGATAAATCGCATCGGCTGTACCGCTATACCAGCTATCACCGGTTCGCATTTGTGGGGGAACATTGGTGATGTATTCGCCGAGCTCGGGGTTAAGCACCGACCAACCATCACGTAAATGTTTTTGCAAAGAGTGCGACTTGTACTGAGTAAGCACCAGAATTTGGCGAAGCCCAGAATGTAGGCAGTTCGCGAGTGTAAAATCGATGATTCGATATTTGCCACCAAAGGGTACCGCAGGCTTTGCACGGTTATCGGTGAGGGGAGAAAGCCGAGAGCCAACACCGCCGGCCAGAACGATTGTTAGAGTGTCTTGCATAGTCAGAACCTCAATGTATTTATGATTATGAACATAGACTTGCAAGCACTAAGCCAAATGTAACTCATTGAATATTAAACGAGGTGAGAGTGATTATTGTGGTAATGCACCAAATTGATGCGTACGGGATATTGGCTTGCTCTATTTTGATCCAAAGCGATCCGATCAAAGTGGAGGGGTTGTTCTTAACAAAATGATGCACGGAAAAGTTGCATTACAAAACTGTCAATAAAATGAAGGAATAAAGTGATCGGCTCGATATAAATTTACATAAATAATCACAAGTTTTCACAAATTGATTTCCATCAATAAAGTAGGGTTATTCTATGCTACCTTGCACGCAAAATAAGAAATGATTACTCATTCACCAATAAAGAATTAAGCCCTCAAAAGGAAATTATAATGAAAAAAACAGTATGTGGTATTGCGGTTATTGCGGCTCTTATGTCAACCAATGTTCTTGCTCATAAAGAAGGTGATTTCATCATCCGTGCAGGTGCAGCAACAGTTTCTCCAAACGACAGCAGCGGCGCTGTTCTAGACAACTCAGACCTTGAGTTTTCGGTTGATTCAGATACTCAGCTTGGTCTTACTTTCGGCTACATGTTTACTGATAACATCAGTTTTGAAGTATTAGCAGCGAGCCCATTTTCACACAGTATTTCTGTTAATGGTTTAGGTAAAGTGGCTGACACTAAACACCTACCACCAACGTTTATGGTTCAGTACTACTTTGGCCAAGCGAACAGCGACTTCCGCCCTTACGTGGGTGCAGGCATTAACTATACTGTCTTCTTTGATGAAGAACTTAATGGCACTGGTAAAGATGCAGGCTTGAGTGACTTGTCTCTTGATGATTCTTGGGGACTTGCGGCAAACATTGGTATGGATTACATGATCAATGAAGATTGGTTCTTGAATGCGTCAGTTTGGTATGCAGACATTGGCACTACAGCGAAATACAAAGCGGGTGGAAAACAGTACTCAACAGACGTTGATATCGACCCATGGGTATTCATGATTGGTGGTGGTTACAACTTCTAAGCCACCTATTCAGTTTACTAAAGGCGCTCAAGCACCAGCCAGCTTGGGCGCTTTTTTTTGCTTGCTTGTTAATGAATTACTTAATCTAACTTACTGTTGTTATGGGTAAAGCAAACTGATTGTCGTCATTTATTGTTAATAAAAGAGAAAGATAACTGTCATAACAGCCCTCTATGATCGCGGTTCTAATTATGGAGGATATATGAATCGTAAATTTAATAAGCTGACTCTATTACTGCCTATCGCGGTAAGTTCTGCTCTGGCTGGATGCTCTCAGTCAACTTCAACGACTGCAGGATCATCTCAAACATCACTTGATGCTTTTAGCCTTCAATGCCAATCCATCCAACATCCGAACAAGACAGATGCCACTGTTACTGGGATTAGTCTGGTTGGTCGTGCTATTGCTGACGCCCCGTTTGATACTTCTGCAGCCGAAATCGTCAGCTACGATTCATGTACCGATAAGCTTTATGTGGTTAACGCTCAAGCGCAGAAAGTCGATGTGTTGTCGATGGACGCTGACAGCGGGCCAACATCTGAAGGATCTATCGATCTTCAATCAGCAGCCGCAGCTTCTGGTATTGATATCGGTGCAGCAAACAGTGTGTCTACTCATCAAGGCCTAGTTGCGGTCGCGATTGAGAACGCCGACAAACAACAAGACGGCATCATTGCGCTTTATCGCTCAGACACGTTAGAGCTGATCACTACTTATACGGCTGGTGCATTACCGGACATGGTGAGCTTCTCGAAAGATGGTCGCCATATTGCCTCTGCAAATGAAGGTGAGCCGAATGCGGATTACAGCATTGACCCTGAAGGCTCAGTCACACTGGTTGATCTAGCCAACGGTCCTCTGCAAGCGAAAGTGACTCAAATTGATTTTAAGGCATTCAATCAAGGGCAGTCTCGCCATGCAGAGCTAACTGACAAGGTTCGAATCTCGGCGCCGAATGCAACGGTTGCTCAAGATCTAGAACCTGAATATCTAACGTTTGCTGATAACGGAAAACTCTACGTAGCCCTTCAAGAGAACAATGCATTAGCAGCGATTGACGTGGCGAGTGCACAAGTCGATGCGATTCTGGGACTAGGCGGAAAACCTTGGGATAATGCTAAGCTAGATGCGTCAAATAAAGACAAAAACATCGGCAATCTACAAAGCTATGCAATGTTAGAAGGCCTTTATATGCCAGATAGCATTACCAGTTACAGTGTTGAGGGCTACACCTACATCGTGACTGCGAACGAAGGTGATGGTCGTGAATATGGTATCAAGACCACGCAAGAAATGTGTGACGAGAAAGGTTTTGAGTGGGATGGTGATGACTATAAAGGCACCGAAAACTACACAACAGAAAAAGACTTTTGTATCGCTTATGTCGATGAAGTGCGTGGCAAGAAGTTAGACGTTGATGCTAACCACCCATTGGCAGGCGCACTCAAAGACAATAATCAATTGGCTCGCCTTAAGGTGATTAAGCCACAAGGGACACTTGCTGCCGACCAAAAGGTTCAAGCATTCGGTAGCCGTTCTTTCTCCATCTGGGATGAATCAGGCGAGCTCGTGTTTGATAGCGGTGATGATTTCGCTCGAATCGTTCTGGAGCAAGATCCTGCAAACTTCAACAGCACCAACGATAACAACCAAAGCGGTGATGATCGTAGCGATGACAAAGGCGTAGAGCCTGAAGCTATCGAAGTCGCTGAGATTAACGGTAAGCACTATGCCTTTATTGGTCTTGAACGCCAAGGTGGCATCATGGTTTACGACGTAACACAGCCTAGAAACGCAAGTTTCATCAGTTACTTGAACAACCGAGACTTTAAACAACCTGTGTGTACCAAAGTTGATGAAGACGGTGATTGCGACAACGATACTTACAACTCGAAAGCGGGTGACCTAGGTCCAGAATCTATCAAGTATTTCACTCGCTCTGGTAACCACTTTATCGCGGTTGGTAACGAAGTGAGTGGTAGCACATCAGTTTACCGCGTTGAATTTTAATCACGCTTATTGTTACTAGATTTAACCCAAAAAAAGCGCCACTACTGAATAAGTAGTGGCGTTTTCTATTTATGCATCACAAAGGTATGCGTGATAATTAGCTTCTATGGTTGTTGCTTAGTTGGTGCTAGAGCAATCTCACGGATACAAACGTTTTGTGGTTGTTGGTAAGCGAATGATACGGCGCGTGCAATATCGTCAGCTGCCAATACACCGCCCATGTCTTCTTTCCAAGAATCGTAACCGTCTTTGATCTCTTGAGATGTTGTGTGAGACAGAAGTTCAGTCTCTACGGCACCCGGTGCGATAGTAGTAACACGAACATTTGAAGCTGCTACTTCTTCACGAACGTTCTCAGAGATAGCGTGTACCGCGAACTTAGTACCACAGTAAGCCGCGTGGCTCGGGAATGTTTTCTTACCCGCAATTGAGCTGATGTTAATGATAGTACCTGTGTTGCGTTCCATCATCGGCGCAAGTACAGACTGCATGCCGTTTAGAAGACCAATTACGTTCACATCGAACATTGTCTTCCACTCTTGAGCGTCTTGCGTATCGATTTGACCAAGAAGCATTGCACCAGCGTTGTTGATAAGCGCGTCTACAGGGCCAAATTTCTCTTCACCTTGTACGATAGCTGCATCAAAAGACGCTTTGTCTGTTACGTCTACTTTCACAGATAGAGAGTTTGGTAGGTTCAGCGCTTCAAGGCGGTCAACACGACGAGCTAGAAGTAGCAGAGGGTGGCCTTCATCGCTTAGACGACGAGCGATTGCTTCACCAATACCAGAGCTTGCACCTGTAATTACGATTAGTTTTTTCATTTTATTTCCTCTGTACTTTTATTGCGTCGGGTGGTTACGACGTATTGTTTAAGTGCATTCGAATCAAGTGCTTGTTGCCTTGCTTCGTTGCGATGGAGGTATATTAAGGAAAATAGCATTGTTGATATATAGCGCTTTACTTGAAACACTGTTGCTGTAGTGCGACAATGAGTGTGTACATTTTATTACTTCATCATCTTAAAATCTCACAACTAAGCTGGCGACCATGCTCAATCAAATTAACCTGTCTGATATTCGTTCCTTTGTGCTTATTGCTCGATTAGGCAACTTTACTAAAGCCGCTGAGGAGCTCGATGTCTCGCGTTCCCACGTATCACGCCAGGTGAGTAGCTTAGAAAAGCAGATGGGTGTGACATTGTTTATTCGCACTACTCGAACCTTAAGGCTGACTCACGCAGGGCAAGATCTGTACGCGAGATGCGAACAAGCCTTAGATAACATCGACCAAGCCTTGATTGCTGCCGTCGACGATGTCGAAGAAGTACGCGGTGACATCAAAGTCAACTGTGTCGGTGGTTATTTGGGGGAAGTGATCATTGCGGATCTAGTGAATGAGTTTATGCAGCTCTATCCCGATATCAGTATAAGTCTGGATTTCAGTAGTAACCGAGTCGACTTGATTGAAGACGCTTTCGATATTGCATTTCGTATGGGAAGCCTTGAAGACGCGGGCTTTATTGCAAGGAAGCTATTGGACATAGAGATGGGAACACTCGCGAGCCCTGAGTATTTTGCTCGCAAAGGAAAGCCTAATCACCCTAAAGAGTTGATCCATCATGACTGCTTAACCGGTTCGGTGCGTAAATGGAGTTTTCAAGCGCTCGATGACACCAAGAAAACGCTCGATGTACATGTGACTGGAAGGTTGCAATGCAAAAATGGTCGAGTGCTAGTACAAGGTGCGAAGTCGGGTAACGGGATTATTCGTGTGCCAACCATCTATTGCTTGCAAGAACTCAATGATGGGCAATTAGTGCAAGTGTTTAATGACTGGGTGGTGCCTAAAGTGGACTTTTCAGCGATCTACCACCGAGACCGCTATCAACCAAGCCGTATTAGAACCTTCATTGATTTCGTGAAAAGTCGCTTTGAACAAATGCCAGTGAGCTAAGTATGTTTGCTGTCTTCCGTCTTCCTTTTTTTGTCTTCCGTTTTTTGACAATAGTTGGATTGGCTTAGACTTACATTTCGTCGATTTCGTTTTGCAGGCTTTCCAGTTGATCCAGAATCAGTAAAAACTTCTCACCAAAAGGCGTTACCTGATACTCAACTCTTGGTGGCAGTTCGTTGAACATTTGCTTGTCTAAAATCCCGAACTCAACATTTCGCTTCAAACATTCATTCAGTACCTTGGTCGATAACCCTTCGACCGAGCGCACCATCTCACCGGGGCGATTAATGCCATTTGCCAATAATTGGTAAACCGTTAGCGACCATTTACAGCCGTAGATGGTTTCCACCATACGAGCGGAACGCTCTGGTGCTGATTTTCTTGAAAAAAAGTTTTCCTGATTTTTCATAAAGATGTACCAATAAGTACCTACCTAACCGATTTGTACTTACTATTCATAGTGTTAGTTCAAAGCCTAAGATTACCACGTTCACATGACTTAGGAGATAACAAAATGAACTTCACTAAAAATGGTATTGCAGTAGTAATCGGTGGCACAAGCGGCATGGGCTTTGAAACAGCGAAGCAGTTAGTCGCTCAAAACATCCATGTGTTGGTTGTCGGCAATAACCCAGCTAAGTTAGATAAAGCGGTGTCAGAACTTCAATCATTAGGTCACGCTTCAGGCTGGCAAGCTAACCTCTATGATGATGCGAGTGTAGCTAATCTCATTGCGCATCTAGAGTCGCTTGAAGAGGGTATGGGTTACCTTGTTAATGCGGCGGGCTACTTCAACCCTAAAGCGTTTATTGAGCACCAAGAATCTGATTACGAGCAATACATGCAGCTTAATAAAGCAACCTTCTTCATCACTCAAGCGATAAGCAAATTGATGATCAAGAATGGCGGCGGCAGTGTGGTTAACGTTGGTTCTATGTGGGGTAAGCAAGCAATCAAAGCGACGCCATCTTCTGCCTATTCAATGGCTAAAGCTGGCTTGCACGCATTAACACAGCACATGGCAATGGAACTGGCTGAACATAACATTCGTGTAAATGCGGTGTCTCCGGCTGTGGTTAAAACGCCGATTTACGAATCTTTCATTAAACCGGAAGAAGTGGATCAAGCGCTAGAGGGTTTCAATGCGTTCCACCCGATTGGTCGAGTCGGTTTACCGAAAGATATCGCCAATAGCATCTCTTTCTTACTGTCAGACAGTGCTGATTGGGTAACGGGTGCAATCTGGGATGTTGATGGCGGTGTGATTGCTGGCCGCAATTAATCAGAATTCTCTTGAGGTGGCTGTCGCGTAGGTAAATAGCAACGAGATGGCCTCCTTGATGAGTATTCGCGTAGAATAGAAACTAGAAAGACAATAATAACTAAAACGATAACAAGAGTAAGGTCGCCACTATGTTCAACATGGACTTTTCAAAGAGACTGGTTATAAAAACCGAACCATTAGATTGGGTAGCGAGCCCTGCCAAAGGGGTATGGCGTAAGCCTCTAGAAAGAGAAGAGAGAGAGTCGGGTCACACGACTAGCGTGGTGAAATACGATCCTCAATCTTCATTCTCCGAACACCCACACCCCCAAGGAGAAGAGATCTTCGTATTAGACGGTGTGTTCTCAGATGAAACCGGCGATTTTCCTGCAGGCACCTATATTCGAAACCCACCTGGCAGTGCGCACTCTCCATCTAGTCGAGATGGTTGCACGATCTTAGTTAAGCTAAACCAGTTTGATGCGAGAGACTTAACTCAAGTCCGTATTAATACGAGAGAAACGGAATGGTTACCTGGTATTGGCGGGTTACAGGTGATGCCACTGCATGAGTTTGAGCATGAACATGTCGCATTAGTGAAGTGGCCTGTTGGCGAGCGTTTTCAGCCACACCGTCACTTTGGCGGTGAAGAGATCTTTGTGTTGTCGGGCACTTTCAAAGATGAACATGGTGTGTACCCTAAACACACATGGATGCGCAGCCCTCACATGAGTGAGCATTTCCCGTTTGTGGAAGAAGAGACCGTTATCCTCGTGAAAACGGGTCACTTGCCACTAATATGATGATTATCTCGCTGAACATAACAGAAAGCCGCTTACTAAAAGTCAGCGGCTTTTTATTTTTTAGTTCTTATTGAGCTTACTTAATACACATCTGAGCATTAGTAAGCGACACCAATGCGTTGGCGCGGGAACTTACCGGCTTCGAGTTCATCAATCATCGCGATAGCGTAATCGCTGACGGATATTTTGCTGTTGCCATCTTCGTCAGTGAGCAGTTGATCACCACCTGTGCGGTAGGTCGATAGTTTCTCGCCCGGGAAGATTTCCGCAGCAGGGCTAACGAATGTCCAGTTAACCTTGTCATTAGATTGTTTGAACACTTCAAGCGCTTCACCCTGTGCTAGTGCTTCGTTTTTGTAATCTGCTGGGAAGTCAGGAACGGTCACTAACGGTACGTTTGGCGCCACTTCTAATGAACCTGCACCGCCAACCCAAAGTAGGCGCTCGATACCAATGCTTGGCAGTGTCTCAAGCAGCTTAGTTGCTGTGCTTTTTACGATGTCGTGATTACCCAAAGCACGTCCGCCAATCGAAGTGATTACTGCATCAACGCCGGATAGTGCGGTTGCAAGGCTTGCTGCTTCATCTTGTAAATCAAATGAACGAACCTCAACATTGTTCATTTCTACACGGCTTGCATCTCTTACAACAGCAACCACGTCGTGTCCGCGAGCTTGAGCTTCTTGAGCGATGTGACTACCAATCCAACCTGATGCGCCTAATACTGCAATTTTCATAATGTATCTCCAATTATCTAATTTATTGAGTCTGTTTCTCGACAGCCATTGCAGTCTAATAGCTCACTAGGTTGCGATAAATATCGCAAAATGATGTAGATTGTATCCATATAGTGATCTAATAAGGTTAGGTTAGCAGCTAAACAGTTCAAGGAGAGTGTGATGGATAGGTTGACGGCAATGCGTAGCTTTGTCGAAGTGGCAAATTGTGCCAGCTTCACTCAAGCGGCTGAGCATTTGGACATGAGCCGATTGCAGGTGTCACGTCATGTTCAAGAAATAGAAGGGTGGCTAAAACAAAGGCTGTTGCACAGAACCACTCGTAAGGTGAGTTTGACCGCGGCAGGGGAAATTGCTCTGCAACGCTGTGAGAAAATTCTCCATGAAACCGCAGAGCTAGAAGTCACTTCACTTAATCAAACCGAGGATCTTTCTGGAACCATTCGAATTGCTGCACCCATTGGTTTAACTCAAAACATGCTGTTGGATGTGGTTGAACAGTTCACTGAGCGCCACCCTAATATCACGGTCGAGTTGTTTGCATCGGATCGTTTTGCGCAGCTGGTGGATGAAAGAATCGATATTGCCCTTCGCTATACTGACCAACCTGACGATAGCTTGATTGCTCGAAAGCTAATGGAAATTGATTCAGTGGTGTGTGCCTCGCAAGCCTACTTGGACAAACATGGTGAACCTAAAACGGTCGACGAGCTTCGACAGCACAATTGCTTTCGCCATTTGAGTGTCTCTAAGTGGGATTTCGTTAAGGATAATCAGCACTATTCTGTTGAGGTATCGGGGACTATCAAAGCCAACGATGTTGGGGTATTAACCCGCGCTGCACAGCATGGTAAAGGGGTTGTTCGATTGCCCTGCGATTTAGCCAATCCACTGATTGCGGATGGCAAATTGAAACGAATTTTGGATGATTTTGTTTCACCGAGTAGTGTACTTTGGGCGGTGTACTTGTCTCGCAGTTATCAGTTGCCTGTTGTGCGTCAGTTCATAGATTTTGCTGCGGAGGTTTGGTCTAGCGATATCAAGTCTGGGGATGTTTGAAACTTCATAGGCAATGATACATAGCGATAGAATTTTTAAAACTCATAAATACAAAAATCCGATATCAATGGTGATATCGGATTTGAACTCAATAATTCAGAGTTCCAGCACGCTCTCCTCTCACGAAGTCTTTACATGTAATGATGTACGGATAATCGAGTATTTATCACCTTTTCGTTGATGTTTGGTAAAGGCTGATACAAGCTTCTCGTAATGTCGGATAATACTTGGTCGTAGACTTGCGACACGACGCTAGAGATATCACTGGTTAATTCGTACATGCTATCTGCCGGTTGGGTCGCTTCGTTACTTGATGCAATCTCTGTAAGTGCATGCATCGCTCGTGTACAAACCGGTGACCCACTGCTAATCGGGCAGATAATCGATAATTGGTTGAGTTTTCTGTGTGTCTGAGACGCGTAGAATTTGAATCTTAAATACTCCTCAGGCTTCTCCATATCTGGGATACACATTCTGAGCTTGGTCAGGATCTCCATACAATCTAAGATCTGTTGCCAATTCATGTGGTACTCACGGCTCATGTCTTCACGTTCAGACTGAATCAGCCAGATGATCATCACTTCATCCATTAAGAACATGCTGTGACGAATCGTTTTGCCATGAATCGATTGGTTACGCACCAAGCTACGGTTTTGCCAGTCGCTGTGCATGGCGATGAGCTTGAGGTGATAGATGCGATACATAGGGCGGCTATCAAACGACACATGGGATTGAAGCAGCTCAGACACCTCAAGTATGTTGTCGTAAATCTCGTTCACTTTGCGAATCGAGTCGCTAGACAATTTATAAGCTAGAGCGTAATGCGTTGCCGCACGGTGTTTACGTGATAACAACAATAACTCTCTAAGCAGAACTAAGGTTTCAAACCTGTGTGATAGCGCTGTTTGTCTCTTCCTTGAGAAATGAAACAGGGCTGCAAGTACTAATAGGGATAACCCCACGGAAATAACTACAAACATATTCAACTCCTAATATTTGTATACCTACTTAGTGGTAGTGCAGACACCGTGCCAAAATAAATAAGTGTTATATTTCAATGAGTTATGTTTTTACTCTAATTATGGATGATCAATCATGGTGCATGACTTCACCATTCGAGTGAATGTTTCTCATATTTTGCAGGATTTTTTGAGAGGTTACGCTTTTCTACGATAGGTTGGGGAGGTTTCGATAAGCAGGGACATTTTGGAGATCTATCTCTGGATCGCTTTAATTTGTGGAAATCAAAAAGGCCTCACCCCTTATATGCTTTAACTTAAAAAGCAGTAAGAGTGAGGCCTTCAGTGTTCATTTCGCAGTATAGTTAGCTTAAATGCTAAGTGTTTAGCATTGAGGGCTAAACGTTATGCAAGCTTAAGGTCGAACTCAGTGCGGTACATCACCATATCTTCAATGGTCAGTACTGGCATGTTGTGCAGTTTACCG
This sequence comes from Vibrio satsumensis, assembly GCF_050337435.1. Taxonomy (NCBI): domain Bacteria; kingdom Pseudomonadati; phylum Pseudomonadota; class Gammaproteobacteria; order Vibrionales; family Vibrionaceae; genus Vibrio; species Vibrio satsumensis. The sequence continues at coordinate 16,007 of NZ_JAKJSX010000025.1, read as the reverse complement.
AAAGCAACGATCTCTGGCGCTTTTGCCATTGTGCCGTCTGGGTTGGTGACTTCACACAGTACGCCTGCCGATTGAAGACCAGCCATTTGCATCAAATCAACAGTACCTTCTGTGTGGCCGCGGCGAGCAAGTACGCCACCTTTACGAGCGCGCAGTGGAAATACGTGGCCAGGACGAGCAAGGTCAGTAGGCTTAGCTGTTGGGTTTGCAGCTGTCTTGATCGTTGTTACACGGTCAGCGGCAGAAACACCTGTTGTTACGCCAACTTTTGCTTCGATAGTTACGGTAAACGCAGTTTGGTTTGCGCTGTTGTTATCAACAACCATAGGTGGAAGTTCAAGTTGGTTTGCTTGCTCGTCAGTTAGACACAGGCACACGATGCCGCTGCATTCGCGGATCATTAACGCCATTTGAGCATTGGTTAGGTGTTCTACTGAGTAGATGATGTCGCCTTCGTTCTCGCGATCTTCATCGTCAAGTAAAAGTACGCCACGACCTTCGCGTAGAGCTTGCAGTGCGTTTTCAACGCGAGTGATTGGTTCGCCAAATTCGGCAAGTAGTGAAGACTGATTCATGGTTAAACTCCTAAAATATCACCAGAATCAGGGCTGTATGAGGGATCTCAACCGAGCACAACAAAGCCGACTCATTACAAGTTGGCCTTAGCTCATTATGGTTTTATCCAAAACGAAATGCACCCGCCTAAGTTGGAGGCATGAACCCAATAAATAGGTACGCCTTTCCAACTTAAACGAGTGTGTTTTCATTCTCTCTCATCCGGACTATGACCGTCGGCTCTGGCATCTCACCAGATCTGCTGACCTCGACGAATCGAGCGCTCGCGGGCTTATCTTTAGATTTTGCTAAGGACATACCGCCGGTGGGGAATTTCGCCCCGCCCTGAGAATAAAAATTAATAATCTGTTTTGCTTTGAAAGCAGACCAGATGGTAATCCTTTCAATAGTGGATTTAAAGGACTGACAGCAAAGTTTTTCAGATTCTGGTCTGATAATCCGGTGAGTGTTCACTTTATCAGCAGAACACAATGCCGTTGCGTTTAGTAAGGTACAGCCAGTCTTTAGTTAATTTGACTGTTGGTATGCGTATAGGTGGATGGTAAAGATTATTGGTGGTGAAGTGTGGGTTCACCGAATCAATACTCAAGCCCCGCGTTAATCGAATATTGTTACACCATGACGGCTGACTGACCGTTTTGACATAAAATTGATATTGGCGATGCTAAGCTGCGATAGCATCCGACCACTTCATCTAAAAGATTTTAGCCATGACTTCTCTGTTCTCTAACAAATCCAAAGGCTTACTACTGCTTGTTCTAAGCTTGTATTCCCTCGTACCATTTTTGATCTTTGGATCCGACTTCGACCTGGGAAGTGCGGTTTTGCCTTTCTATGGCGCCTTTATGACGTTCGTGACTTACTCAGCAGGTAATCAAGGTTTCTTGGTAACGCTAGCTGTTTTGTCTTTAGTTTTGCTCATGATGAAATTTTCCAAAGCTAAGCTGGTCAGCCTTTGTCTGCAGCTCGGCTTGTTGTTGGTGCTTAGCTTTGCAGCGAAAACCTTCTTAAAGCATTCAACAGAAAGTCCTCGTCCTTATTCTGAGTATTTGGTAACGCAAGAAGTCGTTGAAATGCCAGAAGTGTTTTATGAACTGCCACTGGTAGAAAAGAACGCAGCAATTGCATCTGTGCAAGATAAGGTGAGTGAGTGGCGAACGCGCCATTGGTTGGGTGAGACGGACTATTCTTTCCCATCTGGACACATGATTTTTGTTGGCGTGTGTCTGGCGTTCTTTGGTGGTTTGTTCCTAGAAGCGAAACGTTTTTACTTAGTGGGCGGCTTACTGGTTTGGGCTGGTGGCGTTGCTTATAGTCGTGTTTGGCTTGGTATGCATCGACCTGAAGACTTGGCGGCGTCTATCGCCTTTGCCGGTCTTATCTATCTATTGGTGCCAGTGGTTCCAACACAAAAAATAGAACCTTTACTGCCTAAGTTCTTGAGAGCGACCTAAGCGTTTAAGATCCGCTTAAATTCCTAGGGGCTGCCTGATTTTTAAAGCGCTAACATAGTATTGGATAACCTATTACAAGCAGACCGTCTCTTTATTGATTGAGACCGAGTTCTGCTTGTTTCTTTTTGGTTAGCCCCAAAGACACAATTCGGTGTGATTCTGTGAGGTAGTATCTCAGCTCCTCATCCCTTTCTGGTGTGCTTTCAAAAAGCTGAATCCACTTCATACCACGCGAAGCAAAGTAGGGAGCAGGTTTATATCCGGGCTCCTCTTTCAGAAAGTCGAAATTCTGATCGGACGCTTTGAAGATAAACGCGGGCTCGTCGTTCGGCCCCCAACCACCAATCGCAAACACCTTCCCTCCCACTTTCCATACGTGGGAGCTATTCCACTGCATCACATAGCTGGTGGCAGGTTGTGACTCGCAGAATGCATTGAACTCGTCGTATGTCATAGAGCGTCCTTTCAATAGGTTAGTGTTGGATTTGTGCTTATTTCTTTATTAACATTTCCGTTATGAACTAGCCAGCTAAGCCCTGCCAGATAGCCGTAAAGCCACTGATAGAACATAACAATAAAGAACCGATACGTATCTTCTCTTTAGGAATGCTTTGTGTGGTCATTAACGCCACTTTGTAACCCAACCAAGCCGCAGGAAGCAACGGGATTGTGATGATCAAATGGTGCATCGTGAAGAAGCCAATTGGGATCTGTACCAATAATGAAATGATAGAACTAAACACGAAAAACGCAGAAAGGTTACCACGAAGTTGATTGGCATCTTGGTGTTGAAGTAGCAACGCCATTGGTGGACCACCAATACCTGAACTGGTGCCAAAGAATCCTGAGAAGAATCCAGCAATGCCCATCTTGGTCGGTGTCGGCTCTAACCTAAACGGCAGCAAGCTGACAATCACCGCAAATACTACCAGCAAGCCTAACCAAAGTGATAGCACGCTCGTTGAAACCATCACTAACAAAGCACCACCTGCAATCGAACCTGGAATACGGCCAAGTAGTGCGATTTTTAATCCGCCGATAGAAATGTTTGCTCGGTGTTTAAAGGCATTGAATATAGAAATGAACAGGCCAACAAGACAGATAGGTGCGGGTACATACTCTGGCGAGACTAAAAACAGCAGCGGGGCAGCCACAATAGCCAAACCAAAGCCGATAGCTGTTTGCACAAATGAGCCGACAAAAATGAGTGCCATCGCGATAAGGGCGGTCTGATCTAGGTATTCCATAAGCCTGCGGATTAGTTTTAAAGGAGCGAACGAATACTATAAAGTAAAACGATGGAAATAGTCTTATTATTCAGTGAGGTTTATGCAAGTTTCGCTAGTTATTATTTCGATTATAGCGACTAGTAAAAAGAGAGCGGATATCTCAGGATGTTCTCCTTTCAATGTCCACTCTCTTATTGGATTGCTTATCAATTTTCGCTGCTGGGGGAGTCAGTGTTAAATGTTAAGCCATTGCCAATTTGATGCGCTCAATCGGCTTGTCATTGATTGGTAAATGGATAAGCGCTGCTGCAAATGCCAATACCACCGTTGACCACCAAATTGGCTCGTAAGATCCGTAGTAATCGTAAATACGACCACCAACCCAAGCGCCTAAGAAACTTCCTACTTGGTGAGTAAAAAATACCAAACCGTACAAAGTCGATAGGTAACGTGCACCGAAGATCTGACGAACTAAGCCAGAAGTTAGCGGTACTGTACCTAACCAACAGAATCCAATTGCCCCGCCGAAGATAGCTGCGGTTGATTCCGTTACTGGCAGAGTCACAAACGCACCAATAACCACAGTACGCACTAAATACAGTGCCGACATTACATGACGCTTACTAAACTTATCGCCCATTACACCCCAGAAGTAAGATCCGAAGATGTTAAAGATACCGACATAAGCCAGTGCCATCGCTGCGCTGCTCGCAGGTAAATTCTTGTCTGCTAAGTAACTTGGCAAGTGTGTCGCAATAAACATCACGTGGAAACCACACACAAAGAAGCCAGCGTGAATCAACCAGTAACTTTTGTTAGAGAACGCTTCAGACAACGCTTCTTTCAATGTTTGATTGTCTTCTGCTTGAGCCTGTTTGTTTGATGCAGCTTTGGGCGCACGCATGAACAGTGCAAAAGAGATCATCAAACAACACAATACTCCAAACACTTGCATCGCACTTTGCCAATCGAATTCGTTCAACATGTATTGCGCGCCCGGAATCACCGCGAACATACCAAATGAACCGGCAGCCGTGGTTAAACCGAATGCTTTAGCTGCGTGTTCTGCGGGTACTACTTTCGCGACAGCACCCAACACGATCACATAGCTCGTAGCACTTAATCCAAGGCCAACCAGTGCGCCCAATGAAACGTAAAGCATGCTTGATTCGGTAGAAATTGAGGTAAGAAGTAAACCCAAACCGTAAGCACATGCGCCAGCAATAATGATGCGTCTTGCTCCCCATTTGTCAGCAGCCATGCCCACAAAAGGTTGGAACACACCGAACAATAGGTTTTGTAGAGCAATAGCGAAGCTGAAAAACTCTCGACCCGTGCCGAAATGCTCTGAAATTGGCATCATGAAAATGCCGAATGATTGTCTGATCCCTAGACTGATAATAAGTGTGCCGATCCCAAGCCATACCAGTAAAGGAAAACGGAAAATGCTCATTCTAATACTCTTAAATTAATGGTGATGATGTGAGTGCTCTTGCGCAGACATGTGTTGGTCAGTCATTTCGTGGTGGTGTTCGTGCCCAGAATGATCATGGCCTGACTGCTGGTGGCACCCACTGCTTACGGCATGCTGAGCCAGAAGATCAATCAATGGCTGACTGTGATGCACAATAACCAAACTAATGACGAGGAATAACGTCATTCTTGCCAGTTGGGCAAAAAGAGATTGTGAAAACATTAGGTGTTTACATGCGCTCTATGTTGTAAGAAGTCGCGCATCATAATGACGAGTGAGATATGTATCAAATGACCATTTGTGATTTAGTCTATGCGTTTTATGCATAGATCTATGCGTCGCTGGAATTGGGATGAAACATGACCAATAAATAGGAAAACGCTAAGCTCACTGATTCAACGGTAGAAGCGTGTAATTCAGAATAGATACTTGATTTCATGTTCGTAACTGGTTGCTTTATTGAGATATTTCACAAAACTGTAAAAACTAATATACAAACTAATCACCTCACAAGATCGGCTGTTCACTCGACTTATCTGTCAAACATCGTAAATTTGGGCGTAAATCGTTTCAACTGACTGAAACGCGATGTTAAAAGATTCAGGGAGAGTCATTCACATGGATAAAGACCATAACCTTCGCGAAAACTTACTGGCGCTGATCTTAGGTAGCGCATTGGTATCACTCGGCGTTATCTTTTTCAATCAGGTCGGTCTGCTTACCGGAGGCACGGCTGGTCTAGCTATCTTCATTACCAAAGTGACAGACTTGAGCTTTGGCCAAGTGTTCTTCGCACTTAACTTACCTTTCTATATTTTGTCGGTCGCTCGTATGGGGTGGCGCTTCACTATCAATACCTTTATTGCCGTTTCGATTGTTTCGTTCGCTGTGGATCATTTGTATCACGTGATTCAGATTGCCGAAATCCATGCATTGTATGCAGCATTACTTGGCGGCGGATTAATTGGTACGGGCATGTTGGTGATCTTCCGTCACAAGATGAGCTTGGGTGGCTTCAATATTCTGGCGTTGTTCTTACAAGAACGTTTTGGAATTCGAGCGGGTAAGGTTCAGATGGCACTAGACTGTACGATTGTTGTGCTGTCACTGTTTATCGTTGATGTGTCATTGGTTCTGTTGTCTGTACTGGGTGCGATAGTCACCAACTTGATTTTGGCGATGAACCATAAACCGGGGCGCTATCAACCGGTCGTCAAAGCGGAAGCCGCGTAGCTAAGTTCACATAAGCACTAGTTTCGCTCAAACACTAGGCTAGCTTAAGCAAAGTGACTTACAGATTATGAATAGAACAAAGCCAGCATCAATTGCTGGCTTTGTTCTATTCAAATAATGGGTTTGAGCTAGTTCCTATCAGTACTTCTATTGGCACTTACCGCAATCGGCGTCCGACTTGAGCTCACAATCAATCACATTGCCTTGCTTATCCAGTGACAAATTGCAGCACTGTTCGAATAGGTTCTTAAGATCGCCACGACTTTTCTGAACGCGAGACTTCACCGTTGAATAGCTTATGTTTTGTGCTTCTGCGATCTCTTTCTGGCTCTGGCCTTTGATATCAACAGCAAGCAGTAGCGATGAACTTTGTTCTGGTAATGCTTGAATAAACGGCTCAATACACAACGACAGCTTTTGTTTAAACTCAGAGTCATGGTCTAAATCGGCAAACCAGAGATCTTCAGCATCAATTTGGCTGTCACGCTGTTGGCGAGCATGTTTACGGTAGAAGTCGATGATCGTGTGACTCGCTAATTGAAATAGCCACGATTTCACACTGCTTGCATCTTGGACTTTGTGTAAGTTCTGGTATGTCTTAATCAAGATCTCTTGAAGCAAGTCTTCTACATCGGCTGCATTGTTGACCTTAGAGTGCAGAAACGACTTCAACGCTTGTTGATACTCGGCCCAAACCTGTTCTAAGTCCAAAGAAGCCCTATTCAAAGGTGCCCCGTTCAAAGGTGCATCAGTTGCACTGTTCATTCACGCAACACTCGTCTTGTAAGAAATCAATTACGCCTTCTAGGCATTCATACTCTGCCACGCAGAATAAGGTTCTTCCCTCACGTCTTTGGCTGATTAGGCCTGCCGACGCTAGGCTTGAAATGTGGTGAGACAAGGTAGAACCGGGGATACCGAGTTCTTCTTGTAGGCCGCCAACTGCAATGCCTTGGTAGCCAGCTTTAACGACACTCTTATAGATAGTTAGGCGGATAGGGTGCCCCAACTCTTTAAGTGCTTTCGCAACGACTTCTAAGTTCATATTAACTCCTCAAGATTTAATTTCGATAATAGTCGAAATGTATCCCAAATACAAATGTAAAAAGCGTGATTATGTAAGTCATTGAAAATCCGTTCTTTTGAAATTCAATTCGATTTTTATCGAAATAAAGCTTGATCTGTTACTAAATATTTCTATAATTCGAGAATATTCGAAATTAAGGGTTGGTTACTTTCCTCATAGAGTCCGGCCTTCAATCCAGTTTGGAGTTAATTATGAGCAATGAAATGTTAACAATGCTAAAAGACGCACTTGATATGTTCGCTTTCTTAGCAGTAGAGCTAATCATCCTTTTCTTGGCGATCAGCTACATTGTTGGGATTCTCCAAGAGTTTCTTACACCAGAGAAGATTCAATCTATTCTGAGCTCGCGTAACGGTAAGGGTTATGTGGTTGCAGCGCTACTGGGTGCGATTACACCTTTCTGTTCATGTTCGACCATTCCTTTCTTAAAAGGATTGCTGCGTGCTCGAGCGGGTTTCGGTCCAATGATGGTGTTCCTATTCGGTAGCCCACTATTGAACCCTGTGATCATTGGTTTGTTCGTGATTACGTTCGGCTGGCAAGTGGCGGTGTTCTACTTCCTAGTAGCAATGACGGTATCGGTAGTGGCAGGTTACGCACTAGAAAAACTAGGTTTTGAGCGTTACGTAAAAGCAGAAGCGTATGAATCAACAGGTTCTTCTTCAAGCTGTGGTACTAGCTGCGGTGACTCTGCTCCTAAGAAAGCAGCACCAGTAAAAGCTGAATCTTCATGTGGCACAAGTGCATGTGGTGAGCCTGCACCGGTAATGGCGAAAGAGACATCTTGCTGCGATTCTAAAAAAGAAGAGCCACAAGTTACTGTTTCATGCTGCTCAGCGGGTGGAAGCGCAACTGCTGAAATCGTAGAGAAGAAAGAGCCTAGCCGTTGGATGAGAATTTGGTTCTCAACTTGGAAAGACTTCAAACAAGTTTTCCCTTACCTAATGATGGGTATCGCGATTGGTTCATTCATCTATGGCTTCATTCCTACAGACCTAATTGCAGAGTACGCTGGTGAAGGTATGTGGTACGCGATTCCCGTAGCGGCTGTGATTGGTATTCCACTGTACATTCGTGCTGAAGCGGTCATCCCACTAAGTGCTGCTCTAGTTCAGAAAGGTATGGCGTTAGGTTCGGTAATGGCATTGATCATTGGTAGTGCGGGTGCAAGTTTGACTGAAGTTATCCTGCTTAAATCAATCTTCAAAAACCAAATGATTGCAGCATTCCTATTCGTTATCCTAAGCATGGCGATGGGTGCAGGCTTCCTATACAGCTTCATCTTTGGTTAATCAGGTCTGATTCCTCGATAACCCGATTGATAACAAGATACAGATAATAAAAAAGAGCTCACTTAGTTGAGCTCTTTTTTTGTTTGGGTTGTCCCGACCTGAAATGAGTTTAACAAACCATACGTATCAGACTGGGTTTGGTAGTGCCGCCGAAGTACCGTGTGCTGCGAAAGCATTAGTCGCTAATACATCACAGTGGTGACGATTAATCGCATCGCCGTAGTTGTTGGTTATGCCGGGAAACTGAAAACGATACATTGGAATACCGTAGCGGCGTTCTCTCTGCTGACCGATTCGATCTTTGCTTGTCCATAACAGTCGGTTTTTCGCAGTGTAAGTCATGCCGTGCATTTTATTGAAGTACTCTTCGTGACTGCGCATCTGCTCGTATAACTCGATGATGCGTTGTCGGGAGAAGTTCAATATTGTACTCGCTTTAAGCTGGGTTCCCCAACCTGTTAAGACCTTCTCCATGAAGTCTCTTGTGACAAGGCCGGGGCCAGTGAGTAATCCTGCACCTTTGCTTCCGCCAGAGGTATTGGCATTACCTACCAAAGTGCCGTGTCGACCAGGCATGTAGGTTGTGTAGTATTTAGTTGAAGGGGACAAGCGGGGCATTCTTGCTTTAAAAGCGAGTGAGCGTTCGTCTTCCGCGAAAACACATACTATTTGTTTAACGTTTTTACCGAGTGATTTGTAATCCTTGAATGCGTTCATCCCTCCGGGTACTGGATCACAAGCAAAGATGTTAACTGGGATGTGGCTAAGTTCGGGATCTTTGAGCATACGGTTCGCCAATTCAAAGCAACTTACACCACCTCGGCTCCAGCCCACGATGTTCACTTGGCTAATCGGTTTACTTTGGCGCTCAATCGCGATGTTCTGTTGGCGCGCTGCCATACCGTGTTTTAGGTCAGCGGCTAATTCTTGTGAATCTTTCAACCAATCTTGGTATTTCTGGTTGGTTGCAAAAGGCCAAGCCGATTTTGCAGGGCGAGATTCACTGAGCAGTCCTTTCGCTCGCTTCATATAGTCATTCTTATCTTGTTGGTTTCCACGCAAGATATTCAGAACATGGCGCATATTGCTATCAATGCCTTTGCCCAGCAGTGTTCCTCTCACTGCAGAGTAGGTGTCATCTTTGCCTTGCTTCAACCATTCGTTCTGATTGCCACTACCAACCCCATCCACTTGAATGTAGTCAATCATGTCTCTGCCCGTTGCATTCTTTGCTAACGTCGAAATCAATTCGCCAGAAACATAGTTTTTGTGATTGTTGTCTTCTGAGTTTGAGCCTGTACCACAGAAGAATACGGTTAATACGCTCATCCTTTGCCTTTAACACAATTAATTAAGATTGGAATCAGTATAGAAGTGATATGAGAAATTTATAAGATTGAATGAGTTAGAGAGGGGCATTGCTCCGAAAGTTGATGTAATTAGTCTGAAAAAAGTATCGCTATCCAATTTTTGGAGTGCTGTTTATCTATAATTTTAAAATTATCATTAATATCTATGTTTCCGTATTGTTAATGTAATGGTATCAGTATTTTATATTGTTGGTTAATAATTGGACTGTTTTTACATCGATATCTAGTATTTGTATAAGGCCGACCAATCCAATAGCATTCATTAATATTCAGAATGTTACGTTTATTTGACGGTGGAAGTGTCAAAAGTATGGAGTTAATGAATGAGAGATAAATTAAAAATTTACTGTCTTGGGACCCCAATAGTTGATACGGAAAATCGATTTGATATTGCGCAAGTAAGTGATATTGAGCAACTACCAGAGTTGTTAGGTGGTGTGGTTTTTCTAAACACAGAAGCCAGTGTACAAGATGATTTATTAAGTCAACTTCACCGTTGCAGAAAGTTTTGGTCTTGGAAGATTTATGTATTTGAAACTAGCGCATTGTCAGTTTGTTTATCTGATGGAGTTTTAAATCAAGAGACTATCGAGGAAGAGCTGCTCCAACATAGTAGAACGTTGAACAGTGTTTCCGAATCGACGGAGGCTTTAGACCCTTTAATTGGATGGTTAGGGTTAGAGCAAGATCGACGACTAGTCCCTCATCGATCCCTGACTCTGAAATCGATATATTCTTACCCTTTAGTCGACTTATATTATCCAGAGTTGAGTTCTACATATCGTTTTGTTTTGTCAGAAACCAAGCGTGATACGTTTGAATATGATGAGTTGATCAATCGAGTCCGTGTATGTTCTGACTGCGCTAGTGCTCATTTGAATTACATCGAAGTGTGCCCTTCATGTAAAGACATTGATATTACCGAGCGTGTCTCATTACATTGTTTCACCTGTGGTCATGTAGCCGAACAAGGACAATTTAAACGTAACCATAAACTGGAATGCCCTAAATGTTTAACTCAACTTCGTCATATCGGTGTGGATTATGACCGCCCGTTAGAGACTCATTCATGTAACGTTTGTTCTCATTCCTTTTCTGAAGCTGAGACTTTGGCTGTTTGTTTTAGTTGTGATGCCAAGAATGATGTTTCTCAGTTGGTTGTCAGGAAAATCTATTCATTAAAATTAGGTGTGCAGGGCGAGTATATATTTCGTCACGGCGTCAAATTATCTGCTCCAGAGCTGACACTACGCGGCAAAGTAGACAGCGGGTATTTTTCGAACCTCCTTGATTGGGTCAATCGTATCGCTATCCGTCATCAAGAAGAGCATCTTCTCCTAGGTCTGCATCTCCCTGATTTAGCTCAATATGTATCTAAGAATGGAGATGCGAAAATGTTTGCTTTGATCGAGCAAATTACTGAGCGCCTTAACGGTTTGTTTAGAGACTCAGATATTTGTTGTCAGTACAAAAGTGATGTTCTTTTCGTATTTATGCCTAAAGCTAAGATGGAACATATCAATGTTCTGCGTGAAAAAATAGAAGCCCTTTGTCTACTTATTGAAGACGATGATTTTACATTGAATGTGTTTGCTTGGAGCCTTCCTGACCCCATGGTTAAAGAGGAAGTAGGGGCGTGGTTAGAGAGTAAAGTCGGCGAAATTTATGCTGTCGAATAGCCTCAATCTTCAACAATATTTTTGGGGAATGTTACTCGAAAATACAGAGTTATGGCTCATGCTGTTTCCCATGATGGTTATTGTTGAACTGCCACTTTTTTTACTCGTGTTAACAGGGATATTTCGTTGGTCTTATTCTGAGAGTGATATTGAGATAACAGAATACCCGAGCATATCTTTCGTCATTACTTGTTATAGCGAAGGGGATGCGATTGAAATTACGATAGACACACTAGTTGAGCAACTGTATCCCGGAAAGATTGAAGTGTTAGCGGTAGTTGATGGTGCAGCTCAGAATGAAGATACTTATCAAGCTGCGATTCGAGGTGAGCAGAGACATCAATCTGTAAAAAATCGAAATGTTCGAGTTATACCCAAATGGCAAAGGGGAGGAAGAGTATCAACGTTGAATGCTGGTTTAGATAATGCCACCGGCGATTTTGTTATAAATGTTGATGGCGATACTTCTTTTGATAACGATATGGCACTGCAAATGATGAAGCAATTTACTGACAAGAATGTGATTGCTTCAGGTGGTGCGTTGCGTGTAAGAAATTGGCAGGACAACTTACTTACTCGTATGCAGTCTCTAGAATATATGTTGTCTATGCAAGCAGGAAAAACAGGGCTCTCAAATTGGGGAGTGCTAAATAATATTTCTGGAGCCTTTGGTGCATTTAGAAAAAATGTATTAAAACAAGTTGGAGGTTGGGATACGCATACGGCTGAAGATCTCGATTTAACGATGAGGCTTAAGCAATATAAGAAACGCTACCCAAATAATAGATTGGCTTTTACACCAAGAGCTGTCGGTCATACTGACGTGCCTCATACCTTAAAAGGATTAGTACAGCAAAGGCTTAGATGGGACGGAGATTTATTGTTTCTGTTTTTGAGGAAACACAATGAAGGACTAACCCCCCGTTTACTGGGTTGGGGGAATTTCATCTTCACTCTTGTTTATGGTGTTTTGCAAAATGTATTGCTGCCGATTCTAGTTTCAGTGTTCATGTTTTATATATTTTGGGTGTACTCAATGGATTTTGTTGCTGCATTGATGATTCTAATTTATTGCGTGTATTTGTTGACCGTAATTCTATTTTTTACTGTTTACATTGGTTTAGTTTCTGAAAGGGAGAAAGAGGATCTAAGAATGGCTAAATGGCTACCCCTATATCCTTTTTATCAGTTTTTTATGCGGTTGATTACTGCGTTCTCCATGATTAATGAATTATTTAGAAGAAGTCACGAAGAGTCGAGTATGGCTCCTTGGTGGGTATTGAAAAAAGGCAAAAGGTTTTAGCAATGAAAGTAAAATTTCATCTGGATAAAAAAAGTAAACCTCAATCGGATGACGGTGTAAAGGTTGCTTACGGGCAAGCAAAAAGAGGGGGATATCGCTTTCGTTGGTATTTGATCTTGAGCTTGGTAGTAAGCCCCCTTTTATTTGTGGCTTATTTTTTGTTGAAGACAAATTTTCTCGTGATTGCTCCGGCTATTGTTACGTCTTATCCAGTTACTCTGACTGCTAAGGTTGCAGGCATTGTTGGGCCGATTCCCATAGACGACGGAACTCAAGTGGAGCGAGCACAGACTGCAATTCAATTGACGAATTTGGAAATTGAAGCTCAAATTGAGTTTATACATGCGGAGCTGTTAGGGTTAAAAGTCAATTTACCAAGCGATATGGAAGCATTGTACCTAAACGGTATTGCAGAAACACGTCGGAACCTCAGTAAAGTACAGCAAATTCAAAAACGTTATGAAGAATATCGTAAAAAAGGACAAGTATCGGATGTGGATTATGCCAGTATTGTTGGGATGGGTAACTCGCTGAACAACCAGTTGAACCAACAAAAGCTTGATTATCAAAGCGCGAAATTGGCTGAAGAGGAGAGGGAGTTAGCTGGACCAGTTAGTCAGGCTAGACGTTCATTGATGAAAGACTTAGCCCTTAAGCGTGTAAGAGAGCAAGAGTTATCAATAAAGTCTCCTTATGCGGGGCGCGTCGTAGATATACATGTTGTCGAAGGGCAGCGTGTTTTTGAAGGCGATGAGCTAGTGACGATAGCAAAAAATACCGCTCCTCATATCGTGGCTTACCTAGACCCTAAATATTTAGAAGACGCTGTAGAGGGAGCAAATGCGTTAGTAAAGTTTCCTAACGGTAGCTCTTTTGAAGCTGAAGTGTCCGATTCGGTAGAAGTTGTGAGTAAATTACCAAGCCAGTTAGTAAGCCCGTTTGAAGGTCAGCCAGCGTATTTGAAAGTTGTATTGGACTTTATTACAGCACCGCCAGAAGAGTATTGGGTTGAAGGGATGACAGTTGAAGCTCGTTTTTAGTGCGGAAGTTAACTGAACAAAGGAGTAAATGGAGCGATGATCGCTCCATTTTATTTCAACAGCTGTTGGGTTGAATTAGAAGCCTCTTAGATCTAGCTCATTGTTGATCAACACGACACACTGAGAAGCGAACAGCATGTTCGGACCTAAACTGATTTTCTCTGTTCCCAGACGCTTCAAGCTATTGTAGCTTTTCTTCGGCATAGGGATGTGGTCAGTTAGAAGGAAACATGGGTTTTCAGCAATCTCTGCATCACGGATAAAGTCGCCTTTCTTATCCATCATGTACAGCTGGTGGTCTTCTGCTAGCTCTTTAACGAGCTTCTCAAAACTCATAGTACGAACAGTGATGCCCGGTTCAACCTGACGCATCTGTTCTTTTGTCATACCTTGAGAAGCGTCAACCGCTCTTACTACCGCTGATAACAATGCAGACTCATGGAAGCCACCAATGTTGGTGATTTCGTTTGAATCGAATGTAATCGTGCGTGAAAAGTCTTTAGTACTTTCTAATACAAGGTGTACGGTGACATTCTCACGGTGAGATTGAGCAACGAAGATCGTGTTCATCAGAGTATGAGCCAGAATCTCAGTATGAGCATCTTGCCCAACACCTTCTAAGATAAGTTTGCTCTCTGTAGGGGCTGCGCGAGCGCGTAATACAAATGAACGCATGGAATGTACCTTGTCAGTATGTGATAAAGCGAAGCGGGCTTTATCAACATGAATTGATGAATAACCAAAATTGTGGCGGTATGTAACTCTTTTCTATTAATGAAGTCAAATAGAGTTGCGTATAGCGCCAATCAGAAGAACTCTGCGTATTAAATAGAGAATGACCACATTACAAGATGGTAAGGGTTGAAGCGACCCAATGTTTACGTAGATAGTATGCGCAAATTATTAGGTGACTTGCAGAAGGAAGTAGTCGATGAAGTTACAGAAGATCAATAAAGAAGAATACAGAAAGAAGATGAACCTGTTATTGGTTTCGTTGGTTGGTTCTCTCGCCGTGTTTGCCATTGTATTCGGAACCATACTGATTGACCTATTCGGTTCAGGGCAATCAATCGTTGGCGAATCGACAGGTAATTTTCACTTGAACGTATTAGGTGTGATCTTATCAGTCGCCTTGAATGCATTTATCGCGAGTCGTGTAAAAGGGCATGATTACTTCAAAGAAGCACTTTATGTATGGAACCTTAAGCAAATCCATAATCAAATCTATCGTAAGCTAAAGCGTATTCAACCCAAAGCTGAGCAAGGCGACCGAGACGCGCTGACCATCCTTTACTTCTACTACACCACGCAAAAACAGGTATACGACCTAGACAACAACACATTGACGATAAAAACAGTTCAGCAATCGCTAGATAACATCCTAGAACTGAGTGAGAAATGGAGCATTGAGCTAGATATAGAGGCTTTTTCGAAAGATCTAGTCGCAAAGTTTTAAGCAATATGCCCATTATTGTATGAGCTTTGAGCGACGAAAGAACCTTTTGACGTAAAAGTATCCACTTAAGCAAGTTTTTTGAATTTTTATCAAAAAAGGGGTTGCCATGTTTTCGATGATCTCTATAATGCCGCCTCACTGACACGGCAGACGCCGCAAGGCTTCAGCAGTAATCAGTAAGACGGAAAGTTCGAAAGAAATTAATTTTAAAAAGTGTTTGACACTTAAGATTAAATCGCTAGAATTCACGTCCGCTTTCAAGGGTTTCTTTGTAAAAAGAAAGTTTCGATAAGCAAAGCTCTTTAACAATTTAAACCTATCAATCTGTGTGGGCACTCGTTGATGAATATCAAAACGTTATTACTTAGGTAGTAACAGTTACTTCGGTAACAAACTTGATTTCAATGAACTGAGTGACCAATACAAATAACTTCGGTTATTTGGCACAGTCAATTCATTACCATTCTGTTGGAATGGTAATAGCTTTAGAATTACATGTTCATGTTCATGTTTACATGAATATTAGTTTTGAAGTCAGTATTCGTTGAGTCACAAAATCTTAAATTGAAGAGTTTGATCATGGCTCAGATTGAACGCTGGCGGCAGGCCTAACACATGCAAGTCGAGCGGAAACGACACTAACAATCCTTCGGGTGCGTTAATGGGCGTCGAGCGGCGGACGGGTGAGTAATGCCTAGGAAATTGCCTTGATGTGGGGGATAACCATTGGAAACGATGGCTAATACCGCATAATGCCTACGGGCCAAAGAGGGGGACCTTCGGGCCTCTCGCGTCAAGATATGCCTAGGTGGGA
>NZ_JAKJSX010000024.1:0-38403 GCF_050337435.1 Vibrio satsumensis | reverse complement strand
ATACTAGCTCAGTTGGTAGAGCGCAACCTTGCCAAGGTTGAGGTCATCGGTTCGAACCCGATGTATCGCTCCAAATTCTTTCTTACGCTTTATGCTGAAGATGAAAATGGTTTAGTCTCATTGTCTTAAACAATGCATCCGGACGCGGGATGGAGCAGTTTGGTAGCTCGTCGGGCTCATAACCCGAAGGTCGTCGGTTCAAATCCGGCTCCCGCAACCACATTACAGTTARGCGCTATCTGTTGCCCAARGCRGTRMGAGCAGCGATTAACTAATGCGATACTAGCTCAGTTGGTAGAGCGCAACCTTGCCAAGGTTGAGGTCATCGGTTCGAACCCGATGTATCGCTCCAGCTTTCTTCTAAAAAGCTATTAAGACTCTTTAAACCACCGTGTTTTTCTTTAGATCACAGAGTTTAAAGGCGACCTTAAAGGTCACGCTCTTTCTTTAATGCTGCGAAGCATAATCCCCCCAAAAAGCAAATAATCCTCCATCATGGTGGATATTTTTTTGTCTTAAATTTTTCTTAGCAACTGGAATGCTAGTAAACATCAGGTCTCTGAAGCAGATACTTGAGGTTTTTCATATCTATAAACAGACTTATCCACAAAATGTTAGGTGTGGATAACTTGGTTGATAAAGTTATTTCAGGCTTAATTCTTTACCTATCCCTAAAAGATCTTTCTTGTTTTCAATATATTAGATGAACTGTGCCGATCGTAACTTGTTGTTTTTTATCAAGTTGGATGCTTATCTTGGGTTTGATAAAAGATCGTTAACTTGTTGTTTTTTGATCTTAATCATTTATCGGTACTGTGTTTAACTTTGTGCGAGTGTCGGAAGTTTACGAGAGTTCTGAATTTTTTCCACATTGCTAGAATTGAGAACAAGGTCAAACATTGTTCTAAAATTATGTGCAACGAGTTGTCTTAAATGTTGGACTGTTAGTGGGGGCTCGCTTGCCATACATTGGTATATAAAGCGTTAAGCGTCTCTTGGTAGTCCTTTTTCTACAATACGTATTAGTCGGTGCTTTTTAGTCGCGACTTTACTGTTACCTTTTGGCACCTCAATGGCACTAGGTAATTGCTGTAGTTGTTTTTCTAAAGCCCACTCAATATGGACATCTAGCATTTCGTTTTTGCCTTGATGAGATTCCAGTGTTTCAACAATGCGTTGTTGAAATGGTGCATTGCCCATCGCAACAAAGATATTGCGCAACCATTGGGTGTGGCCGATACGTCTTATTGCGGAGCCTTCCATTTTCTTTAGGAAGGTTGCTTCATCCCAACCTGAAAGTGCAACCAGATCGGCTTCTTGGAAATCTTCTCTGCGGTGAAAGTCGGTTTGTTCTGTGAGTTCGGCATGACGGTTCCATGGGCAAACTAACTGACAATCGTCGCAGCCGTAGATACGGTTACCAATCGCTTCTCTATACTCTTCAGGGATCACACCATCATATTCAATGGTTAAGTACGAGATACATTTGCGCGCATCCACCACGCCATCATCAATAATGGCACCTGTTGGGCAAGAAGTGATACATGCGGTGCATTTACCACACTCATCGACACTGGGTTCATCGACTGGAAGAGGGATGTTAACTAACAGCTCCCCTAGAAAGAACCAAGAGCCCGCGTCTTTATCAAGAATTAATGAGTGTTTACCTGTCCAGCCCAACCCTGCTTTTTGAGCGAGCGGTCTTTCCAAAATAGGCGCAGAATCGACGAAAGGGCGTGAGTCTAAACCTTCGACCTCTTTTTCAATTCTTTGTCCCAGCTTTTTCAACTGGTTACGGAACAATTTGTGATAGTCGCGGCCTAAAGAATAACGGCTGATGTAGCCTTGAGTGGTATCGCTTAGATTAGAGGCGAACTGAGCTTCTGGTGGTAGGTAATTCATTCGAGCGCTGATCACTCGAATTGTGCCTGGGTGAAGTTCATCAGGACGTGCACGCATCATCCCATGTCGAGCCATCCAATCCATTTCGCCGTGGTGACCCGCATCTAGCCATGCTTGAAGAGGGGCTTCGTGTTCACTTAAATCAACATCGCAGATGCCAACTTTTTGAAAGCCTAACTCTTTTCCCCAAATTTTAATTTTTTCAGCAAGATGGTCTAGATTCATGGCTTCATACTTATCGATTAAAATTCGGTTAGGCAAAAATGGGGGCGGATCTTAACGGATCTTAGTGGTGTTGACCAGAACAGACGTGTTTTGAGCAGTATTTTTCATAGAACTTACACTTGAGTGCTTGTCTCCCAAAAGCATCACGGTTTACTATTCTTGTTCTTTTGATTTTTATATAGTCAACGATCGATTTTTAGAGAACGTATTCATGAGCACGAAACAATTTACTTTGAAAGATGAACAAGCAACGATTCAATTAGGAACGGAGCTTTCTAATCTTTGCTCACAGCAGACGACTATTTATCTGCATGGTGATCTTGGCGCAGGTAAAACGACCTTCAGTCGTGGCTTTGTAAAAGCACTTGGCCATCAAGGAAATGTAAAGAGCCCAACGTATACTCTAGTTGAACCTTATCAACTTGCCGATTGGCAGGTGTACCACTTTGACCTTTATCGCCTAGCCGATCCTGAAGAGTTAGAGTTCATGGGAATTCGTGACTACTTTACTCCAGATGCTATCTGTTTGGTTGAATGGCCTGAGAAAGGCTATGGGATGCTACCAGAAGCTGATTTGGATATTGATATTCGTTACCAAGACGATCACCGTATTGTTTCTTTAACCGCTAATAGTGAATACGGACAGCGCTTACTTAGTCAGTTGGAGTTATGTTGATTTCTAAACGCCTTATTTCAGCAGTGGCCATGATGGCTGCTGTTTTTTCTATACTGTTTTCTTCACTTGTTTCTGCAAACTCACTGAAAAGTTTAAGGGTTTGGCCTTCTCCAGAAGAAACTCGTGTGGTTATCGACTTAAAATCAGAAGCGGATTTTAGCTATTTCACACTGAGTAGCCCGAGTCGTTTAGTGGTCGATTTAAAAAATACCAACCTTGCAACTAAGCTACCGGTCGTGGTGAAAGATAGCCCTGTTCTATCTAAGATTCGTAAGAGTTCACCGCCAGACAAAAACACCTATCGCTTGGTTTTTGAGTTAAAGAAGTCGTCTAAAGCAGAGTTGTTCAAACTGAGCCCGACTCCGGGTGGTCAGTATGGACACCGTTTGGTGATCGACTTTCCTCATGGTGCGGCAAGTAAAGCGACATCGAAGCCAATTAAACCAACGGTTAGCAAGAACATTAATCAGGTTAAACGTCAGAAAGACATTTTGATCGTGATTGACCCTGGCCACGGTGGTGAAGATCCTGGCTCAATCGGTCCATCTCGTAAATATGAGAAGAATGCGACGCTGAGTATCTCCCGCAAGCTGGCTGCACAATTAAATGCCGTACCGGGAATCAAAACGCGTTTAACGCGTAATGCTGACTACTTTGTGAACTTGAATCGACGTGTTGCGATTGCTCGAGAGAATGAAGCTCACCTGTTGATCTCTATTCACGCCGATGCATTTACCACTCCTCAACCAAGAGGTGGCTCGGTGTTTGTGCTGAATACTCGACGTGCGAATACCGAGATCTCACGCTGGATTGAGAATAAAGAGAAACAGTCAGAGCTACTTGGTGGTAGCGGTGCTGCTTTTACTGGCAATATTGATGATAAGAACGTAAATCAAACCTTGCTTGATTTGCAGTTTAGCCACTCTCAAAAAGAGGGCTACAAGCTGGCAACGGCGATTCTGTCTGAAATGGGTAAGGTTGCGAAACTGCATAACAGTAAGCCGATTAACACCAGTTTGGCGGTATTACGTTCACCACAGATCCCATCTGTATTGGTAGAGACGGGCTTTATTTCGAATCCGACGGAAGAGAAGCTGCTTTTCCAACGCTCGCATCAAGATAAATTGGCACGAGCAGTGACTAAAGCGGTCGTTAAGTATTTGAAGGCTAACCCACCTGAAGGGATTATCTTGTCTAACGCGACGTCATCAACGGGTAGCGTGAGCCAACATAAAGTCTCTCGTGGTGAGTCTCTATCTGTTATTGCGAATAAATATGGCACGTCGACACAGGCCTTGATGAAATTCAACAACCTGAAATCGAGCAGCTTAGCGATTGGCCAAGTACTTAAGATTCCAGGCAGCGCTTCAAGCTCATCATCAAGCAGTGCTGTTAGAACTAAGACCATAACTCACACGGTTAAGTCTGGAGAGTATCTAGGCAAGATAGCCAGCCGCTATAAAGTTTCGGTGGCTGATATCAAACGTGAGAACCGCTTGAAATCAGAGACTGTGAGAGTAGGCCAAAAGTTACGTATTACAGTTGAAGTGAAAGATGTCCCTCTGCGCAAACACAAAGTCGCAAGAGGCGATTATCTTGGCAAGATAGCTTCGAAATACGGTGTGAGCGTTAACAGTATTCGCCAAGCGAACAAATTGCGCTCTGATGAATTAGCCATTGGCCAAGTGCTCATTATTCCACATAAGTAGTTGAGCCAATATTTAAGTCATGTTTAGAACATAGAAGTAATCTCTAACGCGAGAAGTACTTCTATAAGTGGCAGTAAGGTAGCTATATGACGATCAAAATACTGCCAGCTCGGTTAGCGAACCAAATCGCAGCGGGTGAAGTGGTAGAAAGACCAGCTTCTGTTGTGAAAGAGTTGGTTGAGAACAGTTTGGACTCAGGTGCGACGCGTATCGATATTGATATCGAGAAAGGTGGCGCAAAAATGATCCGCGTTCGTGACAACGGTAAGGGCATCGTCAAAGATGAGCTTGCCTTGGCGTTGAGCCGTCATGCTACCTCTAAGATCCATACTCTTGACGACCTTGAGGCGATCGTCAGCCTCGGTTTCCGTGGTGAAGCGCTGGCGAGTATTAGTTCAGTTGCGCGCTTAACCATGACTTCACGCCCTGCTACTCAAGATCAAGCTTGGGCGGCACACAGTGAAGGCCGTGATATGCAGGTGAAACTGCAGCCTGCAGCGCATCCAATTGGTACCTCGGTTGAGGTGTTGGATCTGTTCTTCAACACACCAGCACGCCGCAAGTTCTTACGCACCGAGAAAACCGAATTCACGCATATTGATGAGTTGCTTAAACGTATTGCATTGAGTCGCTTTGATGTGACGATCAACCTTCGTCATAACGGCAAAATGATTCGTCAGTACCGCGCAGCTAAAACACAAGTTCAAGCAGAAAAGCGCATCGCTGCGGTATGTGGCAACTCTTTTGTGCGCCATATGCTTAAGATCGAGCTTGAGCATCAAGGCCTAAAACTTCATGGCTGGATCACCACGCCTGAAGGAGCAAGACAACAAAGCGATCTACAATACTGCTATGTGAACGGCCGTATGATGCGCGACAAGCTGATCAATCACGCAATTCGCCAGAGCTATGAAACTAGCCTGCGTCCAGACCAATTCGCAACGTATGTGCTGTTCATTGAACTCGACCCACATCAAGTGGATGTGAATGTTCATCCTGCTAAACATGAAGTGCGTTTCCATCAAGCGCGCCTTGTGCATGACTTTATTTACCAAGCATTGAGTGATGGCTTAGCACAGAGTAAGCAGATCGATGCTGCGCCAATCAATCAATCAGCTTTTCATCAATCAGAAGTGATTCATCATCAGCAAGATAGTACGAGCTCTGTAGTTGATGGTGTTGCAAGTTTTACTGAGCCAGAAAACACGCTACCTAGTAATGCGGATCAAATCCAAGTTTCGGATAGGGTGCGACACGCTATTGAGCAAACGCCTACCTACCCGAGAAAAGCCGAATCAGAGCAGGTTCATGATAACCCTCAACACAGCGTTAATGATGGCGGGCGACACTATATTTCATCAACTAGCCCAAGCTCATCAACCATCTCAAGTTCATCTGCTGGCCGAAGCTCGTCTGCTTGTGAAAGCAGTTTTACCGGCTCTCCTCGCCAAGAGTGGATTGAGTCTCGACCTGCACCGAAGAAAGAAAAAGAACCACACCAACATCATGCTGAGCCAGCGCCCTCAAAGCGCGAAGTTAAGGCTTATAAAGAGCTTTTAAAAACGCCAGACTTTGATGAGCAGGTTGTACAGACTTCATCTCCTCAAGAGCATGTGGCACCAGTAGAAACCAGAGACAACATAGAAAATATAGAAAATAAAGAAGCTAAGCCTGCTCAACAGAATCCTGTTCATTCAAAGCCAAGAGTACCTGTGACGGACTTAGGCAAAGCCGTCTCGGTAGTGGAACGTCAGTATCTGGTGATGGGAAACAAAAACGGCAGCGTGTTGGTTTCTTTGGCTAAGGCTGAATTATTGCGTGTTGTTGGTCAGCTTGATACTCGAGGTGGCGCGTTAAAAAGCCAGCCACTATTGGTGCCCTTATCGATTAAGCTGGGTAGTGAACTTGTCGAAGTTGCGAAGACGCTGAGCCAAACATTGGCATTACTGGGGGTTGAGCTTAAGGCGCGAAACAGTGAGGCGGTAATGGTGATGGGCGTGCCTTCTCCTTTAAGGCAGCAAAACTTACAAATTTTGATCCCAGATCTGTTATCTTACGCGGCTTCATTAAACGCTCAGATTGCTGATAATCACACGGCTAATGTTTCCAACGACCTGTTGCCATCATTGGTTAACTGGATCGGGATTCAAACGGCACAAGTAAAAAGCGACTACACTTTATCTGAAGCGGTTCAACTAGTTGGGGAACTTGAACAACTTTGGCATGGTCTACTTCCATTAGATGATCCAGAGTTTGTTAATCCTATCGACTTTTCAGCGACTATAGCCGCGTTTACGGTTTAACTTTTTCGCGACGACATTTGTCTTTTTAGCTGAATACGTCGCGACACAAAGCCCTTTGCTAAAAAGCGCTAAAACAGAGAAGCAAATACAAAATATCATGACTGAAAAATTACCTTTAGCGTTGTTTTTAATGGGCCCAACGGCATCAGGAAAAACAGATTTAGCTATCCGCTTACGTCAGAAATACCCAGTAGAGATCATCAGCGTCGATTCGGCACTTATCTACAAAGACATGGATATTGGTACCGCTAAACCGGATGCGGAAGAGCTTGCGCTCGCGCCTCATCGCTTGATTGATATTCTGGATCCAAGCGAAGCGTATTCTGCGGCAGATTTTCGTCGTGATGCGATCAATGAAATGAATAAGATTGTAGCGGAAGGCAAAATTCCGCTACTTGTTGGTGGCACAATGCTTTACTACAAAGCATTGTTGGAAGGTTTATCGCCATTACCAGCAGCGGATCAAGAGATTCGTAAGCAGATTGAAGCGGAATCTATCGAACAAGGTTGGCAGGCATTGCACGATCAATTAAGAGAGATTGATCCCGTATCCGCTGAAAGAATACACCCAAATGATCCACAAAGGCTTTCAAGGGCATTGGAAGTTTACCGAATTTCGGGTAAAACATTAACAGAGCTAACTCAAACGAAAGGCGATAGCCTGCCATTTCGTGTAAAACAATTTGCAATAGCTCCCAAGGAAAGGAAAGAACTCCATCGCCGCATTGAGCTGCGTTTCGAGAAGATGATCGAAGCGGGATTTGAAGAGGAAATGAAGGCGTTGTACGCCAGAGAAGATCTTCATCCTGAACTGCCATCGATCCGATGCGTTGGTTATAGGCAGATGTGGGATTATTTAGACGGTAATTGTGATTTAGACGAAGCGGTTTTCCGTGGTGTCTGTGCAACCCGTCAGTTGGCCAAGCGACAAATCACCTGGTTGCGCAGTTGGGATGATTTAACTTGGTTAGATAGCGAAAACATTGATCAAGCGTTAGAAACTCTTTCAGATGCAATAGCATCTGATTAGTATTGCTGTGTATAATGTGATCGCTTTTGCGTGAATATACTCTGGAAAGGATCCGTTATTGAGGCTTTTAAAAAATCACAGCCTTTCAATAACAACGGAGTTTTTTTATTCATTTAGCTCAGATGCAAAGGCCGCACCTTTTTGTGCACCACTAGCTAAATAATTACAACAAAATACAAATAAGGAAAATAAAATGGCTAAGGGGCAATCGCTACAAGACCCATTCCTAAATGCACTCCGTCGTGAGCGCATTCCAGTCTCTATCTATCTTGTTAACGGCATTAAGCTGCAAGGTCAGATCGAGTCTTTCGATCAATTCGTGATCTTATTGAAGAACACAGTAAACCAAATGGTTTACAAGCATGCGATTTCTACTGTGGTACCTGCTCGCGCAGTTAGTCACCACAGCGGCGAGCAACGCACGCCATCTGATCGTCCAGAGAAGACTGAAGATTAATCGTTCAATTGATACAGCTTGCGCTGTAATAAGGAGTTGGTTGCTTGTTTGACCGTTATGAATCCGGCGAGCGAGCCGTACTTGTTCATATCAACTTCACGCAAGAGGGAGAATGGGAAGACCTAAGCGAATGTGAAATGCTGGTCTCCTCTGCGGGGGTAGAAACGCTACAAGTGATTACTGGTAGCCGACAATCCCCACTCCCTAAATACTACGTTGGAGAAGGTAAAGCCCTAGAAATCGCACAAGCTGTTCAGCTAACCGGTGCTGAAATTGTGATTTTTAACCACTCTCTCTCTCCTGCCCAAGAGCGAAATCTCGAGCAATTGTGTAAATGTCGTGTGATTGATCGCACGGGTTTGATCTTAGATATTTTTGCACAACGTGCGCGAACTCATGAAGGTAAGCTACAAGTTGAGCTCGCTCAGCTTCGTCATATCTCTACCCGATTGATTCGTGGTTGGACTCACCTTGAAAGGCAGAAAGGTGGTATTGGTCTTCGTGGTCCAGGTGAAACTCAACTGGAAACCGATCGCCGTTTGTTGCGTGACCGTATAAAGGCAATACTGCGTCGTTTAGCGAAAGTCGCTAAGCAGCGTGAACAAGGACGACGTGCTCGTAATCGAGCTGAAATCCCAACAATTTCTTTGGTTGGTTATACCAACGCAGGGAAATCAACACTTTTCAATCGCATCACAAGTGCTGGTGTTTATGCGGCAGACCAACTGTTTGCAACCCTAGACCCAACATTGCGTAAGATTGATTTGGCAGATGTCGGGCCTGCAATTCTCGCAGATACCGTAGGTTTTATCCGTCATCTACCACACGACTTGGTCGCTGCGTTCAAGGCAACATTACAAGAGACGCAGGAAGCTGACATTTTGTTACATGTTGTTGATGCCAGTGATGACCGTTTTCGTGAGAACATTCAGGCTGTTCATGAAGTATTAGAAGAAATCGATGCTCATGAAGTGCCAACCCTTGTAGTTATGAATAAAATTGACTGCATGGAAGACCAAAAACCTCGAATTGAAAGAGACGAAGAGGGCGCACCTCGCGCTGTTTGGGTTTCTGCAATGGAAGGAGAAGGTATTGAACTGCTGTTTGAAGCTTTAACTGAGCGTTTAGCTAGCCAGATGGTTCAATTCCGGTTGTGTATTCCACATCAACATCAGGGCCGTATTCGCAGCTTATTCTTCGAGATGAAATGTATTCAACAGGAAGAGTATGATGGAAATGGTAACTTGTTGATAGATATCCGAATGCAACAAATAGATTGGTCTAAACTTGAAAAAAGAGAAGGGGCGCTCTTAGGTGACTTTATCGTTACCAAAGAGACTGCTACAGTATAACGTCATATCAAATGATGGAGCTTTCTAATGGCGTGGAATGAGCCTGGAAATAACAACAACGGCGATAATAACGGCCGCGATAATGACCCTTGGGGTAATAAAAATAATCGCGGCGGCCGAGATCAAGGACCGCCAGACTTAGACGAAGTGTTTAGTAAACTAAGTCAAAAGTTAGGTGGCAAGTTTGGTAAAAAAGGTGGCAACGGTAACGGACCATCTATCGGTGGTGGCGGTGCGATTGGCTTTGGTGTCATTGCTGTCATTGCGATTGCTATCTGGTTCTTCGCTGGTTTCTACACCGTTGGCGAAGCAGAAAGAGCAGTAGTACTTCGATTGGGTCAGTTCGACCGTATCGAAGAGCCTGGTCTTAACTGGCACCCACGCTTCATCGATGAAATCAAAGATGAGCAACTAGTCAACGTTCAAGCGATTCGTTCTCTACGTGCTGCTGGCACGATGCTAACGAAAGACGAAAACGTTGTGACCGTTGAAATGGGTGTTCAATACCGTGTTTCTGACCCATACAAGTACTTGTATCGTGTAACGAATGCAGACGACAGTTTACGCCAAGCAACCGATTCTGCGCTTCGTGCAGTAATTGGTGACTCACTAATGGATAGTATCCTAACAAGTGGTCGTCAGCAGATTCGTCAAAGTACTCAAGAAACACTAAACCGCATTATCGATAGCTACGATATGGGTATTCTTATTGTTGACGTGAACTTCCAGTCAGCACGTCCACCAGAGCAAGTGAAAGATGCATTTGATGATGCTATCGCGGCTCGTGAGGATGAAGAGCGTTTCGAGCGTGAAGCTGAAGCTTACCGAAATGACATTCTTCCAAAAGCAACAGGTCGTGCTGAGCGTTTGAAGAAAGAAGCGGTAGGTTACTCAGAGCGCACAGTTAATGGTGCTCTAGGTCAAGTAGCTCAGTTCGAGAAACTGCTACCTGAATACCAAGCTGCGCCTGAAGTAACACGTAACCGTATGTACCTTGATACAATGGAAAAAGTGTACTCAAGCACATCGAAAGTCCTGATTGATTCTGAATCAAGCGGTAATTTGCTATACCTACCAATTGATAAGCTAGGCGCACAAGGTGGTTCTCAGTCGGGCTCTCGCCCTGCAAAAGCATCATCAACTTACGATCAAATTGAGTTAGAAACTCAAGCGGATCCTAAGCCTAGCACTCAAACTCGTTCAGACAGTTCACGCCAAGGGAGATACTAATAATGCGTAAATTAATGATCCCTGTATTAGTTGTGACGATTGCCCTTCTATTGATGTCACTATTTGTGATTCAAGAAGGCGAGCGTGGCATGGTAATTCGTTTTGGTCGAGTTCTCGATGACAACGGCGTATCACGAATCTATGAACCAGGCCTGCACTTTAAACTGCCACTGTTTGATCGCGTAAAAGTACTTGATGCTCGTATTCAAACGATGGATGGTCGTTCTGACCGTTTCGTAACATCAGAGAAAAAAGACGTTCTAATTGATACTTACGCAAAATGGCGTATTGCTGATTTTGGACGTTTCTATCTGAGTACTGGCGGCGGTAATATCATGACGGCAGAAGCACTTCTTGAGCGTAAGGTGACAGATGTTCTTCGTTCTGAAATTGGTTCTCGTGAAATTAAGCAGATCGTGTCAGGTCCTCGTAATAAGGACATCCTGCCAGACTCTGCTGATAGCGAAGTCGTCACAACGGTAGCGGCTGCAGAAGCACTAGAAGTTGATGGCGAACGCGATAAGATCATGGAAAACGTTTTGTCTGGAACGGCAGAAAGTGCGATGGCTGATTTAGGTGTTGAAGTTGTTGATTTCCGTATGAAGAAGATTAACCTTCCTGACGAAATCAGTGAATCTATCTACCGCCGTATGCGTGCAGAACGTGAGTCGGTTGCTCGTAGACACCGTTCTCAAGGTCGTGAGAAAGCGGAAGTTATCCGTGCTCAAGCTGAGCTAGAAGTGGCAACAGTTCTTGCTGAAGCTGACCGTACAGCTCGAATCACTCGTGGTGACGCGGATGCAGAAGCAGCGAAGATCTACTCTGATGCGTTCAGCAAAGATCCTGAGTTCTACGGCTTCATGCGTTCATTGCAAGCTTATGAGACATCATTTAGCGATAAGAGCGACATTCTAGTACTGGATCCGAAGACTGACTTCTTCCAATACATGAATCAAGCAAGCGGCGCTCCAGCGAAATAAGCTGATGCGTTAGCGAATGCTTAGCTCAATAAGCAAAATGCGTTAAAACTTAAAAGGCTCCCATTATGGGAGCCTTTTTGTTTTCTATTGTTTTCAGGTCTACGATTGGGGGCGCGAGGGAAGGCGCTCAATAGCGTTCTACTTATAGAAACCTAAACCTAGCGGTAGGTCATGAAAGCGATAACCGCTCCCGCCACCACAAGACAGCCGCCAATGCGACGCAGTTGTGTGTCTGGTTGTTCGCTCAGTTGCGCGACCATGTTTCTCCAGCCATTGGGTGCAATTAAGGGGCCGAGCCCTTCAACAATAAGTACGAGCCCAATAGCGAGCCAAATTGATTGAGACATGGTTCTGCCTTTTGTCTGTAAAAAAGCAATGATATCAGTATCTTCATACATTCGCCCTCAGTTATCGCTGGTTTATTTTTGTACAGTGTTAACGTTTATGGACAAAAAGTGACTGCAAGAAGTGTGATTCAGTGCTAGAATCCATTTTTAATTAGCAACAGAAATTGGAAAGATGGGAAATAACGTAGTCGTTCTAGGCACCCAATGGGGTGATGAAGGTAAAGGTAAAATCGTTGACCTTTTAACTGAAGATGCAAAATACGTGGTTCGCTACCAAGGCGGTCACAATGCAGGTCACACACTTGTAATTGACGGTGAAAAAACCGTTCTTCACTTAATTCCATCAGGTATCCTACGCAATAACGTTAAATGTGTTATTGGTAACGGTGTAGTATTATCGCCTGACGCACTTCTAAAAGAAATGAAGCCTCTTGAAGATCGCGGTATCCCAGTACGTGAGCGTCTTTTCATCTCTGAAGCTTGTCCTCTAATTCTTCCGTACCACATTGCAATCGACAACGCGCGTGAAATCGCTCGTGGCGCTAAAGCTATCGGTACAACGGGTCGTGGTATCGGTCCAGCTTACGAAGATAAAGTTGCTCGTCGCGGTCTACGCGTTGGCGACCTTTTCGATAAAGAAGCATTTGCTGAGAAGCTAAAAGAAGTTATGGAATTCCACAACTTCCAACTAGAGCACTTCTACAAAGCTGAAACAGTAAGCTACGAAGAAGTTCTTGAGCAAGCGATGAGCTACGCAGACATGTTAACTGCGATGGTTATCGACGTAACTGACGAACTAGACGCAGCACGTAAGCGCGGCGACAAGATCATGTTCGAAGGTGCTCAAGGTACGCTACTAGATATCGACCACGGTACCTACCCATACGTAACGTCTTCTAACACGACTGCTGGTGGTGTTGCTGCAGGTTCTGGTTTCGGTCCTCGTCACATCGGTTACATCCTTGGTATTACTAAGGCTTACTGTACTCGTGTTGGTTCAGGTCCATTCCCAACTGAGCTATACGATGGCCTTGAAAAACAAGACCCAGTTGGTAAGCACCTAGGCGATGTTGGTCACGAGTTTGGCGCAACAACTGGTCGTCTACGTCGTACTGGTTGGTTCGATGCTGTTGCTATGCGTCGTGCAATCCAAATCAACTCTCTATCTGGTATGTGTCTAACTAAACTAGACGTTCTTGATGGCCTAGAAGAACTAAAAATCTGTACTGGCTACAAGATGAAAGATGGTTCTATCCTAGAAGTTTCTCCAATGGCTGCTGAGTCATTCGAAGAAGCGACGCCAATCTACGAAACAATGCCTGGTTGGTCTGAAAACACATTTGGTGCTAAATCTATCGACGCGCTTCCACAAGCTGCTCTAGATTACATTAAGCGTATCGAAGACCTAACTGGCGTTCCAATTGATATCGTATCAACTGGCCCAGATCGTAACGAAACTATCATCAAGGTTCACCCATACGGCGCGTAATGCCCGCTGAGTGATTACCACAGCACAAACATTGCTTTGATAATTAAAGTGCTCTGATAATGAAATAGTTTTCTAAAAGCCGACTTTATTAAGTCGGCTTTTTAATACCTGCAATTTAGCCACGCACTCTTTGATGGTGATCTTTTGAACGCCATCTGGCAAAATATTGCCCATTAGCGGCAAGTTTTGTCTAAAGCCGTCAGGGTTATTGCCGATACAGATATCATGGAAAGTGAAGTTCACCCTGTTTTGTGCGTGTAGAAATCCTCTGCACCCCTCAATAGATAACTTTAGCGACAGATAATAGAGTGCAGGTATGAAGCTACGAATTGTGGCAGCTTCATTAATAATGGCGCTGAGCTCACCCTTGAGTCATGCAAATTTGGCTGATGTGGGAGAGCCCGTTCCAATATATACAGAAGCTGAACTGATTAATTTAATCGAAAATAATCAACATCTAGAGCGAGTGAAAGCTGATAAGTGCCAGTTAGTTGAAGATATCGTTGCTCGTGCGACGCGTATTAGCTTGCCTTCTTATGAGTTTTTATACGGCGATATGTTGGCTTGGGGTGTGTGTGTTCCACAAGATGTAGAGCTTGGCCTTTACTATATGGAAAACGCGGCACATCAAGGTTTACCCGCTGCATTAGAGCAGTTAGGTCGTTATTACTCTCGTGGTACTTTGGTACAACAAGACAAAGAGCGTGCGATTCCGTATCTACGTGAAGCGGCCTCTATGGGTAACTTAAGTGCGAGTATCCACTTAGCTGAACTCTTGTTACGTGACTACGGTAGCCCATTAGACTATGAAGACGCTTACCGCTGGTTATACAACTCGGTGACAGCGGATCAAAGGCAGCATAAGCGTATCACCGTGCTTCGTAGCGGTCTAGAACAGAGAATGCCAGACAACATCATTGCTCGAGCAAAACGTCGAGACGTGTTCTGGTAAGATCGATTATTGAATCAGAGTAGATGATTAATGACTGCACTCGTTAATCATCTATCTTGATATAGAAATATATTGAGGTAAAAAAACTCGTATTAAAAAGGCCTCATAGATAAATTCCTATGAGGCCTTTTTTGATCTTAAGGGAAACCGTTTATCTCATTCAGTGACGTTATTGAACAACCTCACCAGACTCAATCACCGTTTCACGAACAACCTTGGTAAAATCGAGTGCTTCTTGACGAATCTTGTCTTCGTCTACCGTTAGCATGTCGCGGTCTTGCATAATGATCTTGCCATCAACGATCGTGTGGCGAACGTTACCCGAGTTAGCAGAGTAAACTAATGCTGAGTATGGGTTGTAGACCGGAACCATGTTTGGTGCCTTGGTATCGATCACTATGATGTCGGCAAGCTTACCAGCTTCAAGAGAGCCGATCTTATCTTCCATGTGGAGCGCTTTTGCTGCGCCCATGGTTGCCATGTCGATCACTTTGATCGGCGGCATCGCAGCACGATCTTTATTAACTAGCTTGTGAATCTTAGCGACTTGGTTGAACTCATCAATGGTGCTCAGTGTGTTACCAGACATTGGCCCATCTGTACCTAAACCGATACGTACGTTCTCGTCATACATCTTAAGCGCTGGTGATACGCCTTTTGCTGACTTGATATTAGCACTCATATTATGAGCTACGCCCATATCCGATTTCTTCACTAATTCGATATCGTGATCGTCTACTAGGATCATGTGTGCACCCACCAAGTTTTTGTTGAGTGCGCCAATGCTGTCCATGTATTGAACCGGGGATAACCCATCAGAACGCTCTGCGATTTTTTCTTCTTCACGATGTGATTCTGCAAGGTGA
Source organism: Vibrio satsumensis (assembly GCF_050337435.1). Lineage (NCBI taxonomy): Bacteria > Pseudomonadati > Pseudomonadota > Gammaproteobacteria > Vibrionales > Vibrionaceae > Vibrio > Vibrio satsumensis. The sequence continues at coordinate 22,885 of NZ_JAKJSX010000024.1, read as the reverse complement.
ATCATTACTGGTACATCTAACTCTAGAGATAGCTTAGATATTTTCTGCAGGATCTCTGTGGTGTTGGTGTAAGGAGCATGCGGTGCAAACGCTGGTGTGATTCGCGGGTGATCTTTGTATTCTTCAATGAAGTTCAATGCGTACTTGATGCCTTCTTCGGCGTTGGCAGCATCCGCTACTGGAAACTTAATCACGGTTTCACCCAGAATGGCACGCATACCGATCTTATCGACAGTTTTCGCTACTTCATCTTCGAAGTAGTACATGTCGGCGTAAGTCGTGACACCGCCTTTTACCATTTCAACGTTACCTAGATTCGCACCAATGCGTACCATGTCTCGCGATACTAGCTTTTTCTCTAGTGGGAAGATGTAGCGGTGCAGGCGATCAGGCACATCATCGGCCAGCGAACGGAAAACCGTCATTGATACGTGAGTATGAGTATTGATGAGACCTGGCATAACGATATCGCCATCAACGTCTAACACTTGTTTCGCTTGGTACTGCTTCTCTAGTGAAGCATCACCTACCGCAATGATTTTGTTGTCTTTGACGACAACAGTACCGCTTTCATAAACCGTTTTGTCTTGGTTCATGGTTAGAACCATCGCATCGGTAATCATCAGGTCAGCTTTTTCCATTGCCGAACTCGCAAATGGAAATATAGCGAGGCTTGCCATTGCTGAAGCCAATAAAGTGCGTTTTAGTTTCATATCATACTCAGAACAGGAGTTGGTAAAGTGCGTGGATAATAGTGTATTTCATTCATGGCGCAAACGTTTGTTTTATCGTTTGCTTGAAATTTTGATGATAGTCCACGTCTATGAAGCGATGTTTCACAAAGTGAAGATATGTATCAATCTGAGGTTATTTGAGTGTTTTCCAAAGCATATCTGTAGCTTACCTCTAGCATCAGATATACTAGGGGTATATACCTTCCTTGCTTAAGCAGGCCCGCCTATGTCAAAAAACACACCAACGTCAGAAAACACGACAGCGACAACCACTGTTGATCCTTTTGCCGACCGAGAGTCGAAAAATTACGATAATCCAGTACCAAGCCGAGAGTTCATTATTTCGTTTCTAACAGACGCGAATATTCCGATGAACCGCAACGATCTATTCGAAGCTTTGGGTCTTGCTGGAGAGGAACAATATGAAGGGCTGCGTCGTCGTTTACGTGCAATGGAGCGTGATGGGCAGCTTATCTTTACTCGTCGTCAGTGCTACGCATTGCCTGAGAAGATGGAGCTGATCAAAGGCTATGTGATTGGTCATAAAGACGGTCATGGTTGGGTTCGCCCAGACGGCAGTGTGGGTAAAGACAATGATATCGTGCTGCCGCATCATCAGATGAAAACCATCATGCATGGTGATTACGTATTGGTTCAGCCTACTGATAACAGTAAGCGTGGCCGTCGTGAAGGCCGCTTGGTTCGTGTGCTTGAAGAGCGTAAAACGCCACTTGTTGGTCGCTTCTTCCTAGAGTATGGCCATTCTTACGTTGTTGCTGATGATTCGCGTATTAGTCACGACATCCAGATCCCTACTGAGCATAAAGGCGGTGCTCGAATGGGTAATGTGGTTGTGATTGAAATTACGGATCGCGGCGGTCGTTCTCGTAACATGATGGGTAAAGTGACCGAAGTTCTTGGTGAGAATATGGCGCCGGGTATGGAAACGCAGATCGCGATTCGTACTCACCAGATCCCACAAGAGTGGCCTGAAGCGGTAGATAAGCAAATCGAAAACCTCGGTGAGCATGTTCCTGAAGAAGCAAAAGAAGGACGTGTAGACCTGCGTAAGCTGCCATTGGTTACGATTGATGGTGAAGATGCGCGTGACTTCGATGATGCGGTTTATTGTGAAGCGAAGAAAGGCGGTGGCTGGCGCCTATGGGTAGCGATTGCTGACGTAAGTTACTACGTTCGCCCAGATACAGCGCTAGACAAAGAGGCGATTAACCGTGGTAACTCGGTATACTTCCCGTCACAAGTTGTACCAATGCTGCCTGAAGTGCTTTCAAATGGTTTGTGTTCATTGAACCCTCAAGTAGACCGTTTATGTATGGTGTGTGAGATGACTATCTCAGACAAAGGTAAGCTGTCGGGTTACAAGCACTACGAAGCGGTAATGAACTCTCATGCTCGTCTTACTTACAACAAAGTAGGCGCGATCTTAGATGGCAATGAAGAACTTCGCGAGCGTTACGAGCCAGAAGTGCCGCATCTTGAAGAACTGCACAAGATGTACAAAGTACTTAAGAAAACGCGTGATGAGCGTGGTGCGATTGAGTTTGAAACCGTTGAAACCAAATTTATCTTCAATGCGGATCGTAAGATCGACCGTATTGAACCGGTAGTACGTAACGACGCACACAAGATCATCGAAGAGTGTATGATTCTGGCAAACATCGCATCGGCATCTTACGTAGAAAAAGCGAAAGAGCCTGCGCTGTACCGTGTTCACGAAACTCCGGGCGAAGAGCGCTTAATGGGCTTCAAGAGCTTCTTAAGTGAATTAGGTTTAACACTGGAAGGTGGTCTTTCACCATCTCCGGTAGACTACGCGCAACTGATGCAACAGATTAACGAACGTGAAGATCGTGAGTTAATCCAAACCATGCTACTGCGCTCGATGAAGCAAGCGGTCTACAACGCGGACAACGCGGGTCACTTTGGTTTAGCTCTTAAACGCTATGCTCACTTTACCTCGCCGATTCGTCGTTACCCTGACTTGCTATTGCACCGTGCGATTAAGTACCTTATTGCGAAAGAAGGTGGTCGTAACAGCGAACGTTGGACGCCAACGGGTGGTTACCACTACACTTTCGATGATATGGATTTCTACGGCGAGCAGTGTTCAATGACTGAACGTCGTGCTGATGACGCTACGCGTGAAGTGAACGACTGGTTGAAGTGCGAATACATGCAAGACCATGTCGGTGAAGTGATGGATGGCGTGATTGCCAACGTGACTGGCTTCGGCTTCTTTGTTCGTCTAACTGAACTGCACATCGATGGCTTGGTACATATCTCAGCGCTAGCGAACGATTACTACCAATTTGATGCTGTTGGTCAGCGTCTCGTGGGTGAAAGCTCGGGTAATATCTACCGCTTGGGTGATTCGGTTAAAGTGAAGGTTTCTGCGGTTAACTTAGAAACTCGCCAAATCGACTTTGACTTAGAAGACACCGATCGTCAGCCGCGCGGTAAAGGCAGAACAGCCAAGAAGCGTGCAGCAGAAGCGATGAAAAAGGCGAAAAGCAAGAAGCGCTCAGCAGTGAAGAGCAATAAGCCGGGTGTATCAGCGAAGCCTATGGTTGAGCCAACTAAGCGACCTGATGGAAGCAGTGAAAGCTCTGCTAAGAAGAAAAAGCCAGCGAATAAAATTGGTGCTGCTAAAGCTCGCGCTAAGAAAAAGCGTGCTGCAAGCCGTAAGCCAAAGGCTGATAAATCTTAAGGTCAATAAGGCGCTCTGCTAATCAGGTTCAGCGCCTAACTCATTTAATATGAGCGTATCTAACTGCGAGAGTATCAGGCGTAAGACGAATACTCTCGAAATAAACAATACAGAGGTGGATGCATCGGGTTTGATGTCATTCTTCTCTGAGTAATAAGAGTAAGTTGAGACAATGAGTAACGAATTTATTTACGGTATTCACGCGGTGAAAGCCGTACTAGAAAAAGATCCTGCACGTTTTATTGAAGCGTATGTACTGAAAGGTCGCCAAGACGAGCGTCTTCTTCCATTACTGAACCAACTGCAACAGTTTGGTGTGTCGATTCAACAGATGGGTCGTAAGCCGCTGGATGAAAAAGCACAAGGTGCGAATCACCAAGGTCTTATTGCTAAGGTGAAGCCTGCTAAGCAGCTTAATGAAACTCACCTAGATGATATCCTAGCGCAGCACGAACAGCCTTTGCTGCTGGTTCTAGATGGCGTAACAGACCCGCACAATCTAGGTGCTTGTCTGCGTAACGCGGATGCTGCTGGTGTGGCGGCAGTTATCGTACCTAAAGATCGCTCTTCGCCGTTAACGGCAACGGTAAGCAAGGTTGCATGTGGTGCGGCTGAAACGGTTCCTCTAGTACGTGTAACTAACCTGGCTCGCACAATGCGTGCACTGCAAGAGCAGGGCGTATGGTTTGTGGGTACGGCAGGTGAAGCAACGCATGATATCTACCAAGCGAAGCTAACGGGCCCTCTTGCGGTAGTTATGGGTGCAGAAGGTGACGGTATGCGTCGTCTAACGCGTGAAACCTGTGATGACCTAATTAAGATCCCAATGGCAGGTAGCGTGTCGAGCCTAAACGTTTCGGTAGCATCAGGTATCTGTCTGTTCGAAGCGGTACGTCAGCGTTTAGCTCAGTAATCGATTGAACAAATTCAAATATTAAACGCTCATTACTTAGGTGATGGGCGTTTGTTTTATAGACTCAAATAGGGTGGAAAATGCGATTGCTGGATGGCTAGATGGCGAAAGAGAAACTGTTTCATTATTCGCCAAATATCACTTGCTAATACCGAGCTCTTTCTATAATATTTGCCGTCCTTAAAACTCGGTCATTTATCTTTAGTTCCTTGCTTCCTCTGGACGACCGGGCCACTCGTGGAAGCTAATAATCCGTAAGGAGCAACCAAATGCGTCATTACGAAATCGTATTCATGGTTCACCCTGATCAAAGCGAGCAAGTTGCTGGCATGATCGAGCGTTACACTGGTTCTATCACTGAAGCTGGCGGTACTATCCACCGTCTAGAAGACTGGGGTCGTCGTCAAATGGCTTACCCAATCAACAAGCTTCACAAAGCTCACTACGTTCTTATGAACGTTGAAGCTGGTCAAGAAGTGATTGACGAGCTAGAAACTGCTTTCCGTTTCAACGATGCAGTTCTACGTAACATGATCATGCGCACTAAAGGCGCTGTGACTGAGCAATCTATTATGCTTAAGCAAAAAGAAGAGCGTGCAGAGCGTGCTCCTCGTCGCGAAGAGCGTACAGAAGCTAAACCAGAAGCAGCTGCTGAGTAATTCTTTTTTGGCTTAACGCCTTAAAAAATTCTCAACTTGTTTTAGGTCATTGATAGTTATTTCGATAATTGTGAAAGACCGCTTTACTAAATTTAAGATCAGGAGATAGCCCATGGCTCGTTTCTTCCGTCGTCGTAAATTCTGCCGTTTCACTGCAGAAGGCGTACAAGAGATTGACTACAAAGACGTAGCAACTCTTAAAAACTACATCACTGAAGCTGGTAAAATCGTACCTAGCCGTATCACTGGTACAAGCGCTAAGTACCAGCGTCAACTAGCTCGCGCTATCAAGCGTTCTCGTTACCTAGCTCTACTACCGTACACTGACAAGCATCAGTAATCGGTAATAGTTAATAATAGTTTAAGAGGACTAAGATAATGCAAGTTATTCTACTTGATAAGATCGGTAACCTAGGTGGCCTTGGCGACCAAGTAAACGTTAAATCTGGTTACGCTCGTAACTTCCTTATCCCACAGGGTAAAGCAGTTATGGCAACTAAAGACAACGTTGCTATGTTCGAAACTCGTCGTGCTGAACTAGAAGCTAAAGTTGCTGAGCAACTAGCTGCTGCTGAAGCTCGTGCAGAGAGCGTTAACACTCTAGAAGGCGTTACAATCGCTTCTAAAGCTGGTGACGAAGGTAAACTATTCGGTTCTATCGGTACTCGTGACATCGCTGACGCTATTACAGCGGCAGGTGTTGCAGTAGCTAAGAGCGAAGTACGCCTACCTGAAGGCGCTCTACGTAACATCGGCGAATTCGAAGTAAGCATCCAACTTCACTCTGAAGTTTTTGCTACTGCGAAAATCGCTATCGTTGCAGCTGAGTAATTTCAGTACCAAGACGAATTCTTTCTTTTGAAAGTTTTAAACACCAGCTTTGGCTGGTGTTTTTTTATGTCTGGAATATAGGAAAGTACAAGGAAGGGCTCTGGTAAGTAAAAAGCTTACAGTGATCCATAAGCTGTTATTGCTGAACTGGTCGTTCTCAAGGTTAGAAGTAGTCTTAAGATTAGAATTGGAATAGCAGGTTGATAGATAGAATAGAGTCTTCTTTGCTTAATCCTTCAGGCACTTTATCGTGGTATTGGCGAGAGTGAGCGATTTTTAGTGCGATATTGTCGGTAATATCATTGATGGCTTCGAGTTCGGTATCAAACTTTAGGTTACTGTGGCCAGACACAAGCGTCACGTCTGCCTTGAGCTGTAAATTCTTCAAGACCTGCCAAGACGTATTCACGTTGCCACGAAAAATCGCTTCTTCAACAATCTCCGGAAAGATGATGTCATCGTCGTCTAGCTCATCAAGATTTGGCTCTTGGTAACGAAAACCAGGCCCAACTTCGACTTCCAGCACAAACTCTTCGGTATTCGAAAACTGGTAACCCAGACCACTAGAAACGGTGTAGTCCTTAAAGTAGGCGCTGTATCGAGAATCGACACCTTTAAAGCTGCCGTAGAGATAGGTTTTAGGGCTTAACTTGTAGTCACTCTGAGCCGAGTAAGTTGACTGCCTTTTATCTTCTTCGCCATCTTTGTAGAGGTTGTAGTATTTCCATTCACCACTGGTTCTATGGCGGCCTGCCGTGTATTCACCGTTAAGGCGTGCGTTAAGCGACCGTGAATCAGAATTACCAGTATGCGACTGATATCCAAATTCGACTTCCGTTTTCAGCGGGTTCGGCAGTTCTGTATCACTCGTATCATTCGGTGCGATATCCATATCTTTTTCTTCAGATGTCGGTGCAACGACGATCGGCTCAGCAGTAGGTTCTGGTACTACTATAGAGTCGAGGATTGCATCAACAGAGGCTTTAGTATCATCAGCTAAGGCCAACGGAGTGCTCAGGAGGCCGATGCTTAGAAGACCAGAGCTCAGAGCCAATAATTTGGACACGCATACCTCAAGTTATACAGTGAATGAATGGCAGGATCGTAATGCTACCCTTGGTTAATTCCGTCAGCAATAGGTAAATTCTTCCTGAAGAATAAAACAAACTCATAGGATCGGATTACAAACGGATGTTCTTGGGTATAATGAACGATCATTATTAGTTATTGAGTGTAGTCATAGTGGATACCAAAAGTCAGAAATCAGCCAACGATCAGGTGGACGCCATCAAGGTCCCGCCACATTCATTAGAAGCTGAGCAATCTGTTATTGGCGGTTTGTTATTAGATAACGAACGCTGGGATACGGTTGCCGAAAAGGTTGTGGCCAAAGACTTTTATAGCCGTCCTCACCGTCTGATCTTTGAAGCGGTAAAGGATATCCTTGAAGAAAGTTCTCCTCTGGATCTTATTACACTCTCTGAACATTTAGAGCTGCGTGAGCAACTTGAAGAAGTGGGTGGCTTTGCCTACCTTGCTGACCTAGCGAAAAACACCCCAAGTGCCGCAAACATCAATGCCTATGCGGATATCGTGGCGCAGCGTGCACTTGTTCGTAGCCTGATTGGTGTCGCAAATGAGATTGCTGATTCTGGTTATGATCCTCAAGGTCGTACATCGGAAGAGCTTGTTGATCTGGCTGAAAGTAAAGTCTTCGCGATTGCCGAAGGCCGTGCAAGTGAAAACGAAGGTCCACAAAACGTTGATAGCATTCTAGAGAAGACACTAGAACGTATCGAGATCTTGTATAAAACGCCGCAAGATGGTGTGACCGGTGTCGATACAGGTTTCAATGACCTCAATAAGAAAACAGCAGGTCTGCAAGGTTCTGACTTAATCATTGTTGCTGCTCGTCCATCGATGGGTAAAACCACGTTTGCGATGAACTTGTGTGAAAACGCAGCGATGAAGCAAGACAAACCTGTTTTAATTTTCTCGTTAGAGATGCCAGCCGAACAGCTGATGATGCGTATGCTTGCGTCACTTTCTCGAGTTGACCAAACTAAGATCCGTACCGGTCAGTTAGACGATGAAGATTGGGCTCGTATTTCGTCGAGTATGGGTATTCTGATGGATAAGAAGAATATGTATATCGATGACAGCTCGGGCCTGACTCCAACCGAAGTTCGTTCTCGTGCTCGACGTATCGCTCGTGAACACGATGGTATCTCTATGATCATGATAGATTACCTTCAATTAATGCGTGTACCTTCGTTATCTGATAACCGTACTCTTGAGATCGCCGAGATTTCTCGCTCATTGAAAGCGTTAGCAAAAGAACTGAATGTTCCGGTTGTCGCACTTTCTCAGCTTAACCGTTCCCTAGAGCAACGTGCTGATAAGCGTCCAGTAAACTCGGATTTGCGTGAATCAGGTTCGATTGAGCAAGATGCCGACTTAATCATGTTTATCTATCGTGATGAGGTTTATAACCCAGATAGTTCACTGAAAGGCATTGCTGAGATCATCCTTGGTAAGCAACGTAACGGTCCGATCGGTTCGGTTCGTCTTACGTTCCAAGGCCAACACTCCCGATTTGATAACTATGCAGGCCCTGCATTTGATGATGAGTAATCGCTAATGACTTACATGAAAGCGGCGACGGCGAGCATTGACTTAAACGCGCTCGAACATAACCTGAACCAGATAAAGTCGAAGGCTCCTCAGTGTAAGGTCATGTCTGTTGTGAAAGCCAATGGCTACGGACACGGCTTACTGCATATTGCCAAGCATTCAAAAAGCTCTGATGCATTCGGTGTGGCGCGTATTGAAGAAGCGTTACAACTTCGTGCTGGTGGCATTGTTAAACCTATTTTGTTGCTGGAAGGGTTTTACTCTTCGGGCGATTTGCCAATTTTGGTGACCAATAACATTCAAACTGTGGTGCATTGTGAAGAGCAATTAAGCGCGCTAGAGAATGCGGATTTGGAAACCCCCGTTGTGGTATGGCTAAAAGTCGACAGTGGTATGCACCGATTAGGTGTTCGCCCTGAGCAATATCAAAACTTTGTTGAGCGTTTGCATCAATGTGCGAATGTTGCCAAACCTCTACGTTACATGAGCCACTTCGGTTGTGCTGATGAACTGGATAGAGCAACCACCGTTGAACAGACCGAGCTTTTCTTGTCTCTTACCGAAGGTTGTGAAGGTGAGCGTTCACTTGCTGCCTCTGCGGGTTTACTCGCTTGGCCTGACAGCCACCTTGATTGGGTTCGTCCGGGAATCATCTCTTACGGTGTGTCTCCGTTTGTTGATAAATCAGCGCAAGAGCTTGGATTTTTACCTGTGATGACCCTGACCTCACACCTAATTGCCGTTCGCGATGTGAAAGCTGGTGAGAGTGTGGGTTATGGCGGAAACTGGACCAGTGAACGTGATACCAAGGTTGGTGTTATCGCGATTGGTTATGGTGATGGTTATCCTCGCACTGCACCTAACGGCACTCCAGTGTTCGTTAACGGTCGAAAAGTACCGATCGCAGGACGTGTTTCCATGGACATGCTAACCGTAGACCTTGGCCCTGATGCGGCAGATAAAGTCGGTGATGAAGCGACATTATGGGGTAAAGATTTGCCTTCAGAAGAAGTCGCAGAACATATCGGTACTATCGCTTACGAACTGGTCACTAAACTGACTTCACGTGTGGCGATGGAATATGTGAAGTAGCTATGGATATTGTAAAGTAAATGATGTTCAAGCGAACGACTCGACAACTAGTGATGTCAGCAATGGCGCTACTCGGTGTCAGCTTTTCTTCTTCAGCCCTTAGCGAAGAAAAAGACTCGGCCTTTGTCCCTTTCTACTTCAGCACCGAAACCATGGGTAATACTTTTGGGGTTGCTGGTGTCGCAAAGGGTGTTTGGCAACCTCAAGCTGCCCTGTTTGGTATGGCGCTTTATTCAGATAAAGACAGCTATGTCGGTTTTCTATCAGCTTTTAATTTCGCTCTATCTGAGAACGTGTTGTTCAGTACTCAAATGTACCAAGCTCGCTTCAATGAAAACCCGTATTATATCGGCTCTCAAGGGGATAACGATTCATCAATTGATGATAAAACCATTGCCGATGGCTTAGAAGAAAACTACCAGTTTGAGTTTAAGTATTTGTTGCCTTGGGGCAATGTTGCCGAGCATGGTTTGCTGGGTGCGTTTCAACCTATCAAAGATGTGAGCTTTGCTTCACCAGTTGAGTCGGGTGTCAGCTCGATAATCTTTACGCCTTTTTATACTTCCCGTGAGTTGGAAGGTTTAAATAATAGTGAAGAGGCGACGGGCTTTAGTTTAGCGTTTGATTGGGACAACCGTGATAGCACACGTAACCCAACCAAAGGTTCCCATACCAATCTTGAGTTCACTACCGGGGCTGAAAGTTGGTCTAACGACGATTTATGGCTCAAGTGGACATTTCAAAACAGCCAGTACTTCGCATTAGGGCCTTTAGGTGACCTGTTCGACCAACAAGTCGTGGCACTCGATTTCTATACTGTTGATACACCAACCTGGGATAACTGCTCTGGGCAAGATTGTGCTCGCCCACCGGAAACTGAACAAGCTCGATTGGGTGGCTTGTATCGATTACGAGGTTATACCGGAGGTCGCTACCACGGACGTTCTGCGGTTCATTACTCTGCTGAGTACCGAGTGATTCCTGACTGGCAACCTTTGGGCGATATCCCATTGATTAATTACTACGACTTGCCTTGGTGGCAATGGGTAGCGTTTGCCGAAGTCGGGCGCGTTGCTGATGAGTACGACATCAAAACACTGCACTCGGACATGAAATGGAGCTTAGGTGGCGCGGTGCGTTTCCAAGTGGAAGGCATTGTTGTACGTGCTGAGTTGGCGCGAGGTGGTGACGAAGGGACCTTTAGAGTTATGATAAACCAGCCCTTCTAAAGCTTTCGGCCTACAGTAGGCCAAATACTATTTTTATAAGAGTGGTTGTGGAAACACACCACTCTTTTTTATTAAGAAGATCTAGCTTTCAAACCGTCTACTCACCTTGAATCGTAGCGATCACAGTGCGGCTTCCACCACAATCTCGGTGCTCACCTAAATAAATGCCCTGCCATGTTCCCAAAGCTAGACGACCATTAGTGATGGGTATTGTCACACTGGTGCCAAGTGTCGATGCTTTAATGTGGGCTGGCATGTCATCATCGCCTTCATAGGTGTGTCTGTAGTAGGGGGCTCGCTCAGGTACAAACTTATTAAAGTGTGATTCCATATCGGTACGGACGGTAGGATCAGCGTTCTCGTTTAGCGTGAGGCTGGCAGAGGTATGTTGGATAAAAAGATGTAATAAACCAACAGATAGAGAGTTGATATCGTGTATCTGTTGTTCAATTTCATCAGTAATGAGATGGAATCCACGCTTTCGTGCATTTAGGTGTATAGTCTTCTGAATCCACATACGCCATCCTTTATAATGTATTTGGAAAAAAAGTGGTTTAACGCTATCTTTTGAACTTGAATTTATCAGGTATCGCTCACATTTAATTATGTTAGAGCTAGAGTCTGTATCGATTCTTCTATCAGGAAATCGAATCCTGATTTATCTCAAGGTACAGCTCTTCATATGCGGCATAATACGTCGTGAAAAAAAATTACAAAGAATCTTTCAGTGGTGACGCGGTTTGGTCATCACAGAAAAATATAAACTTTCGCCTAATCGGGGGTTCTATTCATCACCTAGGTGACGTTTAGAATAAAACCTACAGTAACATCGGGATAGATACCATGTTGAAAAATATCAACCCAACGCAAACACAAGCGTGGAAAGCTCTAACTGCACATTTTGAGTCTGCTCAAGATATGGATATGAAAGAGCTGTTTGCTCAAGATGCAAAGCGTTTCGAGAGCTTTTCTACTCGTTTCGGTTCTGACATCTTAGTAGATTACTCTAAGAACCTTATCGATGCTGAAACGATGCAGCACCTATTTGCTCTTGCGAACGAGACTGAAGTTAAGTCTGCAATCGAAGCAATGTTCGGTGGTGATGCAATCAACAAGACTGAAGGTCGTTCAGTGCTTCACACTGCTCTACGTAACCGTAGTGATAAGCCAGTAATGGTTGATGGCAAGGACGTAATGCCAGCAGTAAATGCAGTACTAGCAAAAATGGAGCTGTTCACACACCGTATCGTTTCTGGTGAGTGGAAAGGTTACACAGGTAAAGAGATCACTGATGTAGTTAACATCGGTATCGGCGGTTCGGACCTTGGTCCATACATGGTGACTGAAGCGCTAACGCCATACAAAACTCGTCTAAACATGCACTTCGTTTCTAACGTAGATGGCACTCACATTGTTGAGACACTTAAGCCTCTAAACCCAGAAACGACACTATTCTTAGTGGCATCTAAAACATTCACTACTCAAGAAACAATGACTAACGCGCACTCTGCTCGTGATTGGTTCTTGGCTGAAGCGGGTGATAATGCACACGTAGCTAAACACTTCGCAGCACTATCAACTAACGCAACTGCGGTCGCTGAGTTTGGTATTGATACTGACAACATGTTTGAATTCTGGGACTGGGTTGGTGGTCGTTACTCACTATGGTCTGCAATCGGCCTTTCTATCTCACTATCTGTTGGCTTCGATAACTTCGTAGAGCTATTAGATGGCGCTCACGAGATGGATAACCACTTTGCTTCAACTGAGTTTGAAAGCAACATCCCAGTTATCCTTGCGCTTATCGGCATTTGGTACAACAACTTCCACGGCGCTGAGTCAGAAGCAATTCTACCTTACGATCAATACATGCACCGTTTTGCTGCTTACTTCCAGCAAGGCAACATGGAATCGAACGGTAAGTTTGTTGACCGTGAAGGCAACCCAGTAGAGTACCAAACAGGTCCTATCATCTGGGGTGAACCAGGTACAAACGGCCAACATGCTTTCTACCAACTGATTCACCAAGGCACTAAGCTGATCCCATCAGACTTCATCGCGCCTGCAATCAGCCACAACCCAGCATCTGATCACCACCAGAAGCTAATGTCTAACTTCTTTGCTCAAACTGAAGCACTAGCATTCGGTAAGACAAAAGAAACTGTGGAAGCTGAATTCCTAGCTGCTGGCAAAACAGCTGAAGAAGTTGCTGAGCTAGTACCTTTCAAAGTGTTTGAAGGTAACCGCCCAACGAACTCTATTCTTGTTAAGCAAATTACACCTCGCTCTTTAGGTAACCTAATCGCGATGTACGAGCACAAGATCTTCGTTCAAGGTGTTATCTGGAATATCTTCAGCTTCGACCAATGGGGCGTAGAACTTGGTAAGCAACTAGCAAACCAAATTCTTCCAGAGCTTGCTGATGATGCTCAAGTAACGTCTCACGACAGCTCAACGAATGGTCTAATCAACGCATTTAAAGCGCTGAAAGCTTAAGACTGTTTGAGTAACACTAAGTAATAAATGTAAAACGCCAACCTTCGGGTTGGCGTTTTTGTATCTGTAGAGCAAGCAATGGTTAAATCGCAGGTAATAAAAAGGCTGACGTGTCTGTCAGCCTCTTAAATATTCTAAATTATTTCTATTCGAAACAGATCTCGATGAAAGCATTACCCCATTGAGATGAGAAAGGCATGATGATGATTGCCCCGTCACACTTGTGACGAATAGTATGTCCTTTACCGGAAACCACGATTGGAGTTGCCATGTCGAAGTCGAAGCCGCTTTCAGCAAGAATACGTTTTGCACCGCCAGTCACCATGTTAGTGATTTCACCCACCATATCGGTTACTTCTTCGTTGAGGCCGTTTGGTCGTTCACCGAGCATGTTTTCCATGATTTCGAGGGCGAGACCTTCATCAAAGGTGATCGACATTGAGCCACGAGATTGTGTACCCACCATACCAATTAGGCCGGATACATCACCACGAGCGATTTCATCTTTCTTAACTCTCGGTTTTTGTGGCTTCAATTCTAGAGAAGCCATCGTTTTTAATACGTTCATCAAAGAAGCTAAAAACGGGTTTACAAATTCAGCGCGCATAATGTTCTTCTATAATCTTATTCTTTCATCTCGGAGGAGCAAGATTGGCAAATGCCATGCGATTCAATGACATGATTAGTCAATTGAAAGCCATGCTTCTCAGCGTTACTGGCGAGTAGGGTGACAAGCGCATCGTCTTGCAGTTCTATCACAGTGCCACATTTATCGCAGATCAGTAGTTGGGAGAAATGTTTGTTGGCATTACAAGAACAGCAGCATATAAAGCTATTGGTTGACTCAACTCTGTGAATGAAACCTTGCTCCAACAAGAAATCCAAAGCGCGATATACTGTAGGTGGCTTGGCTTGCGGCTCACTGACTTTCAATTGCTCTAATAATTCATAAGCACTAGAGGCTTTCTTATTAGAGAGGATGAGCTCAAACACTCGCTTTCTTTGAGGCGTTAATCTAACGCCACGAGATGCGCATATCCCTTCAACTTGCTCTATTAATGTGTGGTCCAAATTCTTCACCATTCAATCGGACATCCTCAAACAAACCCTATTTTCAGGTTATTTCGGCTAAGGAGCCATTGATTTCTATTAAAGTCAGGTACAGAGCGTATTGTGACCCACGACTTTGAATAAGACAAGGTAACTCAAAATGACAGTGTGACTCAAGGCATAACTGATTAATGAGACTGAATTAGAGATCTGATGAATAGGTTTATAAAAAAATGTGAGGCAAAGTTCATATAGCACAAACAGGGCATAGCATTTACAATAGCCGATCTTGCTTTTGCTGGGTATTCCAGCATATTTTTTTGACTCGCTACTAGGGTACTTTGCCATGACACATTCATGTAGGTTGTCTGTCGCTCCAATGCTCGATTGGACTGACCGCCACTGTCGTTACTTTCACCGTTTGCTCTCTCAGCAGACTCTTCTGTACACGGAAATGGTAACAACAGGCGCGATCTTACACGGTAAGGGCGATTTCCTAGAGTACAGTGAGCAAGAGCATCCACTGGCTCTTCAACTTGGTGGTTCAAATCCAGTCGATCTTGCTGCTTGTGCCAAACTGGCTGGTGAGCGCGGATATGATGAAGTTAACCTTAACGTAGGTTGCCCTTCAGACCGAGTTCAAAACGGTCGTTTTGGTGCGTGCTTAATGGCTGAACCAGAGCTGGTAGCAGGCTGTGTATCAGCGATGAAAGAAGTCACTGATATTCCAATCACGGTGAAAACTCGCATTGGTATCGATGACCAAGACTCATATGAGTTTCTGACGAAGTTCATCTCAACGGTTTCTGAAAAGGGCGGCTGTGAACAATTCACTATTCACGCACGTAAAGCGTGGTTGAGTGGTCTTAGCCCGAAAGAGAACCGTGAGATCCCACCTCTAGACTACGATCGTGCATACCAAATCAAGAAAGACTTCTCTGATCTTGTGATTGCTGTGAATGGTGGTATCACTACGTTAGAACAGACTAAAGAACATCTTCAGCACCTTGACGGCGTGATGATTGGTCGTGAGGCTTACCATAGTCCATTTATTCTTGCGGAAGTTGATCAACAGATCTTTGGTTTAGATACGCCAATTAAGAAACGCTCACAAGTTGTGGAAGAGATGTACCCGTACATCGAACGTGAACTTTCAAATGGTGCGAGCCTAGGACATATCTCTCGTCACATGCTTGGTTTGTTCCAAAGCATGCCAGGTGCAAGGCAATGGCGTCGCTACATCAGCGAAAATGCACATAAGAAAGGCGCAGGTATTGAAGTAATGCAGACGGCATTGGCTAAGATTCCTAAAGAGCTGAACGTATAACCTCTCTCAAGGTGAAGAGTCTACGTAAGGTTAAATTCGCCATTAGAGGCTAAATTTACCACTCTGATTTATTTGAAAAGCCACGTATGAGAATGTGTGGCTTTTTATTTTATTGATAAATAAGGCTTTTATTGTTTTTGGTGACTTGGTACAGAAGCTGCAATGTTAGAAAGTAGGAAAGATAGGTCATTAACTCATTAGGGAGACCATTATGTTTGAATTAATCTTTGTTCTGATTTTCGTTGCTACGCTACTTGTGACAGGTATTACCTTTATGACTGTATTAGCTGCAACTGGAGTAGCGTTACTAGTCATGTTGGTCTTAGGTATGATGGGTGTCGTGTTTAAATTGCTGCCTTGGTTGATCGTGATTGCAATCGGTGTGTGGTTTTTCAAAAACTTTGTACACAGTTCTAACCAGAGACGTTACTAAGGTCATAGTGCCGTCAAATCTTTACTCGTCAGCGGTTTATCGTTTTAGAATTTAATATGTGTGGTAGAATTTTCCCCAATAATCTGTGAATGTGCATACAATTAGCACTACGATATGGAATTGGAGCTATCTCAAATGAATAAAATGCCATTAATTGCTTTAGTGGGAATGCTATCTTTAAGCTCGGCAGTGGCTGCTGAAGAAGAGTTTTCTTACACGGCTAAAGTCGGTGCCGATATGTGGTGGGGAAGTACTAAGCTAAACGAAGTTAGACAAGATGAAGACTCTAACTCTCCTTCTGTGTATTTCGCATTTGAGCATAATGCCCCAATGCTGCCAAATGCTAGCTTCCGCTATACGTCTATTGATACGGATGCATTGGCTTTTGATAAGTACGACTACACATTCTACTACACGTTGCTAGAGCATAAGTTGATGAACTTCGATGCGGGTGTGACGTTTACTCAGTACTCGAACTCTAATTACATCGAACCAAAAGCGACGGGTGCGAAAACATCGACGTTTGATGAGTTCACGTGGAGTTTTTACGGTAACGCAGAGATCAACGTTCCTGATACCAACTTCGATATCATTGGTACGATGGAGTTTGGTGATAGCAGTGGCATAAAGAGCACTGACTTAATGGCAGGTGTTCAGTACCGAATTCCTGTATCAGAATCTGAAATTGCCCTGCGTGGTGGTTACCGTGTTATCGATCTAGACTCGGATGAGTTCTTTAGCTCTGAACTAGGCAAGAGCTTCGTTATGGTCGATGGTTGGTTTGCGGGTGCTGAAGTACGCTTCTAGGCCATACAAAGCAAACTTAGAACGAATTTTAAGAACGTCACTTTATTAAGTGGCGTTTTTTATATCTATTGGTTATACCCAAGTGGCTTCAAGATGCTGGATTCAGAGCGTTGTCATTGAGCCGAGTTCAAGGAAAACGACGCAGCGTAATAGCTGGCTCTTTCCAAGTTGTTTGACGCAGCAATCGGTTCAATGACACGCTCCCAAAGGGCGAGTTGTCTTGGCTTGTATACTTTGTTGTCGATTCTTGATTTAGGCCCACTAGACCTTTAAATCGTTGCCGCGTCTACAAACCAAGTCATTCTCGCTGAACCAAGCATCTTGAGGTTACTTGGGTATATATCTTTCTGGAATTAGTTAGCACATTCATCACTTTCGACCATCCTTATACAGAGAGCTGATTAACGTCTATTCTTATAAGGTCTATGTTGTTGGGTCAGAACAAGGGATGGAATATGACACTCAATGAATTACGCAATTTATATCGAGAAAATTTGTTAGTTGAAGCCATCATAGAGCCCTCAATACAAGAAGGGTCTTGGGTTGTGGAGTTTCGCCATATGAGAGGCGGCTTTGTTCTGCTTACTGATGTCCATGGTGAGGAGTGCCATTACGCGGATTTAGACCTAGCATCTAAGTCGGCAATGGCGGTTGGCTTTCAGCAAGTGCGTATTGAAAACCAGTAGGCCAATTTACTGATCAATCGGTTTTTACTTCCAAAAAGTTATAAAACATACTTTTCTATTCTTTCTTGTTATTAAAAGGAGTGGTTAATCTATCGTCACGCAATGATTAGGGATGTCGTGACCATGTCTTTAAATAAGAAAGAGTCTTCACAAAATAATAATGCACAGTCTGGGGTTAATGAACTACCTGGGCTAGCAGCACCACTTAATGACCAACAATTGGGTCATCTTCAACACACTGTTTCTGAGTTATCTTCACAACAACTGGCATGGGTCAGTGGTTACCTTTGGGGTGTGAGCCAAGCTCAGCCTGTAGGTGCAGCTGCGCCAATCGCTCAAGCGGCTGCTGCAGTAGCCGCTAAACCGGCGGGTAAGCTCAGCATTATCTTCGCATCTCAAACAGGTAATGCTAAAGGCGTCGCTGAATCGCTTGAGGCAGAAGCTAAAGCCTTGGGTATTGCTGTCGAGCTTTTCGATGCCAGTGATTATAAAGGTAAGAATCTAGCCAAAGAGACACACGTCATTTTTGTGGCTTCAACCAATGGTGAGGGCGAAGCCCCTGATAACGCGATTGAGTTGCATGAATTCCTACAATCGAAGAAAGCGCCAAAATTATCAAACCTACAATACGGTGTGATTGGTTTAGGTGACTCAAGCTATGAGTTCTTCTGCCAAACGGCTAAAGACTTCGATAACTTCCTCGCTAAGCTTGGTGCTAAATCGTTTGTCGACCGTCTTGATTGTGATGTTGATTACGAAGAATCAGCAACGGAATGGCGCGCTAAAGCATTAGAGCAAGTAAAAGAGACACTATCGACAGGCACTGAAGCCGATGTGGTTCAATTACCAGTAGGTCAAGCTGCCGCTGGTCATTCGCAATACACCAAACAAAACCCATACACCGCGACACTATTGACGAGCCAAAAGATCACCGGTCGTGATTCGGGTAAAGATGTTCGTCATATCGAGATTGATCTTGATGAGTCGGGTATTACTTACCAACCGGGTGATGCGCTAGGCGTATGGTTTGAAAACAGTTCAGAACTCGCAAATCAGATCCTTTCTAAGGTTGGGTTATCTGGTATCGAAAGTGTTGATGTCGATGGTGACAACTTATCTATCCACAGCGCACTCGTCAGTAAATTCGAAATTACATCTTCAAATCCTCAACTAGTGACTAAGTTTGCTGAGCTTTCGGGCAGCAAGAAGTTAATCAAGCTGGTGGAAGATAAAGACAAGCTTCGTGAATATGCAGGCAACACTCAAATTGTTGATGTACTAGCTGAAAAGAAAACCAAGCTATCGGCTGATGAGTTAATTGGCCTACTACGTAAGCTGACTCCACGCCTCTATTCTATTGCATCAAGCCAAGCAGAAGTAGATGAAGAAGTTCACTTAACGGTTGGCCTCGTTGAATATCAAAAAGGCGAAGAGTCTCGTTTAGGCGGAGCTTCTAGCTTCTTAGCTCAACGACTTGAAGAAGGTGGTGAAGTGAAGGTGTTTGTTGAGAACAACAATAACTTCAAATTACCACAAGACGATAATACACCAATCATCATGGTTGGCCCGGGTACCGGTATCGCACCGTTCCGCAGTTTTGTTCAAGAGCGTGAAAACAATGATGCTGAAGGTAAGAGTTGGTTGTTCTTCGGTGACCGTACCTTTACTCAAGATTTCTTATACCAAGTTGAATGGCAGAAATACCTCAAATCTGGTGCGCTAACCAAATTGGATGTTGCCTTTAGTCGTGACCAAAAAGAAAAGGTTTATGTTCAAGATCGCTTAATCGAACAAGCAGCTCAGGTTTGGCAATGGCTGCAAGAGGGCGCGTACCTCTATGTTTGTGGTGACGCGACTCGAATGGCGAAAGATGTCCATGAAGCGTTAGTGACGATAGCGGAAAAACATGGCAACCAGAGCCGTGAGCAAGCTGAACAATATATTAATGATTTACGTAAAGCGAAACGTTACCAAAGGGATGTGTACTAATGAGCAAGCAAGTAATAGAGCAAGAAGTGCTAGGTCAAGTACTTGGACCTTTGGCTGACAATGAGCGTTTGAAGCGTGAAAGTAAGAATCTACGCGGTACGATTGAACAAGATCTTCAAGACCGTATCACTGGTGGTTTTACCGCAGACAACTTTCAGCTGATCCGCTTCCATGGTATGTATCAACAAGATGACCGTGATATCCGCAACGAGCGTGCAAAACAAAAGTTAGAACCTTTACATAATGTCATGCTTCGTGCGCGTATGCCTGGTGGCATCATCACTCCTAAACAATGGTTAGCGATTGATAAGTTCGCAGATGAAAGCACCTCTTATGGTTCTATCCGTCTAACAACACGTCAAACTTTCCAATTCCATGGTGTGTTGAAACCGAACATTAAATTGATGCACCAAACGCTAAACAGTATTGGCATTGATTCAATCGCTACTGCAGGTGACGTCAACCGAAATGTTTTGTGTACGACAAACCCGGTTGAGTCCGAGCTTCATCAAGAAGCATATGAGTGGGCGAAAAAGATCAGTGAACACCTATTACCTAAGACTCGCGCTTATGCAGAAATCTGGTTAGATGGTGAGAAACTAGAAACAACCGATGAAGAACCTATTCTAGGTAGTAACTACCTACCGCGTAAGTTCAAGACGACGGTTGTGATTCCTCCACAGAATGACGTAGACGTTCATGCCAATGACCTTAACTTTGTTGCGATTGCAAAAGACGGAAAGCTGGTGGGCTTTAACGTGTTAGTGGGTGGCGGCTTAGCAATGACGCACGGCGATACTTCTACTTATGCACGTAAAGCTGACGACTTTGGTTTTGTACCACTAGACAAGACATTAGATGTAGCAGCAGCTGTTGTGACTACACAGCGTGATTGGGGTAACCGTTCGAACCGTAAGAACGCAAAAACCAAATACACACTAGACCGTGTTGGTATTGATGTATTCAAAGCGGAAGTAGAAAAACGTGCAGGCGTTGAGTTTTCTGAAAGCCGTCCTTATGAGTTTACTGGCCGTGGCGATCGTATCGGTTGGGCGGAAGGCATTGATGGTAAGCACCACTTAGCGTTATTCATCGAAAATGGTCGTTTACTTGATTTCCCAGGGAAAGCGCTGAAAACAGGCGTTGCTGAAATTGCGAAGATCCACAAAGGTGACTTCCGCATGACTGCAAACCAAAACTTAATTGTTGCAGGTGTCTCTAAAAGTCAGAAGGCCAAAATTGAGAAACTGGCGCGTCAATATGGTTTGATGGATGATGCGGTAAGTGAGCAACGTAAAAACTCAATGGCGTGTGTGGCATTCCCAACATGTCCTCTAGCAATGGCAGAAGCTGAGCGCTTTCTTCCTGAGTTTGTTACGGATGTTGAAGACATTCTGAAAACACATGGATTACCAGAAGAAGATAACATCATCCTTCGAATCACTGGTTGTCCAAACGGTTGTGGTCGTGCCATGTTGGCTGAACTGGGGTTAGTCGGTAAGGCTCCGGGGCGTTACAACATGCACTTAGGTGGCAACAAAGCCGGAACTCGTATCCCGAAGATGTATAAAGAGAACATCACTTCAGCTCAGATCTTAGAAGAGATTGATTCGCTGGTGGGACGTTGGGCTACGGAACGACAGGACAATGAAGGTTTTGGCGATTTCACTATCCGAGCCGGCATCATCGAAGAGGTGATCATTTCAAAGAGGGATCTGCATGCATAATTCTGTCGCTTCAAAATTGAAGTTAGCAGAGCTACTCGCATTGACTAAGACGGAGCAAATACTTCGTCTTGGACAAATCAACGCAGAGTTAGAGCGGCTAACCGCATTAGAAAGAGTTAGTTGGGCTTTAGATAATTTAGAAGGGACACATGTTGTGTCTTCTAGTTTCGGAATCCAAGCGGCGTTGATGCTGCACTTAGTGACTCAAGCGAAACCAGACATTCCGGTTATTCTGACGGACACCGGGTACCTATTCCCGGAAACATATCGTTTTATAGATGAGTTAAGTAAGAAGTTGACTCTAAACCTTCAAGTATTTCGTGCGCAACAGAGCCCAAATTGGCAAGAAGCGCAATATGGTAAACTTTGGGAGCAAGGCATAGAAGGGATAGAGAAGTACAACAAGCTTAATAAAGTTGAACCGATGAGAAGAGCGCTTGATGAGCTCGAGGCTGGGACA
The DNA here is from genome assembly GCF_050337435.1 of Vibrio satsumensis. Lineage (NCBI taxonomy): Bacteria > Pseudomonadati > Pseudomonadota > Gammaproteobacteria > Vibrionales > Vibrionaceae > Vibrio > Vibrio satsumensis. The sequence continues at coordinate 1,090 of NZ_JAKJSX010000024.1, read as the reverse complement.
TGGTTTTCCGGTTTAAGAAGAGAGCAATCTCAATCGCGCGCAAACCTACCAATTTTATCCATCCAAAATGGTGTGTTTAAATTCTTGCCGGTAATCGACTGGACGAATAAAGATGTTCACTATTACTTAGAAGAGCATGGTCTCGGTTATCACCCGCTTCGAGAGCAGGGTTACCTTTCTGTTGGAGATACACATACAACTAAGAAGTGGGAGCCGGGTATGACTGAAGAGGAAACTCGTTTTAATGGGCTGAAACGCGAATGTGGTCTCCATGAAGATGATGGAGAGCAATATGGTTCTGGGATTTAGAGTCATTGCTATTTAAAAAGCTGCCATTAGGCAGTTTTTTAGTTTCTAGGGGATAAAATCAGAGTGATTGTGGATAAGTCTGTGGTTATTGTGTAGTTACTTTGTAGTTAAAGTTGCATAAATAAGGCTTTGAGTGTTTATTCGTCATGTAATCGTTATTTTTACATTTTTCTTTAATAAACACTTGCCAATGTGATGAACATCTCTATAATGCCGCCTCACTGACACGGCAGACGCCGCAAGGCTTCAGCGCAGAATGTTAGTTAGGCAACTAGTTTTAAGTGATAATTCGCTCCTACTTTTAGAAAGTGGAAATTAATTTTCAAAAGTGTTTGACACTGAGAATTAAATCGCTAGAATGGCCGCCTCTTCCGAAGTGATGCAAGTCACAACGAAGAGAAGCTCTTTAACAATTTAAACCTATCAATCTGTGTGGGCACTCGTTGATGAATATCAAAACGTTATTGGTTCTTTTTCGAAAGAGCGTAATAACAGTTACTTCGGTAACAAACTTGATTTCAATGAACTGAGTGACCAATACGAATAATTACTTTCTATATAGAGAGGGGTTATTTGGCACAGTCAATTCATTACCATTCTGTTGGAATGGTAATAGCTTTAGAATTACATGTTCATGTTTACATGAATATTAGTTTTGAAGTCAGTATTCGTTGAGTCGACAAAATCTTAAATTGAAGAGTTTGATCATGGCTCAGATTGAACGCTGGCGGCAGGCCTAACACATGCAAGTCGAGCGGAAACGACACTAACAATCCTTCGG
>NZ_JAKJSX010000023.1:0-41463 GCF_050337435.1 Vibrio satsumensis | reverse complement strand
CATCAGGCTTTCGCCCATTGTGCAATATTCCCCACTGCTGCCTCCCGTAGGAGTCTGGACCGTGTCTCAGTTCCAGTGTGGCTGATCATCCTCTCAGACCAGCTAGGGATCGTCGCCTTGGTGAGCCATTACCTCACCAACTAGCTAATCCCACCTAGGCATATCTTGACGCGAGAGGCCCGAAGGTCCCCCTCTTTGGCCCGTAGGCATTATGCGGTATTAGCCATCGTTTCCAATGGTTATCCCCCACATCAAGGCAATTTCCTAGGCATTACTCACCCGTCCGCCGCTCGACGCCCTTAACGTCACCCGAAGGGTCAGTTAAGTCGTTTCCGCTCGACTTGCATGTGTTAGGCCTGCCGCCAGCGTTCAATCTGAGCCATGATCAAACTCTTCAATTTAAGATTTTGTGACTCAACGAATACTGACTTCAAAACTAATATTTACCGCTCTTTCGAAAAAGAACAGAAACATGTAATTCTAAAGCTATTACCATTCCAACAGAATGGTAATGAATTGACTGTGCCAAAATTAAGTAAACTTAACTTTGTATTGGTCACTCAGTTCATTGAAATCAATTTTGATTCCGAAGAATCTGTTTTATCTAATGATAAAACGTTTTGATATTCATCAACGAGTGCCCACACAGATTGATAGGTTTAAATTGTTAAAGAGCTTAACTTCTTGAGCGTTCCTTTTAAATAAGGGACCTCTCGAAGTGGACGGTCATTCTAGCGAATTAACATTCAGTGTCAAACACTTTTTGAAAATTAATTTTTTGTCGCTTTCCGTCTTACTGATTCTTGCTGAAGCCTTGTGGCGTCTGCCGTCTCAGTGGTGTCGCATTATAGGGAACCCTCTCAGCTTAGCAACTACTTTTTCATAAAAAATGAATAAATAGGGGTTAACTGCCTAATAGTTCACCTAAACGTAAAAAAGAGAGCATTTCTGCTCTCTTTTTGCTCAAAACCTAAGGGTATTGTTAGATAAATGCGTAAGCATCTGCGTACATATGGTCACGCTTTGCTTCTTTATTCTGAGTAAATAGGTCTCTTGCAGCGCCCGCCATTTCAAAACGACCTGCAATATAGATATCGAAATCAGCTAATGATTCGAAACTTTCCGTAATAGCCTCAAGCACATTACCAGTTTGACCGTGCCAAACTTCCGGTGCTTCTTCTACTACCGGTACAAAGTGCACATTGCTATGCTTTTCTGCAATGCCAACCAGCTCTTCTTTCGCATATAACTGGCACTCATCTTTTGCGCCCCAGTATAGGTAGATCTCTTTCGAGCTATTTTGCGCGATGCAGTGATCAAGAATAGAGCGCACGTAGCTGAAACCCGTGCCACCAGCAATAAGTAATAAAGGGCGATCGCTTTCTTCTTTGATCCAAGCATCTCCGTGTGGAGCATCAATAGCAATATCGCCATCTTCAGCTTGTGCCTTCTTCATCGCTTCAACCACTTCTAGTGCGTAAGCATTATGCTCGGCAGCACCAATATGTAGCTCAAGCTCACCTTCGTGGCGGCAAGGGCTACTTGCGATAGAGAATGGGCGCTTATCTTTCTCGCCCATTTCAACCATCAGGTACTGGCCCGCTTTAAAAGCGACCGGTGTTTCTGGGTGAAGTAGGATTTGGTAAGTATTACAAGCCAAAGGCTCGATAGACTTCACTTTACATTTAATAGTCATGTTCTTCCTCTTACTAACCCTTAATCGGCAAAGGTTAGAACTAAATTACTTTCTGCAAATGCTTGGCAAGCAAAAATCCAGCCTTGTTGCTGCTCTTTCTCTGTGAGCATGGGTTCAAGGTGGTAACTCACTTGCCCTTCTAATTTTTTGCACATACACATTGCGCATGCGCCAACTTGGCAACGGTTTGGGAAATAGATATCGCTGTTGAGCGCAGCATCCAAGACCGTTTGCCCTTTTTCTACTGTGAAACTGATGTTTTCTGGGTATAAGACTACTTGGTAGCTCATGAAATTCCTAGCTGTTCCCAGATGCTATCAATCTTTTTCACAACATCAGGATCTTTTGTGATTGGTACACCCCACTCACGCAAGCATTCACCTTCCCACTTATTGGTCGCATCGAGGCCCATTTTTGAGTGTCCAGTTTCATTCTGTAGGAATAACGTATCTCTGGCCGGATCCATTCTTGTCGTTACCGCCCAAATGATGTCATTCCAATCACTCACATTGACATCGCCGTCACACACGATAACAAACTTGTTCTCATCAAATTGAGACCAAACCGCTTCCATGATTTTCTTGCCATTACCGGCTGCTTGCTTATCAATACACACCACAACCATGCTGGCATTGTCGTTTTGCAGGTGAATATCAATAATTTCAGGGTGAGCCTTGGTTAGCTCAGCCAAGCTACCCTCTATATATTCACTATTTACAGGTGCTGCTTGGACATCTGGCGATAGCGCTAACTCTGCGTCCCACTTCTTAGTGATATCTAGGCCCATCTTAGAACCTAACCCAACCACGGGTGAGGCAAAATCCAATGAATCGATCGGCGTGTTCTCTATCATCAGGCTATCGCGTGACGGATCCATATGTTCGCACATCGCTGCGGTTACTTGAGACCAATCGCGTGCATTCACATCTTCATCGCACACCAATACAAATTTGGTGTACATGAATTGGCGTAAGAAAGACCATACCCCCATCATCACTCGCTTAGCGTGACCTGGGTATTGCTTCTTCATGGTCACTACTGCCATTCGGTACGAACAACCTTCAGGCGGTAGATAGAAATCTTCAATCTCTGGGAACTGCTTTTGAAGAATAGGAACAAACACTTCATTTAGCGCAACCCCCAATACCGCAGGCTCATCCGGTGGACGGCCAGTATAGGTGCTGTGATAGATCGGGTTCTCGCGCATGGTTACATGAGTAATAGTAAACACATGGTGCTTTTCTTTCTCGTTGTAGTAACCAGTATGGTCTCCGTAAGGCCCTTCATCCGCAAATTCATTCGGGTCGATGTAACCTTCCATCACGATTTCCGCACTTGCAGGAACCTCTAAGTCGTTGCTGATTGATTTAACGACCTCAGTTTTACTACCACGTAGTAAACCTGCAAACGCGTACTCAGATAAAGTATCCGGAACTGGCGTAACCGCACCAAGAATGGTAGCTGGGTCGGCACCAAACGCTACCGATACCGGAAATGGTTTACCAGGGTTGGTTTCCATCCAATCGCGCAAATCCAGCGCTCCACCACGGTGGGCTAACCAACGCATGATGATTTTATTCTTACCGATTTTTTGCTGGCGATAGATGCCTAAGTTTTGGCGTTTCTTGTTTGGACCACGAGTAACCGTTAAACCCCATGTTAGTAATGGTGCGACATCGTCAGCCCAACAGCTCATCACCGGAATTTTATCTAGGTCGACGTCATCGCCTTGCCATACCACTTGTTGGCAAGCCGCTTTGCGAAGGCGTTTAGCCGGCATGTTTAAGACTTGCTTAAACACGGGCAGTTTATCAAGAGCGTCTTTAAAGCCTTTTGGTGGCTCTGGTTCTTTTAGGTAAGCAAGCAACTTGCCCACTTCACGCAGCTCTTTGACTTCCTGACGCCCCATACCAATAGCAACCCGGTTAGGTGTACCAAATAGGTTGGTCAAAACAGGCATGTCATAGCCTACTGGATTTTCAAACAAAAGAGCCGGGCCACCAGCACGTAGAGTACGGTCGCTAATCTCGGTCATTTCGTAGTCTGGATCGACTGGGTGAGAAATGCGTTTCAACTGACCAATACTTTCAAGATGGTCGATAAAATCACGTAAATCTTTAAAACTCATAGGGCTTCTACATGCTGATTATTCTGCGCTCAGTATATCAAAAAGGGTGACGCTGAGATCCCCCTTTTTAGTGTGGTTATTGAAAGGCAAAATCCACTTTACGGTAATGCTTGCTCGATCAAAGAGCTCTTCACCTGAGGGTTATCATTGACGAGATCTTGCAACCATCGCGTATGACCTTGTTTGGCAAGTTCACGCGCGACTAAAGGCGCTTCATCGGCAATCGCCATCCTAGAGACAAGAAACTGCTTCACCTCTTCTGATAACGGGTTAACCTTGGTAAGCAAAGTAATCGCTTCATCTTTCAAACGCGGGTTTTTGGTCGCCGCCATCACCTGTTCAAGTGCAAACGTTTGTTTGGTTCCAGCAAGGCGCACTAGCTCAGCTTGGCTATGATAATCGGCCTTCATTCTCCATAGAATTTTGTAGACCTCTGGGTCTTCGCTCACTTGCGCTAATCGAACCACCACCTCAGTAGAAGGTAACCAACTAACAATAGAAGATGCAGTGAGCTGCTTAGTTAGGTAATCAACCGCTTCAGGAGACAAACTGTCTAACTCTCTGATGAGCAGCGCTTCTCGCGTTTGAACTTGATGTTCAGATCCAGATAACCACTCTTTTAGGTCGAGTTCCTGCTTCTCTGCATCTAGTACAAACACCAGTGTCTTCTGATCTTGACGCCACTGTTTGATGAGACGATTAGCTATTGAAGGATAATTAAAGGCAGGTACCGTAAACTCGTAGCCATCTCCACGCTCTAATACTTGATAAGTGGGCGTGATAGCGAGTTGCTGCTCGACGAAGATGGACATCTTAGGTGTGAGTACGGTTTTTTGCTGTTCGAGCTTCTTCAAGAGTTGGTAACGAGCCACCTCTTGTTGGGGAAATGTCAGGCGCTCAAGTGCAAAACGTAGCGAATTGACTTCGTCACGTACGACAAGCTCGAGTAGTTCAGCAGTTTTCAGTTTTACTTGATCATTCTCAAGCCAAGACTCTACTGTAAATGGAGACATCTCGGTGGCATAGCTCATACCAACCGGTGAAAATAACAGTGAAGTAGACAGGAGTAATGATGACAACAGTCCATGTTGCATTTTAACTTCCTTGTAACACTTTTGATCATTCTGCAAGCTGTCGCTACAAAATGCAAATAAAAAGCGCCACCCGAAGGCAGCGCTTATTAAATAACGATCAGCTAATCAATATTACTGACGACGCATTGCGTCAAAGAACTCATCGTTCGTTTTGGTCATTGCTAGCTTATCGATAAGGAATTCCATTGCGTCGATTTCGCCCATTGGGTGAACAATCTTACGCAGAATCCACATCTTCTGTAGTTCATCGTTCTTCGTAAGAAGCTCTTCACGACGAGTACCAGAGCGGTTGAAATCAATCGCTGGGAATACGCGCTTTTCCGCAATCTTACGGTTAAGGTGCAGTTCCATGTTACCTGTGCCTTTGAATTCTTCGTAGATAACTTCATCCATCTTAGAACCAGTATCAACCAGTGCTGTTGCGATGATCGTTAAGCTACCGCCTTCTTCTACGTTACGTGCCGCACCGAAGAAACGCTTTGGACGATGTAGAGCATTCGCATCAACACCACCAGTAAGAACTTTACCTGATGAAGGAATCACAGTGTTGTAAGCACGAGCTAGACGAGTAATAGAATCCAGCAGGATAACCACGTCTTTCTTGTGTTCAACAAGGCGTTTCGCTTTCTCGATAACCATTTCTGCAACTTGTACGTGGCGAGATGCTGGCTCATCGAATGTTGAAGCAACTACTTCGCCTTTAACTAGACGCTGCATTTCAGTTACTTCTTCTGGACGCTCATCGATAAGTAGAACCATTAGTTCACATTCAGGATGGTTACGAGCAATGCTTTGGGCAATGTTTTGCAGAAGCATTGTCTTACCCGCTTTAGGCGGAGCAACAATCAGACCACGCTGACCTTTACCAATAGGAGATGCAAGGTCAAGAATACGGGCCGTAATATCTTCAGTCGCACCATTACCCGCTTCCATCACCATACGTTCGTTGGCGTGAAGAGGAGTAAGGTTTTCGAAAAGAATCTTGTTACGAGCGTTGTCTGGCTTGTCGTAGTTAACCGTGTTTACTTTAAGCAGTGCAAAGTAACGTTCGCCATCTTTAGGTGGACGGATTTTACCGCCAATAGAGTCACCAGTGCGAAGGTTAAAACGACGAATTTGGCTTGGAGATACGTAGATATCATCTGGGCCAGCCAGGTATGAACTGTCGGCGCTACGTAGGAAACCAAAACCGTCTTGAAGAATTTCTAGAACACCATCACCAAAGATGTCTTCACCACTTTTTGCATGCGCTTTAAGGATGGAGAAGATAATGTCTTGTTTTCTTAGGCGAGCTTGATTTTCAAGACCTAAGCTTTCGCTAAGTTTAACAAGCTCAGACACAGGTCTGTTCTTCAGTTCAGTAAGATTCATAGTGGTGGAAGTTTGTTTAGTCAAAATAGGATCTGTTTTCTTAAGTTAAGAAGGATTTGGTCACAGGATCGACCAAGAAGAGAAATTCGTTCAATTAACGTGCGATAAATTAGCACTAAAACTAAGACTAGTCCATAGCTTAGAAAAAACAAAACCGCGCATTTGTTAACTGCACGGTTTCTTTTCAAATGCTGACCTTATTAAAGGTTAGCGTCTAAGAACTCTTTAAGTTGAGTTTTAGATAGTGCACCAACTTTAGTCGCTGCTACGCCACCATCTTTGAAAAGAAGTAGCGTTGGAATACCGCGAATACCAAATTTTGGTGGAGTACCAGCATTTTGGTCGATATTTAATTTACCGATTGTGAGCTTGCCTTCGTACTCGTCTGCGATTTCGTCAAGAATCGGCGCAATCATTTTACATGGACCACACCATTCTGCCCAAAAATCAACAAGAACAGGGCCTGCAGCGTTGATTACATCGTTATCAAAACCGTCATCAGTTAGCTGCAAAATCTTATCACTCATCTTCCACTCCAATGTATTTTTTAGAACTGGTTGGATGATAACCAGTAAATAGATGCCCTATTGGAATGTATTTACTTTCGTATTGCAAGCTTAAGCTGATATTCTATAGCAATGAAAAAGACGCATATCACAGAGCAAAAGTTCGCCGACTTGGATTTACTTCCGCAAGTCATTGAAGGATTGGAGAAAAAAGGGTTCGATTATTGTACCCCTATCCAAGCCTTGGCGCTCCCGGTACTGCTCACCGGCCAAGACATTGCAGGCCAGGCCCAAACGGGTACTGGTAAAACGCTTGCGTTTCTTACTGCTACTTTTAACCACCTGCTAAAAACACCTGAGCATGAAGGGCGTAAGCCTAACCAGCCACGTGCGATTATTATGGCACCAACGCGTGAACTCGCGATTCAGATCTACAACGATGCTGACTCTCTGGTTGAAAGCACAGGTATCAAGGCAGCACTTGCTTACGGTGGCGAAAGCTACGACAAGCAACTAGGTAAGATCGAAGAAGGCGCAGATATCTTAATTGGTACGACTGGCCGCATCATCGATTTCTACAAGCAAAAGGTATTTAACCTTAACCACATTCAAGCCGTTGTTCTTGACGAAGCTGATCGCATGTTCGATCTTGGTTTCATCAAAGACATCCGCTTCTTATTTCGCCGTATGCCTGAGCCAAAAGATCGTCTGAACATGCTGTTCTCTGCGACATTGTCTTACCGCGTACAGGAGCTAGCGTTCGAACACATGCACAACCCAGAGCATGTTGTTGTTGAGCCAGAGCGTAAAACAGGTCACCGTATTCAGGAAGAGCTGTTCTACCCGTCAAACGAACACAAAATGGCACTTCTGCAGACGCTAGTTGAAGAAGAGTGGCCTGAACGCGCTATCATCTTCGCTAACACTAAGCACAAGTGTGAGTCTGTTTGGGGTCACCTAGCTGCAGATGGTCACCGTGTTGGCCTGCTAACTGGCGATGTTCCTCAAAAGAAACGTGAAAAGATTCTTGAGCAATTCACTAAAGGTGATGTTGACCTGCTTGTCGCAACCGACGTTGCAGCACGTGGCCTACACATTCCTCAAGTAACACACGTATTCAACTTCGATCTACCTGATGACTGTGAAGATTACGTTCACCGTATCGGCCGTACCGGTCGTGCTGGTGCAAGTGGTCACTCAATCAGCTTTGCTTGTGAAGATTACGCAATCAACTTGCCACCAATCGAAGAATACATTGAGCACGCTATCCCTGTGTCTGACTACGATGCTTCTGCACTGCTTGAAGATCTACCAACACCATTGCGTTTACGCACACGTAACCCGCAACAACGCCGCTCAAATAACAATGGCCCACGCAACGGCAACCGTAAACCAAACCAGAACCGTCGCCCACGCCAACCGCGTCATAACAAGGAAGCTTAGTCGCTTATGAGTCAAACAGTGTCACCACCGCTTTACGCTGCAATCGACCTCGGGTCGAACAGTTTTCATATGCTCGTTGTGCGTCATATCGATGGCAGCGTACAAACCATGGCTAAAATTAAGCGCAAAGTGCGTTTAGCTGCAGGCTTAGATGAAAATAATGCGCTTAGTACAGAAGCCATGCAGCGCGGTTGGGACTGTTTGAGTCTCTTTGCAGAGCGACTGCAAGATATTCCAAAAGAAAATATCCGCATTGTCGGTACAGCGACCCTACGTACCGCTATCAATGTGGATATCTTTCTTGAGAAAGCGAACCAGATCCTTGGTTACGACATCAATGTTATCTCCGGTGAAGAAGAAGCTGCGACTATCTATAAAGGCGTAGCACACACTTCTGGTGGCAGTGGCCGCCGGCTGGTTGTTGATATTGGTGGCGCAAGCACCGAGATGATCATTGGTGAAGGCTTCTCAGCGAAAGCACTAACCAGCCTAAAGATGGGCTGTGTTACTTGGCTTGAACGCCACTTTAAAGATCGCCAATTAACCGCAACCAACTTTAACAACGCTGTTGAAGCGGCGAAGTCGACGTTGGCTCCTATCCTCGATAGCTACACTGATATCGGATGGGATGTGTGTGTGGGCGCCAGTGGTACCGTTCAGGCACTACAAGAAATCATGTTGGCGCAAGGCATGGATGAAGTAATTACTCATGCCAAACTTAAGCGCCTACAGAAACAAGCGATGATTACTGAGCGCTTGGAAGAGCTAGAAATTGAAGGACTGACTCTTGAACGCGCATTGGTGTTCCCGAGTGGACTTTCAATTCTTATTGCTATTTTTGAGCTGCTTGAAATTGATTCAATGACACTCGCAGGCGGTGCACTCCGTGAAGGCCTAGCCTACGAGATGGTTGATGAGTTGCGCCAAGAAGACATTCGTGCACGTACCATTAAGAGTGTTCAATCACGCTACCAAATGGACGTAAGCTACGGTGAACAAGTTGCTGTAGTCGCACAAACGCTGCTAGAGCAAGCAGGCGCCGAAACGTGGGTTTCAGAACCTCAAGCTGGTGTGCTACTGCAAACGGCAGCTAAGCTTCATGAGATTGGTTTAACCATCGATTTCAAAAAAGGCGGTGAGCACAGCGCATACCTACTGCAGAACTTAGACCTACCAGGCTTTACTCGAGCGCAAAAGCACTACTTGGGTGAGTTAACTCGTCGCTACCGTGAACAGTTAACCTCATTACCAGAGCAGCACGCTATCTCAGGCACCAGCAGCAAGCGTATTTTACGTATTTTGCGTTTAGCTATTTTGTTGACTCACCGTCGCAATCCAGCACTAGAGCCTAAGTTTAAGCTTGCAACCGATGGTAACAATCTGACCTTGACGCTTTCTAAGCAATGGCTAGCAGACAACCCGCTGACCGCTGCTGAGCTAGAGATCGAGTCGAATAGACAAACCGATATTGGCTGGCCATTGAATATTGAATGCCTCTGATATTAGTACCTGACGCTAGGAATTAAAAAAGCCCGAGTTAGTAGACTAACTTGGGCTTTTTCTTATCTTTGCATTAATGCGTTTCTAATCTGATCCTTAAACGTTCACGCCTGTCGCTTTAAAGTCAGGGTTCACAGCCGTTAGCTTTCTAACAATGTAGTTCAGAAGCACGCCGTACATAGGCACGAATAAACCTAAGCTGATGATAAGTTTGAATCCGTAATCGACTAAGGCAATCTCAGTCCAATGCTCGGCCATGAATGGATCTGGGCTTTGGTAGAAAGCAATCGCAAAGAACGCGATGGTATCAATAGCATTACCGAATAACGTTGAGCATGTTGGGGCAACCCACCATTGTTTAAGCTGACGTAGGCGGTTAAAAACATGCACATCCAAGATCTGACCAAGCAAGTAAGCCATGAAGCTCGCCGCGGCGATACGTGCAACAAACAGGTTGAACTCGCCTAGTTGGCTAAACCCTTGGAATGAACCTTCAAAGAATACCACTGACAAGAAATAAGAAACGGCCAGTGCAGGTAGCATCACTAAGAAAATGATTTTACGAGCAAGCTGCGCGCCAAAAATGCGTACGGTCAGATCGGTCGCTAGGAAGATAAACGGGAAAGTGAAAGCACCCCAAGTGGTGTGCATACCGAAAACGGTAAAAGGTAGCTGAACCAGATAGTTGCTTGATGCAATAATGACTAAATGGAACAAAACTAATAATGCTAGGGCTTTGCGCTGTTGCGCAGGGGTAAAGTTACTCATGCTGTACCTTTTTAGTTTGGTTTGGGGGTGAGGGAACCCAAATCGAGTCATTTCTTCGAATAATCTAAGAAAGCTCTTACCAATAATGTGAATTAAAAAATGTATCAAAAAATTGCTCTACTGAGCGGCGGGCGATTATACATTAATCAATATTGGCTGCAACGGTGAGAACAGACGCAAACGTTTATTCTCACTTTTATTGGTGAGCGAAGTTAAAAACCGCGTTTGAAAAGCATCGCGAGATAATCAAACTCTTCTCGGCTTTCTTCAGCGTTTAGCGACTCAAACCAGATTGATTCACTGTAATGTTCAGACTTTAAAAACATCCGACAATCTTCAAAATCAATCAACCAAGAGTGCATGTCAGCGTCCCATTGTTTTTCAACCACAGAAGCGGACAGTAACGCCACCAGCTTTTCACCTAACACTTCATAAGAATCAAAATCAAAACTTGGAGACGTAATCAATAAACGCCCTTCCTCAGCTAAATACTCTCTTAAGCCAAATTCTGTTTGTGTTGTCATGTCCCTATCAACCTTATTCTTTTTCTATGACCTAGTCGTTTTTAGAAGTTAAATGATTCTGCAAACTAACCGTGTGTCGTGATGTGTTCTTGAATCAAATCTAAGAATGGATCTGCGTACTTATCGAGTTTACGCTGACCAACACCGTTAACCGCCAACATCTCACCGTATGAGGTTGGCAGTACTTCGGCCATATCAATCAGAGTCGCGTCACTGAATACCACATAAGGTGGCAAACCATCTTCATCAGCAATCGACTTACGCAGCTTACGCAGTTTGGAAAACAGCTTCTTATCGTAATTCTTGCTACTCAGTTTATCGGACTTAGCATTGCGCACTGCCGTGTCTAAACGAGGCACTGCCAGCTCCAAAAACATCTCACCACGCAGTAGCGGACGGGCTTCTTCTGTTAACTGTAACGTCGAGTTACGGGTGATATTCTGGAACAACAAGCCCTTGTGAATTAACTGACGGAAGATACTGATCCAGTAGTCGTGGCTGTGATCGCGGCCAATGCCGTAAGTAGACAGCTTGTCATGACCATTATCGCGGACACGGATGTTCTGCATACCGCGCATCACTTCAACCACATAGCCCATACCAAACGACTGATTCACACGGTACACACAAGACAATGCCTTCTGCGCCTCTTGGGTCGCATCAAAATGCTTAGGTGGGTCGAGACAGATATCGCAGTTGCCACATTGCTTCTCACGATATTCACCAAAGTAGTTAAGCAGAACCTGACGACGACAGGTTTGTGCTTCAGCAAAGGCACTCATCGCGTTCAGCTTGTGCATCTCAACTTGTTTTTGCGGGCCTTCTTCTTTCTCATCCAACATACGACGCAGCCAACCCATATCAGCAGGGTCAAACAGCATCATGGCTTCAGCAGGCAAGCCATCACGACCAGCACGGCCAGTCTCTTGATAGTAAGACTCAATGTTGCGTGGAATATCAAAGTGCACCACAAAGCGAACGTTGGGTTTGTTGATACCCATACCAAACGCCACGGTTGCAACAACGATCTGGATATCATCACGTTGGAAGGCTTCTTGAACGTAAGCGCGCTCATCGGTGTCCATGCCTGCGTGATAACCCGCAGCACGAATACCGTTGTTACACAGCTTCTCGGTCACCATTTCTACTTTCTTACGACTACCACAGTAGATGATGCCGCAATTGCCCTTTTGTGTTTCTAAGTAGCGAACCACCTGTGACACGGGCTTATGCTTCTCAACTAGGTTATAGCGAATGTTAGGACGGTCAAAACTACCCAAGTAGGTATGTGGATCCACCAGCTGCAGGCGCGAGATAATATCTTTACGTGTTGCATCGTCAGCGGTTGCCGTCAGCGCCATATAAGGCACATGCGGGAAATACTGTTTAAGTTGACCTAATGATGCGTACTCAGGGCGAAAGTCGTGACCCCATTGAGAGATACAGTGCGCCTCATCCACCGCAATCATCGAAAGCGGTAAACCTTGAAGACGTTCGATAAAGTCGCGCATCAACACACGCTCTGGCGACACATAAACCATCTTCAATTGGCCCGAATTCATGCGATTGAACACACTCATCAGTTGGTCTCGTGGCATTGAAGAGTTAATGCACTCAGCCGCAACACCGTTCGCCTTCAATTGATCGACCTGGTCTTTCATAAGAGAGATCAACGGTGAGATAACCAGAGTGAGCCCTTCACGAACCAAAGCAGGAATCTGGTAACACAGTGATTTACCACCACCGGTTGGCATAATCACCAAGCTGTCTCGGCCTTCAACGGCCAGGTCAATGACCTCTTGCTGACCATCGCGAAAGCTTTGATAACCAAACACATCTTGTAAGATGGTTTGCGCATCATTCGCGGGAGTTGGTATTTGCTCAGCAATCAGAGTGGCGGTCATTGTGGTTCCTAATCGAGGTATGAAATCAGCAAGCATCTTCGGCAAGCAAGTCGCACATTGTAGAGGGGAACGCTGGCGAATTAAACCGCAAATTGTTAGGTGAAAAGGGTTATCGCTCCTATACTGACCAACTCTCTTATAAATCTTATTAATAAGCACTCTGTGCTAGAGAAAGATGCATGACTCCAGAAGAACAACAACGTACGCGCCAAGGTATTTTGCTTGCTATCGGTGCTTACACCATGTGGGGTATCGCCCCTATATATTTCAAATCTTTAAGTGACGTTTCCCCGTTAGAGATCCTTAGCCACCGTGTAGTATGGTCTTTTTTCCTACTCGCTTTTTTACTACACATTGGCCGCAGCTGGCGTAAAGTGCGCGACACCTTGACATCAAAACCAAAAATGCTCTATTTGGTAGCGACCTCTACTTTAGTGGGTGCCAACTGGCTGATCTTTATCTGGGCGGTCAACTCCAATCACATGCTTGATGCCAGTTTGGGGTATTACATCAACCCGCTAATTAACGTGTTGCTCGGTATGCTCTTCCTAGGCGAACGCTTGCGTAAACTACAATGGTTTGCGGTTGGTCTGGCTGCCATTGGTGTATTAGTCCAACTGATTGCATTTGGCTCAGTGCCGATCGTCGCCATTGCCCTAGCCTTCAGCTTTGGTTTTTATGGTTTGCTACGTAAGAAAGTCAGCTTAGAAGCGCAAACGGGGTTGTTCATTGAAACTCTGGTGATGCTACCTCTCGCAGCTACCTACTTACTGTTTATTGCTGATAGCCCAACTTCAGACTTATCGATGAACCCGATGCAACTCAACCTATTACTGGTTGCAGCAGGTGTTATTACAACCATTCCACTACTGTGTTTTACTGGCGCTGCAACTCGCTTGAAGCTATCGACACTCGGTTTCTTCCAGTACATCGGCCCAAGTTTGATGCTACTGCTGGCCGTGCTGATTTATGGAGAAGCATTCACCCAAGATAAAGTAGTCACCTTCGCCTTTATCTGGGGTGCGCTGCTTGTCTTTACCTTTGATGCGTATCGAGCGAATAAAAAGAGTAAAAGGCAGCTCTAACCTCAAGTGTATAATCAACCTAAACATCAACTCAGAGCTTGGGGATCACGCCAAGCTCTCCCCCCTTTAGCTATAAACCCTGCTACAACCCATTCACCACAGATGACTCAAAGTAACTCCAAGTGACATTCATAGAACTGATCTATCCAATAAATTCATACATTTAGATGGCATTCCACTTCAACATTCCAATATGCAACACCGAGCATTTCATCGGAGTTTTTACACAGGTTCACACTCTCGGGAAGCCCTCAACTTCTAACTAGATTCATCTCCTTTTAGCAACTAACTCTTAATACACCCGAAATATAAATGGAAACCAGCTATTCATTTTCTGGGGACCACTATTTGGCTAGAGGAAATCATATGGATAACTTAACTCACCAACAGGCTTCTCGATTCTTAGACTTGGCAACCATGGGTGTTCGTCAATCCGAGCTAAATGCGTTTAAAGAACAAGACAATCGCTCTTATTGGATAGATCAACAAATCGGCACACCACATATGCGCCACCTTGATCGTACTTATCACCAAGCAAATCGTAGAAATCTCAGTAACCCAAATCAAGATTGCCGTGTCGGCGCATGGTTTGATATTGCATTATGGGACGAGGCGCAGCTTCGTCAACGCGTGGCCTTTGCACTAAGCCAAATATTTGTAGTCAGTGAAAAAGACGCCAATCTCGCCACCGATCCAGAAGCGTTAGCAAACTACTATGACTTGCTTGCCGACAATGCCTTTGAATCATTTGCTACGCTACTTAAGCGCATCACTCTCTCTCCTGCTATGGGACAGTATCTCACCATGAATGGTAATAAACCGGAAAGCGTGACCGGACAAGCACCCGATCAGAACTACGCCAGAGAAGTCATGCAACTTTTTACCATTGGGCTTTATGAGTTAAACCAAGATGGAACTCAAGCCACTTACCCGGATGGTAGCGTTATCGAGACGTATGATGATGTCGATGTTGAAGGAGCTGCAAGAGTCTTTACCGGTTGGGATATCACCAATAACAACACGCTTGAGCCCATGACAGCAGACAACTCACTGCATGACATGGATGAAAAATGGGTACTTGGTCAGTATTACCCTCCCGGCCAAACTGCTGAAGAAGATCTTGACCAATTTATTGCCCAAATAACCACCCATGCCAATGTCGCGCCTTTTATTTCAATAATGCTGATTAAACAGTTAACGACCTCCAACCCAACTCAAGCGTACGTTTCTCGCGTATCCGCTGAATTTATTAATTCAGGTGGAAATTTAGGCTCAGTGATCAAAGCAATTTTAACCGATTCAGAGTTACTCAAAACCAGTGATATCAATGTCACCAAAGTCAGAGAGCCTATCCTAGCGATGACTTATCTCTATAGAGCAATGGAAGCGTACGTAGGTGGCAGCGGAGATATTGTTTATGACCCAATGAACTATAAAGAAAGCTTTAATCAGTACCCACTTGGGTCTAATTCGGTATTTAATTTTTATCAGCCGAGTCACAGCCCACAAGGCGCGCTTGCAGATGCAGGCCTAACCGCACCCGAGCTAGAGATTATTGACTGGAATCAACTGATCGACATGAACAACATCTTCTATCGAACCTTACTGGATTTCGGTCAAAATCGAGGCAACAGCAGTAACGGTAAAGAGCTGTATATTGCCCCAACTGACTTAGAGGGTATGGCGAGAGCAGAAAGCAAAGACGAGCTACTACAAGCAATCAACCTGAGAATTTTAAATGGTCAAGCATCCCAAGAAGTCACCGCTCTTCTAACCGCTGTCTATAACGGACACGGCAATAAATATTACGCAGTACCCAAGATGCTGTTCATGGCGTTCATTTCACCCGATTTCATGGTTCAGGAGTAGATTATGTCAATTACACGCAGAAGCTTTCTCAAAGGTGCATCAGGTACAGCCGTATCAGGGATGGTACCACTCTCTTTATCTATTCCAGTCAGCAGTGCCTTTGCGAATGAGCAAGGTGGATATAAAGCGTTGGTCTTCCTTTTCTTACATGGAGGAAATGACTCGTTCAATATGATCGTGCCTACCGACGCTAAAAACAAAAATAACTACCGAGCCGCAAGACCAAATATTCAACTTGCTGACTCTGAAATCTTAGCGATTCCAAGTACTGAATCGGGTCAAGCACTTGGTATCAATTCTCGTATGTCTAATTTAGCTAATATGATGAATTTGGGACAAGCAGCCACCGTAGTAAACGTGGGACCATTGGTTGAGCCCACCAATAAGTCTAATCTCTACGATGTGCGAAAGCCGTCTAACCTTGGGGCTCACAACAAGCAACAAGCCGCTTGGCAGTCGAGTTGGGGCGAAAATGGTTACCATAGCTATGGTTGGGCCGGGATGATGATGGATGTGCTTCGCAGTGAAACAGCAATCATTTCCGACTCCATTTCATTTGCTGGAAATGAACTATTAACTGGCGCAAACTCCAAAGATATCTCAATGTCTTCTGGTGGAGTGAGAGCTATGGATGCTCTTGGGCATTCAAGTGCAATAAACAATAACTTCATCAAATTGGTTAATGCACCTTACGGTTCACCGTTCAAACAAGAGTACACAAAACGGCTGAAAGGCATATTAGATTTTCAGCAGGAGATCCAACTCGTGCTCGATTCATACCCAGGAGACAGCTCCATTCCAAGTAGCTCACTAGGATCACAGCTCAGAATGGTCAGACGCATGATACAAGCATCATCGGATCTCGGTCATAGCCGTCAGGTGTTTTTCGTCAATATTGGTGGGTTTGATAACCACAGCAGTCAGAGAGGACGTCACGATGGTTTGCTTTCAACCATTGACCAAGCCGTTAGCGCTTTCCATACCTCTCTTGCTGAACTTGGTTTGGAAGACAGTGTTGTGACATCGACCATGTCAGATTTTGGACGAACCATAGAAAACAACAGTAAATCAGGCACTGACCATGGTTGGGGAAGTAATCAGCTAGTGGTCGGTAATGCCGTCAATGGAGGTAACAGCTATGGACGATACCCCGAATTTATCAAAGACGGTCAAGATGCTTGGGGCAATAAATTTATCCCGGGCCAATCCTCAGAACAGCTTGCTGCGACCTTATGCCGTTGGATGGGGTTAAGTGAACAAGGTGTGGATGTCATTTTCCCATCGCTTTCGCCAGCCAACAGCAACCCATTTGCTAGTCGATATCTTGGCGTTCTGGGAGACTATCATCAGGAAGGGCAGGAAACCGAACTATCCATTGCTAACGTCAGTGCTACGGAAACTCGCGCCGACCATACACCGCAAATGGCCGTAGACGGAGACAGTACAACCAAGTGGACGGCGAAAGGGCAAGGTATTCAATATCTAATTGAACTTAGCAGCACTGCGAACGTCACTAAGCTCCTCTACTCCCAAGCTAAAGGAGATGTTCGACAATACCTATTTGATCTCGAAGTGAGTAGCGATGGCATTAACTTCGATCTGGTAACCAACGTCTTGACGCCTGGAACCACAACCAGTTTGGTGGAACAAGCCGTGAATAGAGCATCGGTTAAGTTTATTCGCCTCACTTGTAACGGTAATAATGGCGATGTTTCAAGCTTAGTTCTATGGAATAACTTCCAAGAACTCAAAGTGGCCGGTTATTAGTATCACGACACTTCAATAATCAGACAAAGCTTTTATTCTCTTTCCCTTTAAAGGATCGACCCTATAAAAACTCAGTCAGAAACCACTAGCACTGATCGTTTTTTACAAGACAATTTCGAAATACGAAGATAAGCTTGGTTGAATTGATGACTATTTAACCAAGCTTTTTTGTACCATGGATAAAGTCCACTATTACTCCACCCCAACAGATGATATCAGCCTGATCCAAGCTCAATACCAAGAGTTTGCCTTTCAGCGCCACTATCATTTGGACTTTCACATTGGTTTAATTACCCAAGGGCAGCAAAAATTCGCCTATAAAGGGACTAGCCATCATGTTGGCGCAGGCCAAGTTGTCATCATGCCACCCGATGAACTGCATGATGGGCATTCCAAACTCGATTCGGGTTATCAAGTCAGCGTGTTCGCAGTTTCTCCCCAGTGGTTTCAAGATCTTGCCGATCCCAAGCAAAATGGTCACACATTAGGCTTTTCTGAGTTAATCCTCTCCGATCAAGCTGCATTTTCACAATTACGCAACCTACACGGTCTGTTAATCAATCAAAACATCAGCCAACTCGCTCAAGATTGCTTACCATTCGAGGGATTCTCGACGATTGTCGATCGTTATGCGAAATTTGGATCCAAGAGCGACATCAAATTGGGTAATCAATCGATTGATACGCTAAAAGACTATTTGATGGCAAATTTGGATCAGCCAGTGCGATTAGAACAACTGTCTAAGCTGTGCGGCTTAACCACAACTCAATTCCAACGCCACTTTAAAAACAGAATGGGCATCACGCCATACGCATGGCTGAGCCGCTTACGTATGGAGCAGAGCATGCGCCTGATTAAATCTGGGATATGTGGTACCAAAGTCGCGTACCAAGTGGGCTTCTATGATCAAGCACACTTCTCCAAAGCATTCAAAACTACATTCGGCGTCCCGCCCTCACAAATCAACTAAGTGTTGATAATTTACAATTGCTCGATTTCAAATCACGGTAAGCTACGCTCAATACGATTACTTATTTAAAAATAGCGGCAGCGTTATTGAGAACTAACATGAATGAAGTCACCATACTGATCACCCTCGCCTCAATCCACTTCATCGCTTTGATGAGCCCCGGCCCTGACTTTGCGTTAGTCGTGCAAAATGCGACGCGTCACGGCAGACAAACAGGCTTGTACATCGCGCTTGGCCTATCTTGTGGGATTTTACTGCATTCATTGCTGAGCCTGACGGGAATCAGTTATCTAGTCCACCAGCAACCAACCATATTTGCCATTATCCAATTGGCTGGCGGTAGCTACTTGCTGTATTTAGGCTACGGTGCACTAAAAGCAACCTGGCAACTCATTCAGAACCACGACGATGACGCCGATACCGTCAATTCCAAAGATCTGATTCTCACGAATAAGCGTCAGGCATTTTCGAAAGGGTTTGCGACCAATATTCTCAACCCAAAGGCTTTGGTGTTTTTTATCAGCTTGATGTCAAGCTTAGTGCCTGCCGACATGTCACTTTCAGGCAAAGGGTTTGCACTGCTGATCCTGTTCGGCCTATCACTGTTCTGGTTCTCTCTATTAGCGTGGATGCTTTCTACGAAGGCACTACAAAAGAAGCTGAGTGAAGCGACGGTCTACATTGATGGCTTATGTGGCGTGGTATTCAGCCTAATTGGCGTCAGTATTCTTTGGCAGTCGCTGTCTGGTCTAATCGCTTAAATTCGAATCAAGATTACAATTCGTTAACAACGCACTGGCTATCTTATCTTTCCACTGCCAATCTAGCTCTGCATATGAAAAGGAGAAGATCATGCAGTGGAAAACAAAACTAACAACCCTCGCCACTTCTACCCTACTTTTTGCCTCTCACGTCAGTTGGGCAAATCAAGCTGCCGATTCCGTCGCTCCCGAACAAAGTAGTGGTTTAGAAACCAAACAACTCGTAAAAGCTAACGACTGGATGGTCACCGCGGCCAACCCTCTTGCGACCCAAGCAGCTGCCGATGTACTTGCTCGTGGTGGTAACGCGATTGATGCCATGGTTGCCGTGCAACTGATGCTTGGCTTAGTTGAGCCGCAATCGTCAGGTATTGGTGGTGGCGCGTTCCTTGTTTATTTTGATGGCAAGGACAAGCAACTCAAAACCTACGATGGCCGTGAAACTGCACCACTTGATGCCACACCACGTCTATTCCAAGACGAAAACGGACAACCGCTTAAGTTTTACGAAGCTGTGGTTGGTGGTCGCTCTGTTGCTACACCGGGAACAGTCCAATTGCTGTGGGACACTCACCAGAAGTACGGCAAGCTCGAATGGGCATCACTGATTAAGCCTATTGCTCAGCTGGCTGAAGAAGGTTTTACTATTAGTCCACGTTTAGCGACCTTGATTGAACATGACCAAGAGCGACTAAGCCGCTTTGCGACAACTAAAGCCTACTTCTTCAATGCCGATGGCAGCCCGAAAACTGCAGGTACTCTACTTAAGAACCCAGAATACGCTGCAACGTTAAACGCTATCTCAAAGGATGGTGCTAAGGCTTTCTATCAAGGCGAGATTTCTACTGACATCATCAACACTGTGCAAACGGCTAAAGGTAACCCGGGCGTCTTGGCACAAAAAGACTTCGATGCGTATTCAATTAAGCAACGTGAACCGGTTTGTTCCGCTTATGAGAGTTACGATATCTGTGGAATGGGACCACCAAGTTCAGGCGCATTAACGGTTGGACAGATCTTAGCGATGACCGAGCAGTTTGACCTCAAATCCTGGGGGCCTAACGATGCGAGATCTTGGCAAGTGTTAGCGGACGCTTCTCGCCTAGCCTTTGCAGACCGCGGGATGTACATGGCAGACCAAGATTACGTACCAATGCCAACTCAAGGGTTAGTGAATACTGACTATTTGCAGGAACGTGCCCAGTTAATTACCGCAGGTAAGGCACTAGAGAGTGCGCCATCAGGCACCCCGCCGTGGGATCACGCAATGCTGCGCAGCCAAGATGTATCTATTGAACTGCCGTCCACCAGCCACTTCAATATTGTTGATAGCGATGGCAATGTCGTTTCGATGACTACCACCATTGAGAATGCCTTTGGCTCACGCTTGATGGTGAGAGGCTTCCTACTCAACAATGAGCTAACGGACTTCTCATTCAAGACGCACAACGATGGTAAGCCTATCGCCAACCGACTTGAACCGGGCAAGCGTCCACGCTCTTCAATGGCACCCACCATAATCATGCAAGACGATAAGCCTTACATGGCGATTGGTTCTCCGGGCGGCAGTCGAATCATAGGTTACGTGGCACAAGCAATCATTGCCCATACCCAGTGGGACATGGATATTCAGCAAGCGATCAACCAACCACACTTCCTAAACCGTTTCGGAACCTTAGATTTGGAAAAAGGAACATCAGCGGAAAACTTCAAACCTGAGCTAGAAAAGATGGGATTTGAGGTCAACGTTCGCGATCTTAACTCCGGTTTACACGCTATTCGTCTCACAAAAGATGGTCTAGAAGGCGCTGCAGACCCTCGTCGTGAAGGTGCAGCCATTGGTCAGTAGGGAATAATTCTCCCTTTTTACTCGCTGCCTTGTGCGAGATCTCTCACAAGGCAGTGAGTAAATATCGATATTTAACTGCGAAATTAAGCACCCATACACTGTAACCAATTGAAATTAAACAATACGTACGTTTATCATTCAAATAATTATATAGAAATGCGCTTATGCACCATTGCTGATAAATAAGGAATCGGTAATATGAGTGGTGTCGGAAGGATGCTGACACGGAACAGGAAACGCCAAGGACTTGGTTATCTTCAGGATGAAGATTCGATTACTCAGGATGAATAATCGGCATGGATAGCGAAATGGACATTGAATGGACGCAATAGTAACTAGGATGGTTGCTACTAAGGAAAGACAATGGACACCTCTGGACGAGGAAAGGACTGAACATCAGGATGATGTAAAGGACACCGCTCAAGGAACAAGTGACGCGCGCTAACGAGGATTGTTGGCAGATCAGGATAAGATCAAGGACACCGCTAGGAAGGCGACGAAAGGAATACGCTGAAGGATAACAGCACACTATCATGGATTTGATGCATGGAGCACACTTAGTAGCCGGATTGCTGCGAGTAAGACTATAGACCCCGATGAGCGCAAGCTCTCGGGGTTTTTCTTTATCTGTCGTTTCATTTATTCCTCTCTCAAACAAATAAATCAAAGACCTTTGATTGCAATTCTGACATTTAAAGCATTCACTTCTTAACCACTTCCGAGTAACGTAAGTCGAACTAGGCTCAACTAGTTTCATAACCATAATTAAACTAAGGACAAATTCATGTCACACGTTACCTTCAAAGGCGCTGCTGTACCGCTAACGGGCACATTCCCACAAACTGGCGAACAGGCACCAAGTTTTGCACTGACTGCAGGCGATCTTTCTGAACTGACTCTTGCTTCCCTTGAAGGCAAGAAAGTGGTTCTAAACATCTTCCCAAGCATCGACACAGCCACTTGTGCAACGAGCGTACGCACGTTCAACGCAAAAGCGGCAGAGCTTGAGAACACGGTTGTTGTTTGTATTTCTGCTGACCTACCGTTTGCTGCGGGTCGCTTCTGCGAACTAGAAGGCATTGAAGGCGTTCAACACGCCTCAACTTTCCGTTCTCCTGCATTCGCATCAGACTACGGCGTAGCGATCGCTGAAGGCCCACTATCAGGCCTAACAACACGCGCAGTTGTCGTTGTTGATGAAAAAGGTGTGGTAACACACAGCGAGTTGGTTGCAGAGATCACTGAAGAACCAAACTACGAAGCGGCACTTGCAGCACTGTAAGTCCTACTTTATGCAGAAATACCTTAAGCTCGATTCAGCCGATTCAGCCGATTCAGCCGATTCAGCATAGTACCAAGCAATAAAAAAGAGCAGCCATTGGCTGCTCTTTCTGTTTTTTATACGGATTACTTTTCAATGCTGAATAGTTTCAGATATCGAACTATTTTCTACATGCTGAAGTAGCAAATTACAACTGTTCTAAACGAGCATAAGCCGTTACTAACCACTTGATGCCTTCACCGTTAAACGCGACTTGAACTCGGCTCTGCGGGCCACTTCCCTCGAAGTTGATGATAGTGCCTTCACCAAACTTAGGGTGCTTAACGCGAGAACCCAAACTAAACCCTGTTTCGTTAAAGTTCTCTTTCACGGCGGTTTGGCTAAAGCGGCCACTGCTTGCTGGACGGCTCACTTGCGCTTTCATACGAACTTCATCCAAACAGGTTTCTGGCAGCTCACGAATAAAGCGTGATGGTTTGTGGTACTTGTCCTGACCGTACAAGCGACGCATCTCAGCGTAAGTGATATAAAGCTTCTCCATCGCACGGGTCATGCCTACATAGCACAAGCGACGTTCTTCTTCTAAACGCCCCGCTTCTTCTGCAGACATCTGGCTTGGGAACATGCCTTCTTCAACGCCAACCATGAATACTATTGGGAACTCTAGGCCTTTGGCACTGTGCAGGGTCATTAACTGAACCGCATCATCAAACTCATCAGCCTGACCTTCACCCGCTTCCAAAGCTGCATGAGTCAAGAATGCCGTTAGCATGCTCATTTCATCTGCTTCTTCTGGCTTCTCGAACTGACGAGTTGCAGTTACCAATTCTTCCAAGTTCTCAATACGCGCTTTCGATTTCTCGCCTTTCTCTTGCTCGTACATCGCAAATAGACCCGACGACTTAATCACATGGTCGGTTTGTTCATGCAGGCTAAGTTCTAGCGTATCATCTTCAAGCGCATTAATAAGCTCGATAAAGCGACTCAATGCACCCGCAGCACGACCGGGGAGCACTTGTTCTTCTATCAAAGCAACACTTGCTTCCCACATGGTTGCACCACGATCACGAGCTGCAAGACGAATCGTTTCTAACGTTTTATCACCCAAGCCACGCGTTGGCGTATTAACCACACGCTCAAACGCAGCATCATTACTGCGATTACTCATTAGGCGCATGTAGCTCAAAGCATCTCTGATTTCTTGACGCTCGAAGAATCGCATGCCGCCGTAGATTCGGTAAGGCAGACCACCTTGAATCAACGCTTCTTCAAGAACACGCGATTGGGCGTTATTACGATAAAGCATTGCCGTATCTTCTAGCGCGCCGCCTTTCTCCTGCCACTCTTTGATTTTGCTGACCGTGAAACGCGCTTCATCGAGCTCGTTGTATGCTGAGTACACAGAGATTGGCTCGCCATCGTTACCATCGGTCCACAGCTCTTTACCCATACGTTCAGTGTTGTTCGAGATAAGCTCGTTCGACGCCTGTAGAATGGTTTTGGTTGAACGGTAGTTTTGTTCGAGTCGAACCGTCGAAGCTCCTGGGAATTCATCCAAGAACTTCTGAATATTTTCGATCTTCGCACCACGCCAGCCATAGATAGATTGGTCATCATCACCCACGATCATCACACGGCAATCCGGGCCTGCCATCATACGTAACCAAGCGTATTGGATGTTGTTGGTATCTTGAAATTCGTCGACAAGAATGTGCTTGAAACGAGCTTGGTAATGCTCGCGGATGTGTTTCTTATCGCGCAATAGTTCATGCGATCTCAACAAGATCTCAGCAAAGTCGACCAAGCCAGCACGATCACATGCCTCTTGGTAAGCAGAGTAAATCTTTAACCACGTTTGAGTTATTGGATCATGGTAGGCGTCAATGTGACTTGGGCGCAGCCCTTCGTCTTTCTTGCCATTGATCCACCAAGAAGCTTGCTTGGCTGGCCACTGCTTTTCATCAAGGTTTTGCGCCTTGATTAAGCGACGTAGTAAGCGAATCTGATCATCTGAGTCAATGATCTGGAAGTCTTCTGGCAGTTTTGCATCGAGGTAGTGAGCACGAAGAATACGATGACAGATACCGTGGAAGGTGCCGTTCCACATACCTGAAGAGCTGCCCATCATCAACTCTTCAATACGACCACGCATCTCTGCTGCCGCTTTGTTGGTGAAGGTAACCGACATGATAGAGAACGGCGATGCTTGCTCTACGCTTTGCAGCCAAGCGATGCGATGCACCAACACTCGCGTTTTACCACTGCCAGCACCTGCCAGAATAAGTAGGTTTTCTAAAGGTGCTGCGACCGCCTCACGTTGTTTATCGTTTAGGCCATCGAGTAAAAGCGAAGGATCTATCATTGGATATGCTCACTACTGGGTATTTATACATAAAAGCTGATTATAACCTAAACACTAGGCTGCGTTTAGGATAATAAGAAGAAAAAACAATCAAAAAATAACATCATATAATCAGCAACTTAATAGCTAACACATCATTAATATTGATATTTTTTATAATGCAGTGAAATTATTTCCGAGTTCTTCCTATCCTTTTTAGTAAGCAAGTTAACAACTTATTAACCTGCGATATAAAAATACTATTAAGTCCTAGAGGGAAAGACTATGAAAAATTCTAATCTTGCTGTTACAGCTGCAATCACAAGTGTACTAGCGTTCGGCGGTGCAGTTCTTACATCAGCACCTGCGGAAGCAGCAGCGAAAGAAAAATGCTACGGCGTGGCAAAAGCTGGCCAAAATGATTGTGCAACCAAAACAAGCTCATGTGCAGGTACAGCAAAAGAAGACAACCAATCAGATGCATTCGTAGTCGTTCCTAAAGGACTATGTGGCAAGTTATCAGGTGGTAGCACCCAATCATCATAATTGAGCTGCTTAGTATGGTGGGCTGACATTCAGCTCACCTCCACTTCCAATTAGGAGAACCGTTGTGACTCAAACTCTTCACCCCAATGCAGGGGTTGGCCTTAGAACACCGCACTTAGATTTCTTTAGCCAAAATCCATCTCTAGTGAGTTGGTTAGAGGTTCACAGCGAGAACTACTTTTTAGCTCAATCACCGCAACGCCAACAACTCAGAGAAATTCGTAACGCACACAGCATAAGTTGCCACGGTGTTGGGTTGTCTCTCGGTTCTGTTGAGCGCATCAACCCAAATCACTTACTGCAGTTAAAAGATCTGATTGATGATATCGACCCCTTCTTGGTTTCTGATCATCTCAGCTGGAGTCAGACTGGCGGTCATTACTTCAATGACTTGCTGCCGCTGCCTTATACCGAAGAGGCGTTAGAAGTCTTTTGCCGTAATGTCATCGAGGTTCAAGACAGCCTGCAACGCCCGATGCTGATTGAAAATCCATCGAGTTATCTAGCCTTCAAGCATTCAACCATCCCTGAGTGGGAGTTTTTGGCTGAGGTACAAAAGCGCACTGAGTGTCGCCTACTGCTCGATTTCAATAATATTTTCGTCTCATCTTTTAATCATGGCTTTAGTTGTGAAGAGTACTTAAGCGGAATACCTGCAGACAAAGTGGAAGAGATTCACTTGGCAGGTTTTACCAAAAAGAAGCTTGAACAAGGTGAGATCTGGATAGACACACACAGTAAACCTGTCTGTGACGAAGTGTGGAAACTCTACACTGACTGGGTAGCACAACATGGTTTGCGCCATACCTTGATTGAGTGGGATCTCGATATCCCAGAGCCACAAGTTTTATTGGCTGAAGCAACTAAAGCCAGTGACATCTTGTATCAACACGACAAGTTCAACCAAAGGAGTCGCGCATCATGAGCCACTCCCTAGCAGATGTTCAATCAGAGTTTGCGAACGCCCTGCGCTACCGAAATAATGGTGAACATTGCGACATAGTGAGCGACCATTTTACTGATGAGCAACGAATCCAGATTTATCGTAATAACTTTGTGATCAGCTTAAGCGAAGTACTGGCAGCAACCTATCCACTTACTGAAATGCTGGTTGGTGAAGAGTGCTTCCAACAGATGGCTCGTCAACATGTCTTAAGTTATCCATCTACTTCTGGTGATGTGAGTGGTTACGGTGAACATTTTGAACAGACTATCAAAGCCTTTCCTGCCGTTATTGAGGCTGCACCTTATCTCGGTGAAGTGGCTTTGTATGAATGGCAGAAAGACAGTTTGATAAGGTGTACGTCACAAGCACATGTCGACCAGAGACCTCTTTCTTGTCTAGCAGATGTACCACAAGAACGACAAGGCGCTTTGGTCTTTCATCTCAAAGATTCAATAACACTTATTCATTCTAGTTACACGATTATCGCGCTTGAACATGCGATTTATCAGCAACAGCTCGACGGGTTAGACATCAACCAACCTGAATTTGGGGTGTTAATCCGAGCTGAGAATTCACAGGTTGAGAGTCATTGTTTGACAGAAGAATGCCACCAACTATTAACTGAATTGCAATCGGATCAAGCGCTCGCTGAGATTGACCCTTCACTACTACAACATCTGAATACTGTCATGGCGC
This sequence comes from Vibrio satsumensis, assembly GCF_050337435.1. Classification (NCBI taxonomy): domain Bacteria; kingdom Pseudomonadati; phylum Pseudomonadota; class Gammaproteobacteria; order Vibrionales; family Vibrionaceae; genus Vibrio; species Vibrio satsumensis. Next base: position 14,417 of record NZ_JAKJSX010000023.1, on the reverse strand, counting down.
TTAACGTCATCTCAGGTTTTTCAATCGATGCCGAATTGGAGACATAATATGGATAACAACACAGTCACGAACATGATGGCTCAATACGACAATTTGATTGAGAAATCACAGGCACTTTTTGTTCCTGTCCTACTTCTGTTTTGCCGCCTATGGGTGGCGTGGGTCTTCTTTAACTCTGGGCTCACCAAGATAGCAACCTGGGATAGCACGCTTTACTTGTTTGAGTTGGAATACCAAGTGCCACTGCTACCTTGGGAATTAGCGGCTTACATGGGTACCGCCGCTGAGTTAATTCTGCCGGTGTTCTTAGCGCTCGGTTTATTAACACGACCTATGGCTGCGGTGTTGTTCGTTTTCAATATCATTGCCGTTGTGTCATACCCTGTATTGTGGGCGCAAGGCTTCTACGATCATCAGCTTTGGGGATTAATGATTCTTATCGTTGTCGTGTGGGGACCAGGACCATTTTCATTGGATAGAATCTTAAAAAAGCAATTTAGCAACTAGTCCTCATCACTGGCCCAAAACGCAAAAAACCACTCAATTGAGTGGTTTCTTTTTAACTGGGATAAGATTACTTATTCAGAAAAGCTTGTAGCTCTTCAGCAGAGATACCTTGCTCGGCTAGCTCTTTTGCTAGTAGCTGAACCTGCTCACCCTTACGAGACTCTACCACACGCTGAAATTGGTAAATGATGTCTCGTAAAGTATCGATTGGAACTTGTTTTGCCGCACTGCGAATACGCTCTTCACTTTGGTTGCCTAGCTCTTTAAGCAGTTTACCAAACATGACCTTTTCAGGTGCATCTTCCATTTGTTCTAAGACGCGCGCCATTTCGTAGGTTGTTAATGACATTACAGTATTTTCCGTTGGGGACTAACGTTTCAATGAGTGACAAATATACCATGTTTTAACGTTTCGCAAACCGCCATTTGTATATTTTGTCACCCTTGAGACTTACGCCTTGGCAAACGTCGTGTGCCACGACTTACCTGCTTTGCTCGCAAGCACTAATAATGCCGGAACAATAAGGAACATTTGCAGCGCAATCATCACTTGCGACGTTAAATCAAGACGCTGCATGGTACCAACAAGTAATCCTGAACCGCTCATCTGGAACAAGCCAAGCAACGCAGCTGCGGTACCCGCACGATCACCAAAAGGTTCAAGCGCCTTACCAGCTGCGGCACCGAGAATCCAAGCAAAGCCCACTGAAGATAAGAAGATTGGCAGCATGAATGCGATTGGGCTAGCGTGTTCTGCAAGCACTAACATAATCACGCCCGCTAAACCTAGCGTTGAGATACCAACGACCAGTGCTTTATAGGTACCAAAACGGTCCATAAATTTAGGTGCAGTAAACGCAGCTACGATGTTGATGGCTGCATTAACACCAAACCAGAAAGTAAACTCTTTCATGGTCAAGCCTAGATTCTCCATCAACACAACCGGTGCCGAGGTTACATAAGCTAGGATGACCGCCATCGCCATCAGACACAAGGTTGCGTGGAAAAGGAATGATGGTGTTTTCAATACTGACCAGTATCGCTCAAGCTTGAACACCGCAACCTTTTCTGTCGCAGGGTTGGACTCTTTCATTTGGAAGAATAAGATAGTGCCAACAACGACTGCGAAGCCTGCCATAAAACTAAAGTTCGAACGCCAACCAAATTGATGAGTTAACCAAGCACCCAGAATCGGTGCCAGCGCAGGAATAAAGCAAATTGCACCGTTAAGGTAACTGATCATACGGCCACTTTTCTCCGGGCCAAATAGATCGCGAACCGTCGCAAAGGCTGCTACAGAAGTCGCACAAGCTCCTAAGCCTTGTAGCAGCCGAGCTATTAGCATCATATCAATCGATTGAGCTGCCCACGCCAAGCAAGCACTCAATGCATAGATACTAACACCTCCCAATGCAACGGTTCGACGTCCTAACTTATCAGCCAAAGGGCCTGCAAATAATTGCCCGACACCCATGGCGAATAAAAACCAAGTAATCGTATCTTGTGCTAATGCGTGTTCCACGTGAAACGCTGTTGAAATTTGTGGCAGAGCTGGAAGATAAATATCTATAGCCAAAGGGCTAAATAGAACCAGCATTGCCAATAAAGCAACCTGCAGTTTACTAGGGGTTGGAAGCGCGTTAGAAGGCACAAGATTCTCCGAATGAGTTAATTTAGGTGCATAATAACCAACTAAAGATATGAACAAAAATGGCATATACTCATTAGCATTATTCCAAATAGGAAACTCACATGAATATCGAGAAACTATCACGCCTCGACCTCAATCTATTGGTTTGCTTGCAGGTACTGATGGAAGAGCTGAGTGTCACTCGCACCGCACATCGATTATGCTTGAGCCAGTCAGCGGTGAGTAAGTCGCTAGCCAAGCTTCGTGAACAATTTAATGACCCCCTTTTTACACGAAGTGCTCATGGCCTACGACCAACACCGAAAGCTGTTTTCCTTAAGCCTCGGTTAGAAACGTTGATCAACCAACTTGATCTGATCACTCAGCCTGAGACCTTCATTCCCAACAACAGTGACCACAGTTTTCACATTGCGGCTGTTGAAAGTGTGTACCCGCTGATTCTTCCCCACTTCTTACCGGCTATATTTCGACAAGCCCCTAAAGTGAATATCAACACCCACGCTTGGACTGAGCAAACCTTTAAGAAATTACAGCTAGGTGAGCTCGATATCGGACTCACAGGTAGAGACATCGACATCAACGACGCGCGTTTAACCATGCTGCCGCCAGATGATATTTGCGAACAGGAGATCTACCGTGATGCACAGATGTGTGTATTAAGACGCAACCACCCTGCTCTGAGCGGTAAATGGGATCTGCAAACCTACCTTGCACAACGTCATGTACAAGTAAGATGTGATGGTAATGATCGTTGGTTACTAGACTACAAACTGGCTGATCTTGGCCATCAACGTGATATCGCTATTTCTGTTCCAGATTTCAATAGCGCTGCAAGCCTGTGCACCTACACCGACTTTGTGTTTACGGCACCAAGCCACTTTACTTACCTCGTTGCCAAGCAACTCGACTTGGTGGTTGTTCCTTTACCAATGGAATTCCCGCCAATGGCATACACTCTGTTTTGGCACCGTGACAGAGAAAATGACCCAGCCTTAACTTGGCTGCGAGATATCATCAAAGAAAAAACTCTGCACCTTAGATAAAAATGGCGTACAGCGTTTGCAGCAAACGAACAAAAGCGCTAGCTTATTGACCTAATAAGTCCCCTCATAGGTATATCGACTGTGAGTGTTAACAAGGACCCTAACAATAAGGATAAAGACAGATGCACAATATCACTGCTGAACGCGTTGCTGCGGTTAGAGCTTGGCTTAAAACAAACAACCTAGATGCCGTTATCATTCCACACGAAGACGAATATCTAGGTGAATACGTTCCCACTCATAACGAGCGACTTCACTGGTTAACAGGTTTCACTGGCTCTGCAGGTGCCGCTGTTATTACTCGTGAAACTGCTGCTATTTTTGTTGATGGTCGCTACACCGTTCAGGTTCGTAAGCAAGTACCAGCGGAGTTATTTGAGTATCGCCACCTTATTGAAGAGCCGGCTTTAGATTGGATCATCAATTCATTGCCACAAGGCAGTAAGGTTGCATTCGACCCACGCATGCACACCGCAGCTTGGTTGAAAGGCGCACAAGCAAAACTAGCAGAGAAAGTTGAGCTAACGACACTCTCTTCGAATCCAATTGATGAGCTTTGGTCTGATCGCCCTGAGCCTGTCGTGTCTGATGTGCGCTTAATGGCAACAAATGCCGTTGGTCAATCAAGTGAGAGTAAGCGCTCTGAGATCGCTGGCTTACTAAAAGCAAAAGGTGCGGACGCCGCTATCCTGACCGAGCTTGACTCAATATGTTGGTTGCTTAACATTCGTGGCTTGGACGTATCTCGCCTACCTGTTGTGTTATCCAACGCGATCATCCACGCCGATGAAAGCGTCGACTTCTTCCTAGACCCAGCACGCATCCCGGCAGGCTTTGAAGCTCACGTTGGTAATGGTATTCGCGTTTCTCACCCATCAGAACTTGAAGCACGTCTTCAGTCTCTAGAAGGAAATAATGTGTCTGTCGATTCAGGCACGAGCAATGCTTGGTACACACTGGTTCTACAAAACGCTGGCGCTCATATCATTGAAGCAGCAGACCCATGTCTAATGCCAAAAGCCGCTAAGAACGCAACTGAAATCGCGGGCATGAAAGCGTGTCATATTCGTGATGGCGTTGCTATGGCGAAATTCCTATCTTGGATTGATGCCGAAGTCGCGCAAGGTAACCTGCACAACGAAGCGGTATTGGCTGACAAAGTACAATCATTCCGTGAGCAAGACCCGACGCTGATGGACCTAAGTTTTGATACGATTTCTGCAGCAGGCGGAAATGCAGCTATGTGTCACTACAACCACGAGAACCAACCTGAACCAGGTCAGTTAGAACTGAATACTTTGTACCTAGTCGATTCAGGCGGCCAGTATCTAGATGGTACGACCGACATCACTCGTACTATCGCGATTGGCCAACCAAGCGACGAAATGATTCAGCAGTTCACTCTCGCACTGAAAGGTCATATCGGTATCGCACGAGCTCGTTTCCCACAAGGCACTCGTGGTTTCCAACTGGATATCCTAGCGCGCCAGCACCTTTGGGCAGAAGGCTTCGATTACGACCACGGTACTGGCCATGGTGTTGGTCACTTCCTAAGTGTTCATGAAGGTCCGCAAAGCATCTCTAAGAAGCTTATCGACGTACCTCTTGTTGAAGGCATGGTGTTATCAAACGAGCCGGGCTACTACCGTGCTGATGAGTTTGGTATTCGTATCGAGAACCTAGAATTGGTTGTTGAGCTACCAACTCAAGGTGACTTCTCCGTATTAACGTTTGAATCGCTAACACGTTGCCCTATCGATAAGCGCAACATCAACGTCGATTTACTGACACGACCTGAACTTGCGTGGCTGAACGATTACCACCAGAAAGTATGGAACGATGTCAGTCCATTAGTTGAAGGTGATACGTTGGAATGGTTACGCCAATCAACAACACCACTTGCTCACGCTTAATGCCGCGCTAGACAGGTAACTGAGCCAAAACTAGTTGGCTCAGTTAGATATTAAAACGGCTACCCTTAGGTAGCCGTTTCTGTTTGTCGATTTCACATCATTGATGTTTCACGTGGAACATCAGCCAAGATGTTAATTAGCCTGAGTAAGCGCTATGCCAATCGCGCCACACTGGATCAAACCCGCGTTGACGAATCATAGCCTCAACATCAGCCGCACTTCGCTCATCACTTATCTCAAACTGTTCAAGCTCTTCCTCACCCGAAGCATAACCGCCCGGTTGAGTTTTTGACGCAGCAGACATGCTAGTGATACCTAGCGGCAACACGTTATCGCGGAAGGTTGCCGACTCACGAGTAGATAGAGATAACTCGACCTCAGGATTCAAGAGTCGATATGCGCAGATAAGCTGAACCAACTGTTTATCGTTCATGACCGACTTAGGCTGTAAGCCTCCACTAGACTCCCCACCTTCACACGGGCGAAGACGTGGGAATGAAATCGAGTAACGTGTCTGCCAATAAGTACGCTCCAGGTAATCTAAATGAGCAGCAACAAAGAAGCAGTCGGTTCGCCAATCTTCCAAACCAATCAAAGCACCAATACCTATCTTATCAATACCCGCCTTTGCCAAGCGATCAGGGGTTTCAAGACGATATTCAAAATCCATTTTATTGCCACGTAGATGATGCTCAGCGTAGGTCCTTGGTTGATAGGTCTCTTGATAAACCATCACCGCATCTAAACCGAGAGTTTTAAGTTCAGCGTAATCTTGTTGACCAAGTGGCTGCACTTCCATCGCAAGGTAGTTAAATTGCTTTTTGATATTCGGCAACACCTGTCGAAAGTAATTCATCCCAACCTTGGTTTCATGTTCACCGGTGACCAACAAAACACTATCGAACTTCATCTTTTTGATAGCCGCACTTTCAGCATCAATTTCATCCAAAGTAAGCGTGCGGCGCTTGATACGGTTTTCCATTGAAAAACCACAATACGTGCACGCGTTAGCGCACAGATTAGAAAGGTACAAAGGAATATAAAGCGACATCGTATTACCGAACCGCTTACGTGTTAGCGCCAACGATTGTTGTGCCATCTGCTCTAAATAAGGTTCTGCTGCCGGAGAAATTAAAGCCTTAAAATCTTCTAAGTCACGTTTGGGTTTACTCAGAGCACGTTCAACATCTGCCGCCGTTTTACTAAAGATGGACATACCAATGTCATCCCAGTTGAGTTGTTTAAATCGATCAACAAACGTCATAGCAATACTACTCGTCTAGGAATGAAGTTAACGGGCTTGAAGCAACCGCATGAGACACTTTTCCTGCAAGTCCAGCGAGGTAAGCCATACGCCCCGCTTCAACTGCCAACTTAAAAGCAATCGCCATTTCAACAGGCTGTTGAGAAGCAGCAATCGCGGTATTCACTAACACTGCGTCTGCGCCCATTTCCATTGCACGTGCTGCATGTGACGGAGCACCAATGCCCGCATCAACAATCACAGGGACATTCGCTTGGTCGATAATGATCTCTAAGAAGTCTGCAGACGCAATACCCTTATTGGAACCAATCGGTGCACCGAGTGGCATCACAGCAGCACAACCAACCTCTTCTAAGCGCTTACACAATACAGGGTCGGCGTGGCAATAAGGCAACACAACAAAGCCATCTTTAACCAGTTGCTCAGCGGCTTTAAGCGTTTCAATAGGGTCTGGCATCAAGTACTTTGGATCTGGGTGAATTTCCAGTTTGAGCCAGTTTGTGCCCAACGCTTCACGAGCCAAATGCCCAGCAAAGATGGCGTCTTTTGCATTCTTCGCACCAGAGGTATTCGGAAGTAGATTAACGCCAGCATCAATAATTGGCTGTAAAATATCATCTTGCTCAGAACGAATATCGACTCTCTTTAGTGCCATGGTTGCCAGTTGAGAACCGGAAGCTTCGATAGCACTCGCCATCAAATGCTTGTTTGCGAACTTGCCGGTTCCAGTGAACAGACGTGATTGAAACGTCTTATCAGCGATAGTTAACATGGTTAGCCTCCTGCAATGGCTTGGAAAAGAGATATAGCGTCGCCTTCATTAACGACTGTTTGTTGCCACTGGCTACGCGGGACAACCGCATTATTGATTGCAAACACACAACCTAGATCAGGTAATGATAGAGCTTGGATAATGTCCGCTAGAGACGACGAGTGTGCTACTTGTTCTGATTGTTCGTTTATCGAGATCGTTATATGGCTCATTGGATTTCTTCTTCTAAATGCTTAACTACGGACGCACTGCACACAGTACATTCACTATCTTGAGTGACTATTAGGTTTTGCCAGTTCATCGTCTGGCCATCGAACAGTTTGAGTTGATGTGTTGCGACCTGAAACTCACCACGAGTTAGACGTTGAATGGCAGCCAAAGCTTGAAGGTTACCTATGGTGCCAACAACTGGGCCTATGATTCCGCTATCACTACAACGAGTCGTTTGTGGATTATGTCTGAACGGGAACAAGCAGTGATAGCACCCTTTCTGATTCTGATAATCAAATACAATAAACTGGCCTTTCCAGCCAATTGCAGAACCAGAAATCAAAGGGGTCTTCGAGCTGAAACATGCTTGGTTAACCTGCTGGCGTGACTCGAAGTTGTCAGTACAGTCCAACACTAAGTCAGCTAGCATCACTTCAAGCTCAAGCTGACTTTCACTCATTCGTTGATTGATGGTTCTTACTTGGCTGCGACCATTGAGCTCACTCAATTGTTGCTTCAACGCTTCAACCTTAGGCGAACCTAACTGATTTTCCCTGAACGCGACCTGTCGTTGCAGGTTCGATGAATCTACACAATCATCATCGACCAGCACGATCTTCCCAACACCAGAAGCAGTAAGGTAAAGAGCCGCGGTATTACCTAAGCCACCACAACCAATCAACAACACATGACTATTTAGTAGGTTGCGTTGCCCTTGCTCACCCACTTCAGGTAACGCAATTTGTCGTTGATAACGAATGAATTCAAAGTCACTCAGCATAGCTAGGCTCCTGCATAACCTCTTCCTTAAGAGTTGGAGATTTAGATGCCATCAGTTTTTCAAAAAATTCGATCACTTTCTGTGGGTCTTCCGCCAATGTAATAGCACGTACCACCGCCAAGCTCGAGACCCCACACTCCCACACTTGCTCGGCTGTTGATTGGTCAATACCGCCAATAGCAACCGTCGGATAACCGATGAATTGTTCTGTGTATGGGATAGTATCAATCAGCTGTTGATACAGAGATAAACGAACTAAACCCTGAGGCTTCGATGGCATCTGTTTAGTTGTTGTTGGGAAGATGTGTCCCAGCGCAATATAGCTTGGGTTGATTTGAACAATGCGGAGCAACTCGTAATAGCCATGAGTTGAGAGACCGACCTTAATACCTGCTTGGCTCAACTGTGAGAGGTTTGATTCTTCAATATCCTCTTGCCCTAAATGAACACCAAACGCGTCATGCTTGAGTGCAAGCTGCCAATAATCATTGATAAAAACCTGAGCGTTGTGCTCTCGACCAAGCTCGATTGATCGCGCAACTTGTTGTTCTAAGTCCGCTTGCAGAGGGTTTTTAATACGTAGTTGAACAGTGTTGATGCCAAGCTTGAGCAACCTTTCGATCCACTCAACATCATCAACCACAGGGTATAAACCGAGGCTACTCTTACTCAGCTCAGGAAAAGAAAGCACTGTCCCTTGATTAGCCCAACCAACGCTTATATCCAATCGTTGATCTTCAAGAACTGGAATTGGAAAGTTTTGGTAATGTGCTGGCCATGTTCCACGTGAAACATTGGATGCTGCGCGAGCTAAAACCAGTGCATCTTCTAATGGGAATTCCAGCGCCAACAAAGAAAGTAACCAAGCGAAGTGACCACGACTATCTAAATCGTGATGAGTTGTAGTTTCACTCTTGATAGCACGATTAGCATATAAGTGTGACCAGATATCTAACACAGCTGAATCATCTGAGGCACCGATGTAGATGGTATTCGGAGTTTGTGTAAAGGCATCACAAACGTCAGTTAGCGCGACTGAATTACTGTAATCAACAACATGGTTCAGTTCCGCCAACTGACACTTCGCCAATGAATCAACATCATGAGCGAAGCCAATAGATAACGCATGCTGAGTGTCAACGATAGAGAAGTATTGAGTTGGGCTTACACCCAACTCAACTGCATCGGTTGCCAAGCCTTGTCGCTTAGCAACCAATAGACAGTTCTGCACCTCTCCCGTTAACTCAATATTTTGAGATGGGATGAGTATCTTCACTGTCATTATTCCTCTAATTGAGCATCTTTTGCACCTACTGCAGGGTGGTAAAGTTCAGACCCAGTATCACGGAACTCTTGTGATTTCTGACGCATCCCTTCCAACGGGTTATCTAGCATCTTAATCTCGATAGCCTGATCCGCGGCTACTTGTTCGGTATCTTTCGCATACTCTCGGACTTCCTGAGAGATCTTCATCGAGCAGAATTTAGGTCCACACATTGAGCAGAAGTGAGCAACCTTACCGGATTCTTGTGGCAGAGTTTCATCATGGAAAGAACGTGCCGTTTCAGGGTCTAAAGCTAGATTAAATTGGTCTTCCCAACGGAATTCAAAACGTGCTTTAGATAATGCATTATCTCGAATTTGTGCGCCCGGGTGCCCTTTCGCAAGGTCAGCAGCATGTGCAGCAAGCTTGTATGTAATCAGGCCGGTCTTCACATCTTCTTTATTTGGTAAGCCTAAATGCTCTTTAGGCGTTACATAACAAAGCATCGCACAGCCGTACCAACCGATCATGGCCGCACCAATACCAGAGGTAATATGGTCGTAACCAGGGGCAATATCTGTCGTCAATGGACCTAAAGTATAGAAAGGCGCTTCATGGCAGTGTTCTAACTGCTCGTCCATGTTCTCTTTGATTAGGTGCATTGGTACATGTCCTGGGCCTTCAATGATCACCTGCACGTCGTATTCCCAAGCGACTTTAGTCAACTCACCTAAAGTACGTAACTCCGAGAATTGAGCCTCATCATTGGCATCTGCAATAGAACCCGGGCGTAGACCATCACCCAATGACAGGGCAACATCGTACTTCGCACAGATCTCACAGATCTCGCGGAAGTGTGTGTATAGGAAGCTTTCTTGGTGATGTGCAAGACACCATTTCGCGATAATAGAGCCCCCACGAGAGACAATGCCAGTCACACGTTTAGCCGTCATAGGTACGTAACGAAGCAGCAAACCTGCGTGGATAGTGAAGTAATCAACACCCTGCTCAGCTTGTTCAATCAAGGTATCGCGCATCACTTCCCAGTTAAGGTCTTCTGCAACGCCATTCACTTTTTCAAGCGCTTGGTACATAGGTACCGTACCAATCGGCACTGGGCTGTTACGTAGGATCCATTCACGAGTCTCGTGGATATTACGGCCAGTGGAAAGGTCCATTACGGTATCGCCGCCCCAGCGAGTCGACCATACTAGCTTCTCAACTTCTTCTTCAATCGAAGAGCTAACTGAAGAGTTACCGATATTGGCGTTCACTTTCACTAAGAAGTTGCGGCCAATAATCATAGGTTCTGATTCTGGGTGGTTGATGTTCGAAGGGATGATAGCTCGGCCTTCAGCGACCTCTTTACGCACGAACTCAGGGGTAATTTCTTTAGGTAGGTTGGCGCCAAAGTTATGGCCAGGGTGTTGGTGATTAAGTTGTTCGTCAGCAAACTTCTGACGTCCCATGTTCTCGCGTATCGCAATATACTCCATCTCAGGAGTGATAATACCCTGACGAGCATAATGCAGTTGAGTTACACATTGGTCGCCAGTAGCACGACGAATTCTAGGCAGGTTTCCGTAACGAAGGTCGTCTAGGGTTTCATCTTCTAAACGTTCTTTGGTGTAAACAGAGCTTACATCATCGAGCAATTCCGTATCGCCACGCTCTTCAATCCATTGCTCTCGCAACTTAGGAAGGCCGCTATAAAGGTCTATTTCATGCGTAGGATCGGTATAAACACCGGAGGTATCGTAGACATGAATAGGCTCATTAGATTCGAATACAGGCTCTTTTTTGGTGCCACCGACAAGGCTATCTGCGAGTGATATTTCTCGCACAGGGACTTGGATATCTTCTCGAGATCCTTGGATGTAAGCTTTTTTTGAATTTGGATAGGGTTGTACGGATAAAGAATCAATGAAATTCTTCGCTTCCAGTCTTGCTTGTTTACGACTCGACATAGCATTTTTCCTTGGCTTTTAGCCATTATTTATTGGGATAAAAATGCTTGACGGATTAGATGCTACAAGAGGGATCACGGTAAGAAATACAGTTGTGATCTGGAGATAGATCTCTAGAAGGATTCTAGTTAGATATCTACTCTTGTTCCCTTCGCAGGTATTAGCCTGATCAGGTTCAACGGATCCCGAGTTAACGGTCTCAGCCATATGGCACTCCGACAAGTTCGATCGAGTATATAAAAACGGCTTGGATAAACCAAGCCGAGTTGTTAACAAATCGTAAGAAAGTTTTAAGACTTTATCAAAAGTTGGAAGCCGATCCATGCTGCTGAAATACTGAGAACCACGTTGAGCAACACATTAAGCCCCATCTTAAAGAAAGCGCCCTGCTGCATAAGAAGCACGTTATCCATCGAAAATGTAGAGAACGTAGTCAGTGCTCCAAGGAAACCGAGGCCAATGATCTGTCTCCATGGTTCAGTCGCAATCATCTCATTTTCGAATGCGGCGATGAGCAAGCCCATAATCAAAGAGCCGATCACGTTAACGGTCAACGTACCGTAAGGAAAGCCACGCCCTAACATTACTACACATAACTCTGAAATCAAATAGCGCGAACAAGCACCAAATGCGCCACCAATGGCAATAAAACCTAAAATAGATAGCTGACCCATGAATCCTCCCAAATAACAGTCCCTATATTCTAGCTTTACCGCCGATAAAAGCGAGGGTAGAAACTAAGAATGCATGCGCAAAAATTAAACGTTACAGGTGTCACTTAACTTCAATATATCCCATTAGTCCCGTTTTCATGTGCTCAATGACATGACAGTGGTACATCCAACGTCCAGAGTTGTCTGCAACAAACGCAGCTTTCGCTCGACCATTTTTCCCAAGTAACACAGTGTCGGTATGGAAGGGTTCTTCAATTTTTTTACCATCAAGTTCCAATACAGTAAATGTATGACCATGAATATGAATCGGGTGATGATATTGAGTGACGTTCTTAAGATCGAATATGTAAGTCTTACCTAACTCTAAAGTCGCCAACGGCTCTGGAATATTGTCTTTGCTCATTCCCTCCCATGCTCGCTTATTAGTAAGCCAAAACTTAGGCATGGACTTACCATCTTTAGATACTGGTGATACCGCCCCTTCCCACTCAAACACAAAATCGATTTCTTCTGCGTTGGCGAGATCTAAGTTAGGCACGGGATTCAGAGGCAATGAAGGAAGTGTTTGGCCTTCTATTAACGTTGAATCTACAACCTCAAACTCACACAAGGAGAACGGAAAACGCCCCTTCATTTGAAGGACACTCACTTGCTCGCCCACCTTAGGAGCAATCAGCCCAAGGTCGACACGCATACCTGGGCCAATTTTATGTTGAGTCAGCTTATAAGGTGTCTTTACAGGGTTACCATCAATGGCAATGACCCATGCTTCTGCCCCTTCAATAGCAATCGGATAGGTAATCGTGTTATCAACATTAGCGATACGGAGCCTAGTCGTTGCATGCTGCTTCAATTGATAGATAGGTTCATGTACTCCATTAACGCTACTCCACTCTCCTGGCGTGCCCATACGAGCGCTGAGGCGGGGAATCATTAAGTCTTTCCACTGACCTTGTTTGTCGATATGCCAATGTTTAAGCATCAGAGCATGCTCTTCATCGAACTGAACTGGCGCGCTCTCTTCAACAATAATAAGGCCGACTAAGCCCATACCCAGTTGTTTAACGCTGTTCATGTGTGGGTGATACCAAAAAGTACCCGCATCTGGTGGGGTAAACTCATAGACAAACGTTTCACCGGGCATAATAGGAGGCTGACTTAAGAAAGGAACCCCGTCCATTTCGATTGGAATTCTCAGTCCATGCCAATGAATTGTCGTCGGTTCTGAAAGCTTGTTGGTAAATCGGATCGTTACCTTTTCGCCTTGTCGACAGCGAATAATCGGCGCTGGAATCTGTCCATTAAAGGCTAAAACATTAGTATTAAACCCCTTTACCAACTCAGCAATTGAGGGCTCAGCAGTTAAGTCATAAACGAACTTTCCTTGCTCATCAACAGACTGCTTCATTGAACAAGCCGGCAGGACGGTTAGTGCAGATATAGCGAGAGATGATTGAATAAACTTACGACGGGAAATATCCATATTTGTTGCCTTTTAGTAATAACGACCAAAATGTAACAAAATATTGAGAATAATTCTCATAAAGAAGTTTGGTTTGTGCTATCGATTGTTTATAAAAGAAGCTGAGATAAGTAAGCACTTACACTTTTAAGGCTAAGTTCTGTTAAAGATAGGAATTATCGAATAAATAGAAAGCAAAAAGATTCCAAGTTTTCTGCGGGGACGCGTAGTCTGGAGCCTTAAATATGCCAGGGGCGCCTAGCTATCCCAACATTACTTTTCAGAAGCAACAGACGTAAAAAAGCCCCAGCATTTCTGCTGAGGCTTTAGTATATGGCAGGGGTGGAGAGATTCGAACTCCCAACACGCGGATTTGGAATCCGCTGCTCTGCCAATTGGAGCTACACCCCTAAAACTTTCATTACTTCAGATTCGAAAAAACCTCGCACTAGGCGAGGTTATCGAATAAGTGGCGGAGTGGACGGGACTCGAACCCGCGACCCCCGGCGTGACAGGCCGGTATTCTAACCAACTGAACTACCACTCCGCAGTGGTCAACTCACTAAGTGAGCGTCCATATCTCCAGGTTGGTCAACCTAAAGATTTAATTTAAAGCCTGGCGATGTCCTACTCTCACATGGGGAAGCCCCACACTACCATCGGCGCTATTGTGTTTCACTTCTGAGTTCGGCATGGAATCAGGTGGGTCCACAATGCTATGGTCGCCAAGCAAATTTTAAAATTCGGAAAGCTGCTTCTCTATTTAATAGAGCTATAAAAGTTTCTCTTCAAACTCATTCAAGGTCTGTCTTTGAGTCCACAAAACCCCTTGGGTGTTGTATGGTTAAGCCTCACGGGCAATTAGTACAGGTTAGCTCAATGCCTCGCAGCACTTACACACCCTGCCTA
>NZ_JAKJSX010000005.1:0-398979 GCF_050337435.1 Vibrio satsumensis | reverse complement strand
GTATGATGTATCTTGCTCAATGACTGATGGCTATGACTGTTATCAGAATGCGTTGGCAGAGAGGATCAACGGAATATTGAAGATGGAGTATCTGTTGAATAAACCGAATGATTTAGATGAAGCAAAGAAAATGGTCGCTGAATCAGTAAAAATCTATAATGAATATAGGCCTCACACAGCTCTAAAATACAAAACGCCCGATGAAATACATCGAGCGTTTTAGTCAATCAAGTGTCAACCCATATCAGGACGGGTCACTGTCTAAACTCGATTAAAAAGCGTCGTCCACGATATCTTTAAGTCGGTCATAAGGCACATATCCCGGTAAAACATTTCCGTTCATCATCATGGTTGGAGTGCCTGTTAAACCTAGAGCGCTAAAGGTTTGGTGGTTAGTGGTTAGAACCTGGTTTTGTTCTTGAGTTGTTTTTAGCTCCGCCTCTGTTCCCGTCTTCTTGGCGACTGCTTCTAGTGAGCTTTTCGAGTGAATGCCGCTTTTCGCCATCAGCAATCTATCAACTTCAGGGAATACTTCTGGGTTATCTTTCCATACTTTCATCGCGTATAGCGCTGCGTTGGTGTTTAGACCCGAAACCTGTTGCTGCTTAAACGATAAGTACACGTTGATCACTTTAATATCGCTGTTTTCAGAGGCTAATTGAACCAAGCCTTTTTCCAAGCGCTTACAGTAAGGACAGTTATAGTCTGTAAAATTAATAATGACCGATTTGCCATCCGGATTGCCCGTGATTGGGTGAGCGTCATTGTTGTATAACCAATCATGGCTTTCCGCTTGGGCTTTCTTCGCTTGCTCTTGACCTGCTACGTACTGCTCTAAACTGGTATGCAACCCAGAGATTGTTGAAGGGTTCTCTTTCAGGAATTGATTAATTTCTTCAAGTTGTTGAGTTTGCTCTTTGTTTAATTCTGCGAAGGCATTAGTACTCAATAGTGAGCCTAAAATCAGTGCGCTTATCAGATGCTTTTTCATATTGTCTTTTCTCAAATTCGTGATAATCGTGAGCGCTTATTGGGTTGCGCTCACATTAATGTTGTTTGTTAAACGGGCTGAATCGCTTTATTCACTTACCTTTGCTCTGTTTTTTCTTTGTGAGCGAGTTAGGCAAAGTAGGTTCTTAACCACAGCCCTATAGGAGAAGTAACGCCTGTTGCGATACTGCTGATCTTTCCGTCTTTGATGATGACGATGCTTGGAGTGACATTAACGCCCCAACTTCTGCTGATTGACCCAGAAAGATCATTGATAACAGGGAAGTCATACTCTTTTGCATCCAAGTAGCGCTGGACACGCTCGTCTGGGCCAGACGATAGAGCGACCGAAACCACCTGATGGGAGTCGTTGAAGCTATTGACGGCTGGGCTCACAAATTTGCAGGCACCACACCAAGTCGCCCAAAAATAGACAATGACAGGCTTACCATTTTTGCTTAGCTCGATAACATCAATATCTTCCCCTTGGAGCGATTGACCCACAATTGGAATCGCATCGCCCTGAGGCATACTTCTGCTGTGATAAAAGTCCATGGCAAATGAAACCACGCCAACGATAAGTATCATTGAAACCAGTTCCTTTCCCCACTTCTTAAGACGACTTGGCTTTTTGGCCTCACTCTTTACAGTGCTGTCTTCAGCCGTGTTAGATCTCTCTTCATTGTTGGGAGTCTTCATCAGTTATCTCGCAGCATCGATGGCTTGCACGACAGTGTCACTGTTGAGAATGACAGGAAGTGGAATACCGCTTTTATAGCTTGGACCGTAGACGATATTAAATGGCACACCAAATCGCCCATTACTTTGTAAGTATTGGGTGACACTTTCACTTGGTGTCGTCCAATCGCCTTTCATCAAAACTATGTCTTCTTGTTGTAGGTGGCTGTAGACAGGATCTTGAAGGATGACACCGATCTTGTTGGCTTTACAGGTGATACACCAATCAGCCGTCACATCGACAAAGACCGTTTTGCCTTCATCAACGAGCTGAGGGATTTGCTTCGCATCCAGCTTTTGCCAAGCGAGATCGTCAACAATGGGTGTCGCCCAGTTATCAGCGGTGACACTACCGACGATCAATGCAGCACCAAACACCAAGGTTGTGGTTGCCATGATAGGAATCAGTACCTTTCGGCCCAGTTTCATGCCAATCCAAACTAGCACTGAAATCACGATAAATAGCGACAGCAGGATAGTCGGGAATTTACCAATGAATGGATTCAGAAGGCTTGTTAGCCAAAGGCTGGTAATGAACATCATTAAGCCAAATACCAGCTTAACTTTGAACATCCACGCTCCAGGTTTTGGAAGCAACTTGGTTAGGCTTGGGAATAGCGCAAAGATCAACCAAGGCGCACTCATACCAATACCGAGTGCGATAAAGATAGCCCATAACTCTTGGTAGCTTGCTCCGAGTGCATACGCGACTGCGGTTCCTAGGAATGGCGCGCTACACGGCGTTGCTAACAGCGTCGCAAACATGCCTTGAACAAAGTGGCCTGAATGTGAGTCATCGCCTTTGGTTGCCATCCAAGTGTTTAAGCCTGATGGTAGTCTGAATTCGAATAACCCAAGCAGGTTAATCGAGAACAGCAAAGTGATGATCAGCATGAACCCGATGAACCAAACATTTTGGAATTGGATTCCCCAACCAATCGCATTACCACCCATTTTTAGAGCTGTCATACCTAGGGCTAACAGCGCAAATGATGTAATGACACCTGAAGCAGAAGCTAGGAATGACAGTCGAATATGACGATTAGATGCACCTTGGTTTTGAATGATGCTGTTTAACTTCATTCCTAATACTGGCAACACACATGGCATGATGTTGAGGATCAAACCACCAATTAAAGCAAAGCCAATCATTGCCAGAAAACCGTTGTTGCTTGTTTGATAAGTGATCGGTTGTGACCCAACTTGTGCCGTCATCTCTTCGGCAAAATTACTGTCTGAAACAGTGACACTCACTGTACGGTCCGTTAAGTCGACTTCACCGATCCAGTTGCTCACATCAAATACGGCTGTCATTGTATTGTCTGTGATGTGGACGCTTGGTTGAGAGAAGAAGTCATCAATCACTTCTTGCCCGTCAATCAACACCATAGGCTTATCCCAGCCATCTTTACTTGTCAGCTGAGTAACTAATTGCTGCTTGCTCTTATCCCAAAACAGACCGTTCACCGCAGTGCGGTTAGCTTCTCGTGGCGACTGGCTCATGCCTTGGTTGAACAAAAACATCGCTTCTTCATCGAGCGCTAAAGTTTGTGGGTCAATCGGCAGTTCGATATCGTAATCGGTTAACACACAGATATTGGTACACGACGGAAAGGTAAACGACGCCCTGAATATTGCAGGCTTTGTGTTGTCTTTCAGGGTTAACGTGACAGGAAAGCTGACGTGCTTTTTGTAACCTAACGTCATGACGTCAAGCTGTTCGTAATACTTAGGTATCGGCCAATGCCAATCTACTGACTCAATGTTTGTTGAACCAGACCAGTCCCAGCTTGGCGGAATGCCACCTTCGCCTGGGCTACGCCAATAGGTTTTCCAGTCGCCGTCGAGCACGACATCGAGCACGGTTTGGATCTTAGAGCCGTCATCCGACTGTTCACCTGTCGACATCATTCGCATCTTAACAGGCGGATGCTCAGGCACACTAAGCCAGCCCGTTGTCTGTGCCAAGGCGGTAAATGACGTCATAACCAAAAGGGCAGTGACTAAGGTTTTCGCGCATGTACGCATAGAGAATGCCAATGAATCGACAAACTTAGTTAGTAGTGTGTTGTACACAAATGTATCTCCAAAAAATAAATAAATAGGGTGTAGTAGCCCGGTTATTTACTCTCTAAATATACAGTGAGTTAGGTGTAAGCGGAGTTTTGTAGGTCGAGTAGAGCGATGATTATCTCTAGATAACCTTGAGATGTGAGGCGGTAAATTAAATGCAACAGCAATAATAAGTACGAATGGGATCAGCCAGCTGGTTTTTGGGGCGGCAAAGGTCAGCATTTTTGAACTTAGGCTGCATGAACTTGAATTGGGTGAAGTTAACATTTTAGAGGCTTCTAAACCGAAAACACTGGCGTATAGAGCGGCCATTTTTTCTGAAGAAGCGATGTCGGTTTGAGGGTTACTGGCTTCCGTGTGAGTTTGTGCATCAACTAGGATAGATTGACCAATGAGAGAAGTTGAAATCGATACTTTCTTTACAGATAGCGTACTTGCCAGACAGGTTACGATAACCAGTCCGGTAAGAAAGAGCGCCCAAAGCGAATGCTTTTGTCGGCGATTCTGTGTAGATAAGAAAAGTAATGGTGTATTTAGCAAATCAGTCAGTAATCGAATCAGTTAGTAGCTAAAAGCGAGCTCGTTGGATTGTGGCTAGCTTAGATAAGTTCTCTTCGCGCCACAAGTCATAAAATTGTTAAAGTGAAACTATGTATTAGTGCGGGAAACAGCAGATATAGGATAAACGCCGTATAATCACCAACTCACGCGAATACGACATTGAGCTCTAGTTAAAGTTCACAACAATCGGCAGTTATCGCGAATTTATTGTGTATCGAGTGGTTTATTTTCCAAGAGGCGATACAAAAAAGCCCAACAGGCCGTAGATGAACGTGTTGGGCTTTAATCATTAGGACTATTGGAAAAACTTAGTGAGTGCGGCGAGGGCCGTTACGTACCAAGTCTTTACCGTTATCAAAGACTTCTTTGGTGATCCAACGAGCAAGTAGAACTTTATGGCTGCTGTTGAATACAGCAACGAAGTGACGGCCATCAGAATTATTGGTTGCCATGCCTACACCTTCAACGCCTTCAAGGCCTAAACCGCCAGCTTCCACTGAAATTAGGAATTGCTCTAGTTCTTCTAGAGACTCAATAATATCAAGTTCGTTGTTCATTTTTATGCTCTCTTGCTGTGAGCCAACATCGTATTTAAGGCGCTTTAGTGCATGTGCCCGAGTGAAGATATTGGCCATTGTTCTTTGTTGGATGCGTACTCTACAGGTCATAAGTGGGGATTGGAACTCTCAAATATTAGAAGCTGTCTGATAATTTGCGAAGTTTTAACATAACATACGTTTAAATGCTTGTTATCCATCTTCTTTTTACTACTATTTATAGGGTCAATTTAGACAGTAATAGGAATTAATATGATGAAGGTTTGGCGTTGTCTATTGTTAATGTTGGCGTTTGTTGCATTTGGAAGTTTTGCACAAAGTGTCGATAAAATAGCAGAAGTACAAGATCAATTAATGCTCGATCTGGCAACATTAGAAACGGCGCATGATGCAGAGAAGCCCTTTCTTGAGGATATATTAAGGCGTAAGAATCAAGCCTTACGTGAAGAGATATTCTCTCAATTATCATCTGACAAAAAAGATGGACTAGATGTCATTCTTTCTCAGCAGGTTGAACTCTTAGAAAAACTGTTGGCATTGAATGAAGTTAAAATCGTTACATTGAGCAAAGAAAATCGTTCAGCAGAAGGTGATGCTAAGAAACCTCTAGAGTTACGAATTCAAAAACGAATCGGAATGATGGATGCTTATTATCAGCAACTTGCTAAGACATTAGATTGGTCTAAAGAGCGTGGCGTTGATGTTACTGTCTCCGAAGATAAGCTCAAGATGGCTCTAATATCTCGTTCCAAGTATCTAACCAATGCCATTCTTTACACTGACACACAGCGACAAGACCAAGAGGCACGTTTGTCTTTTGTCACTGAAGAAGAGAAAGCGGCCATCAAAAAGGAGCTAATACGCTTTAATGAGCGTACTAGTGTCATGGTGGCGAGCTTAGAAGAGACCATCTCCCTAATGGAACCTTTTGGTGTGGATGTCACTTCTTACAAGCGAGTGTTGCTGTCGACGACGGGAGATATTAATGCCGATGTATTGGATGTTGATGTTGCACTTGAGTTGTTGGATGGTTGGCTTCGTTCATTCAGTTCATGGGCTTTTGAAAATACCCCTTCTTTTATCGTTAAACTCGCTCTGTTTCTCGGTATTTTGTATGTAACTCGCCTTATAGCTAACGTGGCTCGTAAGACCGTTCGTAAGAGTGTTTCGCACTCTAAAATGGACTTCAGTGTCTTGATGCAGGACTTCTTCGTATCCATTGCATCTAAAGCGGTCGTGTTTATTGGTTTGCTTATTGCGCTGTCTCAAATAGGGATAGAGCTAGCACCACTTCTCACTGGTTTCGGTGTTGCAGGTGTCATCATTGGTTTCGCATTGCAAGATACGCTATCTAACTTTGCATCGGGTTTGATGATCTTGATCTACCGCCCTTATGATGTGGGCGACATGGTTAAAGTGGCGGGCGTGCAAGGCACGGTAAAAGATATGAGCTTAGTGTCGACGACCGTTCAAACTATCGATAACCAACGCTTGGTGATCCCAAACAACAAAATCTGGGGTGATGTGATCAACAACATCACGGCAGAGCGTGTGAGACGTGTTGATATGGTTTTCGGTATTGGTTACTCAGATGATATCGATAAAGCGAAAGCGGTATTGAACGACATCATTGTTGCGCACCCTCTAGTGTTGAAAAAGCCAGAGCATATGATCAAGCTTCATACCTTGAATACGTCTTCTGTAGATTTTGTCGTAAGGCCTTGGGTTAAGACTGATGACTACTGGGATGTGTATTGGGATGTGACGGAAACCGTGAAGAAACGCTTCGATGAAGAAGGCATCACGATTCCATTCCCTCAACGAGATGTACATATTTACAATCACGAAGAGAACTAAGCGAAAGAGCTAGTACGAGAAGCAATTTCGAAAAGAGCGATTACGTAAAAGCTAAGTGTGGCTTCGAGCCATCATTCTTAATGTGATATCAAATGGACGCTGAATAAGCGTCCATTTTTTTGGCTGTCGTTTATATTGAGCCTCATTCTTTATGTCACTCCACCCATCTTAGAATTAAGTTATGATGGGGTAGGCTCAATCTGGACAGTTGAAAGCGAATGGATGATTCACAGCAAAAAACGAATAGTAGAAATACAACGGTAAGAAAAGCGACGCGAATTGAAAGTGTTATGAACTCTGCGATGTGGCATTTAACTCAGAGGGATATGACGGAAAGTGAGTTGGTTGCGAAGCTCAAAGTGAAAACCGACAATCAAGAATGGATCGATGAAACTTTAGGGACTCTGAAAGGCTTTGGGTATCTCAAGTCTGACCAAGTGTTTGCAGAACAATTCGTGGAACAAGCTTTTTCTGGTGAATTTGGTTCTCGATATATTGTCGAAAAACTGAAGAAGAAGGGTCTGACGGACTCTGTGATTTCTGATGCGATTCATAAGGTGTCCTTCGAAAAGTCTATTGATGAACAAACCATCTTGATAGAACGAATCAACCACTATTACTCAAGCTTTACTATAAGCCGTGAAAAGCTAGTCGCGACCCTGCAAAAGCGTGGCTTTAGCTATCAACAAGTTAAGGTAGCGATTGACCAGCACCCACAAGCGCATCAACTGAAAAGTAACATTCAAATTAAGGCCGAGAAAGCCGATTTGGAAAAAGAGGTGTTGAAGTATGCTCGTAAAGGCAAGGGCCTGACTGCCATTCAGCAAGAGCTTAGGCAGCGACAAATCGACACAAGTGAACTGTCATCGCTAATCGAACGATTGATTAACGAAGAGCAACTAGACTTCTATTCTTCGTGTTTAGAACAGTTACAGAAGAAATCTTACGATCTAAATGATCATAAAGAACGATCCAAGGCTTACGCAATGCTCAGTCGAAAGGGGTTCTCTTCAGACGAGATCAAATTTGCTCTGAGTGAAGGTAACGAGTAACTGGTATTATTGATCTCAAGAAACATCGAACGTTAATATATAAAGGGCAGAAGGGCATCGAATACCTTGTTTTAACGTGTTGTATGCAGGTTCTCTGCAATACCTAAACCATTGCGTAAGGCGAACTGAATAAGGTCATTATGGCTGTTTAGATTCAGCATACCTAGCATGCGGTACTTGTGTGACTCAATGGTTCTCGAGCTTAAGTGAAGCTTATCGGCACACTCTTTTGCACTAAACCCTTGAGCAATCAGAGCCAGAACCTTGGTTTGTTTTTTTGTGAGTAACAATAGCTTCTCACTATCATCTTCTAATAAGTTCTCATTTTGTTTTAGCGTTCTGGCTAACGTTGAATGTTGCCAATAACAGAGCCAAAGTTCGCAGACTAACTTTAAGCGCTGGATATCTTCGAGATTGAAGGTGGTATCGTTGTCGTGAAAGTTAGTGAAAGACAATGCTCCCCAGCGTTGGTTAAACAGCTGTAAAGGAATGATGCAATGCCACCTTCCTCCTTCTTTGTAGATCTTCTTTAACACATAGTTTTTGGTTGAAACGAGCTCGTCACTGGTAAAAGTGAGATAAGTTTCATTGGTTTTCAATAGCTTTAGGTAATCAAGATAGTTACCGCCAACCAAACTTTTCTTATCGACAGGAGGTATGTTTGCTTTGGAAACCGAGCACGTTTTCCCATCTTCAAGTAAAACCATTGAATTAGGGTATAGCGTTAAACGATCGATCCCAAACCAATCGAGTACGTCAAAACTTGCTTCTGACCAAGTTGTTTGAAAGTTTTTAGGATCGCTATTAATAAGTGAGGTCGATTGTTTCATTAATAGTTGTTCAAAACTTAGGTTTAAAGCAGACACGTTTTTCCTTACTCGATACATTCATTGGGTCAATGCACAGAAGATATTCGTTCAACTAGCTCAGTGCAAGATAAGATTCTGATATATATCAGAGGTTCTAGTCTCCGTTTTTTTATAACTCTTGGTTCTATATTACAGAGTGATAAGCAGTATATTTACTGCATTAATTGAACGATGTTTTTTATAGGCTCAGGCTTTTAATTCTGCCTAACAAACCCCGTGATGATTGAGAACATCCGTAATATGGATAACAGCACGGATATCGGGTTTACGCTCGGCTTGCGATTCTCAATATAAAAGCCATATCAACATATCATTATGTAATTTAATTCACCAAGGCTATAAAATTTTCAGTAAATTTACGGTATATCAATAACGTATTTTTTTGAACAATAGCGCCACTCCAAAAGGCCGGACTAACAAGGCCGAATCAATATATAGGTAGTGGTTATCATGAAAAAGACATTAGTAGCACTTGCGATTGCAAGCATCTCGACTTCAGCTTTTGCTGTAAACACAAGCAGCCAAAATAGCCAAAATGAAGATATGTTTGCATTTGACTCAATGCACAAAGATCAATTCTCAGTATCAGGCTCTTTCGGTGTTGGTGGTTACTACGATACGGGTTCTAAAGCATTCTACGATGACTGGGCAACCGGTCTTACTCTTGCGGTAAACTACCGTAACAACCGTATTGTTGGTTACTTTGAAACTGACATGATGGTCAACTACACCACTGATAACAACGTTTCAGCGAATGCAGCAACTGCTGGTTGGACAAACGGTATTGATACTGGCCCGGCAACCGACGTAGACAAAGCATGGATTGGTTTCGACACTGGCTTTGGTATCGCTTCATTCGGTTGGGAAAATGATACAGCACTAGACAAAGTCGATGGCGCTGGCGACAACACCTATGAGTTTGGTGCTTCTGCTGGCGATGCTTCAGACGGCTTCAACGTGGTTAAGTTCCAGGGTGCAACCAATGGTATCGCTTACGGTATTTCTTACTTTGAAACAGGTGACGATCATAATGATGCGGATAAAGGCATTAATGGTTACATCGGTTTAGAGCGAGAAGTATTCAACCTATACGCTGGTTATGAAGCTCGTGATGACGATGCTGATTACGAAGTTTACACAGTGACAGGTAACGTTAAAGTTGGTGCTCTTAAACTAGGCGTGAACTCTTGGATTGAAGAGAGTGACTCTGTTAAGAATACGGGTTACTACGTTTCGGGTGGCTACACACTTTCTGAAGACCTAACAATCGCAGCGGGTTACGCATCTAGCAGCAATGAACTTGATGGCCAAGCCGATGTCGATGCTTCTTACATCAACATCGCGGCAATGTACCGTATTGCTGACAACGCTGACATGGGCATTGATATCAAGCAAGACCTGGATGGTTACCGTGTAGGCAAAACTAGTGCGCAATACGATGAAGAAACTCACGTATTCGCAGCAGCTTACTACTACTTCTAAGAACTTGAACTCTTAGAGCTTCTAAGAAATTTGATGGTAATGGTGTAATAGCTTGCCCGGTCGTTACACCATGTTCTCTTCTTTTCGCAGTTTAAGCATCCACAAATCGACATGTGGTATGCCACTCAAGTGTTACGAGTGGAATTATTATTTGGAGAAATGTAATGGTTGAAAGCATTACTGCCAAGGGTGTTATTTACGGAAATGATACCCTGTTTACATGTAAACCGAATCGAAACGGACTATTTGAATTGGCACGTAAACATGGAAGAGTCGCAGGTACTCGCCCACAAGATCTCAAGAACAAGGTTTATGCTGAATCTCTTGATGAAGCTTGGAATTTACTCAAAACAGAAAAGTTTTATATTGTTTTGACGGGGCAGGTATTCGGCATTCATCGAAAATCACTAAGAAGTGTTGATTCTGTTGATGTTGAGTTTAATAGCAAAATTCGCTCAGCATGTTTCACGATATAGATCCCAAGCTGAATCTAAAAAGGACGATAACTTATCGTCCTTTTTTCATTTTAGTTTTGAACTCAATTTTTGTTACAGAGGCTTAAACACAATCTATCGACCGTATTGCCCAACGATAAAGTGCTCAAACTCATCACACATCTGATGGTTTGATTTATCATTATTCGCCAACTCGGTTGACCCATCAACGATCGATATCTTCGCATTCAAATCAGCAACTGGTGCACGCTCTCTTGTCGATAGCTGTTTGATTTTTTGCTCTTCAATAGCCCATGCTTCCTCTGGCGATAAGTTGCACTCGTCAGCGAGGTATTTGGCATTAAAACCTTCCCCAGTTAGGCTTTCGATTGTCCCATTATGATTCACGCTATTTCCTTGGTACCAATAGTGCTTAGCTAACAAAGGGCCGATCTCTGGGTTATCCGTTAAGTAGCCAAACTTATCGGTGAAATATGCACGAGTTTGATACACCGCCATATGAGCCAGTAGGTAACCTTGATACGCGCAAGACGCTTCATCCGACAATAGATGCGGGATCGCCATTAATGGGCGAGGGCTACAAGCCAATCCAAGAATCGTTTTCTCACTATTACGAGCGAGAGCGGTGATCTTTTCAGGCGTCAGATCTTCATCTGCCAATTCGTAAAGTGCTCGCTCGAAATAGGGAACCACTAAAATGCTGCGTTCTTGATAAGCTCTGAAGGGTTGTTTGTTATCGATGATTGCTTTGATGAGCTCATTAGGCACCGGTTGTCCTTCTGCATTAAGTGCGTACTGTTTTAACCAATCGGCATCATTCAATAGGCTATCGCAGAACATAGACTGGGTTTCCGCATAAGCCATCGAGGTAGGTGCAAACTCTTGAGAGAAACACGGCGCGTTCATTTTCACGTTAGCAAAGTGCGCAGCGTGCCCACCTTCGTGAAACAGTGTGTTGATCCCATCATAGCCGCTGCCTACTTGATCGGGCTTAGCATTACTAGTGAAGTTGACTTGAGCAGGTACCCAGGTGTCTTGGTCATAGAACGAAGGAATAGGCCCGTGACAGAAGCCGTTTGGGTATTTACCTTTGCGATCAAGCAAGTCCAACTTCAGTGTGGCTTGTGAATATTCGATATTCAGGCGACCAAAAGATTCAATCCAGCGTCTTAATGACTTTGAGAAAGGGACATAAGGGTCGAGGTCATTCATCACGTCACCAGCAAAAGAGTAGGTGAAGTTATGGCCTTCGAGGGCGCTCTGACCTTTTTGCTCTGCTAGGTTCTTCAAGCTTTGTTGGTGACTATCACGGGTACGTGTTTCAAAGTCATCCAGAATCGAGAACAGTTGCTCAGTGGTCATCTGTTCAGTTTTAACGACTGAGTAATCAAAAAATGTTTTGAACCCTAGAGATCGGGCAAACTTATTACGCTTTTTGATCAGCTCAATAAATCCGTTAACCAGCAGCCATTGCTCTAAATTTAATAGTGTTTGGTGTGCAGAAAACCTTACTTGTTCATTACTATTACTTCTAACTGCTGAGCCTAGAACTGGCAAGGAGCCCTCTGTTTCTTCACCCGTTTCATTGACGTAAGTCATTACGTGATTTTGTTTTTTCTCAAACAGTTCAGCCTCAAATTTTATGAGGTCTGTTTTAAGCTTCTGTGACTGCTCAGACTCAATAGCGTGAGCTCTAAAGGTCGCCAACCAGCCATTTAAGCCTGTAAACGTACTTTCTTTTTCTTGGGGGTCTTGAATTTCATCGATAGCAGCAAGTTGCATTTCAATAGCGGTAATCTGTTCGGCAGAGCTTAGAAACTCGGTCCACTGAGTCTGCGCGAGTGTCGAACCATCATGGTCGTCACTGATTCCCATATAGGTATCCCAAAAGAAGTCCTCTTTCGCTTTATGAGTCGCAAGATACTTTTGATTCAATTGGTTGAGATAGTTCGTTGCAGTCATGACATTCCTTGAAAATTAACCAGTAATTTCAACATTATGACACATTCATTGAATGTATTTTGTGACGATAGATATAACTGAATGCAAGTCACAGCATATCGGTTTACTTTACAGCGTATCAATGGTAATTAATTAACTGTTAATGATTTGTTGTTTGCTAGTATTTATGAGAGAGAGTTCGCTGATTTCTCCAGCCTTTTATTGAGTAAATTGATGTTCTCAAGGTCAGCGTTTTTGTAAGGAAGAGGTTTAGGATGGATCCTATTTTATATATCGAAGTTGGCGGGGTAATTTGGCAGGTGTTTCCTGACGGTACTTGGCAGCCATTACCCGCTACGCAAGCGAAGGTCGAGGGCGTGCAAGTGGTGAGTATTGAACCTCAAAACTTGGACCAGACTCAACCTCTGACAGAACCACAAATAGAAGCTGTAGAACAACAGTTGGAAAAGGTTGTGACACAGCTTGTAAACAACATTGAAAGCTCGCCAGAACAGCCGAGTGCTTCAAACGACCAACCTAGCGCTAGTGCCTCTTTTATTGCCTATGTCCGATCTACACTAAACGAAACCCTGGCAGAAGCCGGTTTTGATACTCGACCAACAGAATACTTTGAAGACGACGCAACATCGAATGAAGGCAACCTCGACATACTTTTACCGAGTGCTGCGTTAACCGTAGATATTTTAGATGGTGGTGACGGTTACGAAAACCAGTTCGAAGTACCTTCAGTCACGATAACGGGTACCGCTGTTGATGTTCGAGACGGGCGTACCGTTCTGCTAACGATCACTGACATTAATGGTAATACGGTGACCACAACAGCAATCACAAGCGATGAAACCTATGTTGTGAACGGTGTTGATCTCTCTTCATTGGCTGAGGGGGATCTTAAGGTCGATGCGGTCATTGCTGATGAGTTTGGTAACAGCATTGCGGCCAACGACTCTACAATCAAAGACACCCTAGCTACAATCGATGTTGATTTTGATGGTTTTGGTGATGAGTTTTACAACCAATTCGAAATTGCCAACGGAGCGCTAGTCGGCACCGTAGCCAATGTTGAAGATGGTCAGACGATAAGCATTTCCATTACCGATAGCCAAGGACTCACCCAAGAATACACAACGACCGTATCGGGTGGTACATGGACTCTCACTCTACAAGACTACTCAAATTTTGCGGAAGGGGAGTTGACGGTGATTGCTAACACCATCGATATTGCCGGAAACCCAACCACAGCGACAGACACCATAATCAAAGATACGTTAGCGAGCATCACCGCAAGTGTTGATGATGGCGGCGATGGTGTTCTCAACAGTTTCGAAGTTCAGTCTGCCAAGTTCTTCGGTACCGTCCAAAATGTTGAGGATGGTCAAACGGTCAATATCCGTATTTCAGACAGCACCACCAACGTTATCGCGCTGACGGCGACGGTTGTGAACGGTGCTTGGTCTGTCGAAGGCGTCGATTTAACGAGTTTTGCTGATGGCAGTATTACCATTGAGGCTGACACTATTGATATCGCTGGTAACCCAGCGAATGCAGTAAATAGTGCCGGGGTCATTGTTATTGATACCGTTTCGCCTGTTATTGATATTGATACGTTAGATGGTTTTAGTATTTTGGCATTTCGTAGTGGCCAACTTACCACCATGCAGGGTACAACCAATGTTGCAGAAGGTTTACCGGTTTACATTGAAGTAAGCGACGGAACTCAGACACTAGTCTTTGAGGGCGTAGTTGATTCCGCGGGTAATTGGCAGGTGGAGAACATTGACATCTCTGCATTGGATTCGTCGGCAGAATGGACGATCGACGCAAAAGTTTTCAATACAGTCGGCAACGAAGCCATCGATGATATGCCAACGATTATTCTTCCTGAATCTGTTGTGTTTTCGGAAAACATCATCGGTATTTTTGGAGACGAAACACAAACTTCTGATATTCGGATCGATTTTGCAGATTTCTCGTTTAGCGAAGATCAAACTATAGCTGAGTCGCTAACTTCTCAAGGCTTGTCGATAACGATTACCGTATCAGGTGACAAACAAAGCCTAACCGGAACAAGAAGCGATGGCGAAATTGTATTCGATGCTGCTATTTCTGGCAGTAACGTAAACATCAACTTCTATAAGGCGATTGACCAAGAGACAGGTTTAAATTCTATTCAAACGTCTTTGGTTATTGAAGGTTTGCAAACGGACGCTGATGGCACTACGGAGCTGGTCATCGGCCATTTACCTATTATCATTAAAGATTCTGAACCACTTATTTTTGATGAATCTTATCAAATGGTTGAGGGGGAAGTTGCATCTGGCAACGTCCTTAATAACGATATAGACCTAGATACTCAACTTACGATAAAAAGTGTTGAAGTTGATGGCACGACCAAGACGATTGTCGGTGGTTCTCCAGTTTCATTTACTACTAGCGAAGGCACCTTGACTGTATTTGCGAATGGTCATTGGAATTTTGTTGCTGATAGAAACCTTGATCATACGGTCAGCCAAAATATTACATTTAATTACGTCGCTGGGGATATCAGCAACGACTTTGGTAGTGGTACTGCTATTATCGATATTATTGATGGTGCAGGTGGTCACATTGTAGATGGTAGTACGACAACAATAGAAACAGATGTTGCAGATGGTATCCAAACGGTAGTGGGTCAGTTCTCCGTTTTGGGAGGTTCTGATAACCCTGATCCAGACTCACTAGTTTTTGATATTAGCACTTTGAATCAACTCGATGCACTGAATATAACTACGAGTGATATTCTGATACCGCTCTCTTACACCTTGTCAGCTAACGGTAAAGTGATTACAGCACAAGTTGGCGGCGAAACTATTTTTACACTGACGCTAGCAGCAAGCGCGAGTGGTGATGATGTTTTGGCGGACGTTACTTTAGTGTTGAATAAACCGCTTAACCACGACTTTGTCCGAGATTCACTCACATTATCATTGAACGTTAAAGGGACTGATTTGGATGGCACCGCATTAACTGACGGCAATTTTAAGTGGGTAGTCAAAGATGGGGCGAATCCTAGCCTAGATAGTGTGAGCAATGTGGTCATTGATGAATCTGATCTCTCAAGTGGCACTGCATCAAGCACCGGTGTTTTCAGCCTCAATTTAGGTAGTGACTATGAGGGGGCACTTTTTTTCAACTTAGCTGATCAACCCTTGTTATTTAGCGGAGGCGAACAGATTGTCTACACTGTCTCCCCTAACGGAAACTTGCTCACCGGTTACGTTGGTTCTGTCAGTGCGGAGAACGTTGCTTTTACGCTTAGTTTCCCTCAAACCGACAGCCAGGTTGACTCGAATGTAACTTACACATTTGTTCTAAACAAAGGCTTGGATCAAAGTTCTCCTATGGACCAAATTCCATTTGTTGTTACCGCTAGAGATGATGATAACGATGAAACCAAATTAACCCTGAATGTATCAGTGACTGATGGTGGTGAGCCAACGATTGGCTCTGGAATGGTGGAATTGAGTGAAATTCCCGTTGCTGATAACACTCCATCGGGAGTTGGTTCAACAGCAAACGTGAGCTTAGCTGTTACCGCGGGCAATGACCCTCTGGTTTTCTTAGGTTTGGATGTGACCACGGGCCAAGCTGTTCTAGATAGCGATGGTGTAGCGGTAACCAGCAATGGTGAAGCGCTGACTTGGCGTGATAATGGTAATGGTAACTTTGATGCGGTTCTTGGTAATGGCGATGCTGTTTTCAGAATCAAATTACCAGACAGCTTCAGCCTTGAAGCCAATGGCTCAACAAACGTTGATGTCGTTATTGAACTGTATCAGTCCATTGATCATGGCTCAGGTTCTAAAGACACCGAGCTGACGATTCCAGCTTCTATCGTCACCATTGATTCCGATGGTTCGAGAGACACGCAAGAGTCTGACATCAAAATCTATGACGGTAAAGATCCTGAAATATCGGTAATTGGAAGTATCTCCGTTGATGAGGATGGGTTGTTAGGAGACGGCCAGCAAGTTGGATCAGAGGATAGCAGTCCTTCTTTAGGTATTATTGAGGGCTCTGATGATGTTGTTTCTGTCACGGTAAATACCGCTGCATTTGATGCACTAAGCTACACTAGCGCTGGGAAAGCGATATCCCTTCAAGCTGTTGATTCTGATGGTTGGTATTACGGGCAAGATACTGACGGCAATAACGTATTTAGGATTCGTTTTAATACTGACGGGACCACTGAGTTTGATCTCTATGCACCACTAGATCACGCATATGGCGATGGTGAAAACAACCTAGCCCTTAATTTTGAACTGACAGTTAATGATGCGGATGGAGATACTTCTGATCCTGCTACTTACTCTGTCAACGTAAAAGATGGTGTGCCAACTGCGCGAAGTGGTTCTATTGAGTTGGTTGAGGGTGATAACCTTACTGGGCAATTCTTAACCGAAGAGTTTGCAGGCGCCGACGGTGCAGAAATCGTTAGTTTTGACTATCGTGGTGATACTTACACTTTTACCGATGTAATTACGTCAATCGAGATTGAGCTAATTAATGATTTTGATAATAGCGTGTATGGCCAGTTTACGCTTCACTCAGATGGCCGCTACCAACTAACTACAAATCCAGATGTAGCTACAAATCCAGATGATCCAAGACTAGTGGATGACATTGATTACTTAGTCCGAGATGCGGATGGTGATGAAGTTGCTAGTACTGCGACACTTGTCCTCGATGATAACGAAGGCTTTATTCGTTATGAAGATTCAGAAACCACAGAAGATAACGATGCGATTATTGTTGTCAGTGTCTCAACTGGTGATATTGACCAAAGCGAAACCGTTACCGCTATCGAATTCTCCGAAGCATCGCTAAACGGTGGTAGCTTGTACCTTGATGGGGTGCTACTTCAAGTTGTCGACGGCAAGGTCACCTTATCAGGAAGTCAGCTGACAGCGATTGATAGTCAGTTTACTGGCCCAGATGGACAGTTAACCTATCGTCCGGCCCTCCATGAATCTAACACCACGTCGACGGTTATTTTGGCGATTAACGCCATCATTAGCACAGATACAGTACCAAAAGAACTTACAGCCGATATTGCGGTTTCCGTTTTACCTGTAGCTGACGCACCTGATTGGTCTGATTCGGTCTTCACTTATCAATCTGTGGAAGATGACGCTGACCCTATCAAACTTGATATTACAGCTCAGCTCGTTGATCAAGATTCGTCTGAAGCTCTGACCTATACGATTAGTGGCATTCCCGATGGGTTAAATATCACCTTGAATGGAGCCTTGATTAAAGAGGGTAAAGCGTACACGCAGAACCAAATCGATAAAATGGAAATCAGAGCTGATGAAAACCTAGCGGGTCGATTCGAATTTGAGATTACTGCGGTCGCAACCGAATCGGGTAATACCTTCGCGGATCCAGGTGATAAAACAGCCGATATTGTCAATACCGTAGTGGTCGAAATGTCACCGGATGCAGATACTCCGCATTTATCAGTGAAAGATTATAAGGGACTAGAGGATGAAGCTATTTATCTCAAAGATGTCATTGAAGGCACTCTTACCGACACCGATGGTTCTGAATCGTTAAGTTATATTATCCAAGTTCAAGATGGTTGGTCTGTTGAAGGTGATGGTACCGCAAAGATAGGCAACAATTCCTATTCAGTCACTGCCGAAGCAATCGCCAATGGTGTTGCTTATATTCAGCCTAAAGAAGATATCAGTTCCTTTACTGAAGACCTGTCAATAAACGTAACAGCGATAGCGACCGAGTCGACGGTCGATTCACTTATTCCTATCAATGGGCAAGCGTCAAGTGATACAAAAACCATCAACATCTTTTTGAAAGGTGTTGTAGATGAACCTATCGCGGTAGACGGCGGTAATGGTCATTGGCAATACGACAGTGACAGTAAAGTCATCAGCAACCAATCGGTCTTAAATGAAGATGGGTTAATACAACTCGACTTCCTCATACAAACGACGGATGACGATGTTTCAGAAGAGATCAACATACTGCTTACCAACATTCCGGAAGGCACTTTGCTGGTGGATGCGTTGGGTGAGCCAGTATCACTGACGATTGCGTATGTTGATGATGTTACAGGACCTGTATTCCAAGTATCTAACGCTCAACTGAATGACCTGTACCTCAAGCCGGTTCCTGACTTTAGTGGTGAATTAGAACTCACCGTTATTGCTATCTCAACTGAGCCCGATGGTGATTCGGGTGAATTTCTGATGACACTTAAAGTAGAGTTAGCCCCTATTGTTGACCAAAAAGACGGTCAAGTGGTGAGTACTCAAGGGATCGAAGATAGTCAAATAGGCCTTAACCTCGAGCCTTCAGTGAATCAGGATATTGATGGCAGCGAATCCTTGACGGGATATGTCATTGATAGCCTACCTGCAGATCTCACTCTTTATTTTGATGGGAGTGCTATTCAGATTCCAGCCTCAGGCTTAGATTTGGACACTCTACTGGACTCAACAACTCCAACGCTTTCGGATCTTCTAAGCAGCGGTAGGCTTTCTGTTACAGCGACAGAAGATTTAAGCGGAACATTCTCGATTCCTATCACCTATGAAGTCACGGATACCTCTCCAACTGGTGCCACGGATATTAAAGATATTATTGGTTCTATTAGCGTGACTGTCGATGCTCGTGTCGAGTTAGATACTCGATTAGAAGGCTCTACAGAGCTTTTACAGAGTACAGATGGCTCGCCTGTTGATATATCTAACGCCGTGACATTCGTCGACGCGGATATCGATGGGTCAGAGTACCTCGATTATATTTTGATCGAAATTCCCGACGGCTATTCGTTGATTGTTGAGCACCCTAATGGTGCCGCGCAAGATAGCTCGGGGAATTGGATTATATCGGCGGATGGGCTAACGAGTGACTCTTTCCAAGAGCTTGCAGCGTACATTTTAGATAATGCGACGATTTCCAGTCCAAGTGATACTCCGGTACTGGATATTGTGGTTCGTGCTCGTGTGATTGATGGCGAAGATGCGAGATATATTGATGCGACTTTCCCGCTGCAAATTACTGGTCATGATGGCGGTGGCGGCAGTTGTGATCCTGTTGGTCCACCAAGCCCGATTCAACCCGATGGCGAAATTAAAACACCTGAAGGGGAAGATATTGATCTTACTGGTTTGTTAAACACCGATGTTGGCAGTGATCCAGGCAATGAAATCTCTTTCTATATTCCTGCCGATTCACTTCCTGAAGGCGTTGAGATCTCCGGTGATGGTGTGATTGCTGAATACGATGCTTCTGGTGAGATCGTCGGTTATTCAATTACTGCAGATGGACTCTCGAAACTAACGTTAACGGGCTTAGATGAAGACTTTGCTGGCTGTATCAACTTTACGATTGAAACCATTGAGACCTCTCCTTGTAACGGAGATACCGTTACAACAGACCAAACCATCAGTATTCAAGTTCTACCCGTTGTGGACGACATTACGGTCGTGACTGACGCTACAACCATTCAAGAAGACACCGCGACAGACCTTAATCTTGAGCTAGTCCTTGGTGACAGCGTTGAAACAGGGCAGTTAATAACAGGTGAAGGTAACAGCGCTACTGGTAAAGAAACCGTTAACTCTCTAACGGTGAGCATTTCGAATGGAGCAACCTTGTCTGAAACTCCAACAGACACCGGGCTGTTAGTTGACAATGGCGATGGCACTTGGACGGTCACAGACCCTAGCCGATTGAGTGACGTGTTGGTAACTCCACCTGAACATTACAGTGGTGAAATTACCCTCACTGTGAAAGCAAATATTACCGATGAAGCGGATTGTGTGACTGAAACGGATACGCAAGATAAAACGACGGTGGTGACTATTACTGTTGAGCCTGTCGCTGATGCGGCGAACCTGGTGACGGAGAATATAGTAGGTGACGAAGACAACTATATTTCATTGTCATCACTTAGCGCAGAGCTGATTGACCAAGATGGCTCTGAAAATATGTCACTTTCATTAAAGGGAGTTCCTGAAGGCGCAGTTGTCGCAATTAAAGTAGGAGATACCTATGAATTGGTTCCAAACAATGGCGCTGATGGCGGTACCTTCGATGGAAACCCTACCTATGAATGGCAGTTGGATCCAAGTCAGCTTGCGAACCTAGTTATTTTGCCGCCAAGGGATTTCAGTGGAGATATGGATCTTGCTCTTGAGGCAATCACTCAAGAAATTGGTACAACAGATATTCGTTATACAGAATCTGAGTTTACCGTCGGTGTGAATCCTATCGGTGATAAAGTTGAGTTTTTCGACCTACCTGAACAGCTGATTGGTAGTGAAGATGAAGGTATTGTTATTCCACTTGATGCGAATAGTTTTGAAACCAACAGTGACGAGTTTTTATTAATTACACTCACGGTAAATGGGACTTCGGATCCTTCAGGTTTAATTGGGCTTGATAGAATTCGCATTGGCTCTGAAACCGCGCAGTTTATCTCTAATGGGGTTGGTGGTGTTCACGCTACTATTCTGGTGACTGCGAGCTCCGTTGATGAGCTTGAGTTCTTTGCTGGAGATGCTTGGGGCAACCTCGATATTACGATCACTGGTCAAACGGTTGACCAAAATACGGTGCTTGGTAATTTGGTAACAGATACTGGCGAACCAAGTTCACAAGATATGACTTTGGTGATTACACCAGAGCCTGATGCTCCGTTGTTAAGCCTCGAATACCCATCAATTGTCTCTGAAGCAAGCGGCACGATTCCTCTTGGTCTAGATCTTTCTCTCGTTAACCCTGCCGATTCTGAGGAGGGTTTTATTACCATCTATGACATACCTGCCGGTTTGACTTTCTCACATGGTTCGATGGTCGGCGGACAATACGTGGTGAACTTGGCGGATGTGCCTAATGTAGCGATTACCGGGGGCTACAACAGTGGTGATCAATTTGATCTAACGATTGAGCCATCAGCAGAAATCGGTAATAACCAAGCGGTAGGGCTCCCACAAACCGTATCGGTTGAGTTTGTGGCTGAAGGTGACTCTACGATTACCGCAACAGATGACAATGATTTGCTAATTGGTGGTACAGGCTCGGATAGCTTTGTATTTGAATCTACAGGTTTAGGCAGTGCAGATGCGCCGAGCTTCGATGTGGTTCAAGATTTTGATGCCTCACCAGACACGGATGCGATTGATTTGTCAGGTATCCTGGGTGGCTTAGGTATCGCTACGGGCATTGGTGCGACACAGTACCTCGATCTAGAAGAATCAGCGGAAGGCGTAACGATTTCGATTAAGGCCAATGGAGACGATGACGTCCAACAAAATATCTTGCTCGCCGAGGTGACGTATGATGATTTGTATCAGGGTGATAGTAGCAGTGCATTAGAAGCACAAATTTTACAAAAAATGATAGAAGACAATAATTTAACGCTGTAAGTTAGATGTACAGTCTATAAAAGGAAGTTTTAGATTGGTAGAACAAAAAGACAGCTGGCTAGGTTGTGTTGAGTGGTTGTGTGAGCATTTTAATGTGCGTAGCCACCCGTCCAAAATAGTGTCTGGCCTACCTTTAGACCAAGGAAGGCTTAATGAGTCCCTTTTCCCAAGAGCGATTGAGAAATCAGGCTTGACTCTGAGTCATGTAAAAAAAGAGTTGCTGACTCAATGTCAGTTTCCGGTTGTTGCTGTGAAATCAGCGACAGGAGCTCCCGTAGTTGTTACTCAAGGCGCTAGTGATGACTTTGATGTTTTAGATTGTGAAAGTGATTCTAGTCAGACTATCTCGCTAAAAGAGTTGGTCGCACAAGTCGAGCCTTATGTTTGGCAAGTTGGCGCTCAAGCTCTCGATGATGCTCGTGTTCAATCGCACGAACGCAGTGACAGTAAATCCAACACGCGCTGGTTATGGCGTGTCGTCAAAGAAGTGAAACCTTGGTATCGAGACCTGTTTATCGCTTCGTTCTTGATCAACGTATTGGCGCTAGTCGTTCCGCTCTTTACCATGAACGTGTACGACCGTGTGGTACCAAACCAAGCGTTTAACACGCTTTGGGTACTGGCCGCAGGCGTTGGTATTGTCGTTGTTTTTGATTGGGTATTGAGAAGCTCACGAAGCTCTGTGACTGATATGGCGGGGCGCTATATAGACAACAAGCTGTCTTCTCAGTTGTTCTCAAAAGTTCTCGGAATGAAACTCGAAAACCGACCACAATCGGTGGGTGCATTCGCAAGGCAGCTTCAAGACTTCGATAGCGTAAAAGATTTCTTCACTTCCATATCTTTGGTCACGTTAGTCGACTTACCGTTCACCTTGTTGTTCCTGTTTCTTATCGGTTGGCTCGGTGGCGCGATGATGTTCATCCCAGTCGCAATCATGTTGGTATTGATTGTCCTGAGCATTGCGATGAAAGGTAAAGTCGAGAAAACATTTGATGAAACCGCACGTTTGTCGACACAAAGACAAGCACAGCTGTTTGATTGCTTAACAACCCTTCCGGATATCAAGCAAAACAATGCTGAGGGTCTTACCCAGAAGCGTTGGGAACAGACTATTTCATCGCTCTCTCAATGGCAGACTCAATCTCGACACTACTCCAATATCGTGACGCACTCTATTCAGTCGAGTCAACAGATCGTCACCATCACTTTGATTATCTTCGGTGTGTATCAGATCTCTGAAGGCCTACTCAGCATGGGGGGGTTAATTGCAGTGGTGATGCTGAGTGGGCGAGCAGCGAGTTCAGTGAATCAGCTTTCTCTTCTATTACTGAGGTTTCAACAAACCCGTTCGGCAGTCGAAGGCTTGAACCAGATAATGGAACTGCCTCAGGAAGAGTCGAAACATCAGGTGATAGACAAGGGGGATTTTGACGGTGGGGTAAGGCTTGATGAAGTGACGTTCACTTACCCAGAAACTCAAAGCCCTGCATTGAAGGATATCTCACTGGAGATAAAGCCCGGTGAACGAGTTGGCCTTGTTGGTGCGGCAGGCGCGGGCAAAACAACCCTACTATCGATTGTTGCTCGCCAGTATATGCCAACAACAGGACAAGCTTTCTATCAAGAGATTGATGGGCAATTATGGCCAACCAGTGTTCTGCGTAGTGGCATGGGCTGGGTGGGGCAAACCACTAATCTGATCTTTGGCAGTGTTTACGACAACGTCACTTTAGGTGCAACCAACGTTGATGAAGAAAAGCTAAGACAAGCACTGCAGCAGTCAGGCCTCAACGGTTACATGGGGCGCTTGAGCAATGGTTTAGAGACGCCTGTTGGTGAAGGTGGCCGATTACTTTCAGGAGGCCAACGCCAAGCTGTCGCCATTGCAAGAGCACTATACCGTTGTCCAAAGTTATTGATCATGGATGAACCAACCAGCGCGTTAGATAACCAAGCTGAGATACAGTTCTTCAATGCACTGCAAAGTATGCCGAGAGAAACTTCTATGCTGATCAGTTCGCACAAATCTTCATTCTTAATGATGTGTGACCGCGTGATCGTTTTAGATAAAGGTCAAATCGTGGCGGAAGGTGCGCCTAAAGATATTCTCTCGCTTCAGAAGAAAAGTGTACCCAAAGGGGCGAGTCGTTTTAAGACGGTATCTGTAGTGAAGGGAGGCCGTCATGAGTAACGATATTCAGTGGACCAACAACCACTTAGCATTCCGCTCTCGAAAGCTGATTTGGCTAAGTGCACTGTTGATTGTGTCGATCATTGGCTGGGCGACGTGGGCAACTCTCGAAGAAGTGGTGATTGGTGAGGGCAAGGTGGTGCCTAGCCTTTCAGTACAGACGATTCAGAGCTTAGAAGGGGGCTTGGTTCAAGAGATTATAGTGCGACAAGGCCAATCTGTTGTGAAAGGGCAACCTCTCGCTAAGTTAGAAGACACACGCTTTAAGGCGGCGTTTTTAGAGTCGGCTCAACAAGCGGATACCTTGCTCGCTCAGCAATTAAGATTAAAGGCGGAGCTGTCGACGGTCGTTTTAAATAACGATGCAAAAGAGTGGTATGAGCGAGTAGTCTTAGTACCGCAAAATATCATTGTTGATGTATCAAGCCACCCTGCGTTAATGAACGCCAAGGCGAACTATCGAGAGCGTTTAGGACAGTTGAAATCTGAACTGGAAGAGGCGGCACTTCGTATCGAACAACAAGACCAGGCTCGAGTCGATACGCTTAATAATATTCAGACGTTAGAGAGCAGCCTAGATATTGTAATTCGAGAGCGCAACATGTTGAAAGACGTGGTGGCGAGTGGTGCTGTAGCAGAAGTTGAACTGCTGAAACTGAACCGTGATGTGGTCAAACTC
Organism: Vibrio satsumensis; assembly: GCF_050337435.1. Classification (NCBI taxonomy): domain Bacteria; kingdom Pseudomonadati; phylum Pseudomonadota; class Gammaproteobacteria; order Vibrionales; family Vibrionaceae; genus Vibrio; species Vibrio satsumensis. Next base: position 374,079 of record NZ_JAKJSX010000005.1, on the reverse strand, counting down.
AAAGGTGATATTGCTAGCTCAAAAGTAGCAGCGCAGAAGCAGATAGCCGCCTACTCAGAGTCGATAGCGGATCATCGAAGCATTGCCTTAGATTTTCGTACCAAAGTACAAGGTCAGTTGAATGAAGTGGCGAGCAAGATAGCACAGCTGAACGAAAGCCAACAGGCGATTGCCGACCAACTCAAGCGTACCGAAATTGTCGCACCCGTTGATGGCACAGTAAAAGAGATTTTTGTACGTACTATTGGTGGTGTTGTTCGTCCCGGCGAGCCGATCATTGAGATTATCCCGTCAAACAGTGACCTGATTGTTGAAGCGAGAATCTCTCCACAAGATATCGCGTTTGTTCATAAGGGGCTGGGCGCGACAGTGAAATTTACGGCCTATGATTTCGTCATTTATGGCGGACTTAAAGGCGAGGTGATTTACGTGAGTGCCGACGCCTTACAAACGGAAGACGGCAACGCCTATTATCGCGCCCATATTCAGTTAAACGAAGACCAGCAACAAAACTCTGCCTTTAGCATTATCCCAGGGATGCAAGTCGCGGTTGATATATTGACCGGAGAGAAAACAGTATTGAGTTATTGGTTAAAACCTATTTTACGAGCTAAGGAAAACTCACTTCGCGAACGATGAAGTGCGTTAAGCATAAATATAAAAGGAAGTGTAATGCATTCAAAATTCTTACTCTCTTCTTGCTTACTAATGAGTGGGCTGTCTCAAGCAGCTTCATTAGAAGAGTCCGTGGCCTTTGCCATCGACTATAGTCCTGAGATATTGGCGCAATACTCCCGATATCAATCGGTTATAAGAGACGGTGACGCGGCGAGTGGTTTGTATATGCCGCAAGTTAATTTGTACGCAGCGGCAGGTTATGAAGAGACGCGCTACAATAGTGGTAGCAAACTCGACACTGATGATCGAGGCCTAACGCGAACGGAAATTGGCGTTAAAGTTTCTCAGTTACTATTCGATGGTTTTAAAACGACGTCGAATGTCGATCGACTGACGTTCGAAGCTGAAGCTGAACGATTAACCCTGATTTCTCGCGCTGAAAACGTATCGTTAGATGTAGTGAGAAATTATCTTGATATCCTTAAAGCAGAGACGCTGCTTGAGTTGTCTAAGCGCAACGTAAAAGAGCACCAAGAAATCTATCAAGATATCCAAGATAAAAAGAGCAAAGGCTTGAGTAGTAACTCGGATTTGGCTCAGATCTCCGCCCGTGTTGCCACAGCACAGTCCTCACTTATTGCCGCTCAGAACAACCTTTTTGATTTGCAAACACAGTACCTACGCTTGGTTGGTAAACCTGCGGTGAACTTGGTTTATCCTCGTTTTGATTACGCTTTATTGCCAAGCTCAGCACAAGTCGCACTTGAACAGGCTGTCGAGAATCACCCAGAAATCAAGGCATCTTTGCTTGATATCGACGCGGCTCGTAAAGAGATGCGCCGTGAGAAGGGAGATTACTACCCAGAGCTTAAACTTGAGCTTCATGCTAACAAGAATGACAACGTATCTAACCCTCCAGGTGGTGTCGATGAAGATGCTCGACTGATGTTGACGATGGATTATGACCTGTTTAATGGCTTCTCTACCGATTCCAGAGTTGAATCATCGGCTTGGCGAGTTGAAGAAGCAAGAGCGATACGACTACGAACGGAGCGTGAGGTTAGAGAAGGTACACAACTGGCTTGGAACGCATACAAAATGCTAGAACAGCAAAAATCCCTACTTCAACAGAACGTTGATGCAGCGAAAATTGCAGAGCTCGGCTATATCCAACAATTTAATGTTGGTAGACGAAGCCTACTCGATGTACTTGATGCGAAGGTCGAGGTGTTCTTGGCTCGAAGAAACTTCATTAGCACTGAATATGATCAAACGTTAGCGGCTTATCGAGTATTGAATGCGATGGGCATGTTGACGTATGCGTTAAGGATTGAACATCCAGAAGAGTGGCAAGGGGAGAACAAGTAATGAGATATTTTAAACTAGCGCTACTTAGTTCTATCTTGCTGATGGGATGTGCAGAAACGCCCGATACGACCATGACACGCCATCAAATTGATGACTTAGCGGATAATGACCGCGATGGTGTGATTAATCAGCGAGATCTTTGTGCCGATACGCCAGAAGGTGTAGCGGTAGACATTAAAGGGTGTGCCAATTGGAAAATTGTCGAAGACGTTGAAGTATTAAGCGTGGCATTTGATTTTGATAAGTATGACCTTAAACCTGATCATACGGCTGTATTAAATGAGTTGGTGCGTTTACTAGGAGAGCAACCTGACGCCTCGGTTACCTTGGTAGGTGATACCAGTTCTGAAGGTACAAACGTTTATAACAAAGCACTGGCCAAGAAAAGAACTGGCGTGATTCGAGACGCATTGATTGACAGAGGCGTTGATGGTGAGCGTATTTTCGAACAAGAGTTTACTCAGATCACTAGCCTAACTCAGCATCTTCACAAACGTAAGCGCAGAACGATTGCGGTGATTAAAACAGAAAGCATGGAAGTGAATCCATCTTGGAACATCTTCACTTCAGAAATGCAGCTCGATAGTAATAGCGATGTTGAGTCTAAAACGTCGATTGATCCAGTAGGAGGCCAGTAATGAAACGTCTATCTAATAAATCGGGCTTGCTGCTTGCTGCTGTACCTGCGTTGCTATCTGCATCAACATTAGCTAATGATGTCAGTGACATTGGTTTGGTCGCGATTGAGCCTAATATGCAGGGACTTGTTGAAGACCTGCTTGAGAGCCAAGAGATCGACTTAGAAATCTTGTTGAGTGACAGCGTCCCAGAACAGATGATCATGCAGCGCTCGCGTGTTGGTATCACTTCCAAAAAATGGACTGACAAAGAGATGGCTAGGTTTGACATGCGCTACGGTTATAGACCGACAGAGCTGATGTTTACCGCTGATGTGATTGCGATTCTGGCCAATGAGGAAAACCCTGCTACATCGATCACTGTTGCTGAACTCATCGATGTGTTTGGGTGTTCTAACGATCCTAAACACCCGAAATGGTTGGCTAGTAGTGATGCTCGTAATGGTGAAAGCCTAGATACTCACATATTGCCTTTCGCCATTGATCATAACCTGAAGGGGCACACCACCTTCTCAAGTTGGGTTGAGTGTGAAACGGACGGGGAATACGCTCATACTCAATTTTTAGCGGATTTACCGCATCTTATAAATAAGATTGAAGATGAAGAAGCTGCTATTGGTTACACCGTATACTCTGATAAAATTTCTGATGTGAAATGGTTGAGTGTTGTCGATAACTTAGGGGTTAATTACGACCTTAACAAAGAGACAATCCTCTCTGGGCGTTACCCATTAGCGACTGTGTACTACATGTACTTGAACATCCCTGCACACCGTAAAGGGTTTACTGAGCAAGAGAAGTTCTTTATTGGTCTAACGCTTTCTGAAGACCATCAAGAGGTACTAAATCAGTACGGTTTCATCAGCTTACCACCAGAAGCGATTCAACGTAACAAAGTGAGATTGTCGCTTGAAGAACCTGCAATTGAAGGTGGATATAAGTAATGGGTACGACGTGTTGTAATCTTACTGGCGGAGTGATATCCTTACTTTCGTAATGGTTCTCAACGTGACGGATTACGTTATTCGGTGATGAATTTATCTGCGGGCATGTATGCCCGTTTTTTTCGCCTAAAGTTTGCGACTCGAGCAGTTGTTTGTCGATTGGTCACGTATAATGGATACTTCATATAGCGCTAAATAAGCCCAGTCGATGAAAATCTTTCAAGTTCTAATCTTGCCTTTAATGCTGTCCCTTAATGCTTTTGCATTTTCCGCACAAGCAACCGAAAGCTGGTGGCTAAGAACAGTATTTAACAGCAGCCCAAGCCTGCCGAATTCTCAAAACTATATTAACGATATCGACTTGATGGATTGTGGTGAGACCGAAGGCACTTTGTTGTGTAGTGACTTAACCCAATATTACGATCTGGACGTTTATGTTGAACTGGAGTTGGGGGACTCAAGCGTTGAAACAGTGCACTTAAACCTGCCATATTCGAACCTAAGTTACACAAAGCTTCAGGCGTACCTTCGCCAAGATGGCTTTGCTCTCAGTTCAATTCGTATTGGCGAAGATGAATTCGATGTTACTGCTCAACTCGAACGAGCTCGAAATGAAGGTGTTGGTTTCGATAAGGTGGATAAACAGCTGGTCGAATTTATCAACGCGCCACACGGTTCATCAGAGCAAATGAGTGTATGGAATGTTCCTAACTTATCTTCTCCTGGATCTTCCTCTCCTTGGATTCAGTTACATAGTGATGGTGACAACTTAACGGTTGAACTTAATCGCTTTTAATTGCTCAAATTTATAGATAGTTTCGTTATTTATTAGGCTAAACAAGCCTTTCAGGAGAACGGCTCGCGGGCAGACGGCAAGTTATAATTCATTTAAGTGTTCGTTTTTCTGCGGCTCTCACATTTTTAGTAAGCGTTTGCCTTTGCCATTTGTTATACGTTGAGCCTTCGGTAAAACGAGCTTAGGATACGTTCAGTATTGATAAAGGAGACAACCCATGGTTGCAAAAGTAACGATAGCGCCACAAGGCCCAGAACTTTCTGAGTTGGTGCAAGGATACTGGCGTATAGCAGAATGGGGTATGACCCCGCAACAACGCCTGACTTTCCTGAAGCAACACATTGATCTTGGTATCACAACGGTTGATCACGCGGATATTTACGGTAACTACCAATGTGAAAAGTTATTCGGTGAGGCATTGGCGCTTGAACCAAGCCTTCGTGATGATATTCAAATCGTCACCAAGTGCGATATTAATCTATGTGGTGACCACACTCCTGATCGTAAGATCAATCACTATGACACCAGCGCACACCATATTTACCAATCGGTAAATAATTCTCTAGAGCGTTTGGGTGTAACCGAACTCGATGTATTATTGATTCACCGCCCAGACGTATTGATGGATGCAGATGAAGTAGCAGAAGCGTTCGCAGAGCTACACAAAGTAGGTAAAGTTAAGCACTTCGGTGTTTCTAACTTTTCACCGCGTCAGTTCGAACTGCTTCAATCTCGCCTTGGTAAGCCGTTAGTGACCAACCAAGTTGAAATCAACCCATTGAACTTCGAAGTGGCTCATGATGGCACACTAGATCAACTGCAGATGAACCGCATTCGCCCGATGGCGTGGTCTTGTCTTGGTGGTGGTAGTATCTTCAGTGGTGACTCAACACAAGCGATTCGTGTTCGTGATGAGCTAGAAGCGATTCGTCAAGAAGTGAGTGCAGACAGCATTGATCAAGTGATCTACGCATGGGTTCGCCGTTTACCATCTAACCCAATTGCCATTATTGGCTCAGGTAAGATTGAACGTGTGAAGACGGCTGTTGATGCGCTGAAAATCGAACTGACTCGCGAGCAATGGTATCGCGTATGGGTTGCATCCAAAGGCCACGGTGTGCCTTAGAAAGCAATTCGTATAGAAGCAAAAGCCAGCTAAGAAAGCTGGCTTTTTTGTGCTCGCCTAACATGTTTCTTCAAAACTGTGATTAAGGTGGAATAATTTTCAAAAACACTCATAATGCACTCTGTTTTTCACCAGTTGGATATTTCCATTGAGCACTTCAAAATTCTCTTCAATCGCCCTTAAGCCAGAGCTTCTAAATACGTTGGATTCTCTTGGTTATACTGAAATGACGCCGATCCAAGCGTTAAGTCTTCCTACTATCCTAAATGGCAAGGACGTTATCGGTCAGGGTAAAACGGGTTCAGGTAAAACAGCTGCTTTCGGTTTAGGCGTGCTGCAGAACCTACGCGTTAAGCGTTTCCGTGTTCAGTCTTTAGTGTTATGTCCGACTCGTGAGCTTGCAGACCAAGTAGCAAAAGAGATTCGTACTCTTGCTCGCGGTATTCACAATATTAAAGTGCTGACACTTTGTGGCGGTATGCCAATGGGCCCACAGATTGGTTCACTAGAGCATGGCGCACACATTCTTGTGGGCACACCTGGTCGTATTCTTGATCACCTAGAGAAAGGTCGTATTGATCTGTCTGAGCTGAACACACTTGTGTTAGATGAAGCTGACCGCATGCTAGAAATGGGCTTCCAAGACGCTTTGGATGCAGTGATTGAAGCAGCTCCAAAAGAACGCCAAACTCTACTATTCAGTGCTACTTTCCCTAAACAAATCAAGTCTGTTGCAGACCGCATCATGCGTAACCCAGAAATGGTGAAGGTTGAATCAACACACGATCACTCAAGCATCCAACAACACTTCTACAAGTTAGAAGGCTCTGAAGCTCGTGATGACGCTCTAGAGTTGTTGTTACTTCATCACCAACCGGAATCTGCGGTTGTGTTCTGTAACACTAAGAAAGAAGTGCAAAACGTAAACGATGAGCTAAGTCACCGCGGTTTCAGTGTAATTGAGCTTCATGGCGACATGGAACAGCGTGAACGTGACCAAGCTTTGGTTCAGTTCTCAAACAAAACCATCTCGATTCTAGTAGCGACAGACGTTGCGGCTCGTGGTCTTGATGTTGATAACCTAGACGCAGTATTCAACTTTGAATTGTCTCGCGACCCTGAAGTTCACGTACACCGCATTGGTCGTACTGGCCGTGCAGGAAGCAAAGGCGTCGCTATCAGCTTCTTTAGCGAGAAAGAGATGTACCGTGTTGCTCAAATTGATGAGTACATGGATATGCCGATTGAGCCATCTGAGCTTCCAGCAAAACCTATTGCTAAGCCGTACTATTCAAACATGGTAACCATTCAGATTGATGGCGGTAAGAAAGCTAAGCTTCGAGCTGGTGATATTCTTGGTGCATTGACTGGTCAAGGTGGTATTGATGGTAAATCAGTAGGTAAGATCAACTTGTTCGCAATGCGCGCCTATGTTGCTGTAGAACGCTCTGTTGCTAAGAAAGCACTGAACAAGATCGAATCAGGTAAAATGAAGGGTCGTCAATTCCGCGCCCGAATCCTGAAGTAATTCGAGACTGAACCCCTTTGCTGCGATATGTCTAATTAATGGCATTGCAGTAAAGGGTGTTCAACAAAATGTCACTCAAGTTTCTTCTTTTAGGTTTATCGACCTAGTCCTCTATACTAAAGCATTATTCATCGGGTCTTATCGAATAAAGATCGTTGATATGTTTTCCTTCGCTAACATACCAATTCATCGCTTCCTGTCGATTGTGAACGAATATCGTGACTGTGGTTATTGAACCATCGTCAAAATAACAAAGCTCATATTCTAAATCGCTTGGGTGCTCAGGAATAGCGGCCATAGCTTGCCTCCCAAATAATCAATCATTTGAAAATACGCTACCCCGTTTCTTTTATAGGATTCGTATTACGTCAAATGAGTAATAAAAATCAAGTTATATCACTGCCGTTAATTATTTTTAGTTTAATCATTTGCCTAAATAGACGGTTTAGCAAGGTGAAGTCTCAATTTATCTGAAAGTTTTTACGATCAGCTGCTTTTATAGCTAATGTTATAAGATCAATAGTGAATCTGATAAAGCTGTTTACAGGTTCGCTGATCAGTAGAAGTTTGTGAGAGGGTGTAATGAGAAAATGCCGTTGGTTAATGTTATTGGTGTGCTTCCTATTTACGGGGTGTGGGACGAAATTCGCCTATAACAATATCAGTTGGTTTGCGGTGAGTTATATCGAAGACTTTGTTTCGTTATCTAATAGTCAAGAGTCCGAGCTAGAAGCCCGTCTAGACTCATTGCAAGCCTGGCATAAAGAAACTCAACTCCCATTGTACATTTCGCAATTAGAAGTGATTCAAAGTATTACTCGTCCTGATATGAACTCTGCCTTTATCTTTGACCAGAGCGAACAAATTAAAAATCATATTCGCTCGATCGTTAATAAGTTTGCACCCGATGTTTACGCGTTAAGTATGCAACTGAGCCCTAAGCAAGATAGCGAGTTCTTAAAAAACTTTAGAGAAAAGCAGCAAGATTATTACGAAGAAAGGTTGTCGTTGAATGACGAAGATTCCAGAGAGCGATATCGAAATCGGATAGAAGAGAGACTAGAGCGATGGCTAGGATCGGTATCGAAAGAACAAAAACAGATTATATATACTTGGTCTCAAGAATGGGTAAATACCAACGATAGCTGGCGCCAATATCAAAATAACACCTATCAAGATCTCACAACACTGATGGAAAAGAAGAGTGACCTACATATCGCTCAGCCAGTTATTATGAACTTGCTTCTGAATAATGAAGCCTATTATCCAGACGAATTGGAATCTAAGCTTAATAAGAATATGCAGACATCAGGCAAATTCTTGGTGGATATCGCCGCAACCAGTAGTGATAAGCAATGGTCTTATTTCATGAATGAATTAGAGAGTCTCAAATCTACACTGGTGGCATTGCAGGAGTAGGGGACAAGTAAGCTTCGTTAATAACTAAAAAGGCTGATCGTGTTAACCCCATCAGCCTTTCAAACATTATCGTATGGTAAGGGTTTTAACCTCGATTACTCATCAACAGCTTTGGGATAGAGCCTTTCGCTGTCTTCGATATTTTTTGCATCAGTTGAAAGCTTGGCTGTTGAATGCCGTGGTCGCTTTGCAGTTCATCAATCATCAATAACCATAAGCGCGCTGTCATTTCTGAATCGGCTAACGCCCTGTGGAAAGTGCCGTCATTGTCGATATTCTTGAAACGCACAAGGTCGCCTAGCTTATGAGTTGGTGCGTCTTGAATTAGACGACGAGCAATCAGCATTGAGCATGCAAATTGTCCATTGTAATCGCGACCAATATTATCTAACTCTGCATCAAGAAAGCGCTTATCAAATGAGGCATTGTGAGCGACAAGTTGGCTGTCTTGAATGAAGTCTGCAAACTCATCCATCACTTCACTGCAACTGGCCGCTGTACTTAACATACGGTTACTGATTCCGGTATAACCTTCAATGAATCCACTAACACGAAACCCTGGGTTCATCAGTTGTTGGAAGGTGTCGACGACTTCGCCGTTAACGAGTTTCACCGCACCGATTTCAATCGCTCGGTCACCCATATTTGGTGATAAGCCTGTGGTTTCGAAATCGAGAACGATAACGGAGTCTGCGGAGTTTGGAGCCATCGTGTTTCCTAATGCTATTTGGTTGTATCGCTTTATATGGGCGCTTAGTGTTGCTATGGGGCAATCTATTGCGTGTTGTTGCTGATAGTGAGCTCAGTGTAACCCGTCGAATCGTCATGCTCTCTGTTGAAGGTCAAAGTCTCGTAGCGATGAACGATCAATTCAGCCGTGGTTGCGATAATCGTTCCTTCGAGCAAATGCCCACCAATCACATTGCCATTTTCATCAGCAACGGATATATGAACATGCTGATGGTTTGGGGTTAGCGTTGCCATTACAGACACAATTTCGAACGGAGCTGTGATTAGCTTGGTGTTGTTTGCATTAGCCAGACGAATATTGAGTTGAGAAACACATCCGACACAAGACGCGACAGAGCCCGCTGAGATATTGTGCGCTGTCACAAGCTTTTGGAGTTCAAGCTTTAGGTCTTGCCCACGGGTTAATCTCGTTGCGATAGGAGTGATCATCTTATTGCCTCAGTTTTATTTGTATTTCAAAGAACAAAACGAAGCCACAGTGGGCTTCGTTTAAGTTATACGTCGGCTAACACGTTATCGCTGCTAGTTAAGCTTTGATAGTTTACTTGCCTTCTTTCTCTTGCTGTTCTCTTTTCTTCTTAGGAACGAAATTCAGCACTGAAATCGGTACTTCTTTACGCGGCTCGAAACCTTCCACTACACGACGCTCTATCAGGTGACCAAGGCGTTTTTCAATAATGCACAGGTTTTTGAAGTTGTCCTTTGATAGGAAAGAGATTGCTTCACCAGATGCATCAGCACGGCCAGTACGACCAATACGGTGAACGTAATCGTCTGCTGGGAAAGGCAGGTCATAGTTCACTACGCGGCTTAGGTTATCGATATCGATACCACGAGCAGCAACGCCAGTCGCTACCAAGTATTTTAGGCGACCTTTCTTGAAGTCAGCCAAGATCTTTTCACGGATCGCTTGGCTGCGTCCACTGTGGAAAGCTTCAGCTTGAATGCCACGTTTCTCTAGTTGAGCAACCAACTTAGCCGCACCGTGCTTGGTCTCGATAAAGATAAGCGCTTGATCCCAATTACCTTCGGTAATCATGTGGCTCAATAGTGCTGACTTACGGTCTTTATCTACTGTTACCAACCATTGCTCAATGTTCGCTTTAGACGCGTCAGTTTTGGCAATAGAAATTTCTTCTGCTTCGCTGATAGCACTTTTCGCTAACGCACGAACTGGCGTTGAAAGTGTTGCTGAGAACAGTAGGTTTTGGATGTCTTGTGGTAAACGCGCAATGATCTTGTTGATGTCTTCAATGAAACCCATGTCTAGCATGCGGTCTGCTTCATCAAGAACCAATACTTCAACTTCATCAAAGTGAACGGCACGTTGTCCGTACATGTCGATCAAACGGCCAGGTGTTGCAACCAGAATATCAACACCTTCAATCAGACGATCTTTCTGGTGCTGGTAAGACACGCCACCGTACATCGCTAATGATGTTAGGTTTAGGAACTTCGCGTACTTAGTGATGTTCTGTTCAACCTGAATAGCCAGCTCACGAGTAGGTGTCAGGATCACGGCGCGAATACGTTTTTTACGCTGCGTTTCACCTTTGCTTAGCATTTCTAAGATAGGGAGAACAAAGCTCGCAGTTTTACCTGTACCTGTTTGTGCTGCCGCAATAAGGTTCTTACCAGAAAGTACAATTGGAATTGCTTTTTCTTGAATCGAAGTTGGCTTTTCATAGCCTTGTTTTGCAACGGCTTTAACAATAGGTGAGCTTAATCCAAGCTTGGAAAATGGCATAAGTTTCTCGGTATGATTTGGCTAAATAGCGATGGAAAGGTTCAATAATCTTATACAAGGATAAGATTAATGGCGGCATTCTACCATGTTGCTTGTGTACCGCTAGTAACATCCACACTTTAGTTGGATAATACCGCCTCAATAAGACGACGATAAGACAGGGAAGTATGGAAATTACGCCGAATGAACGCGAAGCAGTATATAAAACGATTTTTTCTCGCCGAGATGTTCGTGGACAGTTTCTCCCTGATGAGATCCCAGAAGACGTTCTGATGCGTGTGTTAACCGCCGCGCACCATGCGCCTAGTGTCGGTTTTATGCAGCCTTGGGACTTTGTCATTGTTCGTGATATCGAAACTAAGCAACAAATTAAAGCGGGCTTCAATCAAGCGCATGCTGAATCGGCAGAAATGTTTACCGATGAAAAACAGGCGATGTATAAACGCTTAAAGTTGGAAGGTATCGTTGAATCACCTATCGGTATCTGTGTAACTTGCGACCGTAATCGAACCGGAAAGGTTGTGCTAGGTAGAACCATCAAACAAGAGATGGACTTATACAGCACAGTCTGTGCGGTTCAAAACTTGTGGCTGGCGGCAAGGGCAGAAAATCTAGGGTTAGGTTGGGTGAGTATTCTCCACGATTCAGTACTGCGAGACGCACTCGATATCCCGGAAAACATCGATATTGTGGCCTACCTGTGTATTGGCTACGTTGATCATTTCAAAGATAAACCAGAACTTGAAACCATAGGGTGGCTACCAAGAAGAGACGTCAACTCAGCGATTCATGAAGGCAAGTGGAATGCAGAGCAAATAACGAATTCAGTGGAGGATTAATCTCCCATTTATTTTTATCACTGAATATGAACCATCATTGATTATTTTGTTTGCTAAAAGAGGTGTTTATAAATTAAGTTGGATCTTGATATTATTTATATCAACAGTTTCATAAAGCATATTCCAACTTGAACGAGTAAATAGACCTCCCATTTGGGTTACAGCTATTTTCGTTCCTCTAGACGCTTAATTCGGATATCCATTGAACGACGCTAACTTACGTAGACTTCAGCAGCTTATTGCAAAGTATGAATTAGGTGAAGAGTATCACCTAACGATCGATGCTCTAGAACACTCGCTATCGACTTCTCGTAGAAACACTTCGATCATTCTTAAATGCTTATCGAAATGTCGCTGGATTTGTTGGATTCCTTCTAAAGGAAGAGGGAAGCTTAGCCAATTTAGAATTTTGGTCAGCTTCCCCGAAGCGTTAGAACAAGTGTTAGCGCTTCAGTTAGAACAGGGGTGCTTTAACGTTATTCCCCGTCTTCTAGAAAGCTATGGTGATGCGGCAATAAAGGCACTGACGCTAGCGACTGAAAAACATAGTCTGTTCAATCAACAACATGATCATTTGCTGATCACTCAATATCCGTGGGTCGATAACCTTGAGCCAGCAAAAACATACCGAACTGCCGAACATCACATCTTAAGGAGTCTCTACAATACGTTACTCGTCCAAGATCATGAAGGAAATCCCCAAGCGAGCCTCGCGCACCATTGGGAGATGGAAGGGCGCTTTCTGCATTTTTGGTTGAGACCGAATGTGTTATTCCATGACGGTGAAAATTTAACGGCCAAAGATGTTGCTCAATGTTTGTTGCAGCTAAAAAATATCGAAGGGCCAGTACAGTCTTTATTTGATCAGGTCAGTGATGTTCAAGTTGTGGGTGATAAACAACTGATTATTGAGCTGACACACGCAAACCCGATGTTTATCTATGCGCTGTGTAGTGCACACGCGTCTATTTACCGTCGTAAGCGTAGCTATTTTGCTAGTGGACGCAGTGCCTATATCGGAACCGGCCCTTTCTCATTAGATGATTGGAGCGAAGAGCGCTTGGTTCTTAAACGTCACCGAGGTTACTTTGCTCAAAGTGCCTTGTTAGAACAGATAACGCTCACCGACATCGAAGGCTTAAATGATCATACCCTGAGTTTCAATAAACCGGGCATTGCGGAAGAAACTATGATTAATGCACTTTCGTATCTTGCGGTTAATCGTAGAGAAAACTCAGGCATTACCCCCGAAGACTTAGACAGCTTGGTATCATTTATCAAATCCAGTAGTAAGGAGTTTGATGCCGATATGGTGACGGATGACTTATCTTTCTCGCTTAGTGAACTAACCTGCAGTAATCCCATTCCTGTTTTGATGGGGAGGGTTGTTTTAACTCGACCTAAAATGACGATTCCTTTGCTTCAAGATATGGCAGACTGGCTTGAGCAAACTATCGCGAAGACAGGCGTGACTATTGAAGTCATTGAACTTCCTAATATTAGTGATCCTAGCTTAATGAGTGAGTCGGCAGACTTGTTGTTTATCGAAGAGATTATTGAACAGCCAAAAGAGTACGGTCTTTATGATTGGTTGCTTGCCTCGTCTGGACTCAGATTTATTTTTAACAGTGCTCAGATGAAGGCGCATTGTGAGAGAGTTCGCTCTGCTGTAAGTAGTGATAGTCCAATTGACGAGTTGAGACAAATTGAACAGTCGCTCTATCAACAGAAGTTACTTTGCCCGTTATTTCACGGTAAAGAGAAGGTATCTAACAGTGTTGAAGTTCATGGTGTAGAGATAAATCAAACTGGCTATAGTGATTTTTATAAGCTTTGGATATCTTCAAGCGAGGGGTAATTAATCCACCTTTGAGTTTATGTCTTTCCCCCCTAATTTCTCGCTCATAATGAAAACATGCATGAATTGCCTATCACCCTTTCATGTTTCTTTTGAACACCAATCGTTACTATGACTCAGCATGACTATCAAAGTCATTCTCGGTCATCCCCCAATGACACCCCTACTCATAAATCTATTTCATTAGGATCTAATCGAATGAAACTTAAGCTTATTTCTATCGCACTTATCGCTGGTGGCCTCACGGCTTGTGGCGGAGGTGGCGGTGGTAGCAGCAGTAACAATACGCCAGCACCTCAAACGAAAACCTTACAAGGTGTGGCTATCGATGGTTATATCTCAGGGGCGACTGCGTTTTTAGACATCAACTATAACGGTGTGTTAGATGAAGGTGAGCCTAGTAGTATCACGGACGATGAAGGGAGCTATGAACTATCTTTAACGGGCTCTAATTCAGACTGTATGGATTATGCCCCAATCGTAGTAAATGTGCCTGTCGGCGCCATTGATGCGGATAACCCCAACACGCCGATTACTGAACCTTATCAGCTAGTATTTCCGCCTGTCATGACGGTAAGTTCCGATCAAGAAATTAAGTCTACAACACCACTGACAACCGTTCTATGGAATGAAATTCAAGCCGACTTGTATAAAGGTGGCTTAAACAGTTGCTCTGCCTTAAAGCAAGCCGTGAACACCCAAAATAGCGTTATCCAAAATGTGAAAGAGCATGACTTCCGAATTGCGAACCGATACAACATCGCAGTGGAAGATTTGTATGGTGATTTCGTTAAGAATCAAAATACCGAGCTCTATGAGTTAGCGCAGAAAATGATGCCAGCTATTAAAAAGTCGTATCAAGAGACGAAAGATATTCAAAAAGAGAACCCAAAAGCTCAGCAAGCTTATGTTGATTATTACTGGGAGCATTGGGATTACACTAAGAAGAACGAAATTAATAAGTGGTATAAAGTTAAAACAGTGATGACTGCTGACAAGCTGATTGTTATTGAACATGAAGTGTCCGCTGATTTGCAGACCGAACTGGCGTTAAATAAGCATATTGAGCGTAATAGCCAAAAGAAAAATGGTTTGGAATATGACAAAGAAGCTTGGTTCTCATTGGATAGTGATGGAACGGAATATTCATGTTCGGTGCAAGAGACGATCAAGCAACAGGTTTTGCCTAACTCACTCGCGACCTTTGGTGTGTTGAACCGTGGTTGGTCTAAACAACCTGATTGGGACAGTTGTTCACGTCAAAATGTCGGTGCTGGATTCATGCAAACCTTGTCGGCAGATCTTGTCGGTGACTACAAAGATCAGTTTACCCAAGTACAAGCGAAATTTAATTTTGAGAATAACGCACCACATCCAGAGTGGGTTAATCTAGGCGATTCATTGGATAGTGTGTCGCGCAGCGACTTTGATGCGCTCAACTACCTATCGGTAGATTTTAATGACAACAGTTCCTATGGATCTGACAGCTGGAACAGACATAAGTATGCGTACATTGAAAATACGCCGTTTGATTATACTCAAACGATAACGTCTAGATATTCTCAAGGTAACTGGACTAAAGGTTATTACTACCAAAATGGCACAAGTCGATTTGAGTGTTCAGATGATGGTGTGAACTGGTCAAAAGAGACTTGTAAGTAACGCTGACGAAGTTGTGACTTAATAACTCTAGATACCTTAATGCAATAAAAAATCCAGTGTCTATAAGACACTGGATTTTAGTTTTGCTGACCGTTATATGGCTTCGTTTTATTGAAAGCGCTTAAGCTATCTCTATTTTCTCAGCTTGGTTCTGCTCTACCATTGATAGCGCTAGCGCTTCTGCAGCCTTAATACCATCGATACCAGCAGACAGGATACCGCCTGCGTAGCCTGCACCTTCACCTGCAGGGAAGAAGCCCTTAAGGTTGATGCTTTGGAAGTCTTTGCCACGTTTGATACATACAGGAGAAGACGTGCGAGTTTCAACACCGGTTAGTAGGCCGTCTGGCGTAGAGAAACCTTTGATCTTCTTCTCGAACGCAGGGATTGCTTCACGAATCGCTTCGATAGCAAAATCAGGCAGCGCTTTTGAAATATCAGTCAGGTGGATACCCGGTGTGAACGACGGTTGTACTTCACCGATTGCACTTGGATCGCGACCTTTCAAGAAGTCACCGATTTTCTGAGCAGGGGCATCGTAGTTTTCGCCACCAAGAACGTAAGCTCCGCTTTCTAGTTCACGTTGTAAACGGATACCAGCCAAAGCATCACCTGGGTAATCGCGTTCTGGGTCGATACCAACAACGATTGCGCTGTTTGCGTTACGTTCTGCACGAGAGTATTGGCTCATGCCGTTAGT
The DNA here is from genome assembly GCF_050337435.1 of Vibrio satsumensis. Classification (NCBI taxonomy): domain Bacteria; kingdom Pseudomonadati; phylum Pseudomonadota; class Gammaproteobacteria; order Vibrionales; family Vibrionaceae; genus Vibrio; species Vibrio satsumensis. The sequence goes on along the minus strand of NZ_JAKJSX010000005.1, from coordinate 358,086 downwards.
TACTACGCGGCCTTCTTCAGACGTTGCAGCTACTACAGTACCACCTGGGCACATACAGAAGCTGTATACAGTGCGGCCATTCTTACAGTGGTGAACCAGTTTGTAGTCTGCGGCACCTAGAATTGGGTTGCCTGCGTTCTTACCGAAACGAGCTTCATCGATCATCGATTGCTTGTGTTCGATGCGGAAACCAACAGAGAAAGGCTTCGCTTCCATGTAAACGCCACGATCGTACAGCATTTCAAACGTATCTCGGGCACTGTGACCAACAGCCAGTACAACGTGGCGAGATTTGATCTCTTCACCGTTAGAAAGCGTTAAGCCAGTGATTTGCCCATCTTCCATATGAAGGTCATCTACGCGAGTGCTGAAGCGAATTTCGCCACCTAACTCGATAATAGATGCACGCATTTTCTCGATCATGGTAACCAGTTTGAAGGTACCGATGTGCGGCTTACTTACGTATAGGATCTCTTCTGGTGCACCAGCTGCAACGAACTCTTCGATTACTTTACGGCCGTAGTGTTTTGGATCTTTCACTTGGCTGTAAAGCTTACCGTCAGAGAAGGTACCTGCGCCGCCTTCACCAAACTGAACGTTTGATTCTGTGTTCAGTGTGCGCTTACGCCAGAAACCAAAGGTATCTTTAGTACGTTCACGAACTTCTTTACCACGCTCAACGATGATTGGGTTGAAGCCCATTTGAGCAAGCACTAGGCCAGCGAACAAACCACAAGGGCCAAAGCCGATAACCACAGGGCGTTCAGTTTGGTTTTCAACGGCTTTAGCAACAAACTTGTACTCCATATCAGGAGTTACTTTTACGTGCGGGTCGCTGATGAATTGTTCCAACAACTCAACTTCGTTTTCAACGAGAACGTCAAGCGTGTAGATAAGTAAGATCTTTGATTTCTTACGAGCATCGTAGCCACGTTTAAAGATATTAAAAGAGAGTACCTGATCAGAGTTAATACCAAGTTTCGCTTCAATAGCGTCTTGAATAGCAGACTCTTCATGGTCTAGTGGGAGTTTAATTTCGGTTAAACGTATCATTTCGATGTCTCGTTTTTATAGGTGTCTTAGCTAGTTCGTTTCTTTATACAGAGTTTGATGAAAACGCTGATGTTGAAAGAAGCGATAAGCTCACAATGGCGCGCATTTTACGAGAAATTGATTTATCTGTCATACTAATTTGGAAACATGGAGCAAATAGACACGATATTAGAGCCGTATGATGTTGAATTTTGCTTTGGGATGAGTATTATCCCCATTCTTCAATTTTGACTAACTTATAGAGCAGAGCATCATGGCATTTGTCGTAGGCGATAATTGTATTCAATGTAAATACACAGACTGTGTGGCAGTGTGCCCCGCAGATGCGTTCCATGAAGGCCCAAATTTCATGGTAATCAACCCAATCGAATGTATTGATTGTGGTTTATGTGTACCTGAATGTGATGCTCAAGCGATCTTCCAAGAAGATGAGCTACCAGAAGATCAAAAAATCTTTATCGAAGTGAACGCAGAGCTTGCCGAAATCTGGCCGGTACAAACGGAAGTAAAAGCACCAATGGATGACGCTGAGAAGTGGAATGGTGTCGCTGATAAGTTGGCAATGCTAGAAAAGTAATTGTTGAAAAGAACTTAAATAAAAAGGCGTACTGATTTAATCAATACGCCTTTTTTAATATTTGAACATTGTCGACTGGATCGTTAGCTTATGAGACCTAGCTGTGCTGACGACGCATGTTGTCGAGAATGATGCCAGTCGCCATTGCAACGTTCAAAGACTCTGCGCCACCGAATGCTGGAATCGTAATCTTATCTGTCACGTATTTAGCGGCGTGTTCACGAATACCGTGAGACTCGCTGCCCATCAGCAAAATGCCATTTGCAGTGAAGTCAGTCTTATGAACACTTTCGCCTTCCAAAAATGCACCGTAAACCGGTAGATTCGCTTGCTCTAAGTAAGCTGGTAAGTCAGTTTGACTTACGTGTACTCGGCCAAAGCTGCCCATAGTCGCGCTGATAGTTTTAGGGTTGTATGGGTCTGCGCAATCACTGCTCGCAACGATATGCTTGATGCCATACCAGTCTGCTACGCGAATAATCGTACCTAGGTTGCCAGGGTCTGAAACGCCATCAAGTGCAATCATCAGTCCTGTCGCTTCTGGTAGTTCAAACGTTGGGATCTCAACAACCGCAATCGCTGCATTGTTACTTACCAAAGTGCTCGCTTTGGTTAGGTCATCCAGTGAGGCTTCAACACAATCAAACTCAATCAGTGATGCGTGATTTTCAGATAAGAAATCAGCGGTAGCAAAGACGTTCTTCACGACTAAGTCACTATTGAACAGCTCAAGAACGTTCTTTTCACCTTGAACTAGAAATAGGCCGTGGGCTTTACGTTGTTTCTTTTGGCCCAAAGCACGAAGGAGTTTTAATTGGTTTTTTGAAATCATGTTTTTATCCTAGATATAAGCTCGCGCATTATAGAGCAAAGGTTGGGTAACCAAAAGCGTGATGACTCAATGCGATCCACATAAAAAGCAAAAGCAACTCACTTAAAAAAGAAAAACGCACTAAATAGCGCGCTCTTATGGGGATTTACTTACCTAAGTCTCGCTGAACTGACAGCTTAATACGGAGCAGGATAGCGCTTAAAGATGGTATTGATATCGGTAAGGATCTCTTTTGATAACGGTTTACTGAAAGCGGCAACGTTCTCTTTTAGCTGCTCCATAGTGGTTGCACCAATGATGGTGGACGTCACCCCATCAACTTGATTACACCAAGCCAATGCCAGTTGGCTCGGAGTAAATCCATGAGCATTCGCCACTTCAACATAGCCTTTCACCGCTTCATTGGCAGACTCGGTGTCGCGGAAAATGCCTTTACGTTGCATGTAAGTCCAACGGCTGCCTTCCGGTCTTGCGCCATCGATGTACTTTCCACTCAACATGCCTGCAGCCAAAGGCGACCATGGTAGGTAAGCGACATCTTCATGCACACAATTTTCAATCAGATATGGCCAGTCTTTTGCGTGCAGCAAGCTAAATTCATTCTGAATCGAAACCATACGTGGCAAATCGTGTTTTTCGCTCAGCTTGAGGTAAGTGTTAATGCCCCAAGTGGAATCATCTGAAAGCCCAACATGGCGGATTTTACCCGCCTTAATGCAGCTTGCCAGTGCTTGTAGAATTTCCAACATCTCAGCTTCATGCTGTTTTCGGTCAATATCACTGAATCGAATGTGATTTGGGAAATGTTTACCAAAGTGTGGCGTTGTGCGATTTGGCCAATGAAGTTGGTAAAGGTCGATATAGTCTGTTTGTAGGCGTTTTAATGATGCATCAACTGCTGCGATCACCGCTTCACCGGTTATAGGGCCACCATCTCGAACCCAAGGTAGTCCTGGCCCCGCAATTTTGCTCGCAATGATCAACTCTTGGCGACGCTGTGGATTACGAGACAACCAGTTGCCGATAATTGCTTCTGTTTTGCCGTAGGTATCTGGAGAAGGTGGAACCGCGTACATTTCTGCTGTATCGATAAAGTTAATACCTTGGCTTAATGCGTATTCGATCTGTTGGTCGGCTTGCTGTTGCGTATTTTGCAGCCCCCAAGTCATGCTACCAAGACAGATACGGGAAACGGGAATTTGACTACTTCCTAGTTTTGAATATTCCATTGAATTCGGGATTCCTGTGGTTAAGTTCTCTGGTACTCGCATAAAAGTATTTGAAAAGAGGGCGAGTGAGGAATGAAAACGAATATGAATTATTAGCACAAAATGGCACGACAAGGTATGGCTTGGGGAAGTTTAATGAGTCATTTCTCAGCGTGTGAACTGAGATGGCGATGTAATCGAGTAGCTATAGATACAGGTATAGGCGAAGGTCGGAAAGTAAAAGAGTGCTGATAGGCTGACGCCTGAATAGGGCAAATTGGAAATAGAGAAAGGTCTAAAGACAAAGAGCTCGACATCATAGAGAAGTAGAGCTCTTTATTAGGGGTTCTATAAATACGTTCTGAGTATTATCAAGTTACGAGGTCGCGTTGGTATCGAACCCACCCTGGGTCTGCGCCTGTCTTAGAGCTTCCTGCCTTTGAACTTCTTTCTCAGTTAATACTGGTTGAAGTGTTTCCTCAGAGGCTTGAGGAGAGAAAATGAAATATTTATTAATCGTCATAACAGTGTCTCCGTGTAACGTATGACAGATTTTGCATCAAGGATAAACTGTGATCATCATCCACTTTGTACTTTTTTTGGGCTGAGAGCGAAGGGCGTAGAATGCGTACAAAGCGATCGCTTATCATCCGTATGCAATATTGGAACTGACGAAACCCTCTGTTTTTAAGTATAGGAAGCTCCTCTAATTTCGTACAATAATGATTTAGAGCAATTACATAGATGGTCAGGGGCGTAAGATGAAAAACCTCGCTGCTGACTCTGTGTTCGTATTTTTCTAAAAATACATCATTTATTTACGTTAATAATTAAGTCAGTAAATCAATTACTTAATCCATGGTGAGATAAATTATGGAAAAGCTTGTAGAACGTTTTCTGAATTACGTTACTTTTGATACCAAATCCGATCCTTCTAATCAGCAATGCCCAAGTTCACCGGGTCAAATTACCTTTGCTGAAGCCTTAAAGTTAGAATTGGTTGCATTAGACTTAGTTGATGTGTCTTTAGATGAAAATGGGTATTTGATGGCGAAGCTGCCTTCTAATGTTGATTATCCTGTGCCGGCTATTGGTTTTGTGGCGCACATGGATACCGCTCCTGATGCATCAGGTGCCAACGTGAAACCACAAGTGATTAAAGATTACCGAGGTGGAACGATTGAATTAGGTGAAAGTGGCGAGAGTTTGAACCCAAGCCAATACCCAGACCTGGATAGTTTGCATGGTCATGATCTTATCACTACTGATGGCACGACTCTGCTTGGTGCCGACAACAAAGCGGGCATCGCTGAAATCATCAGCGCGATTGCTTACCTGAAAGCGAATCCTGACATCAAACACGGCGATATTTGTATTGGTTTTACGCCAGATGAAGAGATTGGGCGTGGTGCGAACCTGTTTGATGTTGAGAAGTTTGGTGCTGAATGGGCGTATACCATTGATGGCGGCCCAGTCGGTGAGTTGGAGTTTGAGAACTTTAATGCCACAAGTGCTGATGTTATCTGCCACGGCGTAAACGTTCACCCAGGTACCGCAAAAGGTAAAATGGTGAACTCGATGAACATTGCGGCGCAATTCCAATTGATGATGCCAGCGCAAGAAACACCTGAATGCACAGAAGGCTATGAAGGTTTCTACCACCTGAAATCGGCTGAAATGGGTGTCGCTCGCTCTGAATTGGGTTATATCATCCGTGATTTTGAGCGTGAAGGCGTAGAAGCACGTAAAGCATTCATGCAGCAAAAAGTGGATGAATTGAATGAGCGCTTAGAGAAAGGCCATGTTGAGTTGGTACTGACTGATAGTTACTTCAACATGAAAGAGATGGTTGAACCTCATCAGCACATTATTGAGTTGGCGAAGCAAGCGATGATTGAGTGCGACGTTGAGCCTATGATCAAACCGATCCGAGGTGGTACTGACGGCGCTCGCTTATCTTTCATGGGACTACCGTGTCCGAATATCTTTACTGGTGGCTACAACTTCCACGGTATTCATGAGTTCATTACCATTCAAGGCATGGAGCAAGCGGTAAAAGTAATTGTCGAATTGTCTCAACGTACGGCAACTCATTACCAAAAATAGAACATCAGAGCGTTATATCTCTTTGTATTTTTGAGAGTATTCAATAATACTCTCTTTAAGCATAAGGGAGTACGCGATGAAAAAGTTAGTTTTACTTTGCACCCACTTAGCCGTGGGTGCTGTTGGTTTTGGGCTTGGTGTTTATGCGCTACCTATTTTGATTGAGCCTGATTCTCCTTCCTCAAGTTCTGTCGAAGCGATCAGTCAGCAGGCTATCTACACAGGTGAGTTTACCGAAGACCGAGAAGACAGTGATTTCTTGCATTGGGGAGAAGGCATCGTCTCTGTATCTGAAAGTGCGATTGCTTTTGAGGGCGAACTGGCGCCGGGACCAGACTACAAGGTCTACCTCTCGCCTAAGTTTATTGAAACCGAACAAGCTTTTAATGACAGTAAGAACGAGTTACTCAGAGTTGGAGATGTGAAAACATTCGACCGTTTTATGGTTGAGCTTCCTGAAGGTATTGATCTTAATCGATTTAATACCGTTGTGATTTGGTGTGAAACTTTTGGCCAATTTATTACTTCTGCCCAGATAAAATGATAGCCTTAGCTAGGCTGGTACCAGAATGAACACGAGCGCTCCGGAGTTGAGCGCTTTTTCATAGCTCTGATATTAGCGGCTTTCTTGTAAAGCTAATCGTTGTAAAGCTAACTGTTGTAATGCTAAGGATTAAGTAATGGAAAAAGTGTGGCAAGTAATAGATTTCCTACTCGCTCATAAGTTTATTTTTAGTGCGTTGATTATCACTATTATTTTGATCATTCGCCGAATCACCTTGTCTCAAATAAGAGGTGATGTTGCTTTCCTTAGCGAAGACCAACGTAACTGGATGTCACGAACCAAAAACGGCACATTCGCGATTATTGTTGTGACGTTATTTGTGTTGTGGAAATCCGAAATCAGTGAGTTTGCACTGTCAGTTACGGCCATAGCGGTTGCTATAGTCGTCGCATCTAAAGAGATCATATTGTGCTTCACAGGTTCTATTCAGCGTGCGAGTTCTCGTTCATTTAGAATTGGTGATTGGATTGAGGTGGGTAAAATCAGCGGTGAGGTGATTGAGCACAATTTGATGGCGACTGTGATTCAAGAAATAGATTTGTATCATGGGCAATATCACTTCACTGGCAAGACTGCCACGCTACCCAATAGCATGTTCTTCACTTATCCGGTAAAGAACCTCAACTTCATGAAGCGCTATGTTTACCATAACTTTGTTGTGACGGTGAAAGACTTTGTAAACCTATACCCTATGGTGCCGGGTCTTATTGTGAAAATTGAAGAGCATTGCGAAGAGTTTATCGATGTTGCCCGCCGTTATAACGGAGTGATCGAAAAGCACGCTGGTGTTGACCTTCCTGGTTCTGAGCCTCACATCCATATCACGAGCAGTTCGACGGGTGAGCAAGAAGTACATTTTATGATCTTCTGCCCGACCGAAAAAGCGATTCATTTAGAGCAAGACATTCGCAAGGACTTTATGGAAGCGTACGCGGAGGAGTTTCCAACGAGCTCTTAATTTGCTCATCGGTCTATTGCGACTAAGCTACAGCGTCCAAACTATAAGTCCAAAAAAGAAAGCCGAGAGCGATAATATCGACTCTCGGCTTTTTTGTTCTTGCTATCTAATAGCTTAATCTAGGTCAGCGAGTGGCAGCCAATCGACTTGCACGCCAGCTTGCTCAAACATATCTTGGCTAACTTTGATTTTATCACCCCAGCGAGAAAGGAAATCTTCACTTTGCTCTGGGCAATGTACTGCTGAAATTCCTGTTTGAATGATTTTTGCTGCACAGTTCGGACAAGGGAAGTGGGTTACCCATATTTCACAACTGTCCAAATCACGCTTAGCGAATAGAATCGCATTTTCTTCAGCGTGAAGTGTCTTTAGGTACTTCATCTCTCTGTCATCAGTATCCGCACTATCAGACACGCCATGTGGGTAGCCATTAAAGCCAACGGAAACAATACGGTTGTGCTTAGTGATTACGGCGCCGACTTGAGTTGAAGGATCTTTACTCCAAGAACCGACCAATTCCGCCATTTGATAGAAACGTTTAGCCCATTTTGAAATCATGAGAATTCCTTAACAATTAAATGTGAATGCTTATCTGTCTGACAATACATTATGTTAGACAATATCCATAGAGAACAAAAGCTGAGAGGTTGATTTACTTAGGAATTGTAGCGTGTTTGTAATCACTTTATAAGCACTTGGTTTCAATTAACATATTGATACACTTTGACTAGTTATAATTGATATTCCTCGGACAATGGTAACGAGTGTGTTACGTAAATTTTATGCTGTTCAAATACTAATAAGTGACGGTATAACCATGCGTAAAAAGTTGATCCTTACGGCTCTTGCAAGCTCTCTTATTCTTGCTGGATGTGGGCAAGATGCTCAAAATGCTAAGCAAGCGCCTTTACCTCTCGTAGCTGTACAGGATGTTAGCGTTGTTTCTCACCAGCAAAGTAAGTCGTACATCGGTCGTATTGAAGCCGTTGAAGACACGGCTATCACAGCGCAAGTTTCGGGCTATCTACAAAGCCGTCATTTCAATGAAGGTCAAATGGTCGAAAAGGGCCAGCTGCTATATTCCATTGAGCCATCTTCGTTTGAAGCTGAAGTTGCAAGCGCAAAAGCGTCTGTTGCTCAAGCAAACGCGAACCTTAAGAAAGCCGAGCTTGATTTTAACCGTGGTAAAAACCTACTTCCGAAAGGCAGTATTTCTCAATCAGAATTCGATGCATTAACGGCAAACTTATTAGGCTCTCAAGCACAGCTTGAAGCCAGCCAAGCTCAGTTAAACGCCGCGAATGTCCAACTTTCTCATACCAAAATTATCGCGCCTTTCTCTGGAAGAATCAGTGACACTAAAGTAAGTAAAGGTGATCTGGTTTCACCGTCTTCAGGTGTATTGACGACTTTGGTTAGCCTAGATCCAATTCATGCATCGTTCAGCATTAGTGAGCGTGAGCGTATTGAGCTGGGTATGGACCGTATTGAAGGTGACGGCAGCAGCGACTCTGCAGGTGTTGAAGTTCAGATTATGCTTGAGAATGGTGAAGCGTTTGAACACCTAGGTCAGCTCGATTTTTTGGGTAACCGTATCAATCTCAATACCGGTACGATCGCGATGCGCGCAATCGCTGATAATCCGAATCAACGATTACTTCCTGGTCAACACGTTCGTGTGGATCTACGTGAAAAGCAATCTATTGATGTTGTGACTATCCCACGCCGAGCAGTACAAACCGACCTAGAAGGTGACTTTGTGATGGTACTGGTTGAAGGTGAAGCGGCACCAGTTGCTGAGCGCAGAAACATCGAGATGGGTCGTCAGGTTGAAGGTGGTGTAATTGTTCATTCTGGATTAGAGAAGAACGACGCAGTCATCACTCAAGGCTTACAGCGTGTCCGTAATGGTATGTCCGTTCGCATTCAACCTTCTGCAGAACAAGCTGAGTAAGGGGGCTATTTATGTTGAGTCGTTTCTTTATTCAAAGGCCTAAGTTTGCCCTTGTTATATCCATCATATTAACGCTGGCGGGTGCGATTTCTCTCGCTATCTTGCCGGTGGCTGAATATCCAAAAATTAGCCCACCGTCGGTCAGTGTGTCTGCATTCTATACGGGCGCAAGTGCTGAAGTGGTGGAGCAGGCGATAGCCGACCCCATAGAAACGTCGGTTAACGGCGTAGAAGATATGATCTACATGTCCTCTAAAAGTGCTAACGATGGTTCATACAACCTTAACGTGACCTTTGATGTCGGTACTGATGCTGATATGGCTCAGGTCAACGTGCAGAACCGTGTTGCTCAGATCGAATCGAAACTTCCACAAGAAGTAAGAATGGTGGGTGTAACGGTCAAGAAGCGTTCTCCTGACTTGCTGATGGTATTGAACTTCTACTCGCCGAACGGAGAGTATGACGATCAATTCTTGATCAACTACGTGAACTTGAACATTAAAGACCAATTGGCCCGTGTAAAGGGTATCAGTGAAGTTAACGTATTGGGTGGTGGCGAATACGCGATGCGTGTTTGGTTAGACCCTGAGAAAATGGCTAACCTCAATATAACCACCTCTGATGTGAATCGCGCCTTGGCTGAACAGAACGTTCAGGTAGCGGCTGGTCGTATTGGTGCAGCACCTTACAACAACGCACAAGAAGTGCAGTTCAACTTGGTAACCAAAGGCCGACTAGAAACGGCTGATGAGTTTGAAAATGTTGTACTTCGTGCAAACCAAGATGGTTCAACGGTTTATTTAAAAGACGTTTCACGCGTTGAGCTTGGTAAAAAGTTCTACGATGGCAATGGTAAATACCGTGGTCAAGACGCTTCAATCGTAACGTTGTCACTTCAATCAGACGCTAACGCGCTGGAAAGTGGTAAAGCGGTGATGGCGATGCTGGATAATTTAGGCAAAAATTTCCCTGAAGGCGTTGCTTATGAGGCGAGTTATGACACGACACTCTTCGTTGCAGAGTCGATCAAAGGCGTAGTAAAAACGCTAATTGAAGCGATCTTACTGGTTATCGCGGTAACGTATCTGTTCTTAGGTAGTGCGCGTGCGACTTTGATTCCGGTGGTTGCGATTCCTGTATCTTTGATTGGTACTTTTGCGGTCATGCAGATGACAGGCTTTACCATCAACACGGTGACTCTATTTGGTTTGATATTGGCGATTGGTATCGTAGTAGATGATGCGATCTTGGTTATTGAAAACGTTGATACCACGATGGCCAAAGACCCAACGATCTCACCGCGTAAAGCAACGCTTATCGCAATGAAGGAAGTAACGGGTCCGATTGTTACTTCGACGTTGGTACTGTTAGCGGTATTCATTCCAGTAGCTATGCTGCCAGGTATTACCGGTATCATGTATCGTCAGTTTGCTCTAACTATCTGTATCGCTGTTGTTATCTCTTCTATTAATGCTCTAACACTGTCACCTGCATTGTGTTCATTAGTTCTTAAGCAGGGCGGTGGTAATACGGCTCGTTGGTACCAAGCGTTTAACCGTGGTCTTGAATCAGTAACCAACAAATACGGTCAAATTGCAGGCTTCCTTGTGAAAAAGGGTGTTCTGCTGTTTACCTTCTTCGTTGTGGCGCTAGCAGCGGTAACTTACTTCGCGAAAACCACGTCTACGGCGTTCGTACCTCAAGAAGATAAGGGTATTTTACTGGTTAACGTTCAACTTCCGGATGCGGCTTCACTGTCTCGTACCGAGGATGTGACGAAGCAGTTGCTAGAGATGGTTGAACAAGAGCCTGGCGTTGACGGTGTAACACTGGTTAACGGCTATGCATTCATGACGGGCGCTTCTGCTTCGAATGGTGCGTCGATGTTCATCAAGCTCCACGATTGGGAGATGCGTAACGCACTGGATGGTCAACATTCTGCGCAAGCAATTTCGCAACGTATTAATGGCCGAGCAGCCACTGAACTACCTCAAGCTATCGTGTTTGCAATGGGACCTCCAGCAGTACCAGGTATGGGTGCAGCGTCTGGATTTGAGTTTGTTCTAGAAGATACATTAGGTCGTAGCCGTACTGATCTAGCGATGGTTATGAATGACGTGATTGCTGAGGCCACTAAACAGCCTGAGATATCACATACCTTCAGTACCTTCCGTGCCAATGTACCTCACTACTATGTCGACATTGACCGTGAGAAAGCGCAGCAACTTGGTATTCCGTTGTCGGAAATCTTCCAAACATTACAAGGTAACCTAGGTTCTCTGTATGTGAATGATTTCACCATGTTTGGTAAGAACTTCCGTGTCACCATGCAAGCTGACAGTGAACACCGTAGCAGCATGGATGACCTACAACGATTCCACGTGCGTTCGTCTAATGGCGAGATGATCCCGTTAAGCACATTGGTGACTTACGACCAGATCTTCGAACCGGATGTCGCATGGCGTTACAACATGTACCGCAGTGCCGTGATTCAAGGCCAACCAGCGCCGGGTTACTCAAGTGGTGATGCGATCGCTGCAATGGAACGTGTAGCCGCTGAAGTGTTACCTCAGGGGTATCAGTACGAATGGACAGGTATGGCTTACCAAGAAGTACTCGCAGGCAACCAAGCGATCTTTGCGTTCGCATTGGCGCTGATCTTCATCTACTTGTTCATGGTGGCTCAATACGAGAGTTGGACTATACCGATTGCGATTATCCTAGTGGTACCTGTCGCAACATTAGGCTCCTTCTTGGCGTTGAACCTGACAGGCACACCACTGAATCTCTATGCGCAAATTGGTTTGGTCCTCTTGATAGCCTTGGCCGCGAAGAATGCAATCTTGATTGTGGAATTTGCTAAGGTGGAACGTGAAGAGAAAGACGCACCAATCGAAGATGCAGCAGTGAAGGGCGGTACGCTGCGTTTCCGTGCTGTGAACATGACGTCTTGGTCATTCATATTGGGTATCTTCCCACTTATCTTCGCTGCGGGCGCAGGTCACGTGAGCCAGAACTCTCTGGGTATTTCTCTGATTGGTGGTCTGCTATGTGTGTTGTTAGCGGGTACGTTCCTAATCCCTGGCTTCTATGCATTCGTACAGCGTAAGCGTGAGAAGGCACACGGTGGCAATACCAAGTTGATTCCACTGGATGACGAATAGGAACTGAATGTCTTGCATGATTAGTCCCTTACAAGAGTAACCCTTGGAAAATTAATTCCTTATAAAAACTGAGGCTTAGCGTTGCGCTAAGCCTTTCTTTATTCCACTAATGAATAAAATCGCTATTTATATAATCAAATGTTTATTATGTGATAGAGTTAACACTCTAATTTTGGTTTTGTAATAAAATGATGTTTTATTATTAAGTCTTTGTTTAATATGGAATTAACAAGGTTCAGCTAACGAGTGTATGCTCGAAAACATTTGCACAATAGTGTGAAGTGTTTCAAAATTACCTAGTTATATTGAAATTTTTTGTGCACTGAGGTTCTTATGAAAGTCATTGATTTATTTAAACACCGAGGCGATAGCATGTCTTCGCAACACTCAGAGTTTATGCAATGGATGTCTCCAGCTCTTAGAGATTACTGGGGTGACTTTCTAAATCGCACGCAAAATAGCCATTTCTTTGCGTGGGTTCGTGATCATCACAAACCTGCTGTAAATGAAGATGCACCAGAAATGCCAGTAGAACAACCTATCGTGTTAAAGCCAGAAGCACAGCTTGTGTTTGATGAGCTTAATCAGCAGATCGGTGAAATTATCCATACTGGTGACTGGATCAATGTCAGCCAAGACCGTATCAACCAGTTTGGTCTTGTTACTGAAGATATGCAGTGGATTCACACCGAGCCTGAAAAAGCAGAAACAGACTCTCCGTTCAAAACAACCATCGCACATGGTTTTTTAACTTTATCTCTGCTTCCTAGATTGACTGACAGTGTCGACCCTGACAAGTCTCAATTCCCAACGGCGAAGATGGTCGTAAACATTGGCCTTAACCAAGTGCGTTTTCCATATCCTGTTAAATCGGGCAGTAACGTTCGAGCTAAAAGCACGCTAACAAAAGTAACGCCAATTAAGAAAGGGCTAGAGATTGAACGCGAAATTCGCGTAGAAATCGAAGGTATTCGTCGTCCTGGCGCTGTGATCGTTTCGGTGATTCAACTTCACTTTTAAACGAACCATATAGATTCCAAAAAAGAGAGAGCTTAATGCTCTCTCTTTTTGTTTTCATAAGATAAAACTATCTCACTTATTTAATGCGAGTGTAACCGTACTCTTCGATAAGATCTTGCCCTTGCTTCGACTTCACGAACTTGATGAAGTCTTTGCTCTCGTCAGAAACAGAGTCTGTCTTATGCAGCAACAAGAATGGGCGAGCCAGTTCATAGCTGTGGTTTGCAATGTTCTTAGATGTCGGCTCTACGCCTTCAAATGTGATTGCCTTGATCGAATGATCGATAGAACCAACTGAGATAAAACCAATAGCATGCGGGTTATGGTTAACAATCGTCTTTACCATGCTGTTGCTGTTTACAACCAAGTTATTTGGGTTGATGTCCGACACTAGACGGTCGTTAATGATTTGGGTTAAACCAAGCAAGCTCTCAAAGCTGTAACGTGAACCAGAAGAAGCTTCACGAGTCACCACTGCAATAGGTTGATCCGCACCGCCTACTGCTTTCCAGTTTGTGATTTTGCCTTTGTAGATATCGAACAACTGTTCACGTGTAACGTTGCTTACACTGTTTGAACGATTGGTTACGACTGCTAGGCCGTCAAAGGCAATTGGGAATACCTTCAATTTCTCATCCTGCTCGCGGTCGGTTAAATAACGCGAGCTCATACCGATGTCAGCCACACCTTTATTAACCATGGTAATACCCGCTGTAGAACCAATGCCTTGAACCGCAATATAGTTATCAGGGTGAGTCTTGTTGTACTCCTCAGCTAATACATCCATCACACGTGATACAGAAGTGGAGCCCGAAATATTGGTTTCTTGTGCAAAAGCAGTGTGAGAAGACAGGGCTAAGGATAAAAGAGAGGCAAGCGCGACTCGTAACATAAACAACTCCTAGTTAATAACATTTGCGGCTATGATAGGTCGGTTATATGACATTTTTGTGAAATTCTATATGCTCGATATGTCGTTGTTAGCTTGATGGGTGAAAGCTAGTGGGGGTTTACGAAAGCAAGATTCGTTTCTGGGAGCAATGCGGGTATTTTGTTTACGCTTGTTCGCTAAAATGTTGGTTGAGTCCTAAGCTAGGTAGAGGAATTTACTACTTAGAAGTTTCTATGAAGTTACAAGGGGTGTTATGTCCGTCATTCATATCGAACTGAATCGTCTTTTAATTGGGGCTGAGAGGCTCTGTACATCTCGGAATAGCAGTTTACCTGTCGAGTTAGGCAAATCCCTATATGAAGAGTGTGAGGGGGGAGTGCTGTTTTCTCAGGCGCATTATCTACTCGACTCATCTCACAGTGATTATACAAACGAGATTGCCTGCGTGACCTTTGATGAATCGTTATCTTGTTGGTTGGTGATGGTGCCGCTTGAAGGCGATGCTGAAACTGATTCCGTGAATTGGGGACCTTATCCCTACCTTCCTAAATCGAAGGATCTTGATGCAATTCTGGCTGAGATAGAAAAAGATCCTAAATCATACTTCTGGTCATAACCAATGGGTTCCGGCAATTGCGGGTGGCGTAACCCCAGAGTTAACTTGTTAAACCACCTTCCACTCAATACTTTCTTCAATATGTTTAAATTTGAGTCTTTAAGCCTTGTGTTTGAGCTTGTGCGACTAACGAACGGAAGTCTTTGGGTGCCTTGCCGTGATACGTCTTAAAAGCAGTGCTGAAGTGAGCCGCGCTTTTAAAGCCAGATTCATAAGCAATTTGAGTGATAGATTTATTCGATGTTCTGAGCTGAGTGGCCGCGTGGGCGATTCGCTTGATCTTTAATAGATTTGAAAAGGAAAGATCTTCGGCCGATAAACGGCGTTTAAGTGTGGCTGGTGACATCCCCATATAGCTGGCTAGAGTATCGAGTGAGATATTATTTTCTATGTTCTGTTCAATGTAATGGATAACCTTTTGTGTCACGGTCAACCTTGAAGCTCGGGCAATGATAACCAATAGAGCAGGGTGCTGTTCCACCATCAGAGAAAGCAAGCCTAAGCCTAATTGAGTGAGTGCGTAGTCATTCTTAGTTGATGAATTTGCAAGCGATATGATGAGTCCTTTTAGTTGACAGATTTCGGTGTCAGTTTGATTGAACTTAATGTACTTGTCTGGGATTCGAGTGGATTCTAAATCGCTGAAATTATTGATGAATTTCTGGAAAATGGTCAGATCGAAATCTACACAGGTTGCGCTAAATTCACCATTTTCGGTGTTAACCGTGATGTCTTTAATCTGTCCTGAATTGTAGATCGTAAAATCCCCCGCTTGTAACGAGGCTTCAGTGCCATTGGGTAACACGAAAGAAATGCTGCCCTTTGATACTATGAAAATACCGTTTTTAGAGGCGGGGTAACGTTCTCGCTTCCTAGGTATGAAGTTTCTAAATTGGGTAACAGTGATTGATGACATAGTTCGCTTCTTTGACGTTGTAAATTGATTGCTTATTTTTTTTAAGTATTGTTTAAGCATGAGACATTTACAAAAAAGGCGCTAATTAATAGCGCCTTTAGAAGTGAACCTTTGAGGCTTTTAGCCTTGTAAGGTCTAAGCTTCGGTTTCGTTTGTTGTTTCAGGCTCGCTAGGCAAGTCCGCAAATACTTGAGTAGGTTTAGCTACTAAGTTACGGTTTTCCTGATTAACTTCGGAGAGAACTACTTCTAAAACGTCTCCTAGTTTGTATACCATTTCTTTATCGATAGATACAGTACCCATATCACCGTTGCACTCTATTCTTTCTTTATTATCAAGAATGAGAGATCCAGGGATAAATGCAGCAGCTCCATTTTCAAGTAGACGCACACGCATACCTGCACGGTTAATATCGAAAATCTCTGCTTGGAAGCGAGTTTCTTCTGCTGGAGCATTTGCTAGAGTGCGAGCATACAACCAATCGCCAACATTACGCTCAGCCATGCCGTGGTGGCGACGGTGAAGGGCAAGTTCATCACCAATGGTTTCATCTGGTGTTTGAATTGGTGCTTTACCTAAGATATGCGCTTTCAGCATACGGTGGTTAATCATGTCGCCGTATTTACGAATTGGAGAAGTCCACGTTGCGTAAATATCTAAACCCATCGCGTAGTGTGGCGCAGGCTCATTGCTGATTTCGCTGTACGCTTGGAACTTACGAATACGGTTGTCGTAGTAGCTGTTGTCTAAAGAACCTAACCAACGACGTAGAGTAGCAAAACCTTCTAGAGAAACGATCTGCTCTTCAGTGAACGGTGTTTCTGCTTGCGGGTTTACCAGTTCAAGAACGTCAGAGACTTTCTCAGCCTTGAAACCAGAGTGGCAGTTAAACACACCTTGGTTGAAGTTTTCTTTTAGTACTCGGCCCGCACAGATGTTCGCGCTGATCATAGACTCTTCTACTAGCTTGTTTGCGCTACGACGCATATCTGCGTGAATAGCAACAACATCGTTATCTTCGCTAAGTTCAAAGCGGTAGTCAGGGCGATCTGGGAACACAACAGCGTTTGCTGAGCGCCATGCTGAACGTGCTTGAGCGAATTGGTGAAGATCAGAAACAATCGCAGCGATCTCTTCAGATGGTTGCCACTTCTCTGATGCACCCGTTTCTAGCCAGTCAGATACATTGTCGTAAGCAAGACGAGCATGAGATTTGATGTTTGCAGCGAAGAAGTTGATGTCGTCGCCGATAACGCCATCTTTAGATACCGTTACTGTGCAGCAAAGAGCAGGGCGAACTTCATTTTCGATCAGTGAACATAGGTTGTCAGCAAGATCACGAGGTAACATTGGGATGTTACGGCCAGGAAGGTAGATTGTGAAACCGCGCTCGCGAGCCACTTTATCCATCGCGTCATCTGGAGAGATGTAAGCCGTTGGATCAGCAATTGCGATTGTCAGTTCAAAATCACCGTTCTCTTTTTTCTTCGCGTAAAGCGCATCATCCATATCTTTTGTGCTTTCGCCATCGATAGTCACAAACGGGATGTGTGTCATGTCTACACGTTCAAGATCGGCGTCGTCGTTGATTAGCCAGTTGTCGATGCCTTCAGGTTCGCTGTTTGGTAGGTCGTTTTGTGCCAGCGTTACCCACCAAGGTGCAATCTTGTCGTCAGCGTCTGTGATTTTCTCAGAGATCTGAGCCAAGAAGCCATTGTCACCTTTTAATGGGTGCTGAACGATATGAGCAACAACCCAATCACCTTCTTTAAGCGTTTCAGGATTTAGACCCTTCTTTGCTTTCGCTTTAAGTTGCAGTTTTTTTAGCTGCGGGTGATCAGGAACAACGTTCAAGCGGCCTTTGAAAAGCTTAACTCGCGCAATAAAGCGAGTAAGGCCTTGTTCAATCAATTCCTCAGGTTCTGCTACTTCGCGCTCTTTCTCTGTGCGAATGATGGCAATCACCTTGTCACCGTGCACACATTTCTTCATGTACGGAGGCGGGATAAAGAAGCTTGTTTTGCTATCAACTTCGAGAAAACCAAAACCTTTTTCAGTGGCTTTGATAGTGCCTTCCTTTTTAGGGAGGGTTTCTTGGATTTGCTGCTTGAGTTGAGCGAGTAGAGGATTATCTTGAAACATTTGACTTTTATCTAACGAGAACAATTGAGCACACTATAATCATTGCGAGGCACGATTACTACTTAAAGCCGAAGTGAGCGTAAATTAATTACCCTCTTATTTAACTCTATCAATTTGGTCGAACTCTATCGCCCTGACGAGATATTCATCAAGTTTTGACGATATGATAGCCAGTATTGATGGAAAACCGAAAAATATGTGATGTATTTCAATTTTTTCTGGCTTTTTTTATGCATTTAGGGAATAATCCGCCTCCCTTAGACGTCCCTAATGGCTTGAAGTGTTTTATTACTGCTTCGTAACTCTGAATGGAATCAGTATCTGATTGGATCAGTATTGGAATTGATAGAGCTCCCGGGACCTTTTGTTTACTTATATATAGTGGGATCCCAATGTCCGAATCTGTAATTCAATTTAATGAATTAGCCCTAAACGATAACATTCTTTCAGCTCTTGATAGCATGGGTTTCGTTTCTCCAACTCCAATCCAAGCAGCAGCTATTCCTCTTCTTCTTGAAGGCCGTGACGCACTAGGTAAAGCACAGACTGGTACTGGTAAAACAGCAGCATTCTCTCTGCCTTTACTTAACAAAATCAACCTAAACCAACACAAACCACAAGCAATCATCATGGCTCCTACTCGTGAGCTAGCGATTCAAGTTGCTGCGGAAATCAAAAACCTTGGCCGTGACATCAAAGGTCTTAAAGTTATTGAAATCTACGGTGGTGCTTCAATTGTTGACCAAATGCGTGCTCTAAGCCGTGGTGCTCACATTGTTGTTGGTACTCCAGGTCGTGTTAAAGACTTACTAACTCGTGACCGTCTACACCTAGATGAAGCACACACATTTGTTCTTGATGAAGCAGATGAAATGCTAAAAATGGGCTTCGTAGATGACGTTACTTGGATCCTAGAGCAAGCTCCAGAATCTGCACAACGTGTACTTTTCTCTGCAACTATGCCTCCAATGGTTAAGACTATTGTTGACCGTTACCTACGTAACCCGGCTAAAGTTGACGTTGCTGGTACTAACCACACAGTTGATAAAGTAGCGCAGAACTTCTGGGTTGTTAAAGGCGTAGAAAAAGACGAAGCAATGTCTCGTCTTCTAGAAACTGAAGAAACTGACGCGTCAATCGTATTCGTACGTACTCGTCAAGACACTGAGCGTCTAGCTGATTGGCTATCTGCACGTGGCTTCAAAGCTGCTGCACTGCACGGTGATATTCCTCAGTCTCTACGTGAGCGTACTGTTGACCACATCAAACAAGGTGTTATCGACATCCTAGTTGCAACTGACGTTGTAGCTCGTGGTCTTGATGTTCCACGTATCACTCACGTATTTAACTACGACATCCCATTCGATGTTGAATCTTACATCCACCGTATTGGCCGTACTGGCCGTGCTGGACGTAAAGGTAAAGCGATCCTATTAGTTCGCACTAACCAAATTCGCATGCTGCGCACAATCGAGCGCGTAACTAAGTCATCTATGGAAGAAATCCAACTTCCTCTACGTGACCAAGTTGCTGCTGCACGTGTTGCTAAGCTTGGCGCTGAACTTGAAACTGAGAAAGAAAGCAAAGCACTAGAAAACTTTGCAGGTCTTATCTCTACTCTTCAAGAGTCTCTAGAAGTTGATGCTGCTACTTTAGCTGCAATGCTTCTTAAGCGTCAGCAAGGTAAGAGCCCACTATTCTACGTTGGTGAAGACCCAATGATCGCTGCTATTGAGCGCGATAAGAACCGTCGTAAAGAGCGTCGTGAAGATCGTGACAACGGCCGTGACGGTGGTGGTCGCAACTTCAATACTCAAGATTGGGATACTTACCAACTACAAGTTGGCCGTGAGCAAGGCGTTCAGGTTAAAGACATCGTTGGCGCACTAGCAAACGAACTTGGCCTAACTAAAGGTTCTATCGGTGCAATCAAGCTAGACCAAGGTTCTACTTACGTTCAACTGCCAAAAGCAATGAACTCTGAAACTGCTGGTAAGCTGAGCAAACTACGTATTCGTCAAAAAGAAGCTGGCGCTGTTGTTGTTGATTTCAACGACTTCCGTGAGCCTCGTCGTGGCGGCGGCGGTCGTGATGGCAACCGTGGCGGCGGTCGTGGCGGTCGTGATGGTGGCGGCTACCGTGGTAACCGTGATGGTAACCGCGAAGGTGGTAACCGTGAAGGCGGTCGTGGTGGATACCGTGGCAACCGTGATGGTGCTCGCGATGGTAACTCTGCTGGCGGACGTGATGGCGAACGTCGTTTCGACCGTAACCGTGGTGGCGATCACCGTGGTAACTTCCGTGGCGAACGTGGTCATGGTAACGGCAATGGCGGTGGTAACCGTGGTCGTCGTCCAGAGCGCAACGAAGGTTAATCAACCTGTCGCTTAGACTCTTTAGTCTAGACACTGAATTTCAAAGCCGAGCGTAATGCTCGGCTTTTTTGTGCCTGCTATTTGAACTTAAGCCTTTGTTGGCTCGATATACGTAGTCAGCTTACTTCAACTAAGCTTTACGCCTATAACTTATCTGAGTGCCAATAAATTAGCTGTATCGCGTTCTAAGCCTTTACCAAAAGAATGTGCTACAAGATGCCGAAACAAAGAGTGAAGGCTATCTAAGCGACGTTACATGCGCATATTCGAACCGTTGTGCTCGAAGGCAATCAAAAGAAGATCGGCTCTGTCGTTCATTATTCTCAACACACCTGTGATCTTTTTGATGTAAACACTGAGAAATTGAGATTTCGAGTAAGAAGTTGTCGGTAATGCTAAGAAGGCGAAAGGGAAGGGGTGGTTGTTTTCTAGGCGTATTACCTACATTTATTCGAGTCGCTCTAATTAACTCAATCAAGTTAAAAATAACGTGAGCACTCGTTTGCGTTACTTGTTCGCTAACTTTCTTATTCAACTATTTTTTAATTTCGCTCTCGAAATAAATGGTTTGATGACTAAGATCAACTTAATTGTGTTCATTTAGTGATTTTTCCAAAACAAAAGTTGAAAGATTCAAAAATTATTGAATAATGGGCTTAACTAAAATTGAAGTAAATACTTCATCCAATTCGTACTGAAACAGGATCCATATCCAATGTCTAATTCGTTTGTTCTGGTTATTAACTCGGGTAGTTCATCCCTAAAATTTGCTGTCATTGATTCTGTTTCTGGTGAAGCAGTATTGAGTGGCCTAGGGGAGTGTTTTGGTCTTGAAGATGCTCGCATGAGCTGGAAATATCAAGGCGAGAAAACTGAAATTGCCATTCAAGGTGAGGATAACCACCACAAAATTGCCATTGGCAAACTAGTTGGCCTGATGGAAGATCTAGGCTTCACTGCTGATATCGTTGCTATCGGTCACCGTATCGTTCACGGCGGTGAGAAGTTCACTCAAACCGTTCGTATTACTGAAGAAGTAACGAACGAAATTGAAAGCCTATCTGACCTAGCTCCACTTCATAACCCTGCCGGTGCCATTGGCATCCGTGCTGCGATTGAAGCTTTCCCTTCTCTACCTCAATTTGCTGTATTTGATACGGCTTTCCACCAAACGATGCCACAACGTGCATTCACTGGTGCAATCGCAAAAGAGCTATATACAGACTTCGGCGTACGTCGCTACGGTTTCCACGGTACGAGCCACTACTTCGTTAGCCGTGAAGCTGCGAAGATGGTAAACAAGCCAGTCGAAGAGGCGAGCTTCATCTCTGTTCACCTAGGTAACGGCGCGTCTGTATGTGCAATCAAAGACGGTAACAGTGTTGATACTTCTATGGGTTTCACTCCACTTTCTGGCCTTATGATGGGCACACGTTGTGGTGACTTGGATCCAGGCATCATCGAGTATCTACTCAAGAAAGGTTGGTCACAAGAGCAAGTCTTCAACTCTCTAAACAAGGAGTCTGGTTTCCTTGGCGTGTCTGGCCTTACGAGCGATGCTCGTGGCATTTTAGAGGCAATGGAAGAGGGCCATGAAGGCGCTAAGCTTGCATTTGAGGTGTTTACTTACCGCGTATCAAAGTACATTGCTTCTTACCTTGCAACGTTAGATTCTTTAGACGGCATCATTTTTACTGGTGGTATCGGTGAGAACTCTCTACCAATTCGTCGTGAAATCCTAAACAACCTTAAGATTCTTGGTTTCGTTGAAGATGTAGCGGGTAACGAATCGGCTCGCTTTGGTGCAGAAGGCATCATCGGTAAGTCTGAAATGTTAGACGCAGTAGCAATGGTTATCCCAACCAATGAAGAGTTCGTGATTGCTCAACAGTCGGTAGAACTTTTGTAATCTGAGTAACTGCTTAAGCAAAAGCATAAAAATTCAAAAGCGAGCCCATGTGGCTCGCTTTTTTGTTGCTATGATTTGGGTATAGCAACCTTGGTGATGTTGCGGCGATCAACCAGTGCATCGAAAGTGGCCAGTTTATGATATTGCGTGTATATATAAATAAGGGCGTTTATAAGTAAGTGGATACTGCCCAAACTTTTGATTTAAATGGACTTAAATGGAGAGGAAAATGTTTAAACAAGTTTTGTTAGTAAGTGCAATATCGTTATCTAGCGCCACTACGGCTGCGGAAAAGCCGAATATTGTTTATCTACTGGTTGATAACTGGGGATGGGGTGATTTAAGTGTGCAGGGAAGTACAATACAGACGCCAACCATAGATGACTTTGCTAAAGAAGGTCTTAGGCTAACCAACTTTAATGTACAGAACCAATGTACTCCAACTCGCTCTGCGCTGCATACAGGTCGATTGCCGATCCGGACGGGGAATCAAAAAGTGCCTGCTCCAGGGGAACCTGACGGCCTTGCACAATGGGAATATACACTACCAGAACTTCTTTCTGACGCTGGCTACAGTACGGCATTATTTGGTAAGTGGCATGTCGGTGCTAGTATTGAAAAACTTCCAAATTATCAAGGCTATGACTACTTCTGGGGAACGAATGAAGGGACTAACGCAGCATCTTATACCTCAACCCCCCAATGGGATCCTGAAGTCGCTGAAACACCTTATATTTGGGAGGGGGTAAAAGGAAAACCTGCTGACAAGGTTAAACTTTTCGATATTCCAGCGAAGGTGATATTAGATAGAGAGATTACTGAACGCTCTATTGCCCATATTCAAGAGAAGGCGAAGTCAGGTAAGCCATTCTTTACCTACGTGGGTTTCACACATTTCCATCCCCCATTTACAGTACATGATGACTTTAAGAACAAATCTAAAGCGGGCATCTATGCTGATACTCAGATGGAGGTGGATTACAACATAGGCCTAATTTTAGATGCAATTAGAAAAGCTGGTATTGAGGAGAATACCCTTGTTATTTTGAGTGGTGACAATGGTGCTGGTAACTTTCCGCAGGGATCTGCGCTTGCTGCAGGTGAAATCGGAGGAGGTGGTTCAAATGGTCCATGGCGGGGTGGTTTAAGTACGGCTTATGAGGGAGGATTACGAACTCCAGCTATGATTCGATTCCCAGGCAAAATCGAAGCTGGTCGTGTCTCTGATGAGATCGTTGGTGATATTGATATGTACACAACGATTGCAAGCTTTGCCGGAGCTGCGGATCTAGTACCAAAAGACCGACCAATTGATGGTGTTGACCAGAAGGACTTCTTCTTAGGTAAACCGAAATCTAATCGTGATCACTTTGTTGTTTTTGTCGGTGATGAGTTGTTTGCTGTTAAGTGGCGAAACTTCAAAATGCACTTTATGGCGGCAGAATCAACGCACTCTCGAATAGAGAAGTTCACTTTCCCACAAGTCTTTGATATTAAAAACGACCCTAAAGAAGCCTATGAATTACTAGGTAACGAGGGTTACTCACATACGTGGATATTTGATCCGGTCATGAAAAGAATCGCAGATTTAAAGGCCAGCATGCATCGATACCGAAACATTCAGCCAGGTGAAGAATTTCAGGGTTACGACTAGCGAATAACAAATATATTTAAGGGAGTTTACTCCCTTTTTGTGTTTATTTTGTTAACTCTATGTTTGCTTTGTACGCTTTCTCAATGGTTTTAACTAACCATTGATTAAGTGCTGCATCGCGGTGGCTTGACGGGTGGCAAGCAACGAGTTTGATGTCGCATTCGAACTTATCAAGAGCGAAGCGCTTAAACTCTTCTAATTTCGGAAAGTATGGAAGTGGGGTTACGCAATTGGTATTTTCTATGCAGCTTAAGAAAGCGTTAAGATCTTCAAACTTATATTGAACATGATGGGCAAGACCTTCACGCGTTAAGTGCTGAGAGAAGTTAATGTATTCCGAGTTCCAGCCATTGACACGTAGTATGGCTAATGGGGAACGTAACGCTTCTTCTAGGGTGGTCGCAGGGTGCTCTTTTCTTGCATACAAAGAAAATCGGTTCTCACCAATCACCTTTTGTTTGATTTCCTTTGAGCAAACATCACTCCAAAAACCAACTGCAACGTGCACTTTTTCAGCAAGTAAGTCTTGATAAGTTGACGCTTGGCGATTAATGAAACTGAAGGTTGCTTTAGGGGCGTGAGATGCCAACATTTGCATTAAGTGTGGTTGAAAAATGTCTTGTAGAGCCGCATTTATAGCAATCACGATCTCACCCTGAAAATCTTTAGGCTCAAATTTCTCATTGGCAAAGGCTATTTGAATATCACTTCGTACCGCTTTGAGCTTTCGTTCTAGCATCACCGCATACGGTGTTGGTGAGAGGCCGGAGGATTTGCGGATAAACAGTTGATCGCCCGTTTCATCGCGTAGCTTTTGTAAGCTTTTTGATAAGGCACTGGGTGTTTTCCCTAATCGTTTTGCTGCTGCACTGATGTTTTGAGTTTCAGCGATAGTCAGGAACACTCGGATTAGGTTTAGATCAAAATTGATACTCAGCATGATAGCTCAACAAGTAAAAGTGATGGTTGGTATTTTACAGCCATCTTAAATATCAGAGATTATCGTACGTCAATTATAGGCAGTATTGATCGAATAAGGCCAAGCGATAGGGTAAGCGCTTGGCCTTTTTGTTATCAATCCGCGTCTTTCTGGCGCTTATCCATCTTTGCGATCAGCAAGACAGAGAGGACGAGTGTTGCGTAGAATGCAATATACCAAATCATAATAAGTCCTTACTTGATATCGAGTTGAGGGCCGCGGCGAATAAGCCACGCAATATAAAGACTAAGGCTTGAGAACAATACCGTAGTGATCATGATGAGAGTAGTGATCGGGAAGCCAGCAGATTCCCCGTTTTGATAGTTACCACCACCGGTAAAGGTTGGCAGAACTTCATATATGATCCAAGGTTGGCGTCCTACTTCTGACAGCGCCCAGCCGACCAAATAAGCCACCAAAGCCATTGGGAGCGCAAGCATTGAGAACTTAACCATCCAAGGTGAAGCGGTGTGCAATGTGTTTTTGTAACTCTTCACAGACCAGTAAGCAAACACACCTGTCAGCAGAATCCCTAAGCCAACCATAATGCGGAAGCTAAAGAATAAGAAAGTCACGTTTGTCATTGTGTCTTTGGCGGCACTTTTAATATCCGCATCGGTTGCAGACAAAATGTCATCGGTGTATTTACCCAATAGGTAAGCAAAGCCAAGATCTTTATGATGCGCAAGCAGGCGTTGCTCAGCTTCTTGATTGGCGCGGTCTTGTTGGTATTCCTGCATGGCTTGGTAGGCAATCATACCGTTGCGTACACGTTGTTCGTTTTCTTCTAGTAGCTGTTTAATGCCTTTAATAGGGTTTTCGTCATCGCTACCTAATAGAAAGCCAAGAATGTAGGGTACGGAAATCTCGTACTTGTTCGTCATCTCTTTCATATCAGGAATGGCAAATAGAACCAAGTGTGGGTCTGCATCCGTTTCCCACAGAGCTTCAAGCTGGGCCAGTTTCATTGGCTGAGTTTCTGCTACCGCTCTACCTTGTTCATCACCGGCTACGGCTAAAAACAGAGAAAGGAGCAAACCGCTGACAGAGGCGATAAGCACCGTTTTTTGAACGAAGAACGCATGTTTGTTACACAGCAAAAAGTAGCAGCTCATACTTAACACGGCAGCAATACCGACAATGTAAGTTGCTGCAAAGTTGTGGGCAAAGCGTAAGGCAGTCATTGGTTGGAAGAAGTAAGCGGAGAAGCTGTCACGAACATACATCAAGGTATCCAAATCAAATGATGATGTGGTATGAGGTGCGTGCATCCAACCATTAACTGCAATAGCAGAAGATTCCGCTATTGCAGGCATTAAAGGTAAGATCCAAGTTGCAATAACATGAATTTTAGGTGGTAGTCGCTTCCACCCTGCTTGGCTGGTAATAAACGCAATCAGAGTGACAACAATTAAAGTCGAAGGAATTCGACCTGTGAGGTCTTCTGGGTCAAGTACCTTGACGTAACTCCACCATACTGTCCAATCATCAGAAAATGGGGGAGTGGCAATACCCAAAAATATAATTACGATAAAAGTCGGCAACAGCATTTTGCTGATGTACATAGAGGATGTTTTGTAGTCGATACGGCCTGTTGTTACATAAAGCGTTTCAAGGATTGCTGCGATCAAGGCGGCACCTAGGTAAATGGGCACCCACACATGGTGGGACGTCATACTAAATGCAAATTCTAAACGAGCATTATCGACAAGATCGATATAGTCCATCTTCAATACCTATAGAGATAATTATTGGGGGCTTATTTAATTAGAAAATAATTAAATAGGTTTATTGGTTATTCGGTGTTTTAAAAAACTAATTAAGCATGCAATGAATATAACGACTTCGATGCCTAAAATAAGGGAGATGGTTTGGTTTGGAATTCCATCAATAATTAAGCTTGTGATTCGACCTGACGAAAAACTGGCGTAAACTGCTAAGGACAATAAATACATATTGTTTAATTGTTTGTTCAGTATGGCTCCAAAAGTGATAAATAGGCCGCAAAGCAAGATGAATGCGCCTACTCCTCTAAACTCACTAGCCCTATCTACAGAGTACGTGAAAGGTACGCCTGAATTAAAGTCAAAAAATTCAAACGGGCAGACCAACATTCCCATTCCTACATACGCAACGACTATTCCTGCTACTAAGAGCGTTTTTTTCATAAATATACTCCAACGAATTTAATAGAATATTATCAGAGTTAATTTGCCTGAGGGGAAAATCAGTTTTTCCTTATATATATGTATTATTTCCGCCAAGATATATCTGTTCGTACTTCTTACTTGAAAATATATAGGGCTGTTTAAATATAGCTAAGGCGAAAAATATGATTTTAACCACTCAGTGTTTTAATAAAAAAGTAAAGAAAAATATGCATGTCATGGCGAAACCTATTGGGGCAAAGTGCAATCTTGATTGTCAATATTGTTATTACCTCAGTAAAGAAGAATTGCTGGCGGATCGCCTTGGTGCATGCGAACAAATGAATGAAGAAAGCCTAGAAGCCTACATCAAGCAATATTTTGCAGCTCATAATGCTCCTCAAGTTAATTTTTCATGGCAGGGAGGAGAACCAACAATGTTGGGTTTGGACTACTTCCGTACAGTTGTTCGATTACAGAAAAAGTATTGTCCTAAAGATGTAGAGGTCCTGAACGACCTGCAAACTAATGGCACTCTACTTAACGATGAGTGGTGTCGATTTTTAGCAAAACATCAGTTTCTTGTTGGCATCAGTATTGATGGTGACGAGATGCTACACAATACCTATCGTACCAATCGCGCAGGCCGAGGCACTTGGCAGCAAGTCATGGGAGCAATTGAACTCCTTAAAAAACATGAAGTTTCATTTTGCACTTTAACCTGCGTGAATCGCCTGACGAGCCAATCGTCGCTTGAAGTGTATCGCTTTCTGCGTGATGTGGTGCAATCGCCACTGATTCAGTTTATCCCAATTGTTGAACCCAAAACGTTTCGTACACAATCACCACAAGCAAGCCAATGTATGCAAGGCGACCCTCGCTTATCGCCATCTCACCCAGACTCAATTGTCGAGCATTGGTCTGTTGAAGCCAAAGATTGGGGATCGTTCTTAAAAACGGTCTTTGATGAGTGGTATCGCTATGATGTTGGCCGTGTTCATGTGCAGTATTTTGAGGCGCTGTTTGCTACTTGGATGGGAGAGCATAACCCGCTCTGCACCCTAGGTGAGATGTGTGGCAAAGGTTTAGCCATCGAGCCCAACGGGGATGTTTACCGCTGTGACCACTTTGTTTATCCAGATTACTTAGCAGGAAATATTCACCAATCATCACTCGATGAGATGGCGTTTAGTGCTGCTCAGCAAGCCTTTGGTTATGCCAAAAGCAAGTCGTTAACAGCTCAATGCCGAGCATGCCCTTATCAATTTGCATGCTTTGGTGAGTGTCCAAAAAATCGCATTATTTCGTCTTCATCAGGCGAGCGTGGCCACAACTATTTGTGTGAAGGGTGGTACGACTTTTTCCGCCATATTGACGAGAAACTCGCCCATCTTCTGCGAGTTAACTCGCTTCCAGTGAAACACGGTCAATTTAAAACAAATAAATCTTAAATTAGAAAGGTAGAGCTCTATGCGTAAAAAATTAGTTGCACTCTCGGTTGCGGGGGCGCTTGGTGTCGCTCATTCCGCCCAAGCTGCTGAAAAGCCTAACGTACTGTTCTTAATGGTAGATAACTGGGGTTGGGGCGATATATCTAGTCAAGGCGGTCAAATTCCAACCCCAGAGATTGATAAAGTGGCAGAAGAGGGAATCCGCTTCCTCAACTACAACGTTCAAAACCAATGTACGCCAAGCCGAGCTGCAATGCACACTGGCCGCCTTCCGATTCGTTCAGGTACGTACAAGGTACCAATTCTTAAAGGTGCGGCTGATGGCCTAGCGCCTTGGGAATACACCATTGCAGAAATGCTCAGTGACGATGGTTACAAAACGGCTTTATATGGCAAATGGCACATTGGTTCTGTCGATGGTCGCTTGCCAATCGATCAAGGTTATGACGATTGGTATGGCTACCGAGGTGGTTCTGATGAGGCGGGCTATACAAGCAGCAAAGACTTCGACCCTAGCGTTGCTGAGGTTCCATACATCTGGCATGGCGCAAAAGGCGTTACTCCGGAGAAAGTAAAAGAGTTCAACCTAGACACCAAAAAAGGTATGGATGCAGAGCTGGTGGATAAAACCATCGAGTTCATCAACCAAAGCGTCAGCCAAGACAAACCTTTCTATACCTATGTTGGCTTTACCACTTTCCACTCACCTTACACGGTATCGGATGAGTTTAAAGGTAAGTCGAAACAAGGTACTTATGCCGATACTCAACTTGAACTCGATCATAATATCGGTCGTTTGATGACGGCTTTAAAGCAAAGT
This sequence comes from Vibrio satsumensis, assembly GCF_050337435.1. Classification (NCBI taxonomy): domain Bacteria; kingdom Pseudomonadati; phylum Pseudomonadota; class Gammaproteobacteria; order Vibrionales; family Vibrionaceae; genus Vibrio; species Vibrio satsumensis. The sequence continues at coordinate 328,748 of NZ_JAKJSX010000005.1, read as the reverse complement.
GGCCAGTTAGATAACACCATCGTCATCATTGCTGGCGATAACGGCTCAGGCAACATTGTTGAAGGCAATATCTTAAAACCAGGTGAAGAGCCTTTAGGCAGCAATGGCCCATGGCGAGGTGGTTTAAGTACCGCTTTTGAAGGGGGAATGCGTACTCCGGCGGTAGTGCGTTACGGCAACAAAGTTGAGGCAGGGCAGGTAACCGATGAGATTATTTCTGATCTGGATTGGTTCAGCACCCTAGCGCATTTGACTGGTAATGAAGACAAAATCCCAACCGATCGTCCTATCGACTCGATCGATCAAAGTGACTTCATTTTAGGTAACAGCGATAAATCTAACCGCAACTATGTTCTGACGTACGTGAACGATGAGTTATTTGCGGTGAAATGGAACAACTACAAGATGCATTTCAAAGTTGCCTATGAGACCCATGGCCGATTTGAAACGCTTACCTTTCCTTTGATTTACGATCTTGAGCGTGATCCGGGTGAACAATACGAAATCTGGGCCAATGAAGGTTACCAACACTCATGGCTAGTACAGCCGATTGGCAAGATCATCGCTGAAACTGCTCGTTCAATGCACCAGTACCCGAACATCCCAACTGGCGCTGACTTCAAAGGTTATAACGCCAAGAAGTAACGAAGCTGACCACCTTTTTAACTTCCATGACCGCTAGTGGGTAGCGGTTATGTCCATAATGATATTCAAATATTAAGAATAAAGCAGATGAAACTAACAAAAACGATGATGTGCGCAGCTCTAGGACTCTCTTTCCAAGTTGCAGCGGCGGATTACATTCGACTTGAAAGTGGTGTCAACCGAGATATTTACAAGTTAGAGACTGAAGTGAAAATGACGGATTCTGTCGCAGGTATTTTTAGTGTTGAAGGCAACAAAGAGACTGCTGGGTTAGAGTACAACCTCGCAACGGCTTACGGTAAGTATCGTATGCCTTTGTCTGAGAAAATGAGCGCGGAGTTTGATTTCGGTCTAGCGTATGAATCTATGGGTGACAACTATGCTGCTATTGCGAAGCAGTTGGGCATTTCAGATGATTTCAAGACGGAGGCTGGCGCAATTTGGGGTGGCGCAACTTTTAACTATCTTGTTCTACCAAACTTTATGACAACTTTTGATTTAATGGCAACGCAAGACGTGGTCAACGAGACTATTATCGGCATGTACCGGGCGCGAGCGAAATTTGTTTATCAACCTATAAAAAAACTCAATTTGGTGTACCGCACCGGCCTAAATTACGCTCAAAATGATATAACGAGAGATGTCGTTAAAGCTGGTCATTTAGTGTCAGATAACTATCTTGTGAGCCATGAGTTTTATGTTGGATACATGGGGGAGTCAGGTTTAGAGCCTTACCTAATGCTTAAAGATATGGAAAATGACGCAAGTTATGATGCAATTTTAGGCTTCTACTACCGCTTTAATTAGTAGGGTACTTATCCTTTTTAAATTATTGGCAGCTATGTCTATATTTAGTCATCAACTGAGATAATTTTACAAGATTTGAAACATGGTGTGGAATGTGCATTTGAACGCTTTTGGCTATGTTGCAGCTAGCTTGGTAAAATATTGAATGGTAGTGGAATATGTGAAAGCAGTATTATTAGATTGCCAACCAATGAAGAGTTCGTGATTGCTCAACAGTCGGTAGAACTTTTGTAATCTGAGTAACTGCTTAAGCAAAAGCATAAAAAATTCAAAAGCGAGCCCATGTGGCTCGCTTTTTTTATTTGTACGTCGGTATGGTTTCGAGTTTGGTATGACGAGCCCTATTACTCGTTTACGTGATACCAGTCTACAAAAGGCTTGTCAGTTTTTAAGAATCGACTAAAGACTTTATCATTTCATACAGCCATAAGTGTTTCTTACTCTTTCTATTTTTCTTATGGATATAGGCACATAATCGTAGAGTTGTTAGTTCTTCGACATTCGTTACTTTTATCGCTCTGAGCCCCTCTCCACAGTGTTTGACAAAGTTTTCTAGCCCCGGAACAACTAAGTCTGTTCTTAGTACAATCTCTCGAATACTGATTGCTGACGTACTTCTATGGACAACATTTATCTCTAGTCCTTTATTAGCGACAACTTGTTCAATCAGTGATGTATGGAAGGTATTAAAAAATGGCATTTCAACAAGAGCAAAGTCGTACTCCAAAAGCTCTTCTATGGTCGCAGTTTCTTTCTTGAAAGGGTGATCTTCTCTCACTACGGCAACGAAATTTACTTCGCCAAGAGGTAGCTCATAAATATCTTTCGTTGTATTCGAAAACTGAAATTGAACGGCAAGGTCTACTTGATCCGTTTTCATCATTGAAGGGGTTTCAGTTGTCATATTATGAGATGCAAACGTAACGTTAGGACATTGTTCTGAGATCTCAGTGAACATCATCGGTGAGAGCCAAGGAATGATTTGCTGACCCATATCTACAGTAATAGTGCCGTCTAGTTCGCTAGGTTTAAACTCACCGTGTGTATTCACTGCATTTGAGAGCTGAGTTAAAGCGGGAGAGAGGGCCAAGAAAAGGCTGTCAGCATAAGGTGTCGTATCAAACCCTTTTGGTGTTTTAACGAACAACTCATCTTCAAAATGATCTCGCAGTTTATTTATATTTTGGCTGACTGCAGGAGGAGAGATGAACAGCAACTCCGAAGATTTTTTCAAGTTACGTTGCTGATATACAACAGAAAAAAGCTTGAGGAGGTTTAGGTCAAGATTCTTAAACTTATCGTTGCTCATCGGTGTTCCTTCTACCAATAGACGTATTAAGTTCAGCTTAACAGCAAGTTACATATATTCAAATATTCTAAGTTCAGTGGCTTGATTAGAGTAGTAAGCAAATGTAATGGAATACGGGTCAGCAATTGTTCAATATTCAATGTCGCTGATTCGGATGGGTTTGATTAGGAACACATATTAATCTTTGAATCAGCGAGTCAATTTATGAAAAAAACGATTCTATCTTTATCTCTAATTAGTGCATTTAGTTGTGTGGCAGCGCCTGTAACAATGAACAACTACGTTGTTGCTGAATCTGATTGGTACTTTACTGGCGTACAAGAAAAAGTCGGTGTGAACGCATGGATGCATGATGATCCGGTCAGCATAGACAATCAGCAAGTCATCCGTTCAAATCGCGATGTCGTCTACTCAATTGCCATCGTTGACGTCAGTAAAGGTGCAACGTTTACTGTACCTGATTCTGACGAATTTCAGATCATTCACATTATTGATGAGCATCATCTCTTTCACCAAGTCGTAAAAAATGGCGAGACCCTTGAAGTCAATGCTGATGATATTCAAGGTGAGTATGTCTACTTGCTGGCGAGAACGCGTGACAACGGTGACCACGCTGACACCAAGCGTCGCCAAAGTCAGCTTCAGTTTGAAGCGAACGCTGCAAGGCCATATCCGTCAAAAGGCTTTGATGCCGATGAAGTTATTGCTTTTCGCGATGAATTGGTTCGTCAGGTCAATTCTGGTGAGCAGCCTATTGCTGGGCACAACGCTTTCGGAAAAACGCTAGAAGACGTTGACCCACATAACTACGTTTATGCCGCTGCATATGGATGGGGAGGTTTACCAATGGATACTGCTCAATATGTTCCCCTGCAAGTCACTTCAGAAAAGTGCCAAACTTGGACGATAGAAAAACCGGCTTTGGATTGGAAAAATAACGGCTATCTATCTGCAACTTTTTATGGTGCGGATGGTTGGATTCATGAAAATGATTTTTATATTCCCCATTCTGAAATGAAAGATAATGGGAATTCACTTTCATTCACTACCAATTGCAAGACAGGTATGGGGAATGCAACCGTAGAGCAAGGTGGTAACTTCCTCGTAAGAATGTATCTTCCTATTGATGCAGAATTAGTAAAAGAACAAGCAGATAATATGTATAAAGTGAAAGGGAAATAACTGTTCATCAAATAAATAGCAATAAATAAAAGGGCTGACCATGTGTTAGCCCTTTTTTTGTATTTTAACTTTCTGGCTTTTTATTTTAAGTAACTGAATAACAATGTTTTTTGTTGCTAGTTTGACTTGTTAAGTGCAGCTTAATAGCCAGTTAAATATTGGCGAATATTCATAGTTAACCGAAGTCGTTAATATTCACTCATCGCTTCCAAGGATGGTCCGAAAACAAATAGCATTTTGAAATTAATTATATTTACCGGACTTAATTACATGAACATGAATAAAACAATTTTAGCAACTCTAATTACAACTGCATTTTCAAGTAATGTTATTGCACAAAGTGTGGATGTTGAATTAGCAAATTTAGCGACTGAAAAAGCGATCCAATCTCAAATGGATAATATTGATGCTGCGACGCTTGCTAAACTTAATGAACAAAATAATAAGGTAGTGGAGCTAAACGGTGTAGTTTACGAGCAAGATGAATCTGGTGTTTGGAAAGCTATTGGTACCGGTGCTCTTGGTCTTACAGCGGCTTTATTTAGTGGGTCTTCGAGCTCGTCATCAAACAAATTATTAGATACTCCAAATTACGAACAGGGTGCTATTAAGCCAAGTATTGATAACAAGCCAGGTTTTCCGGATGTAGATAACGATATTCCTCGTGATATCAATCTAATCACGCACGGTGATACTGCATACATGTACGTTAACGGTGAAGAAGTTCGCACTGCAACTCTCGATGTAATATCAAAGGATAACTTCACAATTACTGGCTCAGAGGGCGCTACGTTCCATGTAACCGGCGACGATGTATTGATAACAATGGTGAACGGTGAGAGCGTTAAGCTTCACAATGTTAATCGTACCGACGAGCGTAATATCTCGTTCTCTGTAGAAGGTGAAAACTACAACCTGCACCGAACTTATAGTGGAGAAGTTTGGGTTCAGAAAGAGCAAGGTAACGGAACTGGTAATTGGGCAACGGTGAAGACTGGCGCAGATGTACTGGCTAACATCCAAGAACGTCAATTAATTAATGCAATTGATAAGACATTACCTGGCGTAGATAACGATATCCCTCGTGATATCAATCTAATCACGCACGGTGATACTGCATACATGTACGTTAACGGTGAAGAAGTTCGCACTGCAACTCTCGATGTAACATCAAAGGATAACTTCACAATTACTGGCTCAGAAGGCGCTACGTTCCATGTAACCGGCAACGATGTATTGATAACAATGGTGAACGGTGAAAGCGTTAAGATTCACAATGTTAATCGTACCGACGAGCGTAATATTTCATTTTCTGTAGCAGGTGAAAATTACAACCTACACCGTACTTACAATGGTGAAGTTTGGGTTCAGAAAGAACAGGGCAACGGTACTGGTCACTGGGCGACAGTTAAGACTGGCGCAGATGTATTGGCTAGCATCCAAGAGCGTCAACTGATCAACGCAATTGATAAAACGACACCAGACGTGGATAATGATCCGATTTTCCCTGAAATTAGCGGTGATGAAGGTGCACAAGAGTTAAAAATTGTAAATGGGGGCATTTTCTTTGGCGGCGAAAAAATTGGCTTTATTGCATCTGACGGTAACGTGAATCTATACGAACACGGTAAGGTTGGCACAGCGGTATACAACGGTGAAGGTGTACTAACTGCGATCAAAGGTAACAACGGTCGTGAATTAGCACTTCGCGATGATCGCATAACTTTGGTTGGTGATCGTGGCTCAGTAACTATGTCTCGTTCAGATGGTTCAATCCGCATCGATCATAACTATGATAACACTCCTAGCATAGATGGTGACTTTAACGATAATGACCGTGAGCGTCCAATCGGCGATAAAGTTCCAGATTATGGTCAAGGTCCAGCAGGTTTCCAAATTGAAGAGAAAGCCGGTTCGTACCATATTCTTGATGCTGAAGGTAACAAAGTCGGTCATGTTAAGAAAGAAGACGGCAACATCATTAAAGATGGTGTAGGAGTTATTGGTTCAGTAGCTCAGGTGGACGATACGGGGGTTTACAGTTTCTACAATAAGTCTGGTGACTTTGTCGGTGATTATACCCCATCAAATGGCGAAATTGGGCGTCCTGACTCACGTAACGAGATTAAGTCTAAGTTACAGAGTGCAGATAAATCGAAACTTCGTAATATCAAATCTCGCATTCAAGCTCGTTTTACTAAGTAATAGTTTTATCACGTTGGTATTGGGAGGCAGGTTGCATATCGGTAGCTTGTTTTCGCAAATTGAATGTTTAAAAAACTGAACTAATTAATTCATGTAGGACAATGGATTGTCCACCCTTTCAAAGCCTATTAAGTCTGACTTAATAGGCTTTTTCGTATTACTCAATATTCCAATTATTTCACTGCTTATATCATTGCTATCAATAAATAACAGCTCTCATGGATTGAGATCTAAATACGGTTTCAACATGAATAAAATATACTCGCTCGCACTTATTTGTTTCCCTTTTTCTGTACAAGCTGATTGGCAAGATGTGGCTGATTACGTGGGGGACACTTTTAATATCTCCATTAGCAAGCAAAACTATCTCGAACAGAGCAATGATAATGAACTGACCTACACACTCTATGGTTCGCACAACTTCAACGAGACTTGGCGTGTATTCGGGCAGTACGATAGTGATCATTTTGGCGAGTTAGGATTTGGTTATTCCTTCATTCTCGCCGATTTAATCTACAATGAGGTGACCGTTGCTGTTGGTGGTAACCTGGATAACGTAGAGGTGTACAACTCTGGGTTATTTAGTGCTTTTGCTTGGAAAGATGCTGTTTTCTATACTGACTTTACCGTTCAATATATAGACCAAGAACGTATTTTTGTTCGAGATGAAAGCATTTCTTTAGATAAAACCCTCGGTAGTTTTTATGACGTGAACGAGTGGTTATCCCTGTCGCTCTCCTACACCCATCAAATGACACATTACAAAAAATGGACGCCTCATTTAGCAAAGTTTCCAGTTTGTCAGCCTCACTGTTATGGCGATAATAGCTACTCTCATTATTTGAGCCCAGGTATTACCATCTCTATGCTCGGAGTCAAACCAACAGTTTCTTATAACTATTACTTTGATAATTCAGATTACAATAGTATCGATTTCAATCTAACGTTCGATTTTTGATTGCTCAACAGTCGGTAGAATTTCTGTAATTTAGCTTAAAACTATATACTGAAAAGCGAGCCTATGTGGCTCGCTTTTTGTTTTACAGCTAGAGAACGGAGATTAAAACAGGCCGCTTGACATTGAGTAACTGCTTTATTCTTGTGTAACGAATCGCTCTGCTGCCTTAAGCCCCATTTGGTAACCGGCTTCAAGCTTGTCTTTATCTGTGGTTAACCGTCCGACAGCAAAACTATCGTCCGGTACGATAACCTTAATGGCGCAATCATGAGGTGGGTTCTCAATAAACTCTAAGGTTTGATTGTATTGCTCTGCACGCGTGATCATTGCCTCAGCCAGCTGAGGTGTCTCTTTCATCAGTCGACGTAATATCCAAGGTGCTTTCGGTGGGCGCTTCTTGTAACCCTGCTTTTGCGAGAGGATCACGGTGATCTGTTTCGCCCCTTGTGTATAAGCTTCAATCACTGGAATGGAATCGACCACTCCACCGTCTATCATCTTTCGACCATTTACTCTCAAAGGCGTGCGGTAGGCCATAGGGACAGAGCAGGAAGCTTTGAGGAGTTCTTCTAGGTTACTCTTTTCACCCTGCGTGTAGAGTGGTTCACCAGTTTCAACATCCGTGGTCACGACTTGAAAGGGGAGCGGTTGTTTATCGAAGGTTTCCATATCGTATGGATAGTGTTGTGCGATATGATCCCAAAGCCAGTCGAGGTCAAGCAAGTGTCCACCTTTGGCAAACTTCTTGAAGTTAATAAACTCAGGTTGGCATGAGTAGTCGGAAATAATGGTATAGGTTCGGCCGCGTTGGTTAGATAACCAAGAGGCTAAATTAGTTGAGCCCGCAGAGACGCCGATGCAGAAATCGAACGGGTTGTATTGGTGGTCGATAAAGCCATCTAGTACCCCAGCGGCAAAGATGCCACGCATTGCACCACCTTCCACAACTAGGGTATGTTTTGATTCTAGTGTCATTTTATTATGGGCTCCCTAATTCTTATAGATGCATATCCTTTCACTGTTATTAATACTAGATAAATGGTCGGATGTGTAGGTTAACCTCTATTTTTCAGGGTAGTGGATTACGTTATGGAACACCGCATTGTCTTCACCGAGGTTTTTATATCCGTGCTTCTGGTTAGCGTTAAAGCGAACGGCTTGCCCTGCTCGTAACGTATGCCACTCACCATCAAACATCACGGCCATCTCTCCTGAAATACATAAGATGTGCTCGGTGACGCCTGCGTTATGTGGGTCGGATTTATGGTGGTAATCGGGTGCTAGGGTGAGTTCGAATATTTCAAACCCTAGTGCTTCCTCAAAAGGAAACAACAAACTGACGAAAAAGCCAATGTTGTATTCCTCATGTCTTAGTTCGTTTGCATCTCTGAATAAACTCGTCAGTTCACTGTTTGGGCTAGCAGCGATAAAGCTCGAAAGTGACACCTCGAACCCAGAAGCTATCTGCCAGAGCTTAGCGACTGTCGGGCTTGATTCTCCACGTTCAATTTGTCCTAACATTGCTTTACTCACGCCTGTTGCTTTCGCTGTTTTGTCTAAGCTCCAGCCTTTTTCTTGGCGAAGGCGTTTCAAGTTAACGCCGACTTTAATTTCTGTTTGCATATTTTCTCTACAAGTTTTTCAAAAATTAGTTGTGCGCTATAGCGCACGAGTGCTAAGTTCAGTCTATGGACGTTATAACGCACGAAGGAAGAAATTAACATGACTAAGCTAAAATTTTCTCACGTCAGTACCGGCTTTATCGCTGTTTTCATTGGTTATGCGAGCGCTGCGGCGATCATTTTCCAAGCGGCAACGAGTGCTGGAGCAACCGAAGAACAAGTGGCGTCATGGTTTTGGGCGTTGGGAATTGGCATGGGCGTAACCACGATACTGCTCTCGTTTCACTACAAGAAGCCGGTGGTTACAGCGTGGTCGACGCCTGGAGCAGCGTTGTTAATCATGTCTCTTGAAGGGCTAACAATGAATCAGGCAGTGGCCGTGTTTTTGTTCAGTTCGATGTTGATTACGTTAGTTGGTTTGGCGGGAATATTTGAGAAAGTCCTAAAACAGATCCCAACATCGATTGCCTCTGCGATGCTCGCGGGGATTCTATTACAATTCGGCTTGGGTTTATTTACGTCGTTAATGGAAGAGGCACAAGTCGTAGCAGTCATGCTCGCCGTATTTATTTTGGCGAAAGCGCGGTTAGGAAATTTACTAATCCCAAGCATTTTCATCATAGCACTGGTCATGTGTGTGGGGTTTGGCAAACTCGATGTTAGTCAGGTGACTATGGGATTAACGACCCCAGTGTTCATCACGCCCGATTTTGAGTTCTTTTCGTTGTTCAGCGTGGGAATTCCATTATTTATAGTGACGATGGCTTCACAGAACTTACCGGGATTTGCGGTTCTAAAAGCGAACGAATACCAAGTTGATTCATCGAAGATCATTACCACCACCGGGGTGACAGGTTTGATTTTTGCACCATTTGGTGGCTTTGCGTATAACCTTGCAGCGATTACGGGAGCTATTTGCATGGGCCCGAATGCGGATAGTAATCCAAATACACGTTATATGGCGGGGATCTCGATGGGCGTATTTTATCTGTTAGCTGGAGTGATGGGGATGTCATTTGTATCGCTGTTTAGCGCAGTGCCTTCCGAGATTGTCATTGCGGTTGCTGGCTTAGCGGTGATGCCCACCTTGATGAATTGTCTTGCGGTATCAATGGCAGACAGTCACTACCGAGAACCCGCACTGCTTACTTTCTTATTCACTGCTTCTGGTACCAATTTACTGGGAATCGGCAGTGCATTTTGGGGGCTGTGCATCGGGTTGTTTTGTTGCTGGTTACACAATTACAAAGCTAAGTCGCGTGGAGCAAGCGAGGCTTCGCAAACTTCGCCGTAATGAGATGATCCCTCAAATGAGCGAAGCCTTAAATTTATCAGTCGTCATCATGGTGTTCTGTACTTGGTACAAATATTCAGATCGAACCAACCTTAGGTTGTGATTGAGATAGTAATTTGCTACAAAACGCGCATAATCTCGCTATACAACACTTAAAGAAGAAATTACCTATGACTGCCTTTCAATACTACTTTCACCAACTGCCTTGCTTCGATTGTAAAAAAACGACGGTAAGTACAGATCTTGGTTGGTTAACGCCTGCGATGAAAGATGATGCAATCGCACAAGTGACGGCGACACTCGCACAAGGTGAGGTTACTCCAGATCTTTCAGCAAACGTGGTTTGTACTAAAGATGAAGCTCGCGAGTACTTACTGCTTAACTTCTTTGGTTATTCAGAAGAAGAGTTAGCAAGTGGCATCGAAGCGGATGATGAAAAAGAAGTCGCTGATGAAATCGCAGAACTACTAGAAGAAGGTAAAGACACAATCACCTTCGAACATGAAATTGCGCTTCAGTGCTGTGCTGACTGCGATGTTGAAGACGAGTCAAACTAAGCACTCGTATTAGACGATACACCCATCAATATGGTGTGATGTTCAAATGATTAAAGGCGTTAGTGGCTTAAAAGTTCACTAACGCCTTTTTTGTATCTCTATTTCTTATCTCTAAACTGCATTAGGCTTTATGATGCTTTGTTTTCTATAATGCCTTGCTCACTGAGTTGTGAAAGGATCTCTGAGGTTTTCTCTCTGAATAAATCTCTTAATAGACGCACCGTTGGGGTGATGGATTGGCGACTTGGACACACTAACCACAACTCGGTAGGTGTCGGCTTAAATTCAGGCATAATTTTAATAACTTCACCTGAAAGCAGATGAGGTGACATGTCTAGACAAGATTTTATTGCCACTCCTTTTCCTGCGATACACCAACGTCTTACAAGGTCTGCGTCGTTCGAAGCGCGATTTCCTTTTAGTTTCACTTTATGAGCTTGGGTACCATCGTTAAACACCCACTCGTCTTGCAACATGTCATGGAGTTGGTAAAGCAAACCATTGTACTGAGCTAAGTCTCTCGGGTGTTTTGGTGTTCCCATTTCAGCTAAGTATTCAGGAGCCGCACACAATACCCTCGGCACGTCGCATATCTTAAAACCATACATGTTGGCATCGATCGGGGATCCGTAGCGCAGCGCCATATCGACGGAATCTCGGTAGAAATCGATATTGCTATCGCTGATGCTAGTACGAAGCGTCGCCTTTGGATATTCAAGTAAGAACTCATCAAGCCAAGGTGTAACTAGGTTGCGCCCTAGATCCGATGAAAGCGCTATACGAATTTCACCGTCAACAATACCGAGTTCCTCGCGCATGTTGAGCTTCGCTTGCTCTAACAATTTCAAGGCTTGTTCGCATTCAGGCAAATAACGCTCACCTGCTGAAGAGAGCCTTAAATGGCGAGTGGTTCTTACAAACAGCTCAGCGCCCAGTGCGGCTTCAACACGTTTGACGGCAGCGCTCGCGGTGGCAGTACGCATATCAAGGTTGGTGGCTGCAGCGGTGATACTGCGAAACTCCGCTACCTTTAAAATCACTTGTAGGTCTTCAAGAAGCATTTCGTTTCCCTGTTCTGAACCTTGAATCGGTTGTTTTGTTACCGATAAATTAGGCATTTTCTAATTACTAATCTTAGTATTTTGCCAGCGCATATACATCTTATTATCAAAAGTTATTTGATAATAATTCAAATATTAGGCTGTTTATCTAAAGAGAAAAGTCTCTAAGCTTCAATTATCGAATTTAAGGAGAAGTATCATGTCATTACCATTAACAATGAAAGCAATCGGATTTACTCAGTCACTAGCGATTACAGAACAAGAAAGCCTATTTGAATTTGAAACGAGCCTACCGGAAATAAAAGAGAATGACTTGTTGGTAAAAGTGAGTGCGACTTCTATCAACCCTGCTGACGCAAAAATTCGTATTCGTAATGCCAAAGACAAAACACTCGAACAACCAAAAGTGCTGGGCTATGACGCAGTCGGCGAAGTTGTTGGCAAAGGTGCTGACGTTGAAGGCTTCGAAGTCGGTGACCGTGTGTACTATGCGGGTGACGTAACACGTATGGGTGCTAACGCAGAATACCAAGCTGTGGACTACCGTATTGCCGCTAAAGCGCCTAAGAGCCTTTCAGATGAAGCTGCAGCAGTGATGCCACTAGCAACACTGACTGCATGGGAAGCATTGTTTGACCGCCTACGTGTTCGTCCAGAAGATAAAAAGTCTATTCTGATCATTGGTGGAGCGGGCGGTGTAGGTTCGATCACTATTCAACTGGCTAAGCAGCTGACCAACCTAAAAGTTATCGCAACAGCTTCAAGACCTGAAACGGAACAGTGGGTAAGGGATATGGGAGCGGATTATGCGGTGAACCACCGTAACCTTGTCGAGTCAGTGCGAGAGCAGGGCATTCAACATGTCGACTACATCTTCAATGTTGCTGATACAAAAGGGCACTGGGATGCGATGGTTGAGTTGATCGCACCACAAGGCATGATCAGTTCGATTGTTGAATTTGACGGTGGCATTGACTTATCAGCGCTGCAAGGCAAATCAGCGGGCTTTATTTGGGAGCTGATGTTCACGCGTTCACTGTTTAACACCGACGATATCCAGAAGCAGCAAGACATCTTATTCCAAGCTGCGAATCTGATTGATGCTGGTCGAATTAAATCGACGCTAACCACGACCCTAGATGGCTTTAGTGTGGATACAATTAAAGATGCACACCAACGTATTGAAAGCAGTGCCTCGATTGGTAAAACAGCCATCAAATACTAGTCTTTGATGTTTGAGTCTGTAGTTGTTTGGTAAAAGGGCTACGATAAACATAAGAAAGGCGTTAGCAGACCTGAGTTTGCTAACGCCTTTTTTATTTTGTGGTCTTAGCTAGCTCCACGGAGTTTCAACTCAACCCGTCAGTTAGAAACCATAGAGCACGGCGGAGTGCTTAGAAATAATGAAACACCGGAGGTTCATGCATTAAGAAGTTTTGATGCGAGATGTTCCAAGCATAAGCGCCTGCTAGGGTGAACACCACATAGTCACCGATATCGATTTGCTCGATATGTTGCTTTCGTGCCAGAACATCTTTTGGAGTACAAAGCTGTCCAACCAACGTGGCTTTAGCATGGTTTATCGGATGTGAAATGGTGGGTTGTTGATTACTTTTCACGATAGCAAAAGGGTGGTCATGGTTTTGTGCAGCCGGCGTACGGAAATGATGTGTTCCACCACGAGCAATCACGAAGTTCTCACCAAGGTTTTGCTTGATATCCAGTACCTCCATCACGTAATAGCCGCACGGTGCTGAGATATAGCGGCCACATTCAAAACGTAGCTTCCAGTCTTGCAGATGTTCTTTAGCAATCAAGAACTCCAATTTGTCGCAGAACTCTATCCAAGGAAAGTGTTGCTTCGGGTTTTGGTAATTGATTCCCATACCGCCACCAAGGTTGATGATCAGCTCATCGAGTGAGAATGTCTTTTGCCACTCTTTGACGACTTGGAAATAGCGTTGCATCAAGGCGAGGTGGCGATCGACTTCAAGTTGATGCGACATTAAGTGGAAGTGGAAGCCTTTTAACTTTATCAAGGGAAAGTCGCGCAGATACATCAAGGCGTTATTGAGTTCACCCTCATCGAGCCCAAACGGAGTGGGTTTTCCGCCCATGGCTAACTTGCTAAGTGTGATGTCACCAATGTCTATGTTCATACGCAAGAAGATCGAAGCAGGTCGATTCAATCTCTGAGTTAAAGCACCAATGCGTTGTAACTCAGTGAGGCTCTCTACATGAATCGCATCAACATCGAGTTCAATTGCTTGCTCTAGTTCACTTGGCATTTTCCCTGGGCCACCAAAGATCAGTGGTTTATTGAGTTGTTGTTGGTGAAGGTGTGTAAGCTCTCCGCCTGATGCCGCTTCGAAACCATCAACATAAGGGGCTAAAGTACGCAGTATTGGCGCTGAAGGGTTCGCTTTCGCGGCGTAAAATAGCTCTACGTTTTTTGGCAATACATGGCGCATCTGCTTAATGTGCTGCTCCAATGCATCGAGATCATAAAGATAAGCACATAATGGTTGAGTTTGTTGCTTGGCCAATTGGTGTATTTCTTGGTGGATGTTCTCAGGAAGTTGAGGCGAATTAAGCATGGTGAGCTCCTCTTTTATGAGTCGGCCAAGGTGCTGCTACTTGGGTGTACCCAGACTCTTTATCGGCATTTTTCATCAAACGTGTTGTGAAGTTGTTTTTGCTAGGGAAATGACCATCGTTAAGCAATGCCATTAGTTCGGGTTGCTGACCATTGATCGACTGCCAACGGATGATTGCGTCTTTTAAAGTTCCCCATAACGTATTTTCAAGTGCTGAGTCCCCCTCAGCGATAAAGAAAATCGCCTCACTGATATTGTTAATGAATGTGCAATAGCCGATACGGTTCCAACCTTGCTCACGGCTGTAGTACACCGATTGACGAGCACGCTCTGAAAGTTGCTGAAGAGTCTCTGATGGCCAAAACTCGGGTAGCAGCTTGGTGCCTTCTAAGTCTCGAATCCATACACAGCATGGCATGTCTTTTTCAAATCCAATCAACGTATTTTGTAAATGAGGTTCAAATGCAACTCCATGCTTGAAGTAGTAGTTAAAAACGCCTGGAATCAAACAATGCAGATAGCGCTCAAACCACAGTGTGGCGACATTTTCATATTGGCTTTGTGTTGTTTGCGCTTTGTGTTTGAGTTGAGTGGCGATGCAACTGTTCCCGTCTGTGTCGTAAGCAAAGAGCGCACCCGCTAACGTTGGCTGCAAAATATCGGTTTCGCTTAAAGTGAAATTCTCTCTATATAAAATACCAAATGACTCTCGAGCCTTAATAACATCAGCATGTTCTTGTTCAGCCACAGATTCTAGATTCAATGTGGTTGCGTAAGGCTCTGTCATTACCTTGAAGACAGGGTTACGTAACTGCTCACCCTCTTTGATTGGGTGCAGAATCGAGGTTAATTGAACGGCACTATCGAGCTCATACCATGCGTTCTTACGTACACAGTTGGTTAAACGTACATTGATAGAGAACTTAGCAAACCAATCCATGTCTGGGTGATACAGAGTGCGCACGGATGAGGTGGGTAAGAGTTTCTCACCACCTAATCCAAGCGGGATGATTTTTCCTTGTTCAATGGCCGTTTTGACCACTGGGTTTTGCAAAAGTGTGTAACTTTCCCAAGGGTGACAAGGGTAAAGAATAGTACCTGCTGAATTGTTTTCATCAGGTGCAAGTTGTTCAAGCATGGTCGTTGGTGAGGTTCGGTTATCTGAACTCAAGACGTCGAGCAACGCGGTGTCGACTTTAAACCAATACAGGGGAACCTTAGCGCCAACCTCAGGGGAACACGCTAGCAGATCATCGATACTGACACCTGAACGACTCTTTGGCGTTGGATGAAAAGTATGTCCCCAAAGTAACGATTGCTCTGATGCGATAAACGCATTGTGATACTGAGGTGAGTTGTCTGAGTTTAGGAACTGCTCGGTAATCAACAAACTGTTTTCCATTTGCTCGACCAACTCGTGATTGAATGGAATCGTCAGCATTTCTTTTAGGTAACTGAGTAGAAGCGTCAGGGTTTGAGTTGCGTCCAATTTGCACCAAGCTGCACCGGGCATTTTAGCCCAAGGTGTATCACTGAGCTTCACTTTCCCCAGTTTACTGGTGTACTCAACGGGTAAAACCATCAGACCATTTTTCTGAGGTTGATCTTGGTGAGGTAGGTGAATGGCCACGCGTTGGTGAGCGTTGTAGTTTCTTTTCAAAGTTTGAGGCAGAGAGGCAGAACTGTAGCACCAATCAACCTGTTCATTGGGTATTGCGTATTCACGTAAGTAACAGTTCACTACACCCATGATGGTATTGAGTTGGGCTTTTTCTCGGTTTAGCAGTACTTTTTTACGATTTTGAAGAACTTGGTCTTCAGCGGAATATTCACTTGGAGATAATTGAGTCTGTAACATGTTGATGTCCAAATTTTGAATGGATGATCAGCGCGATAGCTGTAATGCCACTGACCAACATAGAAAGTATGAAAGGAACCTCAAGCCAGCCCTGGCTTGATATGAAAGACGCGCTCAACCCAGCCGCAACGCCACCCCATTTAGACATAGCGTCAAAGCGCGAAAATACTCTGCCGCTTTGTCGTCGATCAATTTGGTTTGCTAACGCTTGATGCAAGCCGTGATAACAGCAAACCATGCCAAGTCCGAAAACAATACGAGCAATAATCAACACTTCTTGATAAGGAGTGAGATGCATTGCGGCACTGAGTGAAAGCAAACTAAAGCCCAGCCATAAAGTACGCTGCGCTTGATTGCGTTCAAGCTGGTGGCGATCAATCCGTTCTGAGAACAGATGAACTTTCCCTGCAAAGACGAGATAAACACCATGTGGGAGGGCATACAAAAATCCAATCCACGCTTGGCTTGTCACGCCATATTGCTGCACATAAGGTGAGAAATAAGGGAACGTGACGACCATGGCGAAAGCAAAACTGAACTGCGCGCCAAACACCCAATAAAGCGTATTTAACGAATTGACTTGGCTGCATTGAGCTTTATCCGATGCCTGATCTTTTACAATCCCCTTAGATTTCGCTAAGTCATCAATGGGTAATGTTAAGGTGATCACTAGCGCGAATAGCGGCAAAGCGGACAGCCACAGATACGCGTTCAGCGGGTTTGTTTCCGATAAACTCCAGCCAAGCCCAATCGGAGCAATAATTAGCGCCAGACGGGCAGAAAGCTGAGTTTTATTGAGTGACTTACCGAGTGCTTTCGCATCGTTGATTTGACTGGATAAG
Organism: Vibrio satsumensis; assembly: GCF_050337435.1. Classification (NCBI taxonomy): domain Bacteria; kingdom Pseudomonadati; phylum Pseudomonadota; class Gammaproteobacteria; order Vibrionales; family Vibrionaceae; genus Vibrio; species Vibrio satsumensis. The sequence continues at coordinate 311,811 of NZ_JAKJSX010000005.1, read as the reverse complement.
TAGCTGTTTGAGGCGGCCATGGTGCCACCAAAGGTTCCTTGAATGATAAGACCAAACACAAACATCGCGAGGTTATCGGCTAAGCCACACAGCGCGAAGCCTGCTGCAAGCCCGAGTTGAGCACGCAATAGAGATCGACGTCTGCCATATTTATCAGCAAACTGACCCCAAAAGCGCGCCGCAACGGCAGTGCAAAAGGTCGGCAAAATAAACAGTACCCCCGCCCAATCCGAAGTAATGTTTGCATCCAGTGTTGGCAATACCATCGGCAAAAACAGCGGCATTCCTAAGGCTGCAAACGCGGCGATAAAGTGGCTTAAAAGCACGCAATAGATGAGTTTGGTCATGATGGGTTAACTCACGCTCTGCTTGATGTTTTCAAGGTAAGCGTGTTGTGCTTCTTCGCTGGTTAGCCATAAAAAGTTCGGTGCTGACAAGCCATAAAATTTATTGATATCGCTTGCGCCAGATGCCTCTTTAGACAACAAGCTCCCCGAGCTCAATAGATACTTAGCGTATAGGTTGGGTGATTCAAACAACATCTCGTTTGCGAGCTTGGTGTTGTGTCCTTGTTTGTCCAACTGGCTAAGCTGTTGGGAGAGGCTATTGGCGACCATTTCATACAGATAAGCTGACGTGGCGATTCCTTTCGTCGCCATTGCTTCCACAATCGCGGCAATGTCTAACTGCAAAGTAATGGTGGTAAACATCTGACCAAGAGCAAGCTCGCTGTCTACTGTGATGCGTTGATCTAAAAGATGATCGCATTTTACGGGCGATTGTTGCTCAAACGTTTGGAAACGCTCTGGCCAAATACGCGCTGCATCGTTGTCTTTCATGGCTAAGGTCATCTTACCTTGCTCATCGAATGCGATGATGGCGTTCTGTTGGTTAGACTCTAAAGCGATACCGTAACGAATCCACAATGTAAGGTGCACTTTGCATAGCAGATCAACGTAATCTTTAAACCAAGTCAGCGTATCTTGCTGATAATACTGTTCGGCGAGATGTTCCAAGAACAAACGTCCGTCAGGCATTGGACTAGCAAGGGCAGCCACAGGCACCAGTGCTTTGTCTTGGAAGTAGCTCCGCGGGTATTCACGCACAATGTAAGCAAAGGTTTTATCGTCTCCAACATGGCCGCCATGCTTCTCATTACAATGGAAAAGCGTGCCGTGTAAATCTTGATCTGTTTGCTCTAAGTGCGTCAATAAACGTTCAAACCAATGCCCATCATAGAGTGTGGATGGTTTGATTAGGCGAATGTTTTTAGTACCTAAAGATCGCATGACCAGCGGCACCTTGATGTGGATCTGTGGTGCTTGATTCACGACCACAGTACGTACTGATAAAGTTGGAGTCACCTCTAGATAGGCAACCGGAGCTTTGATAACACCGTCAGGAAGTCCATCAAGACTCCTTAGTGTCAATGGATGTGCGGGGAATAACTCATGGCTAAGAGTAAAGTCGGCGGGCAGACCCACTTGCTCCATCGTTGGCCAACATTCAGGTTGTGGACTGGTCAATGTAACCAGAGACTTTTCGATTGCGAGCCAACGAAGTTCAAAGCTTTGTGCAAATTCTGGCGCAAATTGTTCTAGATCGTGATCGCTTAAACCGAACTTAGCACGTGCTGTCGGGTAGTAAGGGTGGTCAAGATAGGATGCGATTTGATCGGCATGCAATAGCTTTTGCTCCCAACGCTCTAGTTGAGAAATCGGCAGCATGAGTGATTCGGATTGCTGACTGAAGGCGCTATCACACAATCCCTTGTGTTTTTCTGCGCATTCGAGTTCTTGCAAATAACCATCTAATAACGAATGCGAGCTTTCGTGAGCACCTGCTTTCAATAATTCGATCCAATCTTGATAGTGCTGCTGGGTTTCAACGACACCATTTCTCTCGATGAGCCAACCATCACCTTTCGAACCATCTGTTTGGCCGTATACCCAACGCTGCATGTAATAGCTCGGAGTAACTGGCAGGTAGAGCGTAAAGTCTGAACCTGAAAAAATGGCCCAAATTTGATTGCGAGGATAAGAAGATAGCTTGAGTGAACTCGGGAGCTGAGATTTAAATTGGCTTTGAGAAACTAATCCGAACAAATCTTCACGTAAGCAAGTATCGACTAATCGTTGAGTGAGGTATAACGCGTTTTCATTCATGCTGTTACCTCGTTTTTTGATGTTAGATTGAAGCGAGAGATTGCCTGTTGTAGTGCGGGTTCTAGAGTTTGGCCTGAAGGAGAAACGACCGAAATTCTCGCTAAGTAATCCTTGTTGGAATAACTTTGTTGGAACGTCTCGCCAACCTTTTTAAGCACTTGCTGTTGAATGACAATATCGCCCTCTTGGTGGATGAAAGAGGTTGATGATCCTTCAATCAAACCGCTTTGTTGGGCCACTACATAGTGCACATGGGCATTGCCATCAATACGAAATGTGGGATCGACCTTGTAACCCAAGTGAAGATTTAAGATGGTATTGAACCAATTCCCGAAACTGAGGTTATCAAGCAAAAATTCCCGGCCATCACCAATACTTCGATAGTTGATCTCGACCATTACCGGCCCCGAATCTGTGATGATGAACTCGCTATGACAGACACCAAACCCCACCCCGAACTCTTGAAGCTGACGTATACATTCATCACGGTAGTGAACGCTGTTAATACCATTCCAACTCGCAGCGGTTTCGATGAAGTAAGGTGGCGCAGAGAGTTCTACATCGAACCCACCCAGTGCGATCAAATTTTCCCCGTCGCCAATGGTTTCGACAGTGATAAGCGGACCTTGTAAAAACGCCTCAACTAAAATGGGAGTCGTAGGGTGCTTTTGCCAAAACGTATCGCAATAGTTATCCAGCTCAGCCGCAGAATCGCAGCGCTGCACGTCTAAACTAGCCACACCCTCTTTGGGCTTCGCAACGACAGGAAAATCGAAATCGAATACAGGAGCGCTCTCTCGACTTAACAAAACACTTTGAGTATTAGGTAACGATTTTTCGTTGAGAACCTGACGAGTTAAGTATTTGTTTTTCGCCTTGAGCGTCACATTCCAATCTTTAGCAGGTAGGCCAAAGAACTGTGCACAGATTGCGGTGGAGGTTTGTAGGTGGTCGCTGTTGCTGAAAACAGCATGAGGTTCTAGATCTTGCTCTGTGATGATTTCGATGAGTTCAAGAGGGTTGAACACATCGCACTCTAGAATTTCATCTGGATTAAAGCGGTCATCTTCATTCGCCAGTTTTAAGTGATTGAGTTTTTGATCAGTGACTAAAACGACGTGGAGACCCATCGCTTTTGCTGTCGGTACGAAGCCATGAGTGACTGCGTCATTCACGACATGACTCACGATAATAATCGTAGATTTCATGGGGCTTTCCTAATTTTAAAACGTTGTTGTCGCCTGCTCACAACTCGCTTTCAAGTGCTCTCTTTCGGGGTTAAAAGAAAGAGAATTTTTCTATCTTATTGTTTTTATTGATTCTTATGTCATTAGTGGTGTTGCATATTGCTAGGCAAATATAGATCAAAAAATATATATTGCAAATATAAATGATATTTGTTCTTATTCGCAATAATGTAATTTTATAAACTAAAACGGAATTAGAAAATGAACATGAGATTGAACTTGTCTCCTCTTGCTTTGGCAATTGGCGGAGCCTTAACGGCGGTGGCTGGTGTGTCAACTGCAGTGGCGGAAGAACAAGTCACTGTAGATGAAACAGTGCAAATTATTGGCCATCAATACGAAGGTTATGCAGAGCACATGCCTCAGTCAGGAACCAAAACGGATGTCGAGTGGTTAGATGTACCGCAAGCGGTATCTGTGGTTACAAAGACAGAAATGGAAGACCGTGGTGCGGTGCGTTTAGTGGATGCACTTGATGGTGTCGCAGGGGTGAACAATACTCTCGGTGAAGGTAGCCGAGACCAATTCGTGATTCGTGGTTTTGATGCACTCAACGACATGTACCGTGATGGTATGCGTGATGACGGGACTCTGCAATCGTACCGAAGCTTAGCGAATATCGAACGTGTCGAAGTGGTAAAAGGCCCAGCCGGTGCACTTTATGGCCGAGGTTCAGCGGGCGGTATCATCAACTTGGTCACCAAGCGTGCTAACGGTGAGAACTTCACCAACGTAAATGGCAGTGTTGGCAGCAACAATTTGTTTGTGGGTCAGGTTGACAGCTCGATGGCGTTTACTGACAAGGTCAGTGGTCGTATCAACTTGGAAAGTCGACAGTCTGATTCCTATGTAGACCATGTTGACTCTAATGATTTCTTTATTGCGCCAACAATTCGAGTGATGCCTTCTGATGGACACATTATTGATCTCGATGTTGAATATGCGCACCAAGAGTTGGTGCCATATCGTGGTGTTCCATCTAAAAATGGCAAACCTGTTGATGTCTCAGAGAGTACTTTCTACGGTGGCACCAACGATTATCAAGAGTCAGACAGCATTCGTGTTGGCGTTAATTATGAATGGCTTTTGAATAGTGAATGGGCATGGACAAACCGCGCAGCATACAACCATATCGAACTTGAACAAAAAGGCACGCGTCAAGGCACGGTAACAGGGGATCAAGTATCTCAAACCGTGAACAACTTCGGTTATGATCCTCGTACCACGACAACACTACAGTCTGAGTTGGTTTGGGAAACGGACTCTAACCAAATGATGATTGGTGCCGATTACAACCAGATTAATATCGATCTCACTCTCGCAAGCGACAAAACCTTACCTTCGAAAGATATCTATAATCCTGTTGCAGGTCCAACACCTGATCCGGGTTTCAAACCTTTCCGTGATAACACGACCACGACCACTGGCGTCTACATTCAAGACGTTTACACCTTTGGTGATCTTTCAGTGATCGGTAATGTGCGTTACGACTCGATGGAGCTTGAACAGCAAAAAGCGGGCTCAGCAAAAGAGAATCTAGACGATGACAAAGTGAGCTACCGAGGTGGTTTGGTCTACCGAATCAACAACGATATGTCCGTGTACGCAAGCTTAGCTCGTTCATGGCAATTGCCTTACTCAGGTATCTACATCAACCCTAAATTAGCAGAATTCTTCCACACCGATCTAAAAGAAATTGGCGCAAAAGCTTACCTATTAGATAACGCTTTGATGCTGAATGCCGCGGTCTTCCAAATCGATCAAGAACAACCTGAAACCAATATAGACGGAGACGTTGTTAACAAGATCGAAGCTCGTCACCAAGGTATTGAATTAGAAGCTCGCGGTCAGATAACAGAGCAGTGGGACATTTCGGTTGGATATAGCTATCTCGATGCGGAAGACAAAGAGACAGGCAAAAAGCCAAATGATGTGTCTGACCACCTGTTCTCACTTTGGAGTACTTACCAGCTAGACGACAACTGGCGTTTAGGTGGTGGTGTGAAATATGTTGGCGACCGTTACGCAGGTAATGATGAAGCGGTAGCTCTGGGTGACTACACCACGGTTGACTTGATGGCAGCGTACACCACGGGTCGTCACAAAGTTCAAGCGAATGCTTACAACGTGCTTAATGAGAAATACATTCTGGGCGCAACCAACGGCACGTCTGGTACTAACCAGATTGGTTACGGAGCGCCAGCCGAATTTATGCTCAGTTACGGCTATCAGTTTTAAAAGCTAATTATGTTCTAAGAGCTAGTTCAGTTCTAGGAGTTAGCTCATTTCTAAGAGCTATTTTAACTCTAAAAACGATTGATTTATTCGCTACGAATGAATGAACAGTTGGCTTCATTTTGAGGCCGTTTAGCCCATAGGATCAAAGCGCCGAATCGTAAACATGGTCTTTGATCCTAACTTGCCTATTTAGGAGATTTTCATGCCTTACCAGAATTTGGATGGTAAACCCTGTACTCAATCACATCAAAAGTTGCGTCTAAGTGCCCTTGCAATGGCCATCGCTTCAGTGACTTCCATGGGCGCATTTGCCGCGTCAGATCCACAAACGACGACCATGGAAACGGTTGTCGTGACGGGCAGCTTGATCGGTAATTCAGAACTTGAGGATGTGAAAGAGTATCCGGGAGCTCGTACTGTTCTGACTAATGAACAAATTAAAAAGACTGGCGCACTCTCGATTGACTCTGCCTTCCAAAGTGTACCGGGCATTAAGGTTCAAGACGAAACAGGCACCGGTGTTTTGCCTAACATCTCAGTGCGTGGTTTGAAAGCGAGTCGCAGTGGGCACGCTCAATTCCTCATGGATGGTGTTCCTCTGACACTGGCGCCGTATGGTCACACAGGACAATCAATTTTCCCTGCAACGCTGTCGATGCTTGATCGTATTGATATTGTGCGAGGCGGTGCGGCGGTTCAGTACGGACCAAACAACGTCGGTGGTGTGATCAACTTGGTGACCAAGCCTATTCCACATGAGTGGCAAACGGAAATCAGTAATCGCTTTACTGTATTCGAGGATGGCGATACGCCGCTCAACGACTTTTACCTGCGAACGGGTGGTTGGTTAACCGATACGCTGGCACTTCAAGTGGAAGGTAACTTCTTAAAAGGTGAAAGCTTCCGTGAGCACTCCGACACAGATGTAAAAAACTTCCAGGCGAAACTGCAATGGTTATTGAGTGATACTCAAGAGCTACAAGCCTTCGTGCAGCGTTATGATGCAGACACGCAAATGCCGGGTGCTTTATCGCCAGAAGGTTACAAGAATGATCGCACCCAATCGAAGCGACCATATGATGAATACCAAGGTAAATCGACGCGTTGGAGCCTAAAGTATTTGCATGATTTGAACATTGCCGATAGTGCAGAGCTAGAGATACTGACATTTGGTCACCGCTCTGAGCGTTTCTTCCAATGGGGCTTTAATAGTGCGGGCGGCCACTGGGCGGATCCTGCATTACCATCAACCGATATTCGCACGTCACCACGTGAATTTGCTGTTTATGGTGTTGAACCTAAACTCGCGATGTACTTTGACGGAAATACCGTAACGCAAAACGTCATTGTGGGTGCACGCTATGTTAACGAAGATATTGATTACAAGCTGACTCAAACGCCAATTGCTGGTGGTGCTACAACAACCCCACGTGACTGGCACTTAGATACTGACGCTTTTGCTGGTTACATCAGCAATGAAATCGGCTTGTTCAATGACGTATTGAAAGTCACGCCGGGTATTCGTTACGAATCGATTGATATGACGTTTGATGACCTGGGTACAGCACAGAGCACAGACAACAAAGTGACGGAATGGCTGCCGGGCTTAACCGTGGCATATCATCTGACTGAGCAATGGGTTGGTTACACCAATGCACAGAAATCTTTGCGTGCACCACAAATTGCTTACATCCGTGGTAAAGGTGAAGAGGGCAGTGAGCTAGCGTGGAACTACGAGTTGGGTGCTCGCTACAACCAAGATTCAACCAGCTTTAACATCGCACTTTACCGCATTGATTTTGAAGATCAGCTGCAATGGCAAAGTGCTACCCAAACTTTCGATAACATTGGTAAAACCCTTCATCAAGGTGTTGAGCTCTCTGGTCGTTACGTGCCGCAAGCGATGCAAGCTTTGAGTTTGGGCGCCGGCTATAACTACCTAGATGCAACGTTAGAGGAAGAGGGTGCAAATAAGGGCAATCAACTTCCTTATACGTCTAAACATCAATTTAGTTGGGATGCGACTTACGCCTTTAGCAAGGTAGATACGACTTTGTCTGGTTACTACTTCAGCGAGTCTTACTCTGACAATGCGAATACAAGTGCCGAAGATGCAACGGGCGCGACAGGTAAAGTGCCTGCCTACATGGTCTGGAACTTTAACCTAGGTTCGGATTTGTACAAGGATGAAAACAGTAAGCTGCGCATGAACCTTGCGGTGAACAACTTGTTTGATGAGGACTATTACTTCCGCGGTATTGATACCAGTCCAGTTGGTCGTTATCCAGCCCCAGGACGTTCTTACACTTTGGATCTGAATTATCAGTTCTAATACGTAATTTATTGAAAGTAATAACGAATAAAAGTCGCCAATACTCTTGGCGACTTTCACGGTTCTAGCGTTTAAGGAAAATTAAATATGGAAAACAGCTCTCGCCTTTTGTTTTCGAATCCATTGCTGCTGTCGAACGGACTGCTGTCATTCAATAAGCAGTGTTTATTCAGCAGGATAGCGATAACCTTAACTTTGCTGATTCTAAGCTTGTTCTCACTCTCCAGTTCAGCACAAACCAGGATCATACAAGATGAGCAAGGTCAGTTTGAGATAGCGACTACCCCACAACGTATTGTGGTGTTGGAGTTCTCATTTGTAGATGCGTTAGCTGCGGTGGGTGTTTCTCCAGTTGGTGTTGCTGATGACAATGATGCTTCGCGAGTGATTCCTGCGGTACGCGAATTGGTTCAACCATGGGAATCGGTTGGTATGCGCTCTCAGCCAAGCCTAGAAGCCATTGCGATATTAAAGCCCGATCTGATCATTGCCGACGCTGAGCGCCATCGTACGGTCTATCAAGATCTACAACGAATCGCGCCAACTCTGTTGTTGAAAAGCCGCGGTGAGACTTATCAAGAGAATTTGGAATCAGCACTCAAGGTGGGTATCGCGCTCAATAAGCAAGCGGCAATGGAGCAACGTATTCAGCAACATCAGCAAGTCATGTCTGATTTCAAAAGTCATTTTACCCTTAAAAAAACCGTCCAATTTGCTGTCGTGTCGGACAAAGGTATGTGGTTACATAGCCCTGCATCTTATGCCGGAGGAGTACTCACTACATTAGGTATTGCTAGCCCAATAGTGAAACCAACAGAGAAGGCATATTTGCCAACCAGCTTTGAGTTGTTGTTGAAAACCAACCCGGATTGGTTACTCCTTGGCGCTTACTCCCATCCAAATATTGTTGATGATTGGCAGAAAAATCCGTTATTCAATGTACTAACCTCTGCAAAAAGTCAGCAAGTGGTAGAAGTGTCACCAGCACTTTGGTCATTGAATCGAGGCATGTTAGCGGCAGAACAAATGGCGAAAAATCTTGAGCAGATCTTGGATCCATCATGAGTACGATGTTGTTCTCTAAAAGTCAGCGATTCTGGCCAATATTGTCGTGGCGAGTCATATTATTTACGGCATTAGTGTTGTGTTTGGCATTATCTGGTTACGCGGCCTCTATGACCGGATGGTCTAATTTCTCTTTAACATTGAGTGACTTGATTCACTACTGGTTTGCGTTTGATGAAAACAATATGACTCATCAAATATTGGCGACACTCAGAGCGCCAAGAGCTTACGCAGGGTTGTTTATTGGTGCGAGTTTGGCCGTCGCTGGGTTATTGATGCAGGGATTAACGCGCAACCCACTCGCGTCTCCGTCGATTCTTGGCATTAACGCTGGCGCAGCCTGTTTTATGGCGTTAGCTGCAATAGGTATACCTGTGGTCAGTGAGCTAAACCCAATCCTTAATGCGGTTCTTGGTGCATTGCTAAGCGGCGGTGCCGTGATGCTCCTCGGTGGTTTTTTCTCCGAACGTTCTCATCCGTTACGTTTGGTTCTCGCAGGTATCGCTATTACAGCGTTATTGATTGGACTGACACGAGCGGCGCTAATTCTTGCTGACGATATGGCTTATAGCGTCTTGCATTGGCTTACGGGTTCACTGTCTAGTGTGGATGATGGGCAATGGCAACAACTTTGGCCGCCTGCAGTGATTGGTTTGGTGTTGGCAATGAGCCTTGCTCGTAACCTCAATTTGCTTGCACTTGGCGAAGAAGTTGCAGTTGGGTTGGGCAGTAATATCAGGCTTACTCGCCTCGTGAGTGGATTGACGATTGTGTTGCTTGCCGGAGCAAGTGTTGCTATCGCAGGGCCAATTGGCTTTGTTGGTTTGTTAGTGCCTCATTTGGTTCGACCTATGGTTGGGCACAATTACCATTTACTGATTCCTATTTCAGCATTGGCAGGCGCAGCATTAGTCTCTTGGTCAGATGCGCTGTCGCGAGCGATTGCTTTCCCGACTGAAACCCCCGTTGGTGTTATTACTGCTTTGCTCGGAACACCTTGTTTTATTTTGATTGCGACGAGGAGATCTTAATGCACCATCACACTAAGATAGTTTTGTTATCAGGGATTCTCATATTAGTGGCATCCGCAGGTTTGTTTGTCGGCGCAGCTTCGCTTTCTGTTTCTCAAGTCATCGAACATTTGGTCGCGCTTTCCAGCGACGACTTTGTTATCCATCAGTATCGACTACCACGTATGTTGCTCGCGATAAGCGTGGGCGCAGGGTTAGGGCTTTCAGGGGTATTGGTACAAGGTGTGATACGTAACCCTTTGGCATCGCCAGACCTTATGGGCATTAGTGCAGGTGCCGGGCTTGCCGCGACAGCGATTTTAGTTTGGTTTCCTAATGCGCCAGTCAGTGTGCTTCCGCTGGTGGCGATGTTCGGTGGAATTTTCGCTGCTGGATTGATTGCACTATTGGCATGGTGGTCAAGGCCAACACCTGCCAAATTGGCGTTGATTGGTATTGCGGTGAGTGCGTTTCTGGCTAGTTGTATCGACTTCTTGCTGGTCACCAATCCGATCGAGATAAACACGGCTATGGTATGGCTAACAGGCAGTCTCTGGGGCCGAAATTGGCAGCAAGTCCCGTTTATTTGGAGCGTACTGCTCTTGTTATTACCCATGGCATTATGGCTTGCTTGGCGATTAGATGTGATGGGGCTTGGTGAGGAAAGTGCGACCACATTGGGTACTAAGCCAAAACAGATTCAGGCTCTTGCGTTAATGGCCGCTGTTTTGCTTGCCAGTGTTAGTGTTTCTGTTGCTGGAACGATCAGTTTTGTGGGTTTATTGGCACCTCACTTAGCACGCATGTTGTTTGGGCATAATCATAAGTTGTTAATCCCAGCATCTGCACTGGTAGGGGCAATTCTGGTTACCAGCGCTGATGGGTTGGCCAGAGGTCTACAACCACCTATTGAATTGCCAGCAGGCGTTCTCACGTCTGTGATTGGCGCGCCATATTTCATCTTTCTTCTCTATCGTTATCGAGGTTGGTAACCATGCTTAAAACGCAGAATCTTTCCGTCGCGTACGGCAAACAAACGATCATACCGAACCTGTCTGTTTCTATCCCTAAGGGAAAAATCACCGCATTGATAGGACCTAACGGGTGCGGTAAATCTACCTTGTTAAAGACGTTAGTCAGAATTAACAAGCCAGTGGCTGGAGAGGTGTTGTTTGAAGACAAGCCGCTATCAAGCTATGGCGATAAAGCGCTCGCTCGTTCGTTGTCACTTCTTCCGCAAATCTTGGTTAGTCCTGAGGGGATCACGGTAAGAAAACTGGTCGAATATGGCCGTTCGCCTTATGTCTCTCATTGGGGAAGATTAGGACAGGACGATCAAAGGGTTGTCGAGCAAGCAATGCGAGATACAGGTGTGCTCGAGTTTGCTGATAAGCCTGTTGAGTCACTGTCTGGTGGCCAGCGTCAAAGAGCATGGATTGCGATGGTAATTGCACAAGATACGGACGTAGTGATGTTGGATGAACCGACCACATACCTTGATATGTCTCACCAGGTGGAATTAATGAACCTGATGCAACAGATGAATGCCAAAGGAAAAACGGTGGTTGTTGTGTTGCATGATCTTAACCAAGCCAGTCGTTACTGCGATCATTTAGTGGTTTTGGAAAAAGGGTGCTTAATCGCAGAGGGCTCGCCTGATGAGGTGATGACCGAAACTATGCTCAGTAAGGTGTTTGATCTCAAAGCGAGCGTGTTTCGAGACCCTATTTCAAATACACCAATGTGTGTTGCGATTTAGTCACCTTCGAGGGTTAAAATCTCGATAACTTCGTTAGGATTTTTGATTGTAGAATAACTAAATACTGATTGTCATTTTCTTGAGATTGACTTAATCAACAACGCCTTTCACAGCTGCGAAAGGCGTTTTTTTAGTTTTACTTCACTTTAACTAGAGTGCTCGAATCTGTATGAGCAAATGCGTTGTCGTAGATCTCTAAGCCTGTTGTTTGAGAGTACGTTAGCGTATCGTCTGAAATGCTAATGTTCATCGTGAAGCCTGTGGTGGTTGCGTTGTCCGTCATGTATTCAGACTCAGCGATACCACGTTTAGACGCGACTAACGTCATTGTATCGCCAGCAGGGCCTTCTGCTGTGACACATGTGGTGCGTGGTACGCAATAAGAGTTGTAGACGACCTGATTTTTTTGGTCGTAGATGAAGTAACCACGTTGATCGTGGAATTTAGAGTCGTCGGCCTTTCTGAATACTTCTTGCTTATAGTACAGAGCAACCAGATATTGATCGCTGGCATTGGTTGCATCTGCCGCAACCTCAAACGTCATCACTTCATAAAATGGTGTGACCGCGGGGCCACCTGCCCCCACTTCTGTGCCTTCTTGACCTGGAGAAATATCAACGCCACCAGTTTCGACTGATTTCCATGTGCCGACTAACTTTGCTAATGGACCAAAATCCATACCATTGATTGTGCTGTGATCGGCTATTGCTGGAGCCGAGATTGCTGCTGCGATACCAAGTGCTAATAATTTTTTCACTTTAACTTCCTTTTTATTAATTATCTGACCGCAATGAAAGTAAGGTTATTGTGAGACTCGTTTATTAACCCAGATCAGTGTTGTTGGCTAATATGAAATCGAATTGTAACTTGATGTATCAGTCAATAAGGGGATATTAATATGTGTATATATTGAGCAAGAAGCAGTGGTTGGTTCGTCTAATCTCTGTCATACATCAAGGGTTTGCTGACTCTTGAGGTTGAGTTCAGTCACATTAGATTAGGTCGTCTAAACTTAAAGTTTGTATCGCAGAAAATACGACAATTTGGGCTCTAAAGACGTTCTCGAAATAAATGCAAATTAGTGCTTTACCTCAACTTAACTTGAGGTATTAGGATATGCAACGTTGCTTACGAGAATACTTTAAGGAGAGAAGAATGATCCAACTTGAACATGTGAATTTAGTGGTAAAAGACATCCCAGAAATGCTGACTTTCTATAAAGCGGCGTTCCCTCATTGGTATGTCCGTGATGAAGGAAAAGGCGAATGGTCGGGTAAACCACGCAATTGGCTGCATTTTGGCGATGAATATCAATATATTGCGTTGAGTGATCACGGCGAAGGTGAAAATAGAGATTTGGCTGGGCACTCTGTTGGCCTCGCACACTTCGCTTATGTGACCCACAATATTGAAAGTGTCACTCAACGTCTTATTGATGCGGGCTTTCCAATTGCCAAACCCGGCGCTGAAGAGCCTTATCGAAAGAATGTCTACTTTGTGGATCCGGCAGGCTTTGAAATCGAGTTCGTTGAATACCTTAGCGATGATCCCAAACTGCGTAATGCTACAAGCGAGTAGAGCCTTTGGGTAGAAATCACCAAAAAGGGCATTGTGGAATATTCCGCAATGCCCTTTTTAGATCTATTTGATCGCTGATTGGCTAACTGATATTGAGCTCTTTTAGCTGGTGTTTACTTAGTTTTAAACGGCACCAACAGTTGTTTACCAAACACATTGATTAGCGCGCCTGTTACGATTAGGCCACCACCTAGGTAAGTCCAAACTGATGGAATCTCATTGAAGATCCACACGCCTAATAGCGCTGAGAATACGATTTGAACGTATGAGTAAGCCGAAGCCTTGCCTGCAGCTTGGGTTTGCATCGCTTTGGTCAAACCGTATTGGCCTATCTGTGTGAAAATTCCGACCAGAACCAGCATCACGGTAAGGAATAGACTTGGCCACACAAAGTCGTTCCAGATAAGGGCAGTTGAGATTGGTAGAGCAACCAGTGGGAAGTAGAAGATGATGACTGAGCTGTCTTCCGTTTGGCTAAGCTTTCTCACAATCACATAAGCAATTGAGCTACCAAATGCGCCACATAATGCCACCATTATGCTAAATAGCGGTAACTCGCTGCTCGCGCCACTGTTCATGCTTGGCTGTACCATTACTAATAGTCCCGCTAGGCAGAACGCAATGCAGATCATGGTCGATTTTTGGACTCGTTCTTTCAGAAATAGCACACCAAGTAGGGCGGTAAATACAGGGTGAACATATTGTAGAATGGTCGCTTCTGCTAATGGCAAGGTGGTCACAGCGTAGTAAACACACATTAAGGCTGCTGTGCCAACTGCGCCTCGAACAAACAACAAAGGTTTGTTATTTCCCCAGATCGAAATGCCTTTTCGCTTAACGTCGATATAACTGATGATCAAAGACACCAAAGCCCTTGCTGCAACAATTTCGAATACAGGTATGCCGTAGTTGCTGATGTATTTCACACATGCAGACATCAGTGCGAATCCAAAAGCGGAGAGGATCATGAATCGAACCCCAACAGGGATCATTGAAAAAGAGAAAGAGGGCATAAAAATATCAATCGGTTGAGGGAACAGGAATCATAACTTAGTTTAGAAGAGCCGACCAAAGTCTTTGTCTTGTTCTAGTCAACTTGATTCAATTAATTCTCATTTCAGATCGATTCGTTTTTATCCCACATAATATCGGCCATAACACAATTTTATAAAATCAACATCAACAGAAGGTGACGCTAATTCAACTCTGATTTATCGGTCGTTTTAATTGTCGTTCTTAGTCATATCATTCTCGTGAATTTATAATAAGAGATATGTTCTATGAAACCAATCAATACCCTACTCATATCCACGTTCGCACTTTGCTCTTTCAGTTCAGCTACTTATGCAGACACCATCTTGCACGCATTCAACTGGAAGTATTCAGATGTGACTACCAACGCTAATCAAATTGCTCAAGCTGGCTATAAGAAAGTGCTTGTGGCACCTGCAATGAAATCGAGCGGCAGCCAATGGTGGGCGCGTTACCAACCTCAAGACCTTCGTGCCATTGATTCACCTCTCGGCAACAAACAAGATTTAGCCGCAATGATTGCCGCACTTAAAGGTGTGGGTGTTGATGTGTATGCCGATGTGGTGCTCAATCATATGGCGAATGAAAGCTGGAAGCGAAGTGACTTGGATTACCCTGGCACAGAAGTCCTAAACGATTATGCGAGCCGTTCAAGCTACTACGCTGACCAGACTCTGTTTGGCAATTTAGCGCAAGGTTTTGTCTCGGCTAACGATTTCCATGCCGCAGGTTGTATTTCAGATTGGAACGATCCTGGTCACGTTCAGTACTGGCGTTTGTGTGGTGCCGATGGCGATGTAGGTTTACCTGACCTTGATCCGAATAACTGGGTGGTTTCACAGCAACGTTTATATCTGAAAGCGCTAAAAGATATGGGAGTCAAAGGCTTTCGTATTGATGCCGTAAAACACATGAGCCAATACCAAATCGATCAAGTGTTTACGTCTGAAATCACAGCGAACATGCATGTGTTTGGTGAAGTCATCACCAGTGGTGGAGCAGGGAACAGCGGCTATGAGTCGTTCTTGGCACCTTACCTGAATAATACTAATCATTCCGCGTACGATTTCCCGCTGTTTGCGTCGATTCGCTCGGCATTCTCAATGGGCGGTGGCTTAAATCAGCTGCATGATCCTAAAGCCTACGGCCAAGCATTGGATGATAATCGCTCAATTACTTTTGCGATCACACATGATATTCCAACCAATGACGGTTTCCGTTACCAAATTATGGATCCACAAGACGAGCAGCTTGCTTACGCTTACATCCTTGGCAAAGATGGCGGTACGCCGTTGATCTACAGTGATGACCTTCCTGATTCTGAAGATAAGGATAACGGTCGTTGGGGCAATGTTTGGAATAGCTCAAATATGAAGAATATGTTGAGCTTCCATAACGCGATGCAAGGTAAATCGATGACGATGATTTCCAGCGACCAATGTACTTTGCTGTTTAAGCGTGGCAAAGAAGGCGTTGTTGGTATTAACAAGTGTGGTGAAACCCGTGGCGTGACGGTTGATACCTACCAACATGAGTTTAACTGGAATGTTCAATACAAAGACGTATTAAGCAGCGCGACAGAAACCATTTCTTCTCGCTACCATATCTTCAATCTACCACCACGCAGTGCGCGTATGTTTAAGCTTTAATGCTCACTAAATAAAAGCAATAAACGACTGGTAGAAAGCATAAGCCGCAGCAAGTTCTGCGGCTTAGTTGTATTTGGGCTTACGGCTTACCGTTGCTGATGATCGCTAATAACACCAAACCAATGATTCTGGTGAGCTAATGATTTCAGCAACTCGATCTCTTTTGCTGTCTCTTCCCTAAGCCATTCAATAAGGTCATTGATGATAGGCGTGTGAGTACGCTGGTGCATAAAGTAAGTCCAAGCACTGTGTTGGATCTTTGCATTCTTAGGGCAGTACAAGAAGCCTCGTTGGAGCTCTTGTTGTACTAGCAATAGATCTGTGACCGTCACGCCTTCACCGGATAAACAGGCACTGAGCGCCATATCTAAAGACAAGAAACTGGTATTTCTGACGGGTTTCTTTGGTGGGAATTCAACATCGGCCAACCACACTTTCCAGTCGTGGTGATCTAAGGTTGGATGCAGCCTTGGCAAGGTTAAGATCGAATCGAGGTCGGTGTCTTTATTCGTTAAGTTGGTCGAATTAGTTAAATTGGCAGAATTAGTTAAGCTAGTCGAGCAGACCGGTGCCATAAACTCTTCACGCAAGAAGGTGATGTCAGGTGCTTTGTCATAGCGCTTTTTGAAGCGCGTGTGGAAGATCAATAGGTCATATTCGCTACTATTAATCGATTCGTCTTCCTCAATCACAGGAACAATGACGATCTCATGATCTTGATAACGCTCGTTTAATTCCCGCACTTTAGAGATCAATACTCGCGTCGCGAAACTCAGGGTCGCTTTGATCACAATACGTTTCTGCTTGGGCTCACTCCAAGAGGCAATGACAGCTTCGATATTGCCGTAGCTTTCACGCAAAGCCACATACAAATCATGACCTTGTACCGTTAATTCAATGGCTCGATGCTTACGAATAACCAGTGATGCGTTTAACTCATCTTCAAGCTGTTTGATCTGTCGGCTGATTGCACTTTGTGTCACATGCAGCTCTTCGGCAGCCAGAGTAAAGCTCATCAGCCTTGCTGCAGCTTCAAAGGCTTTGAAGCCATTATGTGAGGATGGCAAGCTAGGATATGGGGTCATAATTCGTTCGCATGAGTTTATGGAATGTTAGATTCGCAAATTTATCAATTGAACGCCAGCCCCATCGATCGTATTTTGGGCGAAATTACCTGAGGCGCTCATGAAAAAAATACTCACTCTCGCATTCCCTTTGATCATTTCACAGCTGATCTCTATGGCGTTAGTCCTTACTGATGTTTGGATGATGTCGCGTATCAGTGTGTCAGCCCTTGCGGCTGGTGGCTTAGGCGCCTCTATCTACTTTTTCATCTTCATTATTGCGAGCAGCACCGTGGGTTGTGTCGCGAACCTGATCGCGATCGCTTATGGTCAGCGCGTAGCTCGTCCAGAGTTTGGTAACACGCAAATTAGATTGGCGGTGAAAGGCGCAACCATGCTGGCATTCGTGCTCAGTGTGACCTTAATGGCCAGCTTCTGGTTTGCTCCGTTGGTATTGGAAGCAGCAAAACAGCCGCCAGAAGTGATCACCTTAGCGATGGAATATGTGCATGCCTTGAAATGGGTGATGCTGCCTTCGCTTATCTTGTTGGTACTGCGTGGCTTAACCAGTGCGTTTGGTAATGTGCGCTCAATTCTCGTGATGTCGATTATCACCGTGATTTTGAATGTACCAGTGAGCTACTTCCTAACCTTCCAATTAGATATGGGTTTAACAGGCTTAGGTATAGGGACGGCTATTGCTGCATTTATCGTGATGGTTGGATACACGGTTTGGGTGTTCAAACGCGACGAGTTCAAACAGTTTGCTCCTTGGCTAAATACCGAAGAGTACTCCATCAAGCTGATGAGCCCTTTGTTGTTGATGGGTTTACCTATCGGCTTGGCGGCGTTACTTGAGCACGGCTTGATTTATGGTGGCACTTTGATGGCGGGGACGATCAGTATTGCTTCTCTGGCGCTGCACCAAATCTTACTGCAATGCTTAAGCTTTACTTGGAACTTCAATTTCGGTTTCTCACAAGCTGCGGCGATTTTGGTGGGGCGTGATTTTGGTGCGGGTAACTACGAAGGGATCAAAAGAACCTCGATTCTCAGCTTTATCTTGGTGTCGGTGTTGAGCGTGGCCTTGTCTGCTGTGTTCATCATATGGCCTGAAATGATCGCTTCTATCTTTAAGTTAGACGACGGTACTGGCGCTATGACATCGCTATTGGCTTCTGTTATCTGGGTAGTGGCGTTGTGCTTTATTGTTGATGCTTGGCAATTGTTGGCGATTAACCTGCTAAGAGGGATGAAGATTGTCTCTATGCCAACCGTGATGACAGCCATTGGTTACTGGATGTTTGGCCTGCCTGCTGCTTGGTACTTGATGCCGAAATTCGAGCTAGCAGGGATCTGGGGCGGGATCGGCGTTGGCTTAGGTGTGACAGGTATTCTGCTGCTTATTCATTTGATGGTCGTTCTTAACAAGAGCAGTAAGACACCAGACTTAGATTGTTCAGCTTACTCTTAAGCTTTACTGAAACGCAAAAAAGCCACAGCAAAGTCTGTGGCTTTTGTTTATCTAGGGCGTGTTGATCTTTCGTGGTTAAATTTTGTTCGAGATAAAAGCGTTTTAATCGCGGCGAGGGAGAAGTAGCCTAGTCATTCTAAGCAAATCCCCCTCAACAAAGAGTAAAACGCTTTTAGCCGAACCCTCCGGGCAGCGTTTACTGGTCATTTCTACTGCGTTATCGGCTTCTCATGTAGGCTAGCTACACATCAAAGCCTCTGCCTTGTATAAATACCCAGCAACTCGCTGCAAAAATCAGCTCGAAAGATCAACACGCCCTAATAAATTTTTGGGGGAGTGAATCAATCTCAGGATTAGGGGCCGCCAGTTTCTACTAGATGACTTATTACCAGGCTATTCTCTACCAAATTACTCTCTACCCAACTACTTTCCGCCAGAGAGCGCTGACTTCATCATGGTCTTAAATTGCTCTTTTTGTTCTTCAGTTAATACGTTATAGATGTTGTTCTTTAGACGCATTTCTTGCATCACCATCGACTTCTCGGTTGCTTGAACAGTGTCGATGATCTTTTCCATCTCGGCTTCATTGAAATCAGGTTGAGTCACAAGGCTGATCTGTTTCTTCTTGAGTTCTATCGCACTATCCATGTCAATCTGTGTTCTATCAGACTGATAGTCTTCAATAAGTGAGATGACTTCCGCATGTTGTGCTTCACTTAGGTTTAAAGAAGCGATAACCATTTGCAGTGGGCTCACTGCTGGTTGTGGCGGCTGTTGTGGTGATGATGCACTCACAAACGGAGCGGTAACAAGTAGAGCTGAAGCAGTTAATACACAAAGTGACTTTTTCAGTGATTTCATTGAGTTTCTCCTGTTAGTGGAAACCTGAGTATAGATGGCGAAGCTGAACTCGATATGAACATGTCGTTCAGTTTAATTCGCAGAGCTCGTGCTTTCATTTAGTTACATTCATCTAGGCACGGAACGACTTAGACCTTGGTCTTACAGAAACCGAGCTAAAAGGTGACTAGAATGACTGAAGTTGCTCACCGTTTTATCAAGGAATACACAAATGGAAGTTGGATTGTTCTGGGCTGAAAAAGGGATGTTGGTGCTTGGCGCACTGTTTGTTTTGACGAGCATGATGCAGTACGGAAGACGCAGTAGCGATTGGAAAGGCGTGATTACTATGTTCTACAAGCGTATCCCAATGAATATTGCGGAATACAAATGGTACCGTTTGGGTATCGCGTTGTTGGTTTTTGCCGTGATCATCCGCTTCGCATTGTTGATTTTATGGCCTACCTATCAGTTCTAGCTCTTCACACTATCTCTCTTATCATGGGTCATAAAGCCAAAATGAATGAGTAAACCAAGCCTTAATAAACCCGCTTATTAAGGCTGCTATTTAATAAAATAGTCCTATTACTGAACAATAAGGAGTGACTATTTCCTTTGTAGCATATTGTTTTTCATGAAGAATAATACGAAATAATAGCTTACCCAATTGTTTCATCATTCTTACTAATAATCTGCACATAAATCCATTCACCCCGTACCTGATACCATAATGTTCTGTTACACTCGTTTGAATTAGCTTTAATTTGTCAGTGGTGCATTTATGTCATTCCCAGTTCTTATATGTGATGATTCTGCGTTAGCAAGGAAGCAGATGGCTCGATCACTGCCTAGTTCTCTAAATGCAGATATAACTTTTGCTGTTCATGGGCTTAATGCACTTGAAGAGTTAGCTCAAAGCCAGTTCAAACTGATGTTCCTCGACCTCACCATGCCGGAATTAGATGGCTATGGCACATTGGAAGAGATGCAACGTTTAGGTGACACCACTCCTGTTGTGGTTGTTTCTGGTGATATCCAACCAAAAGCGCAACAGAAGGTCATGGACCTTGGTGCCAAAGCGTTTTTGCAAAAACCGATCGATAAAGAAGCGTTAAAAGCGATTTTACGTGAGCATGTTGAGCCGCCAAAACAGCCTCAACTGATTACGCCTTCACCTTTAGAACTCCCAATACTGCGCCGTCGCGATATTTATATGGAAGTCGCGAACGTGGCGATAGGCCGTGCAGCTGATGCACTGGCTCGTCACTTTAATGTGTTCGTTCATTTACCATTACCAAACGTGAATATCTTCGAAGTGAGTGAATTGCACATGGCACTTCGTGACCTAGCCGACAACGACCAAGTGTCGGGTGTTTGCCAAGGCTTCAGCGGAGAAGGCATCGCAGGTGAAGCACTAGTATTACTGAGTGACTCTAGCGTAAGCGACCTTAAGAAGCTCATGAAGGTGCCAACCGAAAGCGAGCAGCTAGAAGAACTAGAGTTGTTGATGGATGTATCGAATATTCTCGTTGGCTCATTCCTTAATGGGTTAGGGGAGCAATCAGAAGTTCGTTTCTTCCAGAGTTCGCCTGTTCTGCTTGGGCAACATATCTCGATCGATTCGGTCATCGAAAATACCAGCGGCTCGTTCAAAAAGACCATGACTTTCGAAGTCAGCTACAACATCGATGGCACTTCCATCCGTTGTGACCTTCTGTTTATGTTTGTTGATGAGTCTTTGCCTCTTCTAGACAACAAATTGGCCTACCTAATGGAGGAGTTTTAATATGCTGAATCTTCCTGCTGAATTTGAACAGTTCCACTGGATGGTGGATATGGTTCAAAACGTCGATATGGGGCTGGTGGTTATCAACCGTGACTTTCAGGTACAAGTTTGGAATGGCTTCATGACGCACCATAGCGGTAAGCAATCGCATGATGCTATTGGTAAGTCTATCTTTGAACTGTTCCCTGAAATTCCTGAAGAGTGGTTTAGGCTTAAGACTAAGCCGGTTTACGATTTAGGTTGTCGCAGCTTCATTACATGGCAACAAAGGCCTTATCTGTTTAAGTGCCGTAATGTTCGCCCTGTAACTCAACAAGCCGACTTTATGTACCAGAACGTGACACTAAACCCGATGCGTTCGCCAACAGGACAAGTCACCTCATTATTCCTGTCTATTCAAGATGCGACTGCAGAAGCGTTAGTCTCTCAAAAGAACTAGATCGTTCTATTCGCTAAACAACGCTTTCCTGCGCGTGTATTAGAATCAGTCTAATCAGCGAATAAAAAAGGCTAAGGTTTATCACCTTAGCCATTTTTTTGCTTTCTATTCTTCAAATCTTATCTTTTCCTCAGTTTTTCAAGTCAACCAATCCTCTTTTTCTGAGCGAATATTGCTGAATGTTCCAGGTTGCAAGAACGAAAGGGCGGCGACGAAACGTGCTTTTAGAACCGCAATGCTACGGGTTAATAGAAATTAGATTTATAAAGTACAAGCTGAAAAGGTGGATTTAATGGAGTGTGAAGGTTGAATTATCAAACCCAAGTGAATCTTTGTCTCTAGATTGAGTCTTTATCACTCTACTTTTCCTAGTTGATGCTAACCAACCGCACCATGAGTTTGTCGAATTTGGACGAAAACAGAAAAAATTTGGAAAAAAATCGAATTTATTTAAGAAAAAAGGCATTTTTTTGTTGGAGAAAAGTGTGATTTTTATGTGATCTCGAGGCACTTTCTTCACATATTTGCTTAATGAAGTCGATATTGTTTGAAAAGGGAAGGAAAACGATTGCGCAATAAACCGACAGCGTTTGCGTAATTGGTTAGCTAAGTTATTAATTAGTAAGAATTTAGTGGGGAAGTGTTACTTAGGAGATTTTACTAGATATGGAATCTTTGAGAGGATAGCATAAAAAAAAATGAAATATCAGACTTGCTGTTACTAAATCACGACCTATAATGCTGAAAACCGGAGCGTCTGCCAACGCTCCGGTTTTTTTGTGTCCGAAGAAAAGTAAACTCGTCTGCCAACGGTTTTACTACGCATTTCGCGAGAGACACATAATTTTATGAATCAAGGAAAACACCATGCGTATCGAACAAGAACTTAAGTTAGGTTTCAAAGATGTACTCTTCCGTCCGAAGCGTTCTACCCTTAAAAGCCGTTCTCAAGTTGAATTAACCCGCGATTTTACATTCAAGCATAGCGGTCGTCAATGGTCTGGTACTCCAGTAATTGCAGCTAACATGGATTCGGTAGCAAGCTTTGAAATGGCAGCTGCTCTAGCAGAGCACGGTGTTATGACTGCAGTACACAAGCACTACACAGTAGAGCAGTGGGCTGAGTTCGCTAAAACAGCAGACAAGAAAACACTGAACAACGTATTTGTATCAACAGGTACATCTGAAGCTGAGTTTGAGAAAACTAAGCAAATCATGGCGCTTAGCGAAGACTTCGTATTTATCTGTATTGATATCGCTAACGGCTACTCAGAGCACCTAGTTGAGTACGTACAAAAAGTACGTGCAGAATTCCCGAACAAAGTTATCTCTGCTGGTAACGTTGTAACAGGTGACATGGTTGAAGAGCTAATCCTAGCGGGCGCAGACATCGTTAAGGTTGGTATCGGCCCTGGTTCAGTTTGTACTACTCGTGTTAAAACAGGTGTAGGTTACCCTCAACTTTCTGCAATCATCGAGTGTGGCGACGCGGCACACGGCCTTGGCGGCATGATCATCGGTGACGGTGGTTGTTCATGTGCGGGTGACGTATCTAAAGCATTCGGCGGCGGTGCTGACTTCGTAATGCTAGGCGGCATGCTAGCTGGTCACTCTGAGTCAGGCGGTGAAGTTGTAGAGCAAGACGGTAAGCAATACATGAAGTTCTATGGCATGTCTTCTCAGTCGGCTATGGACAAGCACTCAGGTGGTGTTGCTAAGTACCGTGCTGCAGAAGGTAAAACTGTACTTCTTCCGTTCCGTGGCTCTGTTCACAACACAATTTCTGACATCCTTGGCGGTGTACGTTCAACTTGTACATACGTAGGCGCAGCAAAGCTTAAAGAGCTAACTAAGCGTACGACTTTCATCCGTGTACAAGAGCAAGAGAACAACGTATTCGGTAAAGAGTAATCTGAACGAATTCGAATAGTTTGAAAATCAAGAGCCGCTTTTTAGCGGCTCTTTTTTGTTTGGGGGATATTACAAAATCGTGTTTTGACTTAATCGAAGTCGAGTGCGTCATACAAAACAGACCACTATGTAGTGGGGACGTATCGAGGCCGCAAGTTATATATTTTATTGTTCGGTGGAGAACCAAGGCACCATCAGCTCAAAGGCCTTGAACAAGGTGGGAAAAACGATATGTTTGGGTTGTGTTGAGGCGGGTTATGTTTTCTAACCTTCCCTTAGGAAGAGAAAGGTTTCAGTGGCCATAAATATGACGTTTCGTATCTAGAAGACTAGAAAATATACAAAGCAACTTAAGTATGGTGAAAGGTCAGCTAAGGAAGATGATAAACAACGGAAGTATAGTTCTCACGTCGTTGTGTGATTTGTTCGAGCCAGAATTATCGCTCTTGAAGTGTATCAGTATCAATGCCAAGTATGTAGTGTAAAGCTCTACAAGTAAAGGAAGGGTATTATGCAAAGGGAGCACATATCAAGCCTGTAATGCGCCCATACAACGGTCCAGATTCACTGAACAATATAATATGTTTATGTCCCAATCATCATGTTCTTTTTGATAGAGGCAGCTTTAGCATTGCCTGCGATCCATCGATTTTTGGTATTGAGAGAGTGAGCTTAAACGTTAAGCATGAACAATCTATTGAGTTGCCAGAGTACCAACGTAGGATTAATGGTTATTAGGGACTTAACGGAAAGATGGCAGTATCAAATTTTCTAGTTTAGGTAACCAATAAAAGAACAAACCAAGGTTTAAAATTATTGGGAAAGAGAGATCAAACACTCTTAAATCGGAAAACAATATTTTAACGTAATGTATAAATGTGAAAAGTTTGAGACGAATCAAAGCAATTGGATTACGTATTACCTGAGTTTTATACGTATCATATCCATCCTCATCAACATAGTTAAATAACCCCCAGAAGCTAATTACTTTTTCACCAAAGGCGTCTATTTCGGTAGAGTTAAATTCCGGATTAATTGTACCTTCAATATATTGTAATTTATACGTGAGTGAATAAACGAACTCAAATCGACTTGCAAGACCACCATCACTGTCACGAATGTCTATTCTAATCTTAGGTTTGTTACCTTCGGGCGTAGGAGTTTCTATATCGCAGGAGTATATTTTTGCCCCAGGGAATATATACTCTTGAACGAAGTCGTTTCCAATGTTTCCTGGTTTTAAAGCTTCAGCTAAAGCTTCGAGTTTTAATTTTCGATAAGATGGTAAGTGGTGAAGTGAATATCGGAAAATGGCATAGCCAACTAAGCACCAGTACAAAAATATAATATTGTCTAGTGAGGTAAACTCTACTGTGGGCAACCAAGGAATGGATATCGTACTACTAGTAAATTCGATACCAATAACGAGCTTAATAACGCCAATAATGAATAGTGTCAATAAACCTTTGCTGGAAGTAGTAAAGTCGCTTTCAACAATTTTATCAATTGGACTCATTAGTTTTTCTCTCGTTGTGGATAAGCCTCGATTTGAGGCTTTAATCTATAGCTTTAACTGGCTAGTAGTGAAGATAGCCGCCGTATTACAAAACCCTTGAACTACGGATAAGAAATTATTCATCACTTGGACGTCTGTGCCATCCGTACACAAAATTAGGTACCGATAGTTTGGGCACTGCTCCCATTTATGGAAACGACCTAACCGTTCGGAAATCGCGATTGAACCGCACCACTTTTGCATTACTTCCGCTTTGAGTGGCTTGTATGCAATCTTTCTTAGTGGTTTAGTTCGCCCTTTAGTGGTTTCCGTCAGTCTTTGTATCCTATTTTCATTAGGGTTCTCTGCTTTATATATTTCGAGGTCTTCTTTTTTTAGTCGCTCTAATTCTTTCTCACAAACTAAAAATTGGTCCTTGAAGTCACTGGCTTCAATGATTGTAACTACCTTCTCACCAAAGTGAATGTAATCGGCTCTACTCATCATATTTGCCTTGAACCCAAGGCGAACTCCTAAGCCTTCATCGTTATCTAGTGCATAAGCCTTAGCTTCGGCTTGTTCGATAGCGGCCAAACCTCTTCTAGCATCCCCTTTTTTATGGGCAATAGGTTCTAAAAACTGGTCTAGTTCTATGTCCAATTACGCGCCCTCCATATATAGCTTTAGGAATGGTGAACTTAACTCTAGAAGCGCTTCTTTGGTTTGTTCAATAGGACACTCGCTATCAAACTCAAGTGAAGTACCATCAGTATCTAAGTAGTTAATTGATAGAAGTTCTTTAACTTTTTCTTCGCCATCGTCTTCTTTAATTTTAGAAAAGGCGACTTCGATATATTTCAGGATTTCGGTACTGTGGGTAGTGATGATTACATTCACGCCTGCTTTTGAAAGAGCGACTAAAGAACGAATCATTAGAACTTGCCAATCTGGATGTAAATTAGTTTCTGGCTCATCAATAAATACGTAACTGCCTTTTTTTATGACATTGTTTTTGATTAGAGCATTCACCATGCCCAAATTTGTCATACCGAAGGATACTAAATTCTTAGATATTTCGTTTTGATTTGAGTTTTCTACGAAGCTAATATTACTAGTTGATATCTTAAACTCTCCACCAAGTTCGTTTTTTAAATCATCGTATACGCTACTTAGAAATATTTCTTCGGTGCTCTTGCGCGTAATATCATATTCCAAATCAAAGAAATATTTCGGTGCACCAGTCAGTTGTCCTTTTTCTGAATTACGTTTGGCAGAAAGTAATGCTTCTCTGACTCTCCAATATGCAGGTGACTCGAAAAATACGGACTTGGGTTTATGTCTAAATAGAGTTAAATCGTCGTTATCAACAACTGTCGCATCTATTTCATTGTTTGCTATCTCGACTTCAAACAAACCTGAACATGAGATGGATGTTTTCTCTCGACTTTGAATTTCAGTTAAAGATTGGACTTGAAAGTTGTCAAGAAGCTCATTTTTCAAGTTATTCTCGAAGTTGGCTTGGAGGGCAAGGTGACTAGCAATCGACTCAATGAAAATGAGAACGATGTGGCTACAATACGTTAAGAAATATAGGCGTAAGAGCTCTAAACTCGAATCATACTGTCCTTCTTTAATAGTGACTTTATTATCTATTAATTCGAGAACTCTATGGCCTTCAAGTGCTTTCGAGGTAGTACTAGTATTCAAAGGATTTTTAGGGAAGTCTACTTTTTCTATTAGTTCTTTGGTAATTAGGTATATTTCTTCTAAAGCTTTTTTTTCATCACCTTTTCGATACCGGGAGGAAATGTCAAAAATTTCATCAATTTTTTCTTTATTACCAATCAGCATGTCAAAAAGCAACGTAGATAGTTCAACTTTACTTTCTGAGTCTTCGATGCATTCTAATAATTTATTTAATTGTTCAGCATTAACCCTGACAGCCTCGGTTGCATACCGTCCTATGGAATCCGTAGCTGAGCTATCTTCGATCATTCGGAAGATAGAATAAAGGGCTTTAGTAAAAAAACTCTTTCCCGTGGCGTTTTGGCCAGTAACTATCGTCAAAGGGCTTACATTAATATTAGCGTCTTTTATTTTCCCAAGATTTTTAACTGAAAATTGAAGTGTCATTTTTAATCTCGATTTTTATAAAATAATTTGTTGTTAGTAGTGCACCAACCAGGTAGTAGTTTCAATTAATATATTTATTATTGAAGGTTTGATTGATTTGTTTTCTCAACATCACCAACGCAACTCTACCCACAACCCTTACCTCATCTTCTTCAACTGTTAGAGTCGAGCCATTAAACCTGATTGCTAATTTCTTGCATGGCAAACGCTGAGTATCGTTTAGCGAGAGTAGACAGTCCATATCCACTAAGTACGTGCCACTCACCGCCTGATGAACTTCCTTATCGACAATGGATGTAGTGCCATCGTGCTCGATGTCCATGATATACAAACCACTCTTAGATTGACTTAAAGGCTCGTTTCAAAGCCTATGAAATATTTAATGATATATAGAATATCATTATGAACTCGTATCCAGTAGATCTAAATCCGTATTTCATGACTTGTAACAGTTACTTATGGCTTTGAGGTCTCTTATTCAATACGTAGGTTAGGGCATGAAATCAGGGTAGAGATTTTTGAACTAGAAGGGACGGGTTGGTTATTCATGAGTAATCAAGGTGAAGTAAACGGCCCAGCAGATTACTACTGAGCCTTATTATCAGACTTTACTTCTTTTACTTCGCATAATTCGAAGGAAACAGTGCTCGTTTCGCTTCTTCATCACGTTCGGTTTTAAATTCAACGTCTTTGCCGGTCTCGCGGGCACGTAGTGCGGCTGGTCGAGTGTTGATGGCGTTAAACCAACGCTTCAAGTTCGGGTAAGGTTCTAAGCCTTCTTCACCAAGCACGACAGGTGCTTTATCAATCCAACCCCATGCAGCGACATCGACAATGGTGTACTGATTTCCGACGATAAATTCACGACCTTCCATATGCTTTTCTAGCACTTCGTAATGACGTTGTGCTTCGCGTAGGTAACGGTTCACAGCGTAGTCTAGCCCTGCTGGCGCAGCATGGCGGAAGTGTACCGATTGGCCGGAGTATGGGCCAAGGCCACTCGCAATAAACATCATCCAAGATAGAAGTTCTGCTCTGTCTTCTGGTTGTCCGCCAAGCTTGCCTGTTTTCTCTGATAGGTACAGAAGGATGGCGTTTGAATCGAATACGCGTTGTCCTTCGTCTTCAATGGCTGGCGTTTTTCCGTTCGGGTTTATTAAGCGATATTCCGGCGTGTGTTGTTCGCCTTTTAAGGTATCAACGGGAACGAGTTCAAAATCTAGGCCTGTCTCTTCTAGAAACAGAGCGATCTTCATTGGGTTTGGTGTTTGGTGAAAATAGAACTTAAGCATGAGGTAACTCCTTGTATTGGTAATTCATTAAAGCACCACTTGAACGATCGTTCAATAATTGATTTTAAATTATTTGAAAATCGGTTGATGCGTGTTTTAAATCTATGTGCTCAAAACTTCGTTATTTGAGCGAGAATAGAATCGAGCTATTTGATGTGTTGGATTTTAAGTCGTTGAAAAAATGAGCTTAAAGCTGCTTCTTTGATACGTTGTTTTATGCGGAGTTCGGATTTGTCATGGGTGGTTTGTGGCGGGATAGGGTGTATGGAATCTGCAGTCAGATATTCCAACATAACTGTTGAGTACTGCTTTATACCAGAATTATCTGGATATACAGGCTTACTGGTAAGTTCAAAATCGTGATCTGCTGCCACACCTTATGCAACAAATGAATATAAACGTTAGAGATTAAGGTGTGCTTCACGGTTTTTTAATCTTAGGGACTTACATTGGTGAGCAAATCTGATGTGAACACTTAACGACACAGGATCTTTCCATGAAAAAGAACATAATCGCCCTCGCTCTTGGTGGCATGCTGGCTTTTGGCGCAACCCCATTTTCTTTTGCAGCTAACGATGGCGCAGTACAGGCTTCTGCAGATTACGCGCAGTTGGTGACTAAGCGACAAGTTGTCGACCAATTACTTCTTGATGCGTTGCAGGCGTTTAAGTCTCCGGCAAGAATTTCTCACGCGGGCTTCACGGCCAAAATGCCAAGTAACATGGAAATTGTGACTAACCGATTGTTAGAAGCTTACCAGCTAGAACCTTACCGTACTGATTTGCTTATCTCGGCAGCGAACGCTCAGATCTACAACAAGAATGCAGAGCGCGCTATTGAGCTGTTTGAGCAAGCGCTGACAGTTGCCCCAGACGATGTCGACTTGCATGCGTATTTAGCGGTTTGGCAGCGATTTGAAGGCAATGACAGTGAATCTAACAAGCACATGGAGAAACTGGAAAGCTTAAACAAGGGCAAGGCAGAAGACATCAAACGTATTTTTGCAACGGTTGATCGCGTGTTAGAAACACCACTGAAAGAGTCTGCGGATAAAGGCTTGCTCGATGATCATGGTGCGATCGTTACATTGGGCTACGCGCTTAACCCAGACGGCTCAATGCACCAGATCTTGATTGAGCGTCTTGAGACAACATTGGCGATGGCTAAAGCGAACCCAGAAGCGATGATCGTGTTAACGGGTGGCGTGCCGAAGAACCATAAGACTGAAGGTAAGTTAATGGCGGATTGGCTTATCGAGAAAGGGGTAAGCAAAGACCGCATCATTGAAGAGAACTACGCGACCAGCACAGTAGGCAATGCCTTGTTCAGTAGCTACGCGCTTGCTCGTCATGATATTAAACACGCGACCATTATCAGCTCGGCAAGCCATGTTCGTCGTGGTCAAACTCTGTTTGAAATTGCTAGCTGGCAAACTGGCCCTCAGGGCATTACCTTCGATACGGTTTCTTACCCAGATAAGCCGCTAGAAGATCTTAAGAAAGCGAGCAGTGGTGAGCTTCTAGGCATCTACCGTGACGCACTGAGAACGTATGGTATGTGGAGCTACCGTTCTTACCCGCTGGAATCTCGTTAAGCCTAAACATCGTTTTTGTTAGGGCTGAGTAAGTCTCGTAAGAGCAAAGCCTAAGTTGTTAGTACAATCGAGCACAGCTAGATGGTATGCTGTGCTCCTACTTAATTTAGTGTTTCAAAGGCAAAAAAATGAACCCGATTTTAGCAATGTTGAAAGAGAACAATATCAGCGACGAGCAGATCAGCGAGATATTCAAGACGTTGACCGAGAACCCTCTTGCAGCAATGGCGACAATCAGCCAACTTGGTTTACCACAAGATAAGCTTCAAATGCTGATGGGTCAGGTAATGCAAAACCCTGCGCTAATCAAAGAAGCAGTTGAAGAGCTTGGCCTAGATTTTTCTAAGGTTGAAGCCGCTAAAGAGCAACTTCAAAAATAAGTGAGTTTGAATGAGCTGATATCGTCTTAGCTCAATCAAAATTCAATGAAAAGGTCGTTTAAGTTCAGCAATAGGCTGTCTTAACGGCCTTTTTTGATCTTGGTGGCGATTATTCACTTTGATCAAGTTGCTTTCAATCCCAGCCTCCAATTATCTACTCAACGACTATTTCAACACAATTGACAGCAACCTTGCCAAATATGCGTTACTACTGACAATTTACTTACTAGAATTAATTAACCTATGTGCGACCTGATATGTGCACCTTGATGAACAGAGTTTTTGGATGAAGAAAGCCCTAAATAATAGGGCTAACCGATTTGGGCCATAAGCGCGGTTTGTCTATGAGTCACATTAAGGAAAAGAATAAGAGGGCAAAAAACTAAGCCCTTCATTGAGCAGTGATTTATAGGAAATGAGTTATGAAGTATTTAAAGGAAACCGCTTTAGCGAGCCTTGTGCTGGCTGGGCTTGTGGGTTGCGGCGGTGATTCAGGTTCATCAAGCAGCACGACACCCATTACCTTGAGCGTGAGTGATGCGCCCGTCGATGATGTTAAAGATGTGACGGTGACATTCAGCAAGGTGGCTTTACTTCCTCAAGGGGGAGGTTCGCCACTGATTTATGATGTGTATAAAACGGACGAAAACGGCGATTACGTTGATGAAAATGGCGATCCATTGCCAGATGGTGAGGACCCTATTCCATTAAGTGTGAATTTGTTGGATTACCAAGGCAGCGATGCGCTTCCTTTGATTGAAAATGAGGTCATTCCGGTAGGCAGTTATAAGTTGTGTGTGTTCGCAAATGACGGCGATCATCCAACAGATCCATCCTACGTGATAGAAAACGATGATACGACCCATGAGTTAACGGTGAAAGGCGAAGGTGCGTGCCCTCAAGGTGTGGGTAAAGAAGATAACGCTGGCGTGCTTTACTTCAATAACTCATTTAATGTGAACCAACAAAGTAACGATTTTGTTGTCGAGTTCGATCTTCGACGTGGCCTAAAGAACAGTTCGACCTTCCCTGATTACACCATTCAAAGAACGTCTGCAAGCCTTATCAATACGGTTGAGACAGGAAACATTGAAGGCACTGTAGCTCTTTCTACTTATGACACTTGTAACGGTGGTGATAATACATTTGTTCAGTCGGTCTACTTGTATGAAGGTAATGTTGAACAAGCTGACATGGCTCCGATTGGCGGCAGTGATGAAGTGAAACCGATTACTTCAGCGTCAGTGGCAATAAATGAAGCACAGACTAACTATGAGTTCTCTCTGGGCTTCATTGATCCTGGCAGTTACTCATTAGGCTATACCTGTACTGCGCAGCATGACAGTGATGAAGACAATGTTGATCCGGTTGCAGATGGCTTCGCAATATACGAAGCTCAAAATGGCGTGCAAGTCACCGTAGGTCAAGACAGCCAAGTGTCATTCTAACCTTAATGTAAATGACGATTTTTTATAAAAACGGCCTCTCATTTAGAGGCCGTTTTTGATCACGTCACTTAATTGACATGAATTTGATGAGCATTGAGTGTGACTCTAGGGAAGTGATAATGTAACGTTGTCTCTATTACTTTAACCTAGCGAAATGTACTCCGGCGTTGCTCATGAAATCTAGCTTAAGCATTCGATCTTACACCAAGCAATTCAATACTCATGCCCATGATGGCTACCATCAACTGGTGCTGCCGATTCAAGGGAGTATTAGCATTGAAATGGTTGGGTATGTTGGCAAGGTTTCTGTCGGTGAATGTGTGGTGATTCCGGTCACCACAGCGCATGCGTTTAAAGCGGATGAAGCAGCACGGTTTATTGTTGCGGATATGGTGGAGTTACCGCAGCACTTGTTAGAGCATGAGCTCTCGGTTTTCACCATAACGCCACCTTTAATGAGCTTCTTGCTGTTTGTTGAAAAGCAGTTGGAATATCAAGTCGACAGTGGCATTGAATCATCCATCTTAGATGTGTTTTCACTGCTGCTAGAGCAACAAGAAGTGAGTAAAAGTATCGACCCTCGTATTCGCGCGGTACAAAGGCTCATTGCGGATAATTACGCCCAACCTCTCTCTATTTCTCAGCTTGCAGAAACGGCATGTTTGAGCCCCACTCAATTTAAGAAACGCTTTAAAGAGTGTATTGGAATCAGTGCGCTTAAGTACATCACTCGCTACCGTATGGAGAAAGCACAAGCCTTGCTAAGCCATACCGATTTACCCGTTCAATTGGTCGCAGAAAATGTGGGTTATAGTGACCTCTCTGCATTCAGTCGACGCTTCTCTCAGCACTTTGGCATGTCTCCAAGGGCGTTTTTGGGCTCGATGAAAGAGAGTCTTTCAAAACAAGAATAGCGTCCTTTCTGCAAACTAAAACCAAAGTATGTTCACTATTATCTATTTCAGAAATGAAAATAGACTAGGTAATAGCAATGAATCTTGCCATCAATCGCGTTAACGAATTCCAAACAGGCACTTTAGCTATCGTGTTTGCATCTGTTTTATGGGGCACGACAGGTACAGCCGCAAGCTTTGCGCCTGATCTCAGCCCATTAGCGATTGGTGCTTTTTCAATGGGCGTCGGCGGCTTAATACAGGCGGCCTTGGCGTATCGAAAGATCTTATCTTCACTTGATAAGCTTTTGCTCAACAAAAAGCTGTTAGCGGCGAGTGCGCTGGCTCTGGCTATTTATCCTTTGGCTTTCTACTCTTCAATGAAATTATCGGGTGTCGCGATGGGGACGGTGGTGTCGATAGCTACTGCGCCGTTCTTTTCTGCACTTCTAGAGTGTCTTATTAGCAAAAAGAATAATATCAACAAGCGTTGGCTCATGAGCTTTGCTATTGGTGCGGTTGGTATTGGGTTACTGGTATTTTCAGAATCATCATCGACGAGTGATTCTGGCGATGACCTAAAGCTTTTGGGCATTGGGCTGGGGTTGGTTGCTGGGTTGTGTTACGCCATTTATTCGTGGGCGACAAAAGCTTTGATAGACGAAGGCATTAAGTCGCAAGCGGCGATGGGCAGCATATTTGGATTAGGAGCGGTGTTATTACTGCCAACGCTGTGGTTCACAGGGGATAACCTGTTCGCGTCGAATACCAACATTTTAGTGGTGAGTTACTTGGTGTTACTTCCTCAATGTTTGGGTTATATCGCGTTCAGTTTTGGGCTACGCCATGTCACAGCAAGTAGCGCAAACTTAATTACCTTGCTTGAGCCAGTTGTTGCCGCCGTATTGGCCGTGTGTATTGTGGGTGAGCTGATTCCATTGGTTGGATGGCTAGGTATGTTATTGATAGTGATGTGTTTATTCATCCAATCTCAACCGACTAAAAAGCCGTTATAAGTATTTGTTAAAGCGAGATTAATTGAATTAAATTCATGCGTGATTCTTATAATTGAATAAAATGAGTATCTCAGTTGCGAGAGTGCTGTTACTATCGTTATCAATAGTCGGGGGGCATCTACCTTAATTGGTATTTGCTGAGATCGTTATTCGAGACCCGTTGAACCTGATTCAGTTAACACTGGCGTAGGGAACTATGATTACTTTGCCTACGTGGTTCAACAATGATCTCTCATTGGTTTCACCTCCACACTCTCTTTGCGGCCAAAGTTCGGTTCTCTTACGTCTTTTAGACAGTAGGAGCGACCATGACACAGCATTCCAATTCTCAAGTATCACTTAGCAGCACTCAAACACCAGAAAACCAATCTTCTTCAATCAATACTCCGATTGTTTTGACCATTGCGGGTTCTGATAGTGGCGGCGGCGCAGGTATTCAAGCGGATATTAAAGCCATGTCTGCAACGGGTAGTTTCGCTTGTTCGGTAATTACCGCTATTACTTCCCAGAACACTCAAGGCGTTTCCGCCATTTTTCCAATCTCACTTGAGCATGTTGCCAGCCAGTTAGATGCGGTGTTCACCGATCTGAATATCGTGGCGGTAAAAGTCGGTATGTTGGCGGACTCGCAAATCATCAGAGTCGTTGCTGACAAGATCAAACAATACCAACCAAAACACTTAGTGATTGACCCTGTAATGGTCGCGACAAGTGGCGACCTTCTTCTAGAAAACTCGGCTATTACTACGTTAAAACAAGAGCTGATTCCGCTCGCAGACATCATTACGCCTAACTTGCCAGAAGGCGCAGCACTTACCGGTAAAGCTGTGCCTGAAAGCGAAGCGGAAATGCAGGATATGATTGAAGACCTGCGCGCCTTAGGTGCTAAAGCAGTGCTGCTAAAAGGCGGTCACTTGGAGAAAGATGAAAACAGTAACGACTTACTGATTCTACTAACCACATCTGCTCTGATTAGCGCGAAGCGTTTTCCTACCAAAAACACTCATGGCACGGGTTGTACGCTCTCTTCTGCTATCGCTTCTTTCTTGGCTCAAGGCAACACGCTCCCAGAGGCTGTCGACCTAGGTAAACAATACATTTCACGCGCGATTGCCCATGCTGACGAATTGAAAGTCGGTCAAGGTCATGGCCCGGTAAACCACTTCTTCGCTGGACACGGTAATGTCCGTTAATACGATTGGTGTTCAACTTAGCAATGCGACGCTGCGTTACCGAGATAGCGAGCGCGCGACCCTGTCGGGACTGTCACTTAATTTAAGCGCAGGTAAGTGGACAGTGCTGCTTGGTCGCAGTGGTTGCGGGAAAACCACGGTATTGCGATACCTAGCAGGTTTACTCGATGACAAAGTTGAATGGCAGGGCACATTGGCAACGTCTGATGAACGGCCTCTAACCGATCGCATCGCTTACATGGCGCAGCAAGATTTATTACTGCCATGGTTGTCGGTAATCGACAACGTGTGTCTGAGCCATCGCTTTCAAAATTCCGCAGACAAGCATCAAAGCCAAGCATCCGATAAACAAGCTCAAACTCACCAAGCATTGGAATTGCTAGCATCGGTTGGTTTGGTTGATTACGCAGATACCATGCCGGATCAGTTGTCTGGCGGTATGCGCCAACGTGTTGCTTTGGCTCGTACTTTAATGCAAGACAGGCCTGTCGTGCTGATGGACGAACCTTTCTCAGCGCTGGATGCGGTAACAAGACACAAGTTACAGAGCTTAGCGTGTGAACTGTTAAGAGATAAAACCGTTGTGTTGATTACCCATGATCCACAAGAAGCGGTGCGTTTGGCGGATAACTTGTATGTGTTACAAGGCACGCCTGCGAGTGCCCAGTCATTATCTGTGCCTAACACCCTCACACCAAGAGTGTTAGATGGTGAATGTGCTGAGTTACAACAAGCGATCTTAGAGCAGTTGGAGCGTGATTATGAATGATCTAACGCGAAGTGAAGCTGTGGCTCGTTCAGCTAACACGCAAGCTAGCACAACACATCCTCGTCAGATGAACCCCGTGATGCGTTTGCTTATCAGCAGTGCTGTGATTCTTGGTTTATGGCAAATGGTGGTGGTTATCTTCGAGATGCCAAGCTTCATTCTGCCAGCTCCCGCAGAAGTCTTCCTTAAGCTGATTGAACGCTACGATGTATTACTCAAACACACTTGGGTGACCGCGCAAGAGATCTTACTTGGGCTTTTACTGGGTTTGTCTATGGGGCTGTTTTTCGCCTTGCAGATGTTGATATTCGAACCGCTGAAACGCTGGTTGTTGCCTATCTTAATTGCTAGCCAAGCGATTCCTGTATTCGCGATTGCACCAGTACTGATGCTGTGGCTTGGCTATGGCATCGCTTCAAAAGTGGTGATGGCGGCGATCATAATCTTCTTCCCCGTGACCACTTGTTGTTATGACGGCCTACGTAATACACCGACGGGTTATCTTGACCTCGCTAAGACGATGGGCGCATCGAAATGGCAACTACTGCGTTATATCCAGCTACCTGCTGCG
The DNA here is from genome assembly GCF_050337435.1 of Vibrio satsumensis. NCBI lineage: Bacteria > Pseudomonadati > Pseudomonadota > Gammaproteobacteria > Vibrionales > Vibrionaceae > Vibrio > Vibrio satsumensis. The sequence continues at coordinate 275,438 of NZ_JAKJSX010000005.1, read as the reverse complement.
CTGCCAACACTGGCATCTGGCATTCGTGTGGCTGTGGTGATTGCTCCAATTGGCGCAGTCGTCGGCGAGTGGGTGGGTTCGAGTGAAGGGCTGGGTTACCTAATGCTGCAAGCCAACGCACGCATGATTATCGATGAGATGTTTGCGGCCTTATTCATCTTGGCGGTGCTGTCTATCTCGCTTTACTTCATCACAGATAAGTTACTCAAAAAAGCTATCCCTTGGGAAAACCAGTGATGGTTCGCTCAATAACTCTTTGTTTAATAAAGCTTCGCTCAAGGCTATTTATCTAAACAACACCTAGTTAGAAATTAGTTCGATAAACACAATAATAATATTCAAAAGGAAAGGTTAACTATGAAAAATACCAAATTGGTAGGTGCAGTGGCACTGCTTGCTTCGCTAGTTTCAGGTCATGCATTGGCGGATTCTGAACAAAAGAAACTGACACTGATGTTGGATTGGTTTGTGAATCCGAACCACGGCCCAATTGTGATTGCTCAAGAGCGTGGTTACTTTGCTGACCAAGGCCTAGAGGTTGAAATCCAAGAGCCTGCTGACCCAAGCACACCTGCAAAATTGGTTGCAGCCGGTAAGGTCGACCTCGCAGTCACTTACCAACCAAGTTTAACCATGGATGTGGCGGCGGGGTTGCCTCTAGTTCGTGCATCAACCCTTATCGCGACACCACTGAACACACTAATGGTACTGGATAATGGCAAGAACGATTCGTTAGCGGATCTGAAAGGCAAGAAGATTGGTATCGCGATCGCGGGTAACGAAGAAGCGACGATCGGCACCATGCTGGCTCAGGAAAATGTTGAGTTTACCGACGTGCAAACCATCAATGTCGGTTGGGCACTGTCGTCTTCACTGGCATCAGGCAAGGTAGACGCAATCTGGGGTGGCTTACGTAACTTCGAAACTAACCAGCTAGCCCTTGAAGGCTTTAAAGCAAAAGCGTTCTTCCCTGAAGAGCACGGTGTGCCAGCTTACGACGAGTTGATCTTTGTGGCGAACGCAAAGAAACATGATGACGAAGCCATCAAAGCATTCAACAAAGCACTTGAGCAAGCAACCACTTACATTGTGAACCACCCACAAGCTTCATGGAGTGAGTTTGTGGCGTATTCACCAGATACGTTGAATAACGAACTTAACCAACGCGCATGGAACGACACACTGACTCGTTTTGCACTTCGCCCTTCTGCAGTCGATATGAAGCGTTACGATGATTACGCGCAGTTCATGTTCGACAAAGGCATTATCAAATCACTACCAAAAGCCGTTGATTACGTACCGACTTTTGACTAAGGAATCTCATGAAATACCAAGACTTAATCCAAGCCTGTCAGCAAGATTGGCAAGACTACACCGAGCATGATTTTGTTAAAACGCTGGCAAATGGCACTCTCGCTCAGCCGTGTTTTCTGCATTATTTGAAGCAAGATTTTCTGTTCTTAAAACAGTATGCCCGTGCATACGCGTTAGCGATTTACAAAGCCAAAACCTTGGCTGACATGCGTCGTGCATTGCCAAGTGTTCATGCGCTGTTAGATTCTGAAATTTCACACCACGTGACTTACTGTGGTCAGTGGGGTTTAACGGAATCTGACTTGGAAAATGAACCTGAAGATTTCGGCACTGTGGCTTACACACGCTACGTTCTAGATGCGGGTATGACAGGTGATATTGTCGATCTTTATGCGGCATTGGCTCCGTGTTCAATTGGTTATGCTGTGATTGGTAAAGCGCTATTAGAAAGCAGCGATACTGTTTTGGAAGGCAACCCATACGCGAGCTGGCTGCAGCTTTACGGCGGAGAAGAGTTCCAATCTGGCGTGGCAACGGGCGCAGAGTATTTCAATCAGCTGCTGGCTGAAATTGATATTAACAGCGAGCGCGGTCAGAACATCGTTCATATCTTCAAAACCGCAACACGTATGGAAGTGGCTTTCTGGCAGCAAGGTCTGAATGCAGTTGATGACTCGACAGCGGCTTAAAAGCGACTTTCACGAATAAGGATTAACCTATGCTAACTGAACAAATCATCCAATCGCTGCACGCAGTACGAGAGCAAAAACCGTTGGTTGTGAACATCACCAACTACGTTGTGATGAACAACACGGCCAATGCGTTATTGGCGATTGGCGCCTCGCCTATCATGGCGCACTCACAGCAAGAACTGGCAGAGATGATGTCTTTCTCTGGCGCTTTGGTGATCAACATCGGCACGCTCGACAGCGTTTGGACACCACGAATGTGTTTTGCTGTTGAACAAGCGAATGCGAACAACAAGGTTGTGGTGCTTGATCCTGTGGGTTGTGGTGCAAGTACGCTGCGTACCGAGACTTCTCGTGAAATTGCACGCTTAGCTGACAAGTTGATCATTCGTGGTAATGCGTCTGAGATTATTGCTCTTGCGGGCGAGCAAGCACAAAGCAAAGGTGTTGATGCGTTAGATAGCAGTGATGCAGCATTAGGCGCAGCGCAATGTTTAGTGGCTGAATACGGTGCAAATGTGGTGATTTCCGGTGAGACAGATTACGTTGTCACTAAAGACAGCGTGGTGACCTTAAATAATGGACACCCAATGATGCCGTATGTGACAGGCATGGGTTGTACCTTAACCGCATTGACGGGAGCATTTGCAGCTGTTGGTGATGAAAGTGGTTTGGCTGCTGCGGCAGTATTAGGCGTGGTTGGTGAAATCGCAGCTGAAAACTCACGCGGTCCGGGTAGCTTGCAAATGAATTTGCTTGATGAGTTATACCAGTTAGACGAAGAGACTCTGATTCAACGTTTGAAGATTCAGTAAGCTTAATCTAGAGACAAGAGCTTAACTTATAGCTCTTAACTTAACGAAAAGCCCCCGACACTTATGTGTAGGGGGCTTTTTATTCTGATTCGGAACTACGCCAGTTGTGTTAAGTCTGGTTTAGCTAAGTTCTAAATCGATTCACTTGGCTCTCTAGGTGATGAGCAACTTCAGTTAAGTCGCTCGCTGCACCTGAAATGCTGCTCACAGACTCTTGGTTACTTTGCGAGATGGTATTGGCCCCTTGCGCGTTTTCACCTAGTGATTTTGTTAAGCAATCCTGCTCATCGACGGATATTGCGATTTGGCTGTTGGCTTGATTCAAATCTTGGATATGTTGGTTGATCACATGCAAGTTCTGAGAAGCTTGTTGTGCCTGAGTTGAAGCATCGGAAACCGTGCTGTGGCTCTCTTTGATAGACTCTAATGCATCTTTAGCACCACGTTGTAGCGAGGTGATGAGTTCATCAATCTGGCTTGCCGAATCTTGAGTACGCTTAGCTAAGGTTCTTACTTCATCGGCTACTACTGCAAATCCACGACCTTGTTCACCCGCACGAGCGGCTTCAATGGCGGCATTCAACGCTAGTAGGTTGGTTTGCTCAGAAACGCCTTTGATTACTTCAAGAATGGCACCAATGTTCATCGACTCTTTGTGTAGGTCGGTCACTTTCTGGCTGCTGACTTGCATGCTTTCATCGGCGCTGCCAATTTCATGCAGTGTCTTGTCTACTTCTTTAAGTCCCATAGCCACATTCTCGGTCGCTTGATTTGCGACTTGAGAGGCGTGGTTAGCACTTGAAGCAATTTCTGATGTGCTTGAAGCCAGTTGGTCAACCGCGGATGAGATGTTCATCATTTCACTGTTCAACTGTGTTGCGTTAGTCGAGCTGTTATTGGTCACTTGATTGAGTGATTTGGACATCTCGCCAATACGCACGCTAGAGCGGTTCACTTGACCAACAATATCGCGCAGAGATTCAATGGTGATCTCCATGTTCGTTAGTAGCTCGCCAATCTCGTTCTTGCTCTCAATGTTTACTTCAACATTCAGGTTACCTTGAGAAAGCTCATTGGTGATCTGCTTAACTTGTGCAATACCCTTGGTGATAGAGCGAGTGACCAACACGGCACTCGTCATACCGATAACCAAAGCGACACCCGTTAGCAAGATGATGATTTGAATCGATCGCTTCTCACTGGCTTGTAGCACTGGCGTGAGCGCTTGCTTCTGCTGCTCGAGAATACTTTGAGCATCCGCGACCGCAATCGCTAAGCTATCACCAATAGAGGCGAGGGTAGCGGTTCTTTGCGTGTTCTCAATCATCTGTTGATGAACTTGCTCAAAGCCTTTTGCATACGCTTTACGTTGGTTCGAGAAGTCTTCAATCAGCTCACTTTGATAAGGTGATGATTTGAGAGATTCAATATCGCCTTCGATACCTGGTAGAGCATATTCAAAAATGTCTTTACCAGCTTCATAGGTTTTAAGGTCGTTGTTGTTTGAGTAGCTCAGCACTGTGATCTTGGCGGCGAGGAAGTTCTCCATCAACATGCCCGCGTATAAGCTCGCGTTTGGATCGTTGTTATTGTAAGACTCATACAACAAGCTCTGAGCAGCTCTCAGTGCGTTGGTTTCGCGTTTGACCATCTCAACGTTTACCAGTTGGTCAATGAGGATCTCACTTTGTTTCATTGATCCATAAGCCACATCAAAGGCCGCCACGCTGTCTTGCACGAGCTGCAAGCTAGCTAGGCTATCGGTTTTGGTGGTGGATTGAATTAAGTTGTTGAGCAGATCATCAATCGCGAGTTTACTTGATTGATAATTCGTTTCGTACTGTTCATCCAATGACTTTAAGTAACGTCCAGAGGCTAAACGCATCTGAAGAAAGTGCACTTGAATGTTGCCTGAGAGTGTCGCTTTATGGCTGAGTTCACTGTATTGGCTGAAGCCGTTCGACAAGGTTTGGATACCTTTGTAACTCACAAAGCCTGAAATGACGAAAAAGAGCAAGCAGATGGCATAACCCAGCTTGATCTTGAGCGCTATAGAAAGGTGGCGCATAACTATCCCTATATTTACCTGATTCCTTCACAGCGGAGTATTTCATAAAACAGCATTCTGGGCATGCTTGAAGTGAACACTTTGTGTAATAAGTAACGCTTTCGTTAAAAAGTTCAGGTTTTTCGACATGCTTTCAACGAGTTGCGTATTTGATGACACATGTGTAAGTGAGCTAATTTAGTATTAACTTCCATGCACATGATGCGATTTGTCGGTAAAATGGTGCAACGCCAATTTTAGACATCGACTCCGAAGGTACGAAATGAACCCTTATAAGCTCTACTTAGTAACGGATGACCAACAAGATTTAGAAACGCTTAAGTTCGTGGTTGAACAAGCGGTCGCTGGTGGTGTCACTATGGTCCAAGTGAGAGAGAAACATGGGGATGTGAGAGCTTTCATTGAACGAGCACAAGCTGTTAAGTCGATTTTGGTTGGTTCAGGTGTTCCGCTGATCATCAATGACCGAGTGGACGTTGCATTGGCTGTCGACGCCGATGGTTTGCATCTGGGGCAATCGGATATGCCTGCAGTGCTAGCTCGTCAGTTGATCGGCCCGGATAAGATTCTCGGGTTATCAATTGAAACTGAACAGCAGCTACAACAAGCCGACAGTTTGCCGATCGATTATATTGGACTCAGTGCGCTTTTTGCCACGCCGACCAAGACGAATCTAAAGAAACATTGGGGTTATGAAGGCATTCAAATGGCTTTGGAAACAACGAAGTTGCCGATTGTGGGTATCGGTGGAATTAACGAGTCGAACATTCCGCAGTTGGTTAAGACAGGCATTCATGGATTGGCCTTGGTATCAGCGATATGTCACGCTGAAAGCCCGAAACAAGCGACACGGGATTTGCTATTTTTAATGGAAGAGTGAAGGGGTTGTAGACTAGAAAACAAATGAGGTTAGTCATCTGTTTTCTAGTGAAAACACAGAGCTGTGCTAGATGTGCTTATCGATTGAGCATTTAAGGTGCTCTATCTAACATAGGGTTTGGTTTACTGAATGCACAGAGCAACGGTGCCTATGATCATAAGAACGATCGCAGCGTACCAACCGTATTGTGCGGTTTTATCAGCAACAAACACCTTAATGTAGTTGATCTCTTCATGTGCCATTGCGATGAAGTCCGTGTAGTTAATCGACAACTCACGGCTAGCTTCTTTCAGGTCTTGCTGAAGCTTGTTGAAAGACTCATCGATGAAGCCCTTTGTTTCCGAAGCAGACGGAGTAACAGTTAACGCTAGGCTATTCCAAACCGCCATACGCGATTCATATTCGCTTTCACTGACACAATTAAGTACGCGTAAATCATACTCTCGTTTGTTACGCTCTTTACCCATTTTTTCAGGGCAAATATTTCTTAAAACGTTCACGACAAATTTTCCAAAAGGTTCATTTAGATATAGAAAAGCACTCGAAGAGCGCTCATAAACTGGGTGCGAATTAATATTCAAAAAGTGATCTATTTGAAACCGGCATAAGCGACTGCAAGGCAGGGCGTTTATCTGGGAGATTTGAAGTTGGGTCAGTGGTGTTAAAGAGCGATTTGGGTCTGTCTAAATTCATTTGAAAAGACAAACCCGTTGGGATCGCAGTGTAGTTAGGTCACTTTTGGACATCAACTAGGGTGTTCTATCCACACGACAAAGATATTTATCGGCAAGATAAGCAGAAATGAGGTAGCAGTGGTGAGTTCCACGCCGATATTGAATCTCTGAACTGACGATGTTTGAAGATTAGGGAGCTTAGTTTGCTTGCCATTGATTGTATTGCAGTGAGTGTCCCTTAAGCTTTTCAATAAGGCTGGTGAGAACAGGGCCATTGATGTGGCTACGAGACACCAAACAACCCACAGGAGTAATCCAACCACCATGCTCGTGCGAGACAGGTAACGCCACAAGATCGCCTTTTTGAATGCTTTCCATCACCATCATTTCAGGTACATTTGCCCACCCAATATTTTGTTCAACGAGATCAATAATGGTTTTGTGATTGTTGGCATACCAAAGCATGGAGCTAATTCCGTAGGTGAACCACAGTTCGCGTTGCTTTGAACTGCGATGCACGCATTGGCGGTAACGTTTTAAATCGGAATCTTGCACAACGGGCATTTGACTTAGTTCGTGCGTGGCAGAACTGACAGTGAGAAAGCGTGCTTGGCCAAGTAAGAAAAAGTCCATATCCACCTTAAGTTCACCATCCGCATAGATGATGCCAATCTGCGCTTTTCCACGCCTCACCATGTCCTCAACATCGAAGGTAGAAGCGGTAATTATATCTAAGTGAGTAATTGGAAATTGATCAGCTAGTGAGCTGATTATCTTTATGAAGTTCTTATCAATGATGCTCTCATCAACCGCAATGATCAGTTCGTGCTCATCTTCTTGGGTCAGCGATTCTACTTTTTGGTCGAAGTACTTTTGCTGGTCGAGAATCGACTTGGCGACAGGCAATAACGCTTTACCTGTGGAGGTTAAAACGGGGATGTTCTTCTCTCTGTTGAACAGCTCTTGGTCGATGGCAATTTCTAGGTTGGCGACCGACTGGCTTACTCCAGACTGTGCACGTTTCAGCTTGCGTGCCGCGGCAGAGAAAGAGCCACTTTCACACACAGTGACGAAGACTTTTAGTTGCTCAAAACTGTACATGCTATCTCTCGCTCAATACCAAATAAGGGTGATAACGTTTAGGCTATCACTATTCGTGATGGCTGTTAACTTTCTCTTATTATTTCGGATGACATAATCCTACCTAATCCAACACTTACTAGATTATTTAGAGGAATGTATGAGTACCTTAGAAAGAGTGTTCCACTCAGTGTTATTCGAAGTTTTAGCCGTAACGCTTTCAATAATCGGCTTAGCGATATTTACCGATCACGATGTGAATGCCTTATCAGGAACAATGATAGTTGTTGCGACCATCGCGATGATGTGGAACTACTGTTTCAACCGCATTTTTGATCGCTATTTCACGGGTGAAAAATCCAAGCGTTCTCTGAAATTACGCATTTTTCACGTGGTGCTGTTCGAAGCTGGACTGTTGATAGCGACTATCCCGGTAATGGCTTACTTACTTAACGTGGGTATATGGCAGGCGTTCTTGATGGATATCGGCGTGACCATTTTTATTACCATTTACGCGTTTGTGTTTAACCTGATTTACGATCATGTGCGTGCATTCTGGGTACGAAAAGCCGATTTGGCGGTTCAATAAATTGCTCATTGAATCAACGTGATTATAGATACTAACCGTTTGTTTATTCGTTATTTTAGTGGAGGTATTCGGTTAGTAAACCTAGGTCACTCGTCATTTATTCTGCTATCTTAAACAGGGTGATAATTTGAGTTCGTGAAAGAATAGATTAAGAGGAAAGGATGTCCAATACCCTTCAAATGACGGTTGTAGATAAGAAAGAAGTCGAGCTTTTTGCTGAGCTTTTCAAAAATATCGATGGTGAAATCTACACTTTGCTACGCTGCGCTAAAATCCCTAATGACATTCTTATCAACAATGAACATTACGATTATCTCCCTGAGACAACCGTTAAAAATGTGGTCAAGATTATGGGGGAGTCGGCGTCACGAGAAGAGTTTGCGCTGTTTATGTGGAGCTTTTGCAAGCAAACCTATGTGCCCAGGTTTGTGGCTAAATTAAGTCAGCAAGATTCGTTAAAAAGTGCGCTAGACCAGTTTGGCGAGCAGTTAAAGCTCATTTCCAATGGTGCGATTGTCTATACCAAGCATTCTGGTGGCAAGTGGTGGTTTGTACGCGAGAAGCCGTTTACTAATGCACCTTGGTTTAAATTTGCAGAGCTGTTCTCTGTGATTTTTATCAACGAGTTACTTTCAGTATTAACACAAGGGCGCTGGAAGCCTTCTGAAGTGGGTATTCAGAGCGATGACCTTGATTGCTTTCAATCTTTGCCACAAATGGGGAATGCTCAGTTTTACACGCACAGGCCTGTTACGGCTTTCGAAATTCCAGAAGATATCATGCTTGAGCCAATTGTCTTGCCAAAGGTTGCCGAGGCACTTGAGCCAACAGCCCCTTTACCTAGTACATTTCTCAATGCCTTCAAGTTGGTGATAAAGCCTTATCTCACCATGGGAAAGCTCCCGATTAGCTTGGCTTCTGAGATTCTAAATATTCATGTCAGAACGATCCAGCGTCGGCTGGAAAGTGAAGGAGTGGTCTACAAAACCTTGATTGAAGAGATGGTTCTAGATCAGGTTTTAGAATTGCTCAAGCAGCCCGATCTATCGATCACTCAAGTAGGCGCGAAGATGGGATATTCCGATTCATCTCACTTCACTCGAGCTTTTAAGAGGCAGATGAACATGACGCCAAGACAGTACAGAAAGGAGCACTGTTAAATTCCTTATGTAGAAACCGGAGCCCAGATACATCTTTATTTATTGTCACCAAATGGCAATTTATCAACCTTGAATACTGGCAGTATGTCTACTAAGTTATTGAATGTTGATGAGTTGTTTTTTCCTCGATTTTTGCTTAGATTTTGCGATTTTCGTGGTCAATAAAAGCACCTTTGAAACCTCATAACACTCATTAGTAGTTACGGAATCGTTATGGGAAGTGGACTCCACTCATAAACGGAATCAAGGTGTATAAATGAAAAATGCAGGTTTAAAACTCTCTGTTGTTGCTCTCTCGTGTTCATTTGCTCTTTCTGCAAATGCAGCGTCAACATTGTTTACTAATGTTGATATTTTTAATGGCACAGAAAATAAATTGTACGAAGATCATCACGTACTGGTTGAAGATAATCTAATCAAACAAATTTCGGCAAACCCAATTGAAGCTGGTGAAGCTACTGTCATTGAAGGTGAGGGTAAAACGTTAATGCCTGGCTTAATCGATGGCCATGCCCACGTTATGATTAACTATAATTTTGGTGACATCGAAACCAATAAAGATCTCACTGACATCTCTATTCATGCAACGCAAGTGGCTAAGCGCTACTTAGATGATGGTTTTACAACCGTTCGTGACATGGGCGGACCTGCCTTCGGTTTGGCTCGCGAAATTGAGAGTGGCAATGTTGTTGGCCCTCGAATTTATCCGTCTGGCGCATTTATCTCTCAAACATCAGGTCATGGTGATTTCCGAGATAGAAGTGATCCCGGTTTCACGCCTAATTCGGTAGGGGATATTTCTAACTTCGAAAGAATGGGCATTGGCGCTGTAGCCGATGGCGTGCCTGAAGTACTCAAAGCGACAAGACTGAACTTACGCAATGGTGCTACTCAGATAAAGATCATGGCCGGTGGTGGTGGTTCATCTCGATTTGACCCGATTGATACAACTCAATACTCGGTAGACGAAACCTGTGCCATCGTTGAAGCAGCAAAAGATTGGAACACTTATGTTGCTGCGCATACATTCAATGACCGCTCGGTAAATCGTCTGCTTGATTGTGGTGTTAAAACCTTCGAGCACGGATTCTTTATTAATGATGACACGATGAAGAGAATTGCAAAAGAGGGCGGATACGTTGTTCCACAGATGTGGGGTCTATCACCAGATCTAGCAAAGAATCCGCTTATGCCTGCAGAAAAACTGCCTATGGTTGCTCAGCTTCAAGAGCAATATGGCGACTACGGTCAACGCCTACTGGAAAACAACGTGAAGGTTGTTTTTGCATCAGACTATGTAGGTGCAGATTCGGATGCTGAGCGAGCTCGTCGTTACGAAATTTACTGGAGAACACAAGCGTTTGGTAGCAACTTCGAAGTGCTGAAACAAATGACATCTACAGCTGGTGAAATGTTAGCGATGTCAGGTCCTAGAGGTACAACCCAAGGTAAGTTAGGTGTCATCGAAAAGGATGCCGTTGCAGATATTCTACTGGTAGATGGTAATCCACTGGAAGACATGACGGTATTAGGTGCGACCACCGAGTGGTTTGACGCTGACCCTGAATACAAGACTATCGATACGATTAAATTGGTAATGAAAGATGGCGTTGTATACCGCAACGAAATGTAATCTTTGATTTGATGTTTAATAGTTAGGTAGGGGATTTCCTCCTCTACCTAATTTCGCTTAACGATGTTTTTGTGAGGTAAAGTTTCATGGTTATTTTGAAGCCAATCTGTTCGCTGTTTGTATTGTGTTGTTTGTCGTTTTCATCACTAGCTAACGAAGTGAAGGTTACATACTGGGACGAGTTAATCCCAAGCATGGAGCTGATAGAAGACCCATTTCAAAAGCTCGACCGAAATCAGATGTTCGACATGGCGACTATTGCTCGTTTTAAAGACGCGCAAACTGAAGATGGTTTTGTCGCAAGTGACGAAGCAAAACAGGAAATAGTGGAAGTAACAGAAAGGCTCAAAAAACAGGACGTCGATGTTGAAGCGCTGTTTGTTGCTCGTGAGCAGATTATGAAGCAACGAGAAGCGTTAGGTTCTAAACCAAATAATGAGGTTGTAGGCAGTAAGCATCGAATCCCTGGCTATATCACTCCGATTGAAATGGATGGCACCAAGGTGACTAAGTTCTTCTTAGTGCCTTCTGCAGGAGCTTGTATCCATACTCCCCCCCCTCCTGCGAATCAACTGGTGCTGATAGATTACCCGCAAGGCATTGAATTGGTGAGCTTAATGACGCCGGTTTGGGTTGAAGGGCAGTTAATAGGACACCAATCGAAAGAAAATGTGAATTACTCTGACGGTGCAGCCAACGTGCAGTCGGTATATGCGATGAAAGCGGACGGTATCGAACAATATCAGCCTTAACGAGTGTATTTAGTAGGCTCCAATATCTTGTAGGAAGTATTTAAATAGCTCCGTGTCATCAAATGACAATTTTCAATGTGAGTAATAACTAAAATAAAACTAACTTAAAAAGCATTGGTGACATGATGAATTCAAGATTATCTAAAGTAAGTATGGCAATTGTGATGGCGGTTAGCCCAATGAGCGGCGTTGTTTATGGCGCCAACTTCGAAGGCCCTGACTCTGTTGAAAATACAATTGCAGAACAGAAAGCACAAAAGAAATCTTGGAGGGAGTCGTTGGCCGATGATGGCATTACATTTGGAGCAGATTATAACGCTTTGGGTTTAGCCTCTAGCAATGGGTCTATGGGGAACGATGTTGATGCCTCTTCCGGTGTTGCGAGGTTTTATGGCTCTTGGAATTTGGTAGGCAAAGAGACGGGTAATACAGGCGGAATAGTATGGAAAGTCGAACATCGCCATGCCTATTCTGATTCAGCACCCAAAAATTTAGCCTTCATTGATGATACTGACCGATTGTTCAATAACGGTACCAAAGAAGGGTTAGGTTATGTAGGTATGATTGGCTCTGCCTTTAGCGACCAAGGCTTCCGCGTCACCAATTTGCATTGGAAACAAAAGTTCAATGGAGGCAAAACCTCAGTTATCGCTGGATGGCAGGATGTTACTGACTATGTGGACACATACGCACTCGCGAGCCCATGGTCTGGCTTTAGCAACCTTGCATTTTCAACGGGTGCTGGAGCGATGGGGTTACCTGATGATGGTGTATTGGCACTTTCTGCTGGGCATATGCTGACTGACAATTACTATGTGATTGCGGGTATCGCCGACGCCAACGGAAAATCAGACGATATCTTTGATGGCTTCAATACATTATTTGATGAGAGTGATTTTTTCACCACGCTAGAGCTCGGTTGGACAGCATCGCAAGACCAAATATTCACTGATAATTTCCACATTACAGCGTGGCACTTTGATGGTGGTACTCGTCATAGCTTGTCTGATGCGACAGGCGGAGGTGAATCTGGTAAAGGTATTAACTTCTCATGGAGTCAATTTGTCACACCTCAAGTAATGCCGTTTGTGAGAGGTGGTTTTTCTGATGGCGATGTTGCTTTGTATGAACGCTCATTGAGTGTCGGTGTTGGCTATTTTGGCCTAGGAAGCGAAAAGAACAACCTTGGTTTTGCGGTTAACTGGTCAGAAATTAATGAGTACGCTTTAAAAGGAATCTCGACGGGTGTGTATGGGAACGATGGCGAACAATTTACTGCAGAGCTTTATTACAATATGCAGCTTAATGATTTCATTCAAGTGACACCCGATATCCAGTACATCAAAGATCCTGCGTTTTCTAGTGAAAGCAGCGCTTGGGTATTCGGTGTTCGTGCAAGAATCTTTATCTAATTCTCCTTGTTTATAATCAGATTTGGATATAGAAAAGTGAGCCTAATCAGGCTCACTTTTTTGTCTTTGGTTTTTAGACATAAAGGCTATGCTTTCTTGGTTTTCAGGGTGTCACCGAACAAGATATTTATGGCTTCTAACATCACAAATCTTAACCCGACGAGAACCACGTAACTCGACAGGTCTTAAAGTCGGTTTGGCGCATTATGGTAAGTAAGGGTTTTAAGAATGATCCAAGATAAGACTCCAATTTAGACAGAGGCGCATATGATTATTCATTTTAGAATCCAAGATGTAGAAGAACTTTGGGGAGCCATAGATTTGGCAACGCTCTTACAGTTGGAACTGAGATCAGTATCAACCACACCGTTAACTCTCTGATTGAAATAGTGAAATTACCAATTACACTTGAAGCATAAGTTTGAATGGAGTCAACTTAATGCTTTCACCCCAATCGCCGTATTCCTCTTCCATTGCTCTGATCTTAACTGGTTTTTTTTCATTCTCGGCCCATGCGTCGAATGAGGCGATTCAACATCGGTTAGAAAAGATATTCGCTGTTTCTATAGCGCTTACTGACAGTGATGCAGTCTCAATTGGTTTTGTGGATTTCGACCCAAACTCGTTTATTAACTTGAACGACAGTGGTTTTGGCTCTGATAAAACTATCGACACTCGAAGCCAAGTCAGTGTCGGCTCTATCCCTTATTCTTCTGTAATGAAAACCGATGATCCCGACCTTGATCTGATTTGGTCTGTGCGAGGGTCGTATGCGCTCTCGGAACAAAATATTGAAATATCATCGGATGTGACTCCTGACCGTCGTGTTAATCCGAATAAAGACTCGGTATTGGGCTTGTATGGTTTCTTCGGCGTTCAAAATCATTTAAACCAACACTGGTCTATTGCTTATGGTTTGGGCGCTCACTTGCTCTATTACCGCAATAAATATGAATATAACAACAGCTACTCTCAGGCATTTCAATCTCAGTTAGATGGATATGCGCTGAACACGTCTGCATGGGCGCTGATTGGCGAGCCGTCGGTGAAACTCCAATACCTACAGAAACAAGAGTGGGGAAGTTGGAATATCTCATCAAGAGCACGTTATTTCTATGGAACAGGCTGGGGCGAAGCCAATGATGGCGACATTGGTAATCCAGAAGGATTACGCTTTATCAATGAAATTGAATTCCGACAGAATGTGGCACTGGATGCTTGGTCGTTAAAGAACCCTCAGATTCACTATAACCTGCGAAGAATCGACGTGGCAGGGGATCTTACTGACCCACTCGATACACACTATTACTATGAGTTTGGTGCAGGTTTAGTGTTCAATGTGCCTTACGATTCTTACTTCTTTGATAATTTTGGTGTTGGGATTAACTTCAACTACGGCAGTTCGCTGAGCGGTGGTAGCTTGCTGTTCTTACTCAACAATTAACATAAATATTTAATCTTAAAAGTACTCATCTAATTTTAATTTGTATGTGTCGTGAAATGGTAAATATTCGCTCGTAAACTTGGTCATCATAGTCGCTCACCCATAGCACGAGCACTCTATGAACAAGTTAAGCTTTGACCGAAAAATACCGTTATACGTGGTATCGGCACTTGTCCTAAACATGGTATTTAGTTTGTGGTTGCTGAGTATCGCTTCTACCACAGCCATGTCTTTTTCGGTATGTATGCTCTTTTTGCTCAGTACTTTCATTACTGCGCGTCTTTATCGATATGAAATGACTCAAAGCAAGAATAGCTTGTCTGAGGCGATTATTGATGGTGTTGCCGGCTTTATTATTCTTGATAGCCAACTGAGGGTCATTCAGGTCAATCAGCAGTTTTCTAGAGTCTCTGGTTATGCGTTTGACCAAGTCGAAGCTCGTCCTATTTCTGACCTCTGTTTTATGAACAACAGTGGTTTGATATCGACCATTGCGACCTCGCTTAAGCAAAATCACAGATGGAAAGGTGAGTTGAGTGGTGTCAGCCGACTTGGTGAACACTTTACGGTTAATGCAGTTGTCGAAAAGCTAACCGAAATATTGCCGAACAACGAAAAATACGTTGTAACTTTTACCGATATTAGTCGACGTAAGGTGCTCGAACGCCAATTAAGAATACTGGTTGAAACGGACTCACTCACAGGTTGCTGGAATCGCCGCCGCTTTGATAAAGAGTTAAGTCACTACTCAAACCTAGCTGATCGCTACGGTCATACACACTCCTGTTTAGCACTGATCGATTTGGATCACTTTAAAGCAATTAATGATAACCATGGTCATGATCAAGGTGACGTAGCTCTTAAAGAGGTGGCCGAACTGTTGAAGAATAACATCAGAGACACCGATATTGTGGCACGAGTTGGGGGGGAAGAATTTGCTATTTTGATGCCAGAAACCAACCTGTCAGAAGCGATTGAAGCTATGTATCGGTTAAAAGAAGTGATTGCTAAAGACACAACACTAAACCTAACGGTAAGTAGTGGTGTGTCTGAAATACAAGCGCATGCCGAAGCGACGTATCGCAGTGCGGATAGGGCGCTTTACCGTGCAAAAGGTAACGGCCGAAATAGAGTGTGTAGTTCCAGTTAGGGCTATATAAATCCAATTGCACCTGGTTAATCGGTTAGAACTGTTTTACGCGGAAATTGAGCGTTGATAAATCTTAGGCGTAAGGCCGGAAACTCGCTTAAATGCTCTAGAAAAGTGAGAGATATTGGTGTAACCCAATTGGCTCGAAATATAAGTCAGAGTATGGCCTTCTTCCATCAATTCACACGCAACGGAAAACATCAGGTTCTCTTTGATTTTTCGATAGGTGGTGTTTTCATTTTTGAGTTTTCGTTGAAACGTTCTCACGGAAAAATTAAGAAGCTCTGCAGCTTCTTCAAGCGAGAGGTCCTGCTCTTTCATATAGGGCTTGAGTAATTCGTAAACGCTGTCAGTAAAGCTGGTGTGCCACTCAATGATCGCGGGCTTATTGCTTAAGTCTTTGGCAGTAAGGCGAATGGGTAGTTGTAGGATCTCATCAGGGATCATCACAGCGGTTGAATTATGGTCAACAAAAAGCTGACAGTGACTTGGAAGCAGTGTTTTGACGATATCAGTGTCATGTCCTTGTAAACGTACTTTGCTTGGCTGCCAAGGTGACTGAGAGAGAATCGTTATTAGTTCAATAATGTAAGTGATAGCAAATACCTCTCCCCATTGGGACATGGGTGAATTATCTGCGGGGGCAGTTCGACAAAACCAACTCTGTCCGTGTTCTTGAATGAAGTCGACTCTACTGCCGGGAGAATCATAAGAGAAAATCGTGCTGATATGCTTTAGCGAATCTCCAATGGTTTCAAATTCGGTAAATTGATGCAAGACGTATGGGATGATTCTTCGCCTAAAGGCAAGGCCAAGTATGTCCGTAAATCGAGATACGCCTAGTTGTGATGAGGTCAAATAAATCAGTCGCTTGATTGATTCTGAGGGTACAAAGTCACTTTCTGATTCAATCAGATCGGGTGGTAAGCCCGAGTCTTCAAGTAGCTTGTGTAGGTCTAATCCATAGTCAGTGAAGATTTGGACTAAGATCTTAGCATAACTTGTTTGTATTACCGGTACTTGGTAGTGACTAGAGGTCATGAGAATACAATCCTGTATATATTGTCGCATTATTAGACGAGCATATCATTTGCAACGTTTTATTTACTAAATCTAACCTTATTTACTTGAGTTTTCCATTGCTAGGTTTATTTTTAAAGTATTAATTTTATTGATGTTAGTTATCTAGAAGGGAGTCCCATGTCAGAAGTTGAAGGGAGCAAGCAAGAAGCCAATGAAGAAGTTGTCGAACAAACAAATGGAAAAGACAAAGTAAGAAAGATAACAAATTACCTACTGTTATTTGTGGCGTTTATGTTGATCTTCAGTGTTATCTCAGATCGCATCATCCCTATTACTGACAATGCTCGTGTAAAGGGCTATATCGTTCCTATAAAGCCTGAGGTGTCGGGTAAAGTGCTAGATATCTTAGTTCAGCCGAACCAATTGGTTAATCAAGGCGATAAGTTAGCCATTTTGGATGAGTCTGATTACCGAATTGCCGTACAACAAGCAGAGCAAAATCTAGAGATTGCAGGCCAAAATGTGGGAGCTCAAACCGCTAGCATTGCTTCAGCTCAAGCGAAACTTACTTCAGCGATCGTTGAAAGACAAAATACTAAACTACAAGCAAAGCGTGTTTTAGAGATGGCCGACAAAGGTGTCGTTTCTAAATCAGACGCAGATAAAGCGCGAGCAGCATTAGCGACGTCTCGAGCAGCAGTTGTGAATGCGGAAGCTGACCTTGATCGTGCAAAGAAACAAATGGGTAAAGAAGGTGAAGAAAATAGCCAAGTGAAAGCGGCGTTGCTGGCTCTTGAACAAGCTCAATTGAACTTAGAGCGCACCGTAATTACCGCACCGACACAAGGTGGAGTTTCTAACTTTAGCTTATCTGAAGGTTTTTACGCTTCAGCAGGTCAACCGATCATGACTTTTGTCTCAACTGAAGATATTTGGATTGAAGCTTATTATCGTGAAAATAGCCTTGGCAACGTAACGGTCGGTGATGAAGTCGAAGTGGCATTGGATTTTGCTCCAGGACAAATTGTGAAAGGTCGAGTGAGCAGCATCGATTGGGGGGTTGATTGGGGGCAAAATGATCAAGCAGGTAAACTTGCTCAAGCTAGCCAACAAACGGGGTGGTTACGTCAAACACAGATGCTTCCTATCACCATAGAGTTTGAACGAGATGAGATGCAAGGTATGCTCCGAGTGGGTGGGCAGGCGGATGTGATTGTTTATAGTGGTGATAACTTTGTATTCAACGCAATAGGCAAAGTGTGGATTCGTTTGATTAGCGTGTTGTCTTATGTCAGATAAATCGATCCCTGACCAACAAACACAACAACGGATCCTGCGGTATACCGTTGGGGTTACGTTAGCTGTGTTTTTGGCTGCGTGGATTAACTGGCCGCTCGCATTTGTAGCGCCAGTGTTCACCGCTAAGTTTCTAATTGATAAACCAAGCCTTCATAAGGAGACGGTCTATGAACTGCTTTTGGCGGTAGTAGTGACCATGGGGTTAGGGTTATTGTTGTCGCGAGGAATTACCCATTATCCAGTTCCATTATTGATTTTGGTGGGGCTAGTGATGCTTTGGGGTTACTACTTATTTGTTGACCCTAAGTGGAATCTGTTCGCAACCATATTATTAATTGCTGTACTGATGTTGCCATTTATGGCGATTGATAACCCTGGAGTCTCGGTATTATTAGCATCTGGCTTGGCCACCTCTGGTGTGGTTTCGGTGACTATTTTTGCGCTGGTTCATATATTTTTCCCTGAACCGAAAACTGAATTCTCCGGCTTTGCGTCGGCGCCATTCAACAGAAGAGAGCGTTGGTATGCAGCTTTCCGCGCCATGATTATCTCTTATCCTGTTGTGTGTTTTTTCTTTATATTTCAGATATCTGAAGCATTGCTAACCATGATGTTTATTGCATTATTGTCACTAATGATTACTTCGGAAAAGTCGGTCAAGTTGAGTGCATTTCTGGTGATCAGTAATGGTATTGGGGGTTTACTCGCGATAGCGGCTTTTTCAATCCTTTCTATTGTTCCCAATATTATCTTCTACTCTTTATTCATAGGCTTGGTTGCTATTGTGATTGCCAAAAAGATCTACACGGTTCCCGAAAAAGCGCCGATTTTCGCCACTGCATTTAGTACGTTGCTCGTACTGGTTGGTAGCACATTGATGAGCTCAGGCGACATCGATAGCAACACTCTTATACGCATATTCCAATTAGTATTAATTGGCATATATATGATTTTAGCTTCTCTATTCCTAGAAACTCGGAATTGGAAGTTCCTACAAAATCAGCCTTAATTCTGTCTAACAAGGACGTCTCATGAAGTTAACCGATGATTTTTCAAAACAGGCGATAGACGCTGCCATAAAAATTGCAGCGATTGCCATGCTCGTGTATTGGTGTTTTTCGATTTTGCGCCCATTCATTCTTTTGGTGGTGTGGGGGGCGATCATTGCGACTGCGCTGTACCCTGTTGCTGTGGCGATTTCAAATAAAACGGGGATATCGAAAGGTAAAGCCAGTGCATTGCTGAGTTTTATTGGTGTTATTCTTCTGTTTATTCCTTTGGCCGCGCTTTCTTCCGGTATCTATACCAGTGCTTCTGACCTGATGACGGGGCTTCAAGATGGCACATTGTCCTTGCCTAAACCGAAAGAGTCTTTGCAAGAGATTCCGTTGATTGGTGAAAAAGTTTATGCGGTTTTAGTTCACGCTTCATCCAACATAGAAAGCGTGTTCATCAAGTATGCGGAAGAGCTGAAAATATTCGCGACCAAAGCAGCGTCGGTTCTGGGCTCATTGGGAGGTGGTTTCATTCAATTTATCATCTCGACCATCATTGCCGGTGCATTCATGAGTAATGCTGATAAATGCCAAACAGGTGTGACTCATTTAGTGGCGCGTTTAACGGGTGGTAAAGGTGAAGAATTGGTGCAGCTCTCTAAATCGACGGTGCGCAGTGTTGTGCAAGGTGTGATTGGTGTGGCTGTGATTCAATCAATTATGTCGGCAATCGGTTTGGTGATTGCAGGCGTGCCTGCCGCTGCCATATGGGCGCTAGCTGTGCTGCTAGTTGCAATTATCCAACTTCCACCGATTCTTGCTCTATTACCTGCGATTATCTACATGTTCAGCGTTGAATCGACGTTGGCGGCGAGCTTGTTCTTAGTGTGGTGTATTTTAGTCAGTGGTAGTGATGCTATCTTGAAGCCAGTACTGTTGAGCCGTGGCTCTCACATTCCAATGTTGGTTATCTTATTAGGTGCGTTGGGCGGAATGGCGATGTCAGGAATCGTCGGTTTGTTCGTGGGTGCTGTGATATTGAGTTTGACCTATGAGTTGATGATGGCGTGGCTAGGACTTGAAGATAAAAACCAAGCAGAAACTGAAAAAGACCAAGAAGAGACAGAGGAAAAATAGATGAAGCCAGTCTCGAAAGACGACAACTTCTACTTCTTGTTTTATGCATTGTTAGTGCTGTTTTTTGGTTGTGCGGTGATGCAGCAATTTTACCCACAAGGTCAGAAAACAATACTATTTCTCATCATAATTACTTTAGCGTGCTCAATTGCTGGTATCCATAGAGAGCGAGCCTTGTATCGATCTTGGTATGGTCTGTTGTTGATAACAGCGTCCGTATCAGGTGTATTTTCGTTTTTGGAAGGTTATAACCTGTCGATAGTGACGTTATTGGCGTTGGCTGTGTTCTTGTTCTCACACATTTACTCGGCGTTAAAACAGGTGATGAAAGCAAAAACGGTAACCCCCAATCACATTATCGGATCGATCTGTATTTACTTATTGTTGGGGTTTGCTTGGTCGATTATCTATTTGTTGATTTTGGAAATCTTTCCTAGTGCATTTTACGGTTTGGAAGAGCAAGTCTGGTTAACGAATTTGTTCAATGCGATGTACTTTAGTTTTATCACTCTGACCACCGTTGGCTATGGAGATATTTCACCGGCTTTGCCTATTGCTCAGTTCTTTGTGTTTATGGAATCCATTATCGGCAGCTTTTACTTGGCTATCATGGTGGCGAGTTTGGTGAGTGTTCGACTTACACAGTCTCAATCCCAATAGGTCACATACAAACAAGCCCGGCAATTGCCGGGCTTGTTATATTTTTACGATCTTAAAAATCTATATGGGCTACGAATCTTAAGCTTCAGAACCTTGAATCTTTTCTAATTCAGCGATAGTCGTTTGCGATACAAGCTGACCATCCATGTAATAGCTAACGTTTTGACCATCTTTGATGCCAGTCAGAGTTGCCGTTTCACCAGAGGTATATACGATGTCCATTTGAACTGTGTTCTCGTCGATCTTAATCATCTCACCTGTTTCAATTGTACGATTGTTTGAAATTGGCCCTACAGGCGCTTCTTTAAGGCTCGGATCAAGGTCATCGTTCACTTTGAAGTGAGTGTCAGTTTTCGTATCGAATACGTGTGGTGCACCGCTGATTGGGTTTTTACCTGTCCAGAACTCGAGGGAGTTGAATACTACGTAATCTGCTGCAGTTGTAATACCGTACACAGGTGCTAATAAGAAGTTTACACCTGCACGAGCATAGCGGTTATCGACAACTTCAACGTTAAATTTCATTACTTTCCCTGTTACGGCGTTACTGCCGATACAACCAGTTAGCGCAGAAGCCAAAACCGTTAGTCCTACAATTTTAAGTGCAATCTTTTTCATTTTAGTACCTGTATAAGTTAGAAGTCTGTTTCGTTGGAACAGGTGTAGTATGGTTTTTATTCGATTATGAGTTTTACCATTTAACGCCACTGATGATAGAAAGTTGGTCTCAAATTTTAGGTAAAGAAATAGACATAAAAAAAGCGCACCCTAATAGGGTGCGCTTTTTGGTGTTTAGATAAGTTGTAATGAAAACAACGACTCCAATAAAGGATCACTTCATCACATAGGTATAAGCCGATACGATAAGCCAGCGGAAAAATCGAAATAAAAGGGTAGTGGCTTTAAAGGCAAATTTGGTAATTGAGAGCATTGCTTCTGCACCAATGGTCACGCACTTATGCAAATCGGATTCTTTATATTCTGAATAGGTCATGTGTTTTCTCATTTCTCGCGGTTGTCTTTCATATGTAAGTAATGACTCCTGTCTGGCGATGTACCCTGTGCAACTAATGTACGAATATTCATCGATAGAAACTTACCATTTAGTGCCAAATAGTGTGAAAACCAGCCAAAAGATAAAGGGTAGAGAGAAATTAAGTACGTACCTAGGTGTAACTCATCAAGTTACCTAAAAACTGTGACTAATAATGGTATGATCGTGGGTTCAGCACCATAAGTGATAAAAGAATAGGAAACAGAATGACTCACCTTACCGATCAGCAAGAAGCTGCAATGGCGACGTTTAAGGAAAACTTACACCTTCCAAATGGTGGTTTTCATAAACTGATTATCGAGCTAAGTAAGGAATATCAGCTGCCTTTCCAAAAGGTGCGTGCGGTTTTGAAGAAAGCTCAAAAAGACGTCGAACGTCAAATACGCGTAGATTTTGCGAGTATCGATGATGGGGTTCTTAGCCAAGAGAATTGGGTGAACATTATTAAGTCGAAGCTTGTTGAGTTAGCGGAAGAAAACCAAACGGTCATGGATAAGCTGCAACAAAATCTGAAGTATCAAAAAGTGTTGTCGGCAACCAATGGTTCAATCGCAAGTGAAGACGAACGTGATGAGTTGATTGAAGAATTGATTCAAGCTTATGAAAAAGAGGTATTCAAACCTTTACTGGCGATGCTGCATACAACAAAGCTGTATTGGAAATTAATGCTGGTGGATGAGACATGTAAGATGAATGAGGAGAATCGTGAGAAATTCAGTGATTACCCTCAACACATGCAAGCTGCAGAACACTTATATACTCTTGATCAGAAGTTAAGGTCGATGCCGTTAACTTATTAGTCCATGAGTGCACTGATAATGACTCATTGGTGATTCAGAGTTTGATATAAGTTGGTTTCAATAGAAGTACGATAACCTAGCTAGCGTTAGCCGCGTGTGAAATGCAAAAAGGGCTAGGTTTCTGTTCTGTTCTGTTTTACTTCTACTCTATTTTGTTCTGCTAGAGCGAATTGAGGGTGACATCTTTTACATCTTTGGGACTAAACGGTGTTTCTTTTTGTAGCCTATGGGAAATGCTATAGGAGTGTGAAATGTCCTAGGGTGTTTCCGTTGCCTGAAACAATAGTTCCGATGCTTTCTCGTTCATTAAATTCAAAGTCGATGAGATAACTGTGATGTTGTAGCTTGGGCAATATGTGGCGGTGGAGTATATCGCTATTGAGCTGTCGAATCTCTGTGACCCATGAAATTTCTTCTTTGTGTAAGTCTATTTTAATCTTGAGCATTTATTACCTTTTAGTTTATTGACTGATTTGTCGCGTGATAGTTGGTACCAATGGGTTTGTCGTGTTGTTCTGCGTGACATAACTGTGCCTTGTGTTTATTACATTTATATTTAAGTGATCGATCTATTTTGACTTCGCTAACAAAAGAGCGAATGACGATAGATCGGTAGTGAGGATCGAATTTAAAAGCTATTGAATGACTATCTAGGTGAAAGCTGACGCAGAGATGGTGTAACGAGGAAATCGAGAACTGTCTTTGAGGAACTTGGACTTACTTTAGCATTAACAGCTCTATAGATTAGAGCCAAGTGAGGCACTATACGCCTAGTTTTTTGAATTGCAACCCTATTTTTAATTTAATTTAAAAATATTTTTGAATGATTTTCCGTCGCTTATTGAGAGTTAAATGAGCGAAGGACAGGTAATTCACCATGATACCTGACCGATGTTTGGCTTTGCACCGCTTCGTGTTCTTTGTCATTAGTGGTTTTATTTACTCAGCTAATTTAGTGGTTGTTAAGTCTCTGTTATATATAATTTTTACATTGTAAATTGCAATTCGTAACTCTGAGGTTTAGCGTTGTGATTAGGAGATTGAACGTCGTAATTCTGTGATTTAGCTTTGTAATTACAGGGGGGCGGGCACTTTTCCCCATCAGTTTATTCTTCAGGTTGATGATCATTTTCCTCTGCACGTCCTTTTGCTATTTCTGATTCCTAATATCTCTCCTACGCATAATATGAATACTCACTTTTACATTTCTGAATAATAAAGTTGTTGTGTCTCCAGTTTAACGCAAATATAATTGATAATAGTTCTCACTTGCGTTACGGGTTTGTTATCAAAGTAATGACAGACTTTAAATTATCGTTATTTAGCCGTTGTGTACGCCTCATGCTCACCTATGAGTAATGTGACTTTCATTGTCATGAGTGGTGGTTAGTATCAATGGCAAAGGAAGAAACATGAAGAAAACAATCAATTCAGTTCGCCAGTTGTTAAGCGGACTTGCCATCGTTCTTGCATCATCATTCCTGATGACCGCTCAAGCGAAAACCGTGACCATTGAACACGTAAAGGGCACGGCGCAGTTTACTGAAGTACCACAGCGCGTTGTAGTACTTGGCTTTGGTAGCTTGGATGTGCTTGATCAAATTGGTGTACAGCCAGTTGGTGCGCCTCATAGCTTGCTGCCTGATTACCTAGCTTCGTACAAAGAAACGACAGCAAATACAGGATCATTGAGTGAACCTGATTTTGAAGCTATCTACATGTTGAAGCCTGACATCATTATCGCGGAAAACCGCATGCTTAAGGTTTACGACAAGCTGGCACAAATCGCTCCAACGGTCATGTTCTCTATTGAAGGTGATAAATACTGGGCTGATGCTCAGCAAAACTGGCGCGCGCTAGGTGACATCTTTGGTAAGCAAGCTGAAGTAGAAGCGATCATTAAAGAGACTCAAGGTTCAATCACTGCTGTAAATGACAAAGTAGCGTCTGACGAAACTTCAGCAATGATGCTAATGAACAACGGTAACAACATCGCGATGTTTAACAAAGGCAGCCGTTTCTCAATCATCTTTGATGACTTTGGTTTCGTGGAATCAAAGAGTGCAACAGTGGCTCCAATTAAAGGGACTCACGGCAACCTAATCTCGTTCGAATACATTGCTGACGCAAAACCTGAAGTGCTTTACGTTCTTGACCGCGAAAAAGCGATTGGCAAATCAGAAGGTCGCGCACAACAGCTGTTTGATAACCCATTAGTTGCGGCGACACCTGCAGCGCAGCAAGGCAACATCGTTTACCTTGATTCAAGTGCTTGGTATTTGGCTGGTGGTGGCGTGACAGCGATTCACCGAATGTTAGGTGATATTGAGCGTACGATTCAATAGTTACTAATCATCAGATTTTCGGGCTTATAAGAGCGTTCTTATAAGCCCTTTTTCACTTTTCATACGGACTCGATGAGCCCTATCTTTAGTATTATTTCTATGTTGAAACCCATTGCCGCTGCTGTATTTCTTGTTGTGTTATGCGTTATGTCATTGATGATTGGAGTCGCTGAGATCAGTTTTAGCGACTTCTTCAATGGCAACCAACACGCTAACTCTATTTATGTTGTTAGTCGAATCCCTCGACTGTTCGCGATTGTGCTTGCCGGTGCGGGCTTGAGTGTCGCTGGCTTGATCATGCAACAGATCGTGCAGAATAAGTTTGCCGCGCCTTCGACTATGGGCACCATTGACTGCGCCATGCTTGGGTACATAGTCGGTATTCTAGTGCTAGGTAATGCAGCGCAATGGAGCTACTTAGGTTTCATTTTCGCGTTTGCGGTTTTCGGAACCATGCTATTGGTCCGTTTTCTACAACACCTGAAGTTCAAGAATGCGGTGTTGGTGCCTTTGATTGGCATCATGTATGGCAACGTTGTTTCGTCTCTAACAACCTTTATTGCTTATAAGTACGACTTAGTACAAACCATGTCGGCATGGACAATGGCGAACTTTGCGAGTGTGTTGCAAGGCAGCTATGAAATTCTTTACCTCGCAGTGCCTGCTTGTATATTGGCTTACTACTTCGCGAGTCAGTTCAGTGCGGCGAGCATTGGCGAGAGCTTTGCAAAAAACATCGGCCTGAATTACCAGAAGATCGTTTTCATTGGTGTTGCGTTGGTGGCTATCTGTGCTTCTTCTGTAGTGATGATTGTTGGTGTCATCCCTTTCCTTGGCCTTATCGTGCCAAACATTGTATCCCTGATGATGGGCGACAACATGAAGAAGATCCTACCTTGGACAGCCTATTGGGGCGTTATCTTGGTGTTGGCTTGTGACCTGTTAGCTCGAATCGTCATCTTCCCTTATGAGATTCCAATCTCGATGGTAATCAGCATCTTCGGTGGCTTGATTTTTATCTACCTAATCATGAGAGACAAGTCGAATGCGTGATTCAGTAAAAATTGCGATTCTGGCCATCGCGTCTTTGTGTATGGCGGCAGTATTTGTGGGCCAGGGACTAACGTGGGATAACTACGAGTTCTTTTTGTCTTTGCGACTACCAAAACTGTTGTCGATTGTGTTGGCTGCGGTGGCGATCTCTGCATCGTCATTGGTTTTCCAAACCATCACCAATAATCGAATTTTAACGCCTTCAATCCTGGGCTTTGACAGTTTGTACATGTTGGTTCAAACGTCACTTTTGTTTGTCTTGGGTGGTACCAGCTTTTGGGTGATTGATTCAATCGCGAACTTCTCATTGTCTGTCTCTGTAATGATCTTGTTTTCATTTTCTCTGTTCCATTTTTACTTTAAGAGCAAGCGAAACAACGTATTTACACTGCTGCTGATTGGTATTGTGTGTGGCAGCGTGTTCTCGAGCTTATCTAACTTCTTGGCGATGTTGATTGATCCGAACGAATTTGCGGTGCTGCAGAATGTGATGTTCGCAAGCTTTAATAACGTGAAAGGAGAACTGGTTTACCTAAGCCTAATTCCATTGGGTTTGAGCTTGCTTGGCCTGTGGCTGTTGGCTCCTAAGCTGGATGTACTTTGGCTTGGTGTTGATAACGCGACAAGCTTGGGCGTAAACACCAAGCGACTGACTCAGATTACCTTAGTGATTGTGTCAGTGATGGTCGCGGTATCTACGGCTCTGGTGGGCCCTGTGCTGTTCTTTGGTTTGATCACCGTTAGCTTAGCGCGTCAGATATTCAGATCTTATCAGCATCGTGTGCTTATCATCGCAAGTAGCTTGTTAGCGATCGTTCTATTGGTTTCTGGCCAATGGTTTATTGAAAAAGTGATGTCATTTGAAACCACTGTGAGTGTGATCATTAACTTGGTCGGCGGTTTGTATTTTATGTTCTTGTTGTTACGCACCAGAATTCAGTAAAGGTAGTAAGTAGTGATTAAATTAACAGGTTTGAGTAAGAAGTATGGCAAGACACTTGTAGTGGATGATGCCAGTGCCATGTTCCCGAAAGGGGAAGTGACTTCTATCATTGGCCCAAATGGTGCGGGTAAAAGTACGCTGCTTTCTATGGCGAGTCGCTTAACCGAAAGTGATGCGGGCGAGGTCGTTATTGGCGATAAGTTACTGGCTGAATGGGATACCAAAGAACTAGCGAAGCACCTTGCCGTCTTAAGACAATCAAACAACATCAATATGCGATTTACGATTCGTGAGCTGGTTTGTTTTGGTCGTTTTCCGCATTCCCAAGGTCGCTTGAAAGACGAAGATCATAAAGTCGTTGATACGGCGTTAGAGCACCTTGGTATTACCGATATTCAAAACAAATACTTAGATGAGCTCAGTGGCGGTCAGCGTCAAATGGCGTTTATCGCGATGGTTGTGGCACAAGATACCGACTATGTGTTCTTAGACGAGCCACTAAACAACCTAGATATTAAACACTCTGTGGAGATCATGCAGACGCTGCGTCGTTTAGCGCATGAGTTTAATAAAGCGGTAGTGATCGTGATTCACGACATCAACTTTGCTTCTTGTCACTCAGATAACATTGTCGCGATGAAAAAAGGCCAAGTGGTTAAATCGGGTAAGGTTTCGGAAGTGGTTGAAAAGTCCGTGATGGAATCGATCTACGAGATCCCGTTTGAGATTCGCGATTTCGATGGAGTTCGAATCTGTATGTACTACTCAGGTTGCTAAGTAGCTGCCTCGCTGTGCTATTTGAATCTGTAGTGATCGAAATGAAAAGAGCTCCTACGATATGAGGAGCTCTTTTTGTCTTTATTTATAGTCGCTTTTTAAGGTTTGCTCAGTTTTAGTAAATTCGATGAGTTCATCAATGTACATAGAGCCAGTGAAAACAGATATACACATTACCGATTATCAATGACCAACGCTGTTAATCAGTTATTAATTCATATTCAAGCTTAGTAAGGATTGCAGGTGCGAGTGATTCTAAATCGACCGTCGTATATCCATAGAAATTTGGTCTAATTTCACTACGTAGCTTAGTTAGAGAATCTTTTGTATTTTCTTCCATCATCAATTTGTCATTAAAATCAGCGAGTAACTTGAGTTGTTGCGCAGAGAGAGGGGATAGGTATTCGCTGTAACCACCGACAGAGCTGTATAAGAGTTCATAGCGACCACCTTCTGCTTCTTCAATGTAATAATTCCCTGAACGCGCAATATTGGATATGGCAGCATGTTCTGTTGTCGAGTTAACGAAGTTAGTTTCCAAATAAGTGGCGCTGCCTGCGTGGTAGTTCACATCAGCGACAAAACCCGGTTTAGGGAAAATGAGAAAAGCATCTATTGTGTCGTTGGATGTTATTGCAGAAAGAATAAACTTACTGTCTTTGTAGTACTTTATCTGTACCTCACCATTCGACATCTTGGTATAAACCGGAGAGCCAAATGTCTCTTCTAAAATGCCACTGGAAGCACGAATATAGACTTTAGAAAGACGCTCGTTAGATGGAGCATCTGAAAAGTTAGAAATTAAGAGGTCCCAACCTTTGCTTCCCATATCAATAGCATCGTTGAACTGACCACCTGCGATGATCAGCGCAATGATGGCAAGGATAGAGTTTGGTGTCTTCTCTCTCATTGTTTCAAGAAAATCTTTTTGATCTTCATTGGGAGCTTGTTGAGTTAAAGAAATGTCTTCTTCTGGTGCTGTTTTATCAACAGATGAAGGTAGAGCTTGTTCTGACATGATAAAACCTTATTCAGCAACAACTTGAGGTGCTCGTGCAACCACACGGGTACATAAATATTCTTCGACATCTTTTTCTACAGAAACGCTTTCTGTTACCCAGGTAAACTTCATTAGCTGGTTGGTTAGTTGTTTTGTGGTCGATTTAGCGGTTACGGTTGTAGTCACAACATTGTCTTTACGATCGGCTGTTACAATCTTCTTTTTCTCCGAGGTTCGATTTGTATCAAGCTCTTTTTGCACCATGGCTTCGAGAGACGCAGCTAGCGATGCTCTCGCCTCCATTGAAGCTATGTCCATATCAAGCGTCATGTCTCCCATACTTTCAACACAAGCAACACCCGCGATTAAGCCTTCAGGCAAATCAGATTGTGGGTTCATGCGCCAGCTAGGAAATTCGGAGTTAGCGGCTGCTTGAAATGACAATGTAGTAATTGCAGCGATAATTAGAGTCTTTTTCATGTTTTATCCTTAAATCATATTCTTTTCGTAATTCACTTCTGCTTTACTTACTTTTTTCAAGTAGTTGCGAGTTTCCGCTGCAGAATGCTTTTGTTGGATAGTTTGGAATACTTGTTGTGCTTCAAGCTGGTTAATATTCTTGATTGCAACTGAGCGTTTGCCACCGAAAATATGATAGATTGGCCCCATGCCTCCGTTGTAAGCCGCTGTTATGCAGTACTTTAAGCTCTCTTCATTGGTAACGCCTTTGAAGTAGCGAGAGCGTAGCAAGTGCAAATAAGCGGTACCGACCTCAATGTTTTTTTCGGGGTCGAATAGATATTCTTTATTCAGTAACTGCTGTTCACCAAATAGGAAGTTTGTCGCATCTAATCCTGCGGAACTTGGGACAATTTGCATCAGGCCAAAGGCAGGAACATGTGAGGTTGCTGTAGGGTCGAAGGCGCTTTCTGTTTTGATGATAGACAGTATAAATTCAGGCTCAAGTTTGTATTTTTCTGCGTAAACTTCAACGGTATCAAAAAAGCGTTGTTCTTTACGATTAAGCCAACTTGGCGGAAAAGAAATGACGGCTTTGAGAACGGTATTGCCTTTACTATCTTTGGCTTTGGTCACGGCCACATTTTCAAGAGCTTTGTCTAACTCTTGGGCCTGAACCTTTGGTGTTTCGGAAATGGGTAAGAATGTTTTGTCACTGAGTTTTTCAACGTTTGTTGCTTTAATCAGTTCAGAGGTATAAGCATCGGCTTGTTGGGCTTCGCCAATGGTCAGCTGAGATGTTCGCACGATCTCTTCTTTGAGTTCTTCTATTGAGGTTGTTTCACCTGCAATAGTGGTGACTTGAATCGTATTTTTCTCGAAGTTAACTTCACGCTTTATTTGTAGAGAGGGGCTGTAGCTGACCCACTTAAATTGGTCGCTAAAGGTAGGATTATCCCAAGAATCTGAAACTTTGGTTTTAAACTTATTAAACTCTTGTTGAGCTTGCGCCACATATTGATCGAATTCGCAGTTCTTTTGCACTTTGTAAAGATCAAATTGGGCTTCACTGCAGAGTTTGTATTTTTCAAACTCATCTTTAGCTTCAAAAGGTTGATTGACAAAATGTTCGATGCTAGGGCAACTTTGTTCGGTAATTGAAAGTTCACACGCTTGCTGCAGCGTGTCAGCAGATGCCCATCCACTAGAGAGCAGTATTGCTAAAGGGGATAGCTGGCAAATTATTTTCTTCATATCTGTTCCTTGACCGAGGGATTAACCTTTCTCTATCGAGAGTCGTTCCATGACAAAATCACAGTGCTCGAAATAGTTCAGGATCAATCCAAACCCTGGGGTGTCTGTTGATAAACGCGATTCATCCAATCGCTCAAATCGAGAGGTATCAATTTTTGTAGGGCAGAGCAATGCGATATTGGTATCGTATGTCTCTTGTTCATCGTTGAGCAGTGCTTCGATTCCGTCATACTGATTTCTATCTGGAAACTCGATAGAGTCGCCATCTGTGACTTGATGGTTTTCAACTAACACGCCTGTACTGCCATCTTCATAAACTTGAAACAAAGAGAGATAACCCGCTTGGTTTGAGTTGAGTTGAATAAAGTAATGGTCGCCAGCATTGAGTCGTCGCTTGGATGATTGAATATCTATACTTTCATCTGAATAGTTGAAAAATAGGTGGTTATACTTTGCTTCGGGTAGTATTAACTGGCCACTGCCGCTGGAGAGCATCCACCCCCCAGCAAACCGCTCGATATCTATATCCGGCAGACATTGGTGTTGTTCTACCCAGTTTTTTAGCATGGTCGTTGTTGACCAGTATGGGTGTAATTCACTGTGACATTGTGATTTCTTTAACCAAGCAGAGAGCTTTTGTGCAAATGACTCGGGGTCATATTGAACTTGAACATAAAACTGGTTTTGCGATTTTTCACTGTTGATAATGGTGACGTTGTTTCGGAAAACCACATTGGATATGGATTCTTTATGAGAAGCCGCAGATTTTTTTAACTCGCCATTCTCGAAGGTTTTAGTACTGGTAGTATTACTGACTATTCGGTTTTCAACACCTTTAGCCAGATCATAATAAGCCGCGTCTTTAGCTTGTTGATAAGTGTTGCCTTTGCCGAACCCATAGCTCAAAGTTGAGTCCAATGGTACTT
This sequence comes from Vibrio satsumensis, assembly GCF_050337435.1. Taxonomy (NCBI): domain Bacteria; kingdom Pseudomonadati; phylum Pseudomonadota; class Gammaproteobacteria; order Vibrionales; family Vibrionaceae; genus Vibrio; species Vibrio satsumensis. The sequence continues at coordinate 244,053 of NZ_JAKJSX010000005.1, read as the reverse complement.
CCCCGTACCAAGACGGGGAAGCGAAAGCACAGGCACTCGATAGTGAGATGATTAGCGCTAGGGTCTTCATTAGTCTTCTTTTTTTCCAAGATACGGAGACTGTCGGATAGTCCAATTGGCTTGGTTTTCTGCGGTGCCATATCTGTAGGTGGAAAAAGAAATAGATTTACCACTTTGCGTTGCTGTTACTGCATTCTCTCTACTATCAGTCCCGTAATTAAGGTTATTATTACTAGCTAGCTTTGATAGAGTCTTGTAAGGCTTAAGGTTCATGATTAACTCATTCCCAATAATGGGCCCACTTAGTACTTGTGCGGAATATGTATTATTATTATTACAACCTTTGGTATCATTTGTGTTGAGAATAGACCAAGCTAAACGTCCTTGGGCACCAACAGAAGGACCTTCAACAAACCAACTACAGTTATTGCTATCTAGGTAGTGACCTGCAATTAGTTGATTCGCACTTGCAAAAGCTACGGATTTTACAGAGCTGATGTTTTTGAACACAAGATTACCGTTTTTGTCGGCTGCAAATTGAGCGCTCATGTCAAAGAACTGGGTTTGTCCGGTATCTTTGTTGGTTACCGGAACGCGCAGCATGGTGACTTGATTACCCGCGCCTTGGAAGTGAGCTCCTTGGAACGCGATATCTAGATTAGAGTTCTCTACATCCGCAGCGAAAGCTGTTGATGAGATAAGAAGAGCGGATGTTGCTAAAAGTGTTTTCTTAAACATGGATATAAGCCTTAATCAATGTTTCAAATAGGTTGTAAATTGAAATAGTTTTAAAAGTGGTACGATCTTAAAAGAGACATGCTCTTAAAGTGATATAGTCTGGTTACCAGTAATTGTTGGATGTTGACGTTTTAAATCCCCCATCTCAAAAGAGGCAGATTTCACTTTGTCGTAAACATCTTGATAAAGCGTATTCACATCCTTGTTTCCCTCGATCATTGACTTCATGAGGTAGTAACTAAACAGGCGATGACCTTTTTCTTGGTACATATTGGAATACTCTTTATCGCGTCCCGCGGTGATCACGACCATACGCTCAGGATCGATACTGACTTTTTTCGGTGCCAGTCTGGAGGCGGCAACCCCTTTGATGACCGATACACCATCAGTCGCTCCACTGAAACAACTATCTACCATAACGACTATCTTGCCTGCTTTGCTGCTAGACAGTGTTTTGTAGAGGTTATCGAGTTTGAAGAACTCATCATCAGTTATGTAGTCAGGGATCTTATCTTGCGGGAGAATGTAAGGAGCATTATCGGGAATCGCGGGGATACCGTGTCCACTGTAGTAAAAGTAAACCGTATCGCCTTCATCGACGTTGTCTAACATTAAACGTAACTTATCTTTAATCGCACCACTGGTTGCGTCACGGTCAATGAGCTCGTAGACGTGCCTTTCTGGAACCCCCAGAACTTTTGTCGCGACGTCAGACATCACTTCACCACTGCTGCGCGCAAAGGCTACTTGATCTGAATTTGCGTAATCTTCTATAGATAGGTTGAAGAACCAGTTGGATGAATTACTTTCCACAGGCACAAAGCCATTAAGTAGTTGCTTCAATTCATCAGAGGCGGTGTTGTCCGTTGCCGAGAGGCGTGAATCGACTTCAAACGCATCGATTAAGTTAGGGTTTTGCATCTCTAGCCCTGGAGTCGCGGCACTGCTTGGGCCACTGTTAAGAACCACACTCAGAGCTTCGGGCTGATAATTACTTTTAGCCACATCCCCTGAGAACATTGCGTCATTGTAGTTGCCTTTTATATTTACGAGCTCTAGTTGATTCTCGTCATAAGAGTAGGTGAGTGCGAGGTCAAGGTCATCGATATTGCTGAAGACATCACGCGCCTGCTCAAGAGGTACATTTAGAATAATGTCTCGCTGATAGTTTTGATTTGACGCTTTAAACAACAGGTGCATTTGCTGGTTTTCAGCATCATAACTCTTTGTTGTGACGACCGGCTTACCCATTACATCTCTAAAAGCCTTAGCAACGAGTCTAGTTTTTTGCACGCCCAAGTTGCCCTTTCGAGAGTCTGCCCCTTCTTGTAGGACTCGAATTTTGGCATTTCGAGCTTCTACTTGTTGACGGTATTTAAGTTGTATAGCGGCTATTTGTTGTTGTCGTTCTATTCGCAATTTTTCGACGCGTTGATCAAATTGAGTTTTGGTTTCAAATTGATCTTTGACGATTTCTGGCGCTTTGGGCAGATCAGGCTCTCGAACTGGTGGTGGGATGTCTGAGTTGCTCAATGTGGTGTGTTGTACTTCGTATAAAGATGCGACAGCACCAACCAATGACATTGGGTCGTCAGATTGTATACATCCGATAGAACTCGTCATGTATTGTTGTTCGATAGAGGGCTCTTTTCCTGAAAATAGGTCAATATTATTGCTTGCTTTTTTTTGTCCGCCGCGAGTGATGACCTTGCCATTCAGCGAAATAGGAGCATCAACTTGCAGCTCTCCGCCAAGTTGCCAAATATCAGGATTAGATGAACATACAGTTCCCTGTTTAGAGTGCGAAAATTCAAATTGATTGTCAGCGTTAGCAAAACTAAAAGTTGGTGCTAACGCAAATAGCATACCTGTGACAATTCGATTCCGTGTCATTAGATAAGTCTTCCGTATGGCCGTAGTGTCAGATGAGCTCAAGACCATATAGTCTAGTTGAATATCACTCAATAGCACATCAATCGTAATGAGATGTAAGTCAATGTTTGTTTTGTTAAATGTGAGCAAGTTTTTCTTAATTTGGAATGGATGTTTCTTAATTTTCTTCTATTTGAGAAGCTTAGGAGTTGGGGGGCTTGCTTTTAGAGCTCAATTGATTCGCTATATTTATAAGTATTGGTGTTCTCATGTTAAAAATTGCTGCACTTCTCTTGGGCGCTATCGGCGTTTTTATTGGAATTCAGTATGGAGATGAGATGGTTAGTCAACTGGATAGTGGTACTGAAGCTGTTCTCAATACAATAGAAAAACTGAAAGGTTAAGGTGAAGTATGTCTATTTTCTCATTTGACGATTTTCTGGAACGCCTAAAGGATTGTGAACGAATCATCATTCAAGCTCATGACTTTCCTGATCATGATGCGGTAGGCTCCGCTTTTGCTCTCGCTTATTTACTTAGGAGGAAGGGTTTTAAACCACTCATTACCTATCAAGGCTTTATTGACCGTGTTTCTTTACATAATTTGATTGGGTGGCTTGATATTCCCATAGTCAAGTCACACCAGTTAGATCTAAAACCCAATGATAAAATCATTGTTGTGGATGGCTGTATTGGTGAAAAAAACGTTACCGATTTACCGGGTATAGAAGTTGGTGTGATCGATCATCATCAGGTTATAGCACCCAGTTTCGTTTGGTTTTCAGATATTCGACCTAACTATGGCGCAACAGCTTCCATTATGGTTGAGTACTTTAATCATTACGAGCTTCCAATTCCCGAGCGCGTAGCAACGGCTTTACTTGTTGGATTAACGTTCGATACGGCAAATTTTACCCGAGCAATGAACAAAGCTGATATCAAAGCCCTCTTTCAACTTCAAAGCTGTGCCGATATGAATATGGTAAATCGTATTTGTCGTAACCAAATCGAATATCAAGAATTGAAGTTATTTGATTTCATGTTTGAGTCTATTAGGAAAGACGGAAATTGTGCATTTGGGAGTTTACCAGAAGGGTGCCCCAAAAATATGCTGGGAGTACTTGGTGACTTTCTACTTACCGTTGATGAAATAGATATTGTTGTGTTGAGTGCCCGTAGCCATGAGAGAACATTCGTTTCATTACGCTCTGAATGTCCCAAGAATGACGTGGCTAAGGTGTTAAAGAGGTCGCTGAATGATACGGGTGTTGGTTTTGGTGGAGGACACTCGCATATGGCTGGTGGTGTTGTTAATCAAGTGTTTAATCATTCTAATGAACAGAGTTTTATTTATGATCTGATTCGTCCTCAATTGATTGTTTGTTGAATCTAAACGATTGTTTTTATCTGATTCACTTCAAACTGATGTATGCCGAGTTTTTGACATGCATATCAACTCACCGTTAGTTTGATGTCACTCGAAGATCTATCCTTCATTTTTAACAAACATTTGTCTTTTTCATGTTGAGAGGTACGAAAAGCCATCTACACTATGATTATAACTGTTTGATTTTTATATGAGGTATCAATGAGTCGTAAGCCTATAGTGTTAGTCGTGGATGACACCCCGAGCAACTTGGACGTGTTAACTGCAATACTCAAAGATACTTATCAAGTAAAGGTCGCGATTAATGGCACCATCGGTATCAAAATAGCTAAGATGGTTCCTCAGCCAGATCTTATTCTCCTTGATATCATGATGCCTGACATTGATGGTTACGAGGTATGTCGTCAGCTGAAAGCTCAGCCAAATACGGCACATATACCGATCATATTCGTTACCGCGAAGATTGGCCCTGAAGCTGAAGTGAAAGGCTTGTCCTTAGGTGCTGTTGATTATTTAACGAAGCCAATTACACCTGAAATTGCACTACAACGTGTAAAAACCCATATTGCTCTTTATGACCAGCAACGTGCGTTGTTTAGTCAGGTGAAAGAGAAAACTCAAGAGATCAATCTGGGTAAGCTAGAGACCCTTAACATATTGGGTAGGGCGGCTGAATTTAAAGATAATGAAACCGGCATGCATGTAATGCGTATGAGCCATTATTGCGAAATATTAGCTAAGGCGTTAGGCATGACAGACGAAGATGCTGAAACCCTGCGTGACGCGGCTCCAATGCACGATATTGGCAAGATTGGTATTCCAGATAGTGTGTTACTCAAGCCTGGTAAATTGGACGTCGACGAATGGACCATCATGCAGAAGCATGTCGAGTATGGTGTTGAGATCCTTGGAAGACAGAGCGACTCCAAGTTGATGCGAATGGCTATTCAAGTCGCGCAGTATCATCATGAAAAATGGGATGGCAGTGGTTATCCAAACCAGATCGCGGGTGAAGAAATTCCTTTAGTAGGAAGAATTGCTGCGGTGGCTGATGTATTTGATGCACTGACGGCAGAGCGTCCTTATAAAAAAGCGTGGAGTGTCGATGAAGCGCTCGCTTTGTTTGAAGAGCAAAAAGGTAAACACTTTGACCCTCGAATTGTCGATTTACTGTTTGAAAACCTACCTCAAATATTAAGTATCAAAGAGAAGTTTAAAGATGAGTGAGCGCTTAATGTCGTCGCTATATCGTTTTGTTGTTTCTCTTGTGCTCGTGCTATTGGCGTGGCCACTGCTTATTCGTAGTGCTCATGCTGATGAAGCGACGGACGCCCAACTAAACCAGTGGTTAGCAGATAAGCCAACCGTAACTTTTATTACCCTTACCGACCATTACCCATATTCCTTTATTGATGATGACGGAAAAGTGTCTGGGATCATAAAAGATTGGGCATTAGACCTTGAGAATAGGTTTGGTGTTCATGCTCGATTTATCAGCGTGGGATCTCGTGTTGAGGCGAAAGAAGCCTTGTTAGATGGACGAGGAGATATCTTCCCATTTCAGCAATTTGACCCTAGTGAAGGTGGACGGTTTCTTGCGAGTGAACCGTATATTCCTTATCAGGTTGCTGTGATTGTTCCTATTGACAATAAGATTGATACTAACTTAGATCAAAATCATAAGCGTCGTATTGCCATGGTTAATGAAAACATTGATTTGGAGCGCGCAGGAGTGAGGTTGAGCTCTGTTGAGAGAGTCGACTTTGAAAATGTTATTGATGCGGTACGAGCTTTAGGGGAAGGCGATGTTGAAGGCATTGTAGGTGAGCCAATCACCACCATGGATCTGGCAAAAAAAATTGGTGTTCATGATTTAGCGGTCAATTATGTTCTGGAGCACTGGAAAAGGTTAGAAGCATCAATGGTGGTCCGAACCGATGAAACAGAGCTGCTGACGCTAATAAACAAGCAGATTGAAACCTTCGATGTGGACAATAAGAACCAGATTCTATCAAAGTGGTTAGACAGTTCTCCTTATCGAGTGCCATTAAAGGGCGTATTCGGCTTTGGTAACCCTCCGTATATGTACCCAGACAGCACCGCAGTCGGGCTAGAACACGACATTCTTCAGCGTGCACTTAATGATATGGGATATAAGCTAGGTGACGTTGTCACTCTTCCTCCTAGCGCCGCTAGAAAGGCCATCGATAACAATAATTCTATAGCCTTTGTTTCTGGTGTTCAGTTTGATGATCCTAATGTGCACTTTTTAAGTGATAACGTTCTTAATGTTGAGTTTGTTCCTGTTTCACTCGCTCGACGCAAACTTAACCTTCAATCCCAAAAAGAGTTGTCATTGGGGGCGCTACTGTTTGACGAGACCTCCCCAATTAAAAACTCTGTTGAAGTATTGAAGGGCAAGTTAGACATTGATCGTGTCGAAGACTACGAAGATCTTGAATCGGCATTCTCACAGCTTAGGGCTCAAAATGTTGACCTGTTAATGGTTGAACGCAGAGTACTGGAATGGTTTATCACCAATACTCGTTTTATCGAAATGGCAGAGCTAACGTTACATGACGATTATAAGATTGAGTATCCGATCTATGTTGACTTTAAGAGTGAAGAAATCAGAGATAGTTTCAATGCCGCGATTAAAAGGCTTAAGCAGGCGGATGACGGCTTAAACCAAATTATCGAGATGCAGGTGCAGAGTGATTTAAGCCAAGTCCTTAAAAAAGCGAATATTATCGCGCAAATATCTGCGTATTTTATCGTCAATGACCGCTTTGAAGAGTTGATGGAAGTGTTTGAAATTTTCGACACGGACAGTTCTTTTCAGGTGATCACCGCACAAGCGGATAACAATAGTCGCCCGATCAAATCTTGGTACATAGGCAACCTAGTTGATGAATATGGAGAGAAGAAAAATACCTCTCACTTTTCATCAGTCACCAAGGTGGCGAATTATAGAACCAAGGGAGGGAGTACCAACTCTGGTTCGATGACTTTCTATTTTGATACTAAATCACTAGAACGAAACCACGTTTATTTTCCCGCGGTCGAGCAGTTTGATTCGTTTGGTGAATCGGCCAAACGCTATATCGCAGATGTGTATCAAGCAAACAATTTAATTGGCGAGATTTTAAATTTAAGCCCAAAAGAAAGACAATGGATCAAAGATAACCCAGATGTGAGGATAGGTATCGATCCAAACTCTCTCCCTTATGAGGCGGTATCAAATACCGGAGAGTATATCGGGATGATTGACGATTATTTAACGCTTATTGAGCAAAAAACAGGGTTAAGTATTAACCATGTAAACGTTGAAAGTTGGTCTGAGACTCGAAGCTTGGTTGATCATCATGAGGTGGATCTGGTCTCTGCTGCTCAAGAAAATCGCTCGTTAGGGGATAACGTCAAAGCAGCTAAAAGCTTGTTTTCAAGTCGTTTGGCCATTGCATCGAGAAGAGACGTTAGTAGCTTGGTACTTGAAGAAGCTGATGGTTGGAAAATCGGCATCTTGAAGAATGCGGCAAATACTAACGCGATTTTAGATAAGTACCCGAAAGTTGAATGGGTAAAGGTAGATTCTACGGAAGACGGGCTCAACAGATTAGATAATAAAACCTTAGATGGCATGATCGATACGGTCGATGTCCTCAACTATCTCATTGACTCATTTGGTCACCGAGAGATTGGAATTATCGGTCGACTCGATTTTTTCCTCTCACCAACTTTACATGTCACCAAGTCTCAACCTTTGCTTTTTACTATTGTAAATAAAGCGATTGAGGGTATTTCTGCTGAAGAGCATCAACAGATATCAGCGAAGTGGGCAGCGCCAAAAGCGATAGAGAGAGTCGATTACGAATTGGTTTACACTATCTCCGTTTTTTCTTTACTCATCGTTCTGCTTATTGTTTTCTGGAATCGAAAACTTGCTAAGCAAATTAGTATTGCCAATGATGCAACAGATGCACTTAAGAAGGCTCAAGAACAGCTCTATAACATGTTAAATAGCTCCCCAATTGCCGCTGCTGTCGTATTTGAAGAGAAGGTTCGTTATGCGAACGACACAGCGAAGCGCTTGTTTGGGGTTGAAGACCAAGTACTCTCCTCTATCGACGTCGTTTCTATTCACGACTCTTTAGATGTCCGTGACGCAATACATAATGAGCTTAGCCTCAATGGTAAGGTTGAAAACAGAGAGTTGGTACTTAGGAAGTCTGATGGTACTCGCTTTGTTGCGTTAGTCAGTTACTATTTGTTTGAGTTGGATGGTGAAGTAGCCACGCTATTCTGGGCATTCGATATCTCTGAGATGAAGCACCTTAACGAACAATTGGAAGAAGAGAAAAAGAGAGCCGATTTGGCGAGCCAAGCTAAATCTGAGTTCCTAGCCAATATGAGCCATGAGATAAGAACGCCAATGAATGCCATTATTGGCTTGTCTTATCTGGCGATTGGCGAAATATCTAATCCTGTTGCTCGAAATTATATCGAAAAAGTGCATCGTTCAGGTCATTCGTTACTCAGCATAATCAATGACATCCTTGATTTCTCTAAGATAGAAGCAGGGCAACTTGTTATTGATAACATCCCGTTTGACCCCGTGACGACCTTTAATGATGTGATTGAGCTGATGGAGTCGAAAGCGGCTGAGAAGCAACTCAATTTGTCGATGGTTATTGACCCGGAGTTAGACTCGCCGTTGCGAGGTGACCCATTGAGGTTGTTCCAAGTCATTCTTAACCTTGTTGGTAACGCGATTAAGTTTACGGAAAAAGGCAACGTGGCATTAACTGTGGACCTTGTCGAGTCTAGCGATAACAGCCTGACCATGAAGGTGAGTGTGATGGATACCGGGATAGGCATCTCGGATGAGAATCTTCACAAGCTGTTTGAAGCTTTTAGCCAAGCGGATAGCACAACGACCCGTCGGTTCGGTGGTACGGGACTTGGGCTTAACATTAGCCAGAAATTAGTGCACGCGATGGGCAGTCAAATTACTGTGGAGAGTGTTGACGGGCAGGGCAGCGAGTTCTCATTTGTGCTGACATTGCCACGAGCAAGCGCGGATGAGTTAGCCGACTTTAAAGCCCAAGAGCTGCAGTTGGATTATCAGATAGAGTTCAAAGGGCAAAGAGTACTATTGGTTGAAGACAATGAGCTGAACCAAGATCTAGCCTTAGCATTTTTCAGTCGTTCTAAATTGAATGCGGATCTTGCTGAAAACGGAAAGGAAGCGCTGGAATTAGCTCAAAGTAACGACTACGAGATAATCTTTATGGATCTTCAAATGCCAATTATGGATGGCTTTGAAGCAACCCGTTTGATTCGCGAGTTCGATACAGATGTACCGATTGTTGCAATGTCGGCCAATGTGTTTGCCGATGCGAAACAACGAGCGAGGGAAGCGGGTGTAAGCGACTTCTTGGATAAGCCAATTGTTATTGATAAAGCGATGGCTTTGATTACGAGGTACATTGTTCCTGAGGTGCTAGTCGAAGGTCGAGCGCCATCTGACTCGTCTTTACATACGAAACAGACTGATGATTCTAATGAGAGTGCGGGATTAAACTCTGATGCCTCAATTGAGCCACCTATTTTCTCTCAGTCGAGATTTGAGCAACTGACTTATCATGATGTGAGACTGCAAGCCAAGATGCTTAATAGGTTCTGCCAAGGCGCGCCAGATACGATGTCGGAAGCTTCTGATAACTTAGTACAAGGCGATTGGGAAACGTTAGAGCGTAATCTTCATACTTTAAAAAGTATGGCTGCTTCGATTGGTGGATTACGATTAGCTGAACGACTCAGTGATTTAGAACACAAGGCTCATAATAAGGCGTGTAATGAGCAGGATCTTAAACAAGGTGAACTTGAGCTAGTTGAGCTGATTAAAGAGCTCGGGAGCAGCTTTGATATGCCTTGCGCTGAAGACGCTGATGCGGCATGTACTCAGGAAACCGAGCTAAGTAGTGATGAAGCATTAGATTCACCTCTTATCACGCAAGAGCAGCGCACTAAATTGTTATCACTGCTCGAGGCTTATGATAACGATGCAACTCAATATGTGACTGAGTTACAGGCACAGTATCCGCATTCTGTTGTTCTTAAAGATGTTCGAAGTGCGTTAGATAACTACGACTTTGAAGGAGCTAAAGAGGGGCTTGGCGCTTCTGAGTAGCGGTCTTTTATAAATATCACTTCAACATTAAAGCCTTTAGCTCTTACAGCGAAATAACCGACTAGCTAAAGGCTTTAAGTCTATTTGTACCGAACTAATTACTGACGTTTTGTTTGATTAGCTCGATCACTGTGTTGTATCTGTGTGGTAGTTTTCGGTTCCGCTTCTGAACCAAATACAGTGTTTCTTCAACTTCCACTTTTGGCGGGACAACATACAACTTATCGCGTTCTGGAAAATGCTCTACAGCGCCCGCAGGTAAAACCGTAAACCCAAGCCCTTTCGATACTGGCAGCAAGATCTGGTGAAGCTGATTGATGTAGCCAGATCTTGGTATTTCATTAACGTTGATGTTCGCGAGATCCTTGTCTCCACACAGATCGAAATACAAAGACAGGTAGTGAGCAGAATCTGGATGCGCAATAAGGCCAATGTCGTGCAGTACTTGTGGTGTTATCTCTAAGTGAGCCAGACTGCTGTGAACGATGAGGCAGAGTGCTTCTTTACCAATGACTTGGCTCTGATAGTAACTGTCGTTTGGGGAGTGCCTAACAATGCCGATATCGGTGGTGCCTTGGATCAGGTCATTCAATATCTTTTTGTTTGGAGCCGCTTCTAAGTTAATGCTCAGATCTTGGTGTAGCTGCTGAAGTTCAAGAAGCTTGGGGTACAGACGTAAAGAGAGTGAACCAGAGCAAGACAGGTGACATTGTCCAGCATAAGGATTATCAAAACTCAGAGATTCGAATAAATCTTCTTGGTCTTTTTCTAGCTTGAGCGCATAGCGATACATAATCCGACCCTGTTCGGTCAGCTCGAAGCTTTTATTTTCCCGAGATAGCAGGTCACAATTGCAAGCTTGTTCAAGCTTCTTGATGTGCTGGCTCACTCCTGGTTGTGTCATGTACAACTTTTCTGCGGTTTGGGTGAAATGTCCAACTTCAACCAGAGTCTTAAATGTATTGAGCCAAAGTGGATTAATCATACTCACCTTTAAATTCCGTAGCTCATAAATCAAAGAGCTTCTAAGTAGCAAAGCTCATGAACAACAAAGCTTATGAATAACAAAAAATTATTATTATCTTAAGTCATGATAATTTCAACGTTCAGAACGTCAAGCCGAGAAGAACACGGTATCTTTGGTGGAATATTGTTCGAGTTATCAAGAGAATGGCCATTTACTTGAATTCATCACACGTAACAAAGTGTTGCGACTTTGTTGGATTTTTGGTCTAGTGACCCACTGTGCTCATATTTAGGAACGAAGATGAATAGAAATGTTTGGCTGCTCTCACTGTGTCAGGCCTTATTGATGACGGGGAACATATTACTGATCTCGGTGATTGGCTTGATAGGCAAACAGATTGCACCCAGTGTCAGCATGATTACTCTACCTGTTGCGTTACAGTTTTTGGGTTTAATGGCAGCCACCATTCCTGCGTCTTTAATTTCAGGTAAGTTAGGACGAAAACGAGGGTTTAGTATCGGTAATGTGGTTGGCATTACCGGAGCAAGCCTGGCTACTTACGCGTTATCTCAACAACATTTTTATCTGTTTTGCTTCGCCACATTTTTGCTCGGAATAGGTATTGGTTTTGGTACGCTTTATCGCTTTGCTGCTATCGAAGTGTGTGACGAAAATGCGAGACACCGTGCGATTTCAATATCAATGGCTGGTGGAGTATTGGCGGCGGTACTCGGACCTAACTTAGCGATCATGTCTCAACAATGGTCAGCAGATGGTTTGTACATCGGTGCTTTTGCATCGCTGATCGGCCTAAACATCTTAGCTTTGGCCTTGTTACAAACCATTCAGTTTCCTAAGGTCTCTTTTAATAGTCAGGCTCCTAAATCCGATCCTCTTAGTGTAATAGTGAAAGCGCCCAACTTTATCGGTGCTGTGTTTGCTGCAATGGTCGCTTATGCGGTGATGAATATCTTGATGACAGCAACACCATTGGCAATGATTGGCTGTGGTTTTGACTTTACCAAGGCGGCGGGCGTCATTGAGTGGCACGTGCTGGGCATGTTTGTACCTGCATTCTTTACTGGTTCTCTCATCGAGAAGTTTGGGTCAAGAATGATGATCCTAGCAGGAGGAGTGCTGTTTGTTGTCTGCATCGCGATCAACATTCATGGAGAATCGATTTGGCACTTCAGAGCGGCTTTGGTTCTGTTGGGTGTCGGTTGGAATTTCATGTTCATAGCAGCTACGGGGCTATTTAGTCAGTCTTACCAATCGCAGAATAAAGCTAAGGCACAAGCGTTTAATGAATTTATTGTCTTTGGCTGTGTGACTATTACAGCCATGCTTTCTGGTTGGCTAGAATCGACCGCAGGGTGGCAGAACCTAAATATCTACGTATTACCATTCGTGTTAGCGGTTATCTTACTGTTCGCGTTCAGCGCACGTAAATCACGTATTCAAAAGCAGCCTGTATAACGAGTATCGAGTGTGAATCAGTAAATCTATTGCTGCGAGCAAATTACGATTCCTTGGAATACAGACAAATAAAAAGCCCTACCATGTCGGTAGGGCTTTTGCTTACGGCTTAAATAATAACGTTTTCTTAAAACTGCTGTCTTGGCTTATATCCTATGACAACAGTACTTAAGCTTGGTTTATCAGTACGCACGTTATTGGCGACGTACTTGTTTCAATGACTTGAGGTTGGAGCAACTTACAGGTCGACCATAATGGTCTTCGTCGTAATCCCGCCTTGGTCATCGATTATCTTCAAGGTCACCTCGTGTTTTCCGTATGAAGGGAAGATAGAAGTGAATGTGCGACCTCGTTTTACTTTTCCATTTGGAAGCGTCCACTCGGTATCAACAATACGACCATCGCTATCTGAGCTTGTTGACCACATGGTTACCCAGCGTCCCAAGTGGATGTACTTCGCATTTGCTTCCGGTAGGGCGTTTGGAGATGCAACACTCACTACAGAACTGAATGAACCAGTGGCACCTTTGTCGTCAACAACGGTCAAGCTAACCGTGTATTCACCGGCTTGCTCGTAAGACCAAGTAGGTGCCACTTCGTTGCTTGTTGTGCCGTTACCAAAGTCCCATAGATAACTGATGATCTCACCATCTTGATCAGAACTGAAGTTACGTGAAGAAACGTTCAGGCCAGTAACATTGAGCTCGAAGTTCGCAGTAGGGGCGACGTTATGTTGGCTTACTTTAGATAAGCGCACCACACCGTATTCGTTGTCGTTACTCTGATTCAAAATATCAACGGCTAAGCCAAACTGCGTCAGGATACGTCCTGAATCAGGCGCTTGAGGAGACGTGTAGTCTTGGTCGTCAGAGAAGCTAGCGTTGCCAAGCAAACTGGTATCTTTAAGTACATCATTGTCGCTGTTCACAAGACGCATTGGGGTATGATCTTTGAGTGAGAACGCAGCATCTCGAACTTGGTAGCGTGTTTGAGCAATTTCGCCTGAGTTTTCCCATACCATGGCGTTTTGGTCTGCGTCTACAACACCTAACCAACCTTCACCTGGGTGCTTGCCAACCCAGTTATCGGTAAGAGATTCGTCTATATACCAAATGATCAGACCCGGATCGAATGACATCAATTGACCCATGCGTTTGATGTTAGCTAGGCCTTCATCAACGTCCATGTGGCTGCGCCATTGCAGTAGGTAGTAGTGCTGAGCTTGATGGAATCCATTACTCAGTTTGTAGCCATTAAGGGCGAAGGTGGAGTTGTTTTCACCATCGTCTATCTCAGTCACTTCACCATCGACAACCACAGTAAGGTTATCCAGATAGAAACCTTCCATCGCCAAGCCACCATCTGTGATGTACTCAAACGAAAGCTCTACTTCTTGGCCTGTCCATTGTGAAACGTCAAACTCAGCATCAATCCAACCGCCAGACTCACCACCAATCGCAGGGACTAGGCCCGTATTGTATGGATCATCCATTGAGGTGATGTTGCCTGCAATGGCTTGTCCATTCACGAGCACGCGTGCAAAGTCGTAATCTTTCTCGATTTCGTACCAAGTTTTAAACGAAAGCAGCGCTGAATCACCCGCTGGAATCACCAACTTACGAGTCATGCTGTTTTTCAGGTCATCGCCTTTTTGAGAGTGGAACGAATACTCACCAGCAAACGGTTTTAAACCTTCGATCTGTTTTTCTGGAAGGTCCACTTTAATCATGTTCGGACGGCTGTTATCCGTCGTTTGGAACAGCGTATAAACCTGTGGGTTGTCTTCTAGGTCATCAATCGAGATTTGATCATCGTTAATCCAACGACCGCCAATCGATTTTTGTAAGAAGTGTTTTGCCCAAGAGCTGAATGCTGTTGGTTGTGTGCCACCGATTTGACCAGCCCAGCTGCCTGAGGACATGATTGACCAGTAAGATACTGGTTCACCCTTGCCTGTGTATTGTGTGTCGTATTCGTCTGGCAGGCCTAAATCATGGCCATACTCGTGAGCACAGACACCCGCTGCCGCGTCAATCGGTTGAATGGTGTAATCAAATGCTGCGTATTGGCCACCAAAGCGGTCAGGAAGAGAGCTAGAGGTGCCTTCAAGTACATGTGTGCGACCAAGATTGAATCGGTGAGACCAGATAGCATCTGGGCCTAATATGCCACCACCGGCTTCTTCGCCAACAGATGCGTGGAACACCATTAGGTGATCAATCACACCATCGGGTTCACGGAAGTTTCCGTCACCGTCGTAATCGTAACGATCTTCGATATCGTAATCGGCTAGGTTGATACTAGGATCTTGAGCCAATTGATTCAGTGCTTCACGAACCAGTTCTTGTGCGTTGAGATCGTTGTCGGTGGTTGGTGAGTTGCCACCATAGAATGATGCAGGCTTAGAGGCGCGATACCAACCAGCAGCTTGACCTGCAACGCTGTAACTGTCACCCGATTCGCTTTGGTAATACTGACGCATCGAGATTAGGTTTTCGCCGTTTGGCCCTGTGTAGCCAGAGTTTGAAAACAACAACTCTTGATAATGTTCTGGGTTGTAGCTCTCGTAGAGCATTTGGGTGTGCTCTTCGGTCAGCTTGTTGTCATCCCAGTTCAAATCAGGGAAATCGACCAATAGAGCCAGTACTTTATCGGTACGCTTGGTGCCGAGCTCTAAAGCAAATACGCTTGCTTTTTTAACGCCAGACCCTTTTTCGATGGCTTTGAGTATTTTCGCTCGTTGTTCTAGCGCTTTTTTACCGAATTGAGCATCGCCTTTAAAACCGGAATTGATCTTATTTTTCAAGTAACGGTCAAGAGCATCGTGTTTTGCAACATCGGTTGCATCTTGATCGACTAAGCCTTGTCTAACTAGCATTTCGATAAGTTTGTCTTCATTAACAACGCCTAAATCAATCGGTGTTTTTGCATAACTACTGACGCTAAATAGAGTAAGCATTGCTGAAGCCAACAATGTTTTTCTCATCATTTTCATTATATTTCCTTTTTATATTTCCATGTCGATATCAGTATCAACTGCCTTATTCGAATCAGCTGTCCGAGTCTGGCCTAATACACTCTTGTGGTGTCTTATTTAACTGACGTGTGTTTGCTGTATGTTTCGTACTTTCTATTTCTTTTGTGTTGGTTGTCTCTTTTATATTTTTTGAATCAAACTGAGTGCTCTTTACTTTTTTAGCGTTGAGATAGATACGCAAAGCTTTTTGATTGTCTTCATAGGTTAAGCCAGGACAGATTACGCCTCTTTCAATCAATGACTTGAGTAACAATTCATCATTCTCAAAGGTGGAAGCCTGTGACAGTGAGGAAAAAGATAAAACCATTAAAGCCATTGTTTTATGTGACATTTTTATATCAAGCCATCAGTTTTGATTATGCAACAAAATATATTTATAAAATTAACTAATSAAACTAATAATCATTACAAATAATTATCCGTTCCGGTTTCAACATTAAGAGTTAATATCAAATAAGGATTGTTATTTATATTATTGTTAGTTATTTAGTGAGGTTGGGTGCATTAATAGCTGATAGTGTTAATATTTAATATCAGTATTGGGTAAATGGTTATTATGCTTCAGAGCGCTTTATGTAAGGCGTGGGGTTATAATTAATCAAATGAATGTTTTATTGTCGGTGTTAAAAAAATTCATGTAATAATTGAGTGTTTAGTAAATATCCAGTCTCAAATTATTTTCACTCGAAATATCAATAATTAGGGTGCTGAGAATGGTTTTCAGTGTTTCAAGGGCGTGAAATTTAACAATAGCAGAGTTGGTCGGGTTGTCACCGCCTGCTTGCTTAAAGCGAGTGAAACGGCTGAGAGAAGAGGGCGTGATAGTTGGTGATGTATCTATCATCAACCCAGAACTGACTGGCAGTAAGATGACTTTGGTTGTATTCGTGGAAATGGAGCGTGACCGAGGGGATATTTACCAAATCTTTCGCCATTCTATTTCAAAGGCAGAAGAGGTCACGCAGTGCTATCAGATATCAGGCAGCTTTGACTTCATGTTGATTGTGACGGTCAGAGACATTCAAGCCTACGAAGACTTTGTGGAGCGAGTACTGCGCAAAGATCTGAATATTCGTAAATTCCATACATCTGTCTCAATGAGAACCGTGAAGTTTACCACTGCAGTAAACTTAGATGAGTCGTGACTGTTAGCTTGAGAAGATATGTGAAGTTATTAGCTTTGTGAGGTACTTAGCTATTGTTTGTATAAATAGCAGGCATTTACACAAAATGTGACGTTCACATTTTGTCATAACTTTAATAATTGTATATATTCCTCGCCTAAAATAATAATTAACCTAAGTTAATATAATGACTGTCAGCTCATCTTCTCAATCTCGTGAAACGCTTCTAAGCGAAAACGAACAACTTGTCTCTACCACTGACTTACAAGGTGTGATTACGTACAGTAATGATGCTTTTTGTCGCATAGCGGAATACAGCCAACAAGAATTGCTAGGGCAACACCACAATATCGTAAGACATAACGATATGCCGAAAGCCGCTTTTGCAGATATGTGGGTCAACTTAAAACAAGGTAAAGCGTGGCGTGGCATCGTAAAAAACAAAACCAAATCCGGTGGGTTTTATTGGGTCGATGCTTACGTTACCCCAATCTACGAGGGCGGCAAGGTGAGTGGTTATCAGTCTGTTCGTGTTAAACCGAAGAATGAGTGGGTGCAGATTGCAGATAAGGCCTACCAAGGCTTATTGAAAGCTGAGAAATCTGGCCGCCAATGGTCATTACAGATCAGTGACAGTGTTCGTTACGCAGTTTTGTTAGGCTCTTTGGCTGCACCTCTGGTTTCAAACCTAGTCGAAGTAGGGCAAGTGTCGCAATGGCTTCTGAGCTTGCTTCCAGTTTCAACATTAGCACTGCTTTTCCGACAAGAGCTCATTGATACTCCACTGCAGTTAAAAAAGCTGCAATCGAAATTCGATAGTGTTAGTCGCCTTGTCTATTCAGGTAATAGTCAGTTCTCTGTTGCCGATTTTCACTTAAAACTGTTGTCTGCACGTATTCGCACTGTACTGGGTCGTATGACAGATTCAGCTAAGCCATTACAAGATTTGGCAGATAATTTAAATGCCACGTCATATGAAGTATCAGAAGCCTTAGATCAGCAAACAAAAGACATTCTTCAAGTACGAGAGGCGACTGAAGAGGTTGAAGTAACCGCAAATGAGGTCTCTTCTCGCACAGAAGAAGCACACCAGATTGTTGATGTGACTTTGCGAACCTGCGCTGGCGCTAAAGAAAGCATTAATCAAACTCATCAAAACTTAGAGAGCCTAGCTTCTCAGGCTGAAAAGGCGACTCAAACGACTTACCAACTGAGCGACCAAGCACAGAGCGTGAGTAAGATAATGGAAGAGATTGGTGGAATCGCCGAGCAAACCAACTTGTTGGCACTGAACGCTGCGATTGAAGCGGCTAGAGCGGGCGAGCAAGGACGAGGCTTTGCTGTCGTTGCAGACGAAGTGCGCGCGTTGTCGGGTCGAACCTCAAAGGCTACGGTTCAGATCAAAGAGAGTATTGATACCATGCTGGCAACAATTGAAGGCTGGCAAAAAGATATTCTGGCGAACCGTGAGCAAACGGACGCATGTGGTGATGTTGCGAAGGTGAGTGCAGAGCGCTTGTCTGAAGTCGAAAACCTAATGCAATCCATGAACGAATTGATGCAGTCTGTTGAAAACTCAGCTCACAAGCAACGTACTCTTTCGAGTGAAGTTAACCTTCACATGCAATCTATCGCATCGACCGCAGAACAAAACTTGGTTGCCACACATTCTGTTAAAGATCATTCAACAGAGCTAAAAGAGCAAGTGAATGAGTTCTACCAACTGGCGAAGCGCTTCGAAGAAAAATAGAATCGCTGCCACAGATAATCTGAATCAGACTTAACAGAAAGCCTTGTATAATATGCAGGGCTTTTTCATAGGTGAAAAGTGGCGGTTAGAAAAGCTTTGAAACAAAAATAAAACATCGTTCAATTGTGATTAAGTTACACTTCCCATATTCCAATTAAAAGACAGAGCATCAGCATGCGCCCCCTTATTGTTACCACCATTTGCTTAAGTTTTATTAGTGCTCCTTGTATAGCCTCAAAAGGATCGAATTACCTTTATACGGGGTATCAGAATACGAGGGTGAGTGACGATGGCTTTCAAGATTACTTTGATGGTGCCTACAATAACTCAGGAAGTAAGCAACTTTATGGTGGCTATTTCGGTGGAAACTATGCATTAAACGATGCTTTCTTCTTAGGTTTTGATTCGTCCGCGACGACACGCTCTTCAACGACATTGTCTGACCTATCTATTCACTTGGGTCTGTACCATTCTGTCAGCCAACAAGTTGAATTGTATGCCTCTGGTGGTGTGAATTGGGTAAGACCGGAAAGACGCTCTTCGTGCCGTAATGACACCATTTGGGATCCGTGTGATCGAGAGACCATTAAAAATTACGATGAGGGTTTTATTGGTGAGGCGGGGGCGGTCGTATCACTCAATGATCGTTGGTCACTGCAACCTTTTTATCGCTATTCAGATACCTATCAACATGGTCTAAATAACTTCGGGATTGTGAGTTCGGTTGATATTCTTTCTTGGCTCGCTGTCGACGCTGGATATGACCATACTTATAGCAAAAACCTAAAGCAGAATACGATTCGAGTGGGTGCGCGGTTTACGTTTTAACGGCTAAAGCGCAAAGATACAAAAAAGCCCCGCATTTTCATGCGGGGCTTTCAGTATGCTTCAACCCATTTAAAGGCGAGACAGTGTCTTCAAGATTAAGCTAGAAGCTCTTTCGCTGTGTTTACTACGTTTTCAGTAGTGAAACCAAACATCTTGAATAGCTCACCTGCTGGTGCAGATTCGCCGAACGTTGTCATACCGATGATCTTGCCACCGAAACCAACGTACTTGTACCAGAAGTCAGCGATGCCAGCTTCTACTGCGATACGAGCAGTAACGTCAGATGGAAGTACAGACTCACGGTATTCAGCGTCTTGCTTATCAAACGCGTCGGTTGCAGGCATAGAAACTACGCGTACTTTCTTACCTTCAGCTGTTAATTCAGCAGCAGCGTTAACCGCTAGTTCAACTTCAGAACCTGTTGCGATAAGGATAAGCTCTGGCTTGCCTTCACAATCTTTCAGGATGTAACCACCCTTAGCGATGTTAGCAACTTGCTCAGCGTCACGATCTTGTTGTGCAAGGTTTTGACGAGAGAAGATAAGTGCAGAAGGACCATCTTTACGCTCGATTGCCAGTTTCCAAGCCACTGCAGACTCAACTTGGTCACATGGGCGCCATGTGCTCATGTTTGGAGTTAGACGTAGAGAAGCGATCTGCTCAACCGGTTGGTGAGTAGGACCATCTTCGCCAAGACCGATAGAGTCATGCGTGTAAACTTGGATGTTCTGAGTTTTCATCAGAGCTGCCATACGCATAGCGTTACGAGCGTATTCCATGAACATTAGGAACGTTGCGCCGTATGGTACGAAACCACCGTGCAGGGCGATACCGTTCATGATAGCTGTCATACCGAATTCACGTACACCGTAGTGGATGTAGTTACCTGAGAAGTCGTTTGCTTCAAGAGACTTAGAACCAGACCACATGGTTAGGTTAGAAGGCGCAAGGTCAGCAGAGCCGCCCATGAATTCAGGTAGCATAGCACCGAACGCTTCTAGTGCATTTTGAGATGCTTTACGTGATGCGATGTTTGCTGGGTTAGCTTGAAGATCAGCGATGATTGCCGATGCTTTCTCTTCCCATTCTGCAGGAAGATCACCGTTTACGCGGCGTTTGAATTCAGCTGCCAGCTCAGGGTATGCTGCTTCATAAGCTGCAAGTTTCTCGTTCCACGCTGCTTCCTTAGCTGCGCCTGCTTCTTTCGCATCCCACTCTGAGTAAACTTCCGACGGAATTTCAAAAGGACCGTGCTCCCAACCTAATTCTTTACGTGTTGCTGCAATTTCTTCAGCGCCTAGTGGTGCACCGTGACAGTCGTGCGTACCTGCTTTGTTTGGAGAACCAAAGCCAATTACTGTTTTAGTACAGATTAGAGTAGGGCGAGGATCTGCTTTAGCCGCTTCAATTACTGCGTTGATAGCGTCAGAGTCGTGACCATCTACTGCTGGGATTACGTGCCAGCCGTAAGCTTCGAAACGCTTAGGTGTATCGTCAGAGAACCAACCTTCAACTTCACCATCGATGGAGATACCGTTGTCATCCCAGAAAGCAACCAGCTTACCAAGACCTAGCGTACCCGCTAGAGAGCATGCTTCGTGAGAGATACCTTCCATCAGACAGCCGTCACCCATGAATGCATAAGTGTAGTGGTCTACGATGTCGTGGCCTTCTTTGTTGAATTGTGCCGCAAGCGCTTTCTCAGCCATTGCCATACCAACAGCGTTAGTGATGCCTTGACCTAGAGGGCCAGTAGTCGTCTCGATGCCTGGTGCATAACCGTACTCTGGGTGACCTGGAGTCTTAGAGTGAAGTTGACGGAAGTTCTTAAGATCTTCAATTGAAAGCTCGTAACCTGCTAGGTGAAGCAGAGAGTAAATCAGCATAGAGCCGTGGCCGTTAGACAGGATAAAACGGTCGCGGTCAGCCCACTCTGGGTTTGCTGGGTTGTGGTTTAGGTGAGAGCGCCAAAGTACTTCAGCGATGTCAGCCATACCCATAGGTGCGCCAGGGTGACCAGAGTTTGCTTGTTGTACGCCGTCCATGCTTAGAGCACGAATAGCGTTAGCTAGATGTTTGCGGTTCATAGAAACTTCCGAATAAAAATTAAGATAAACAAATTGATAAAAGTAGGGGAACTGAACGTTCCCCTATTTGAAATTGGTGAGAGTGATTACAGCTTAGCTGCGATCATGTCTTCTAGTTTGCCTTGGTCAACTGCGAAGTTGCGGATGCCTTCAGCTAGCTTCTCAACAGCCATTGCGTCTTGGTTGTGGTCCCATAGGAACTCAGCGTGAGTCATCGCTGCTGGACGCTCTTTAGTACCGTTAGAGTCGATTAGCTTCTCAACTACTTCGCCTTCTGCTGCTTCTAGGTCTGCTAGAAGTTGAGGTGCGATAGTTAGACGGTCACAACCAGCAAGTTCAAGGATCTCGCCGATGTTACGGAAGCTTGCGCCCATAACAACAGTCTTGTAACCGTGGTCTTTGTAGTAGTTGTAGATATCTGAAACAGAGATTACGCCTGGATCTTCTGAAGCTTCGAAATCACGACCTTCTTTCGCTTTGTACCAGTCCATGATGCGACCTACGAAAGGAGAGATTAGGAATACGCCAGCTTCAGCACAAGCACGAGCTTGAGCGAAAGAGAATAGAAGCGTTAGGTTACAGTTGATGCCTTCTTTCTCTAGGATTTCAGCAGCGCGGATGCCTTCCCAAGTAGAAGCGAGTTTGATAAGGATGCGGTCGTTAGTGATGCCAGCGTCGTTGTACATTTTGATAAGTTGACGAGCTTTAGCAACGCTGCCTTCCATGTCGTAAGAAAGACGAGCATCTACTTCAGTAGAGATACGGCCAGGTACAACTTTCAGGATTTCTTTACCGATGTTCACGTTAAGCATGTCGCAAGTGTCTTGAACTTGCTGTGCTTTGTCATCGCTTTGCGCTTTAGCGTATTCGATAGAAGCATCGATTAAAGGAGCGTACTCAGCAATTTGAGCGGCTTTAAGAATTAGAGATGGGTTAGTTGTTGCATCTTCAGGAGTGTACTTGCTGATAGCTTCAATATCGCCAGTGTCAGCTACAACAGTTGTTAGTTTACGAAGTTGCTCTAATTTATTGCTCATTTTGATCATCCTATGTATCGCATAACACCCCTTTAATGGGAGAGGTGCGGGCATTTGCAAGCTAACTAATGAAGTTCTCAATGGTTGTACCAGTGAGCCAAACTTACATTAATTTAAATTTTTCTCCGAACGAACATTTGCACAGAACATTTGATCGCTCGATGAGTAAATGATGTAGCCATATTTATCCGATCTAGCACCAAAGTCAACGGTAAATAGTCCTGTATGGTGACTTCAGTCAAATATATTTCGCTCTAGTAATCATGGGGTATGCAGGCAAACGTTTAACGGGCATGGGAAGGTGAATTAATCAACAATAAAACCAAGGCTATCACCGTGAACAAATGTTCCTTGTCGTTACATATGTTCGCAGTGTAAACTTGTGTATCACTTGCTGATGCATCGAACATTTGTTCTCAAAGCAGGTAAAATAATTGTTAAATATAGGTTGCGTGGTATATGAGTAAGAATATCCAAGATGTTTCCGAAGAAAACACTGATCTCCTCACTGAAGTGGCGGTTGCTTATTATCAGGATGGCGCGACACAAGAAGAGATCTCTAAAAAGTACTCTATCTCTCGTGCAAAGGTTGGTCGAATGCTCAAGCAAGCCCGAGATGAGGGCATTGTTGAGATCACCGTGAAATACCACCCAGTATTCAGTGCCAAGATAGAACAACGCTTAATTGAGCGCTTTGGTGTGAAACGCGCACTTGTGGCACTAGATCAACCGAATGAAGAGAAGCAGCGACTCCAAGTTGCAGGCTTAGTGTCTAACTATTTAACCAGTACCTTGAAAAATGGCATGGTGGTGACAGTAGGCCAAGGCCGAAACGTATCGTCTGTTGCTCACCATACTGGTGTAATTACCCCTCGTGATTGTAAGTTCGTGTGTGGCATCGGCGGTATTCACCCAAGAGGCGGTATGTTTAATGCCGACCACATATGTAGGCAGCTAGCCAAAAAGTACGGTGGGTCTTCTGAAACCTTATACGCGCCCGCTTATGCAGAAAACAAAGCACAAAAAACGGCATTCATGGAAAACAGCACCGTTAAGCAAACACTCGATCTAGCCCGAAAGGCCGACGTTGCATTAGTCGGTATCGGTGACATGAGTGAAAACAGCTATATGGTCGACTTAGGTTGGTTTACTGCAGGTGAGGTTGTTCAATCTCGTTTACTACAAGGTGTGGTCGGTGACTTTGCGGGTTATGACTTTTTTGACGTACACGGCAAAGCGGCAAACACAGTAATGAGTGACCGAGTCATTGGCTTAGGCTTAGAAGAGTTTCGACCAATAG
Source organism: Vibrio satsumensis (assembly GCF_050337435.1). Lineage (NCBI taxonomy): Bacteria > Pseudomonadati > Pseudomonadota > Gammaproteobacteria > Vibrionales > Vibrionaceae > Vibrio > Vibrio satsumensis. The sequence goes on along the minus strand of NZ_JAKJSX010000005.1, from coordinate 220,257 downwards.
CAGAAGTGATCGCTATCGCTGCCGAGAACAGTAAACCCCTCGCATTATTAGGTGCGTTAAGAACTGGCGTGGTTGATGTGATTGCAACCAGCGTAAGTAATGCTTTGACTGTTCTTAACTTGGATGAGCAGATGAAGCACGCTGAGTTAGACGAAAATCGTTAAGGTACAAGTGTTATTGATAAGCGAAAGGGAGCCCGTTTAGGCTCCCTTTTTGATTCATCGCGTTATTCGAGAGGTGGGAGAGATCAACTGACAGCTATGCCGTTGGTTCTGGTAGCTCTATTGTCTCAACCTGAGTTGGTGCTAGATACTCGCACAGCTCATCATAAGGAATAGGGCGAGAGAAGTAGTAGCCTTGCATCAAATCACATCCACAGGCCTTTAGAATCGAGAAGTGTTCGTTTGATTCTACGCCTTCTGCCAATACCACCATGCCGAAGTTTTTACCGATTGCGATAATGTTTTGCACCATAGTCAGTGACTGCTGGTCTATAGTTATGTTCTCAATGAAACTCTTATCAATCTTAAGTTCGTCGATAGGGAGTGCTTTCAACATGCTCAACGATGAATAGCCGGTACCGAAGTCATCCAGAGAGATCTTAATATCGTTTTCTTTGAGTGCTTCAAACAGTGGTTTCACTATAGCTACATCTTCAATGAACAAACTCTCCGTTATCTCTAGCGTTAAACAGCTTGGAGAGAACTGATACTTTTCAAGCGTAGCGAATAAGTGGTCAGAGAACGACTTATGGGAAAACTGACGAACAGATATATTGATCGACAGCCCGATCTTTTGTTCGGTTGTTCGGTGCAAGTGGGTGATCTGCATAATGCTGGACTCAATAATAAAAGTACCCAGTTTTTGCATTAAGCCTGTGTTCTCTGCTATCGGTATAAAGACATCCGGCGGAACAAAACCCAATTCGTCATCAATCCAGCGAACGAGTGCTTCTACACCGTGAATACTCTCATTTGCACGAACCAGTGGTTGGAAAACCATGAACAGTGTTTGTTTCTCGATAGCGATGCGTAGCCTTTGTTCTACTTTCATTCTGTAGAGGTGAGCGTCTTGCAGCGCCGTGGTAAAAATACTGTATGAGTTCTGTTGTTGCTTCGCTTTGTACATTGAAATATCGGCAGAACGGAGCAAGCTATCCAAATCTTTTCCGTGTTCGGGGAAGCGAGCAATACCAATACTGCAGCCGAGCAAGAACTGGGAGTGTTCTACTTCATAAGGTTGAGAAAGTACTTCAATAATCCGCTCGGCGAGTCGTTTAATCTCAGATTCGTTCGTTAACGGTGTTAAGAATAGAAACTCGTCGCTGGATTCACGCACCAACAAACTGAGTCGAGAACGGAATCTCATCAAACGTAACGCAATCTGTCTGAGTACCTTGTCCCCGAAGTCGTGCCCGTGAGTATCATTAACACACTTAAAGTTATCGATATCGATAAATAATAGCGAAAATGGCTCTGAGTCATCGTCAATCCATTTGCCAATATTTTTACGCATGTACAAACGGTTTGGCAGAGAGGTTAATGGGTCATGGTTCGCCTGATAAATGAGTTGGCTACGAGTGCGTTGTTCATTCTTGGCAATCGACTTAACCAAAAAGTAGAAACCGAACTGAAGAAAAATAAAGGCAACGAACAGAATGCTGAACTCTTGTCTGAATATGCTATCGACGTGAGTTAGGTCCGTACGCCCTACCACCCATAATTTGTAGTTTGGGATGTATTTCGCGCTTATTAAAGAGTGGTATTGTTCATCGTCTACGACAAAAGAGTAGGTTTCTTGCCCATTCATCGCTTCTTGCACGCTAATTCCGAAGTGGTCGGTAAAGGTGCGTGTAATACGCTGTATGACATCTTTGCCTACTGGAGAGGAATACGCACTCTCAGATTCGATATCACTCGAATAAAATTGGCGATAGCTGTCTGTCCTGAGCAGGCTTAGTGTATTGAAACTTCCGGCGTGAGCATTATTTTCAAATACGATCGTGGCGTCTAATCGTAGCCCGGCGGTCATTACTGCATCGGCTTTCTTGCCATCGATTGAAATGGATTTTCTCAGTGGGATAACCAAGCTATTCAGCGATTCTTGAAAATAGGTACGGCCAAGCACCATGCTACTGCTAGATAGGGCGTCTAAAAAGGAGTCTCTCGTTGGTGCGTATTGCAGCAAATTCCTTTGATTCGCAAGTTGGAGATTTGAGCTGATCGAGAGGTAGTCACCGTCGGTGTTCAACAAGCCAAACGCTGCTATTGCAGGGTGGGTTTCAAGTAGCTTGTCTAAAATGGGTCTAATTTGGATAGATGCAGTACGTGTAAAGTCAGACTGTTGAGCCAGTTGATGGCCTACCACTTCTAACAAGGCTTCTTGACTGGTCAGCAGTGAGTTGACTGAGCTAGAAAAAAGCTCAACTTGAATGTGTTGCTGCTCTATGAAGTCGTCTCTGTTTGCTTTCCAGTTTGTTACTCCCAACACGGAGAAAAGTATCACGGTAAGCAGCACGATCATAGCGTACAGCGACCAGATATTTTTCTTAAATAGAGCCATGAGATGCCTTTTGTTGGTTACTACTATTAACAGAGAGCAAGTGACAAACTATTGGGTCGTCAGCGTGATTCATGCAACGAAGGATACAAATATCCACAATGAAAGTATTAATGATTAAATAGTGTAACGACTATGAGCAGAGATTCTTGAGTGAAATATTAGTATTCATAATTTTGATAACGATTAGTTTATGATTAATCACAAGTTATGGTTAGCAAGTTGATGTGGATTACCAATCAAACAGTGTTAATCGAGTCTTAGCCTAGAGCGAACATAGTGTTAACTGCGGCACAAAGGCTTACTTCATGAGATGTGAGGTCATCATTATCAGCAAGCTCTTTATGCATGCGCAGTATATTCTAACAGTGGCAGTAAGCGAAGTTGAATTACTGGTTTGTTACGGTGATAGGCAGGCTTTCGTTAGCGCCCCATTCTGTCCATGAGCCATCGTAAACTCCCATTTCACCCGAGTATCCCGCCAATTTAGCAGCCAACAAAATGATGCAGGCAGTCACACCTGAACCACAGCTAAAGAACATCGGTTGAGTTGGCGTTAAGTCTAACGTAGAAAAGATTTCTGCAAGCTCGCTCTGTGGTTTCAACTTGCCGTTGTTCAGCACTTGTGCGAATGGTAGACAAACTGAGTTTGGAATATGCCCGCTGCGTAATCCAGCTCTTGGTTCAGGCACTTCTGAATCAAAACGAGCTTGAGATCGAGCATCCAGAATATTGGCACTCTTGTTCTCTGAATAGCTTAGGACTTGCTTTGCATCCACAAAGTAGTTGTCTTGAATGTTGCCTTCGAAATTGCCTGGTGTTACTTCAGCTCTGTACGATGTGTCCGTCGCGTAACCCGCTTCAATCCATGCTGGCAAGCCACCGTCTAAAATGTGTACGTTGTTGTGTCCCATTGCCATAAACATCCACCATGCACGGGGCGAAGCGAAGGTTCCGGAGTTATCGTACACCACAATCGTGCTGTCTTGGTTGATACCAATTTCACGTGCACGAGTGTTGAAGTGTTTTTCGGAAGGGAACATGTGAGGAAGTAGGGTATGTTTGTTGCTGAAGTCTTTGTCGTAGTCGAAACGAATTGCTCCAGGAATCATTTGTCCTTTGATCTTTTCAGACTCACTTGGAATTTGAAATTCGATACTGGCGTCTAAGATGATGATGTTGTCTTCTGCTAGCAAACGTTGTTGAAGTTGTTCTGGTGAGATGAGTGGCTGATTCATTATTGTTATATCCATTCTTGTTGTAGTTATAGCTGTTGTTATATCGGCGGCTAAGGTGCAGCTCTACAGTGGATGAACTGATAGCTGCTTTGTCCGGTGATTTGGTTACTTAATGTATCAAGCGAGACTACAGAATCAATAGGGCAGTCTGTGGTCGGTGCAATGGATACGCGAAATACACTGTTGTTTTGAGTTTGAACAGTAAGATAACGCCTGTGTCCATCTAATGACTGAGTGAGTGTATTCGAAATCACTTTGGCTTCAATACGTTGCCCCGTCTGTGACGTCAGCGGAAAATGGGTAAGGGTAACTAATACGCCGACACCGCACATTAAGATAAATAGACCTATTTTTAACTGTTTCATGAGAGTAAGTCTTTGAAGGTTATCTTGAAAATATAAGTTAGATTCGAAGTAAAGTGAATGAACTCTAATTAGATAATTTTCACTTTTATTGGTTTGGAGCGATCAAAAAAGTGAGCATTGCTGCTCACTTTTGTCTGTAGATATTCGAATCTAAACTTTCATTACCACACAATCTGAGAATTGCTGCTCGATACTACTTTTTGTAGAGGTGGCTGACCATCGTAAAACCAAATCTCTACGAGAAGTGAATCGTGGCTGACTGGGCTCGTGAAATTAGAGGCAAACACACCATTGTTTAATGATCCTGCAATCACTTTGCTTGAGTAGTCTGGTTTCAATGTCGAGTCGTCACGAGCACTAAAACGGCTATACACGGTAACAAATGAACGGTCTATTGAAATACTACTGATGTCGATGTCGATATCAAACTGCTCTATAGAGCTGTAATCAAAACCGTCGGGTACAACTAAATCACTCATAGTGTAAGTGGGTACCGCTGCTGCACTGGCTACTGGAGACGGTGATGGCGTTGCTGGTGTTGCTGGCGTCGCCGGTGAAGACGGTGAAGGAGAAGCCGTGCTGCCGCCCCCGCCACCTCCGCCCCCACCACAACCTGCTAGTAGGAGTGGGGCTGTAGCTAAAACTACGGTCATTGTTTTCTTCATGTTCCAAGAGCTTTGTGCAGACATATTATTTTCCTTAGAGAGGTTGCTTCTCAACTCAACGTTATGATGTTCGCGATTATGTTTATCTTTGATACTCATGACGTCTCTCCTTATGGCTCGTAACATTGGTTGTCTGCTGGTGATACGTACCAAGTCTGGTTATTTTCACCGCTTGACTCTGCCCACTGCTTAAACTCTGGGTAAGCAGTTACGATATCCACGTATTCTTGCGGCCATTCCCACTCTTCTGTTGATGTAATAATGAGAGCCCAAGGGTGGTTTTCTGCTGTCTTGAAATATTTACCCGTTGCTGGGTCGCTATCGTCAACACCGATCCCAGAGTCAAATAGGTTCACTGTATCGAAGGCCTCGGTTGGTGCTTGGTCTGGTAGATGTACCTCCCAGCTACGTCCCGGATGCGCAGGAAGGTTTTCACCGTGATAGTATCCTGGCGTCGCGAAGATGAACGGGTCGTAAGGCATATCAGTCCAACTTGCAGTGCTCACACCATCCCCTGCTAAGGTAATACCAACTTGGAAGGAGAACTGTTCGTCTTCTTTACATCCATTACTGGTACGGTAGAAGTTACAAGCGGTAGTGATTTTCTCAGTTAAGTCGTTTGCAATGACAAATATTGCTTCGCTACGTCCTGATTCAAGATCTAGGTCTGTGAATACCCCGTTGTGTTTCATGTAAGAGTTACCACTACTCACTAAACTTGGATCTAGGTTTGGAAGTCGAACTGCGAAACCGTTTCTGTATGAAGCACCTACAGCAGCAAGGCGTCCATCAATGGTTGATTTAACTACTTTGCCATCTTTAAGGATTTCCGTTATGCGGTAGAATAGGACTGCGTCATTCATATCGTAATCGGCTTTGTACGGCCAGTTATCCTCGTAGGCGAGTGTTGCGTAGCCAGAAGCACTAGGGAAGTAGCGAGCTGTCGCACCATCATTCAATACGTCAACTTGAATATCCACTACTTCACCGGAGGTTGAACCGCCAAAGTAGCTTAAGTTGGTTTGTTGACTGAATCTGAATCGAGCCCATGTGGTACCAGTCAGTGCGTTGATATCGACATTTAGGAATAACTCATTTTCACCAGCATCTAACAGGTAATCTGTAAATACTTGTTCGTTGGCACCATCGAAGCTACCGTCTTGGTTCCAGTCGATCCAAGCCGAAAGGTAACCGGTTGTTGAAGCTTCAATTACCACTTTTGAATCAAGCCCGGCTTCAAGCGCAGTAACAAAACCGATACCACCGTTAGCCCACTCATCGTCCACTCCAATAGTTTCATCTGATTGTGGAGTAACGTAACCATCCAAGTCTGCATCTGGTGGTGTTGTACCCAACCAAGTGATGCCATCAAGCTCATGTCGAGGACCATTGCTCGCCAGTAACGTTAGGTAGCTGTCTGGAGCATCACCGAAGTCGATGTTTGAGTCTTCATCCACAACAGGTGCATTAGCACAACGAGCACCATCATTTTGACCAGAAATTGGGCCATTCGGTACAAATTCATCGGCTGGAACAATACCTGCTGCGATATTGGCAGCGTTGTCGGGAGATAGGTTGATTCGGTAGATCTTACCGTCTTGGTTTCGAGATACGTAGTAGTAGCCATTGACATCAAAATAGCCAGCACCGAACGTACCTAACTCACCGGTATCGCCGATGTAGGTTTCGGCTCCTGTGGTTGGGTTGAATTGGTACAAGCCGCCCGAGTTATTATCAATACCATATAGAGAGCCATCGCTTGGGTGAAAGGCGAAATCAGTCAATTTTACGGTTGCTGGGCTGCCTACAATTTTGTTAACGGTAACAGTCGCATTTGGATCGGCATCTAAAGGCGAAAGGTCAACGGTGAACAGCCCCTTACCTGTGCGGTATAGGTAGTAAACATGGTCGTAGACATCGCCTACATAAAAGGTGTGATCGGTTGGTAAGCCGCTGGTGTTGATGACCTCTGCTTGGAAGTCTTGGCCAAGACGCACTAAGCGTTTGTTGGTGGTGTCATAGCCATAAATATATCTGTCTTGAAAGTCAAAACCGACACCATTGATGTTGGCATTCATGCCTGTATCGTCTTCTAACAGGGTGGTTGAGCCGGTAACTAGGTTAACGCCCCAAACCTCAACGGGTTTCGACTGAAATAGGTATGCCTTACTAGGGCAGGTATCGAATGGCGCTGCGTTGGCGACCAATGGCGCACTTAATAGCAAACTTAACGTTGTGATTCTCATATCTACATCCTTGTCATGGAAGGTATAGATACTTTTACAAGTTACGTGCCAATTTTAAGTTATTGATTTTAGATGGTTTTCATTCTTAACTCTTCAGCGAAAATCTGTTTTCTCAAAATGAGAATTCAAATGAAACTGATTCCTCATGAAATGTTTCAATTTGAAATCAGGAATGTTTGGATTCAAGTTCAAATATAAAAAGCCCCGACATTGGTCAGGGCTTGAGGAGTTATAAAGTAGCTATCTTACTCGTGATTAGCTTAACCACACACCGAACAATTCGGCATCTTCATTAAATTCATCTCACGCCAACTGTGAGACATGGCATCGAGAATCAAAAGTTTGCCTTGCTTTGGTTGTCCAAACTTAGCAATAACTTTAATCGCTTCCAAAGCCTGAGCCGCGCCCACCATACCAACTACTGGCGCCATCACACCGGCTTCGACACAACTTAGTGCCGCATTGCCGAACAGAGCGCTTAAGCATTGGTAACACGGTGCATTTTCATCTTGATAAGTGAATACGCTAATCTGACCTTCCATACGAATCGCAGCACCAGAAACCAATGGCGTTTTAGATGCGTAGCATAAGCGGTTAAGTTGATTGCGTGTTTCAACATTGTCGCTGGCATCAAGCACTAACGAATGCGCTTCGATTAGGTTCGCAAGCGTTTCGTCATCGAGCCTGTGATCGACAGTCTCAACTTTTAGGTGTGGGTTTAACACCTGTAATGATTCGGCGGCTGAAACGACTTTCTTTTTACCAATATCAGCATCGGTGTGAAGCACTTGTCGCTGCAGGTTTGAAAGCTCGACAATATCGTCGTCGATCAGTGTCAGCTTACCAATGCCCGCAGTCGCTAGGTATTGAGCAGAGGCACAACCAAGGCCTCCTGCACCCAACACTAAGATTGAGCTCTGTTTCAGCGCTTCTTGGCCTTCAAAATCAAACTGCTTAAGAATGATCTGGCGATTGTAACGAAGCATCTCTGCGTCAGACAGTATTTCCATCAGTAAGCCTTGTTAGTAAAGCGTCGAGTTAAACAATTGAATCTGAACTGTTTCGCCCACTTCAACACGGCCACGCTCACGCTCAAGTACCACAAAGCAGTTTGCTAGGCTCATTGAACGGAAAGCGCCAGAGCTTTGGTTACCTGTTGTTTCTACTACAAATTGACCGTTTTCAATCGAGTAGATACCACGTTGATAGTCAGTACGGCCTGGGCCTTTTTTAAATGCAGATTTAGTAATAGCAGGGATCGATTCTGGCGCTGTCCATGCAGTGTGACCTGCAAGTTTAGCAAGCATAGGCTGAACCAAAACATACATCGTCATCATCGCTGATACTGGGTTACCCGGTAGGCCACAGAACCAAGCGTTGTCTAGCTCACCAAATGCGAACGGCTTACCCGGTTTGATAGCTAGTTTCCAAAAGCCGATTTGACCAAGTTCTTCAAGGATGTCTTTGGTGTAATCGGCTTCGCCAACACTTACGCCACCGGAAGTCACGACAACGTCTGCCAATTCTTGAGCTTTCTCGAAGGTTTCTTTAAGCGTCGTAGGGCAATCAGGGATGATGCCTAGGTCAATCGCTTCGCAACCAAACGCTTCAATCAGTGGTTTGATACCGTAGCGGTTGCTGTCGTAGATCTGACCATCTTCAAGAGGCTGACCTAGCGGTTTTAGCTCATCGCCAGTAGAGAAGAAAGCGACTTTAGGTTTGTGTGCAACAGTCACATGGCTCACACCAAGTGAAGCGATCATTGGAATGTCGCGAGGCGTTAAACGTTCACCGCGGCTAAGAACGATGTCACCTTGTTTGATGTCATCACCGGTAGGGCGAATATTGTTGTTCAGTCTGATGTCGTCTTGCTGAATTTCGATGCCCGCATCGGTTTCGCGAGTATTTTCTTGCATGATGACTGCATCGCACCCTTCTGGGATTTTAGCTCCTGTCATAATGCGAATACAGGTGTTGCTTGGCCATTCGCCTTCAAATGGCTGACCTGCAAAAGATTTGCCTGCTAAGGGCAGTACTTTACCGTTTTCTAGGTCCGCTAAACGTAGCGCGTAACCGTCCATTGCTGAGTTATCAAAAGGAGGTACGAAAATAGGGGAGAGGATATCTTCAGCAAGTACGTAACCTAATGCATCTGCCAATGGCAGCGATAAGGTCGTTTGAATAGGTTTAATTGGTGATAGTAGCTTATCTAGTGCTTCTTCAATTGGCATCAAGCCCGGAGCGTCGCAACAGCCCATAATTGAATTCCTTTGATCGTTATTATTTTATTTGATGGTTGGCATCAGAATCGGTTTTGAGACTAAAAAGTTCGCCAACGAAATTGCAGTCACTTTAGCATAGTTTAAGGTCCGTAAATAATGACCTCCCTTAAAATATGGGTGTAATTATTCAAAATTCCGAGTATCCTTGTCTGCCATCCAAAAGGGGTAATAAAAGAGGAAGTTCAATGTCAGGTCTTAGCGAATCAGCGAAGTTGGTTAAAGATGCGCTAGCAAGCCGCGGATTAGAGACACCAATGAGTCCTAACCAGGTTAGCCGAGAAGAGAAAAAGGAACGAATCGAACACCATATGCGTGAGATTCTAACTCTCCTTGAACTTGATCTTACGGACGATAGCCTAGAAGAAACACCGCAACGTATTGCTAAAATGTACGTGGATGAAATTTTCTCTGGTTTGGATTACGCCAATTTCCCTAAAATTACCGTAATCGAAAATAAGATGGGTGTTCGTGAGATGGTACGTGTAAAAGACATTACCGTGACCAGTACTTGTGAACACCACTTAGTGACGATTGATGGTAAGACAGCGGTAGCCTATATCCCTCGTGGGAAAATCATCGGCCTTTCAAAGATTAACCGTATTGTTCGATTCTTTGCTCAGCGCCCGCAAGTTCAAGAGCGTATGACACAGCAGATCCTTGTTGCATTGCAAACGCTATTAGAAACCGATGACGTTGCTGTAACCATGGATGCGGTTCACTACTGCGTGAAATCACGTGGTGTAATGGACGCAACCAGCGAAACGACAACAACAGCACTGGGCGGTATTTTTAGATCAAACCCAGCAACGCGCCACGAATTCTTGCACGGCCTGCGTTAATACGTTTCGTTATTTGATAAGCTCGATTTAGCCTCAGAAAATCGACAACCAAGATTTTAAGCCTCGCACTCGCGGGGCTTTTTTGTACTTGTAGTAAAGTTAATTGCAATGACTGAGAATGTCGTCATTCCCTAGAGTCAAGAATGAGCGAGTAGGGAATCTGCTTTTATGCTCAGAGGTGATAGTGCAAGCGGTGGTTGGAAATAGATGCGCTCTACACGGTGTAAAGCACAAATTTGGTTTCAGCTGGTGGAATGCTTAAGAAAGGTTAAACAAACGCTTTAAGTGGTGAACAATACCTGACGGTTTGTTCTCTGCTTGGTAGATGTTCAAGCCATCATAAAAGCTCGCCATGAACTCTACGCGAATCTCATCGTCAGTGCTTCTCGATAAGCGAGACAGCAGTGTAGCGGCTACAGCAGCATGATCATTGGCTAGACTGTAATCCATTCCTAGTCGTCCTTGAATGAACAACCACAAATGAGTCACTAATTTTAACTGTTGAGCGTTAGAGTTTTGAAACTTGTCGCTGTGCTCTGTGCCTACTGTGTTATCGAATACATTTTGCATCGCCTCATTCGCTTCTTTATTGCTTTCAAAGCGATAGCTTGCATCGATATGTACCTTGGTTAACAGACCAAGCAACGTCTGACGTGCAGAGTTGTCCGGCTTATTCTCACAAGCGTGTTTAAACAGAGCGTGGTTTTCGTCGATAAAAGTCGTTAGCTCTTTCTCGAAACCTGTCGCAATCGCGGCTACTGAGTCTAAACCAGACTCTTTCAGACAAGAGTGCAGCTTGGTTTTTACTTGCTGATTTGCTTCAAGTTTCTGCTGATCACTAGTTGGAAGCTCAGTCATTACTCTGTAGCTCTTCCCACGTTACTTCAGCCGATTGAGTATCGCTGTTAACGAAAGCAGAGTTGCCAGTCAGCATCACTGAAAGATCCATCGTGCGTTGTGTCATCGCTGCAAGCTGCTCAATACCATCGTTGTCTAGACGAACGATCTGAGCTTTCAGGTAACCGAATTTACCTTTGTTCTGCTCCCACCACACGTTTGATTTAGTGTTGAAGCTGAATACACGCACTGATTTAGATAGGCGAGTTGCTTTCTTAACACGCTCTGGATCGGGTTCGCCGACATCAACCCATTCTAGGATTTGATCATCTAACGATTTCTGCCATAAATCGGGTTCTTCAATGCTAGACAACCCTTTAGTGAACTCAAGTTCAGGAGAGGCATTGATACAGAAAGCCATGATTCGAGCCATCATTCGCTGTTCTGTTTCAGAAGGGTGTTGTGCAACCGTTAGATTAAAAGAGTCGTAATAGTCGCGATTCATATCAGTTAAAGAGATACGAAACTTGTAGATTGTCGGTTTAAGAGCCATTGAGAGGGTGTCTTAGGTAGAAATAGTGAAGGGGAATATTACCTTAAATCTCTGAATAGCGGGTAAAAAAATAGCCAGCAGAGGCTGGCTATTTTTAGAAAGCTATAAAATACTAAATTAAAGTACTTTGATGCTGTCAGCTTGTGGGCCTTTTTGACCTTGAGATACTACGAACTCAACTTTTTGGCCTTCAGCAAGAGTTTTGAAACCTTCGCCAGTGATAGCTGAGAAGTGTGCGAATACGTCTGGACCGTTTTCTTGTTGAATGAAGCCGAAGCCTTTAGTTTCGTTGAACCATTTTACTGTACCAGTAACTGTGTTAGACATGATGATATCCTAAAATTAAATTTTTATTTTGAGCCAATTGTGGCACTGATAGCGTGGAAAAGTTTATTGCTATTGCGTACAACACAACGGGGTTACTAGTAATCCAACGAAATGTTTATATACAAAGAACTTTCTTTCTAGCCGAGATGAAGTCTAAATCAAATCAGGGGATAGTCAATCGAATCCATAGTGAAAGGTTGCAGAAACTTGGGGGTAGTCAAACTTTGCATTCCTTAAATATCATGGAGTTACAGTTGTATGGTGATTTGTTGTCGTTTTTGTGAAAAAGGTGGTCGATATTGATGACAAATTTGGAGTAATTGCACTGTTTTAGCGCCTTCATTTTTGCAAATTAAAAGCCGCTAATTGGGTCTTGAGCCCACTTTTTACGGCTTATATCTATAGATTTCGTTGTAAGGAAAATGTCTTTACTTGAACAATGTATCGACTACTTTTTCAAGCGATAAAGGTTGCCATTATCAGTACTAAAGAAGATGTCGCCGTCTGGTGAGGTTTCAATGTCCCTGATTCGTTCACCTAAGTCTTCAAGTAGGCGCTCTTCTTCTATTGCCTCACCTTGTGTATTGACCGTCACCACATTGATATGGGTAAGCTTGAGTGCACCCGCTAATAGTTTCCCTTTGAGTTCAGGAAATTTATCTCCTTGATAAACCACTAAGCTGCCGGGTGCGATTGAGGGAATGTAGACCTTTCTAGGCGCTTCTATGCCTTCTTTGGTTTCAGATTCACCAACGCTGATTGGACCCCAGTACTCTTTTCCGTGTGAGGTTACAGGCCAGCCATAGTTGGCACCTGCTTTGATTAGATTGATTTCATCACCACCGCGCGGACCGTGTTCAATCGACCACAACTTCTGAGTTGGAAAGTCGTAAAAGAGACCTTGTGGGTTACGATGACCAAAACTCCAAATCTCATTGAGAACCTTGTTATTATCGGTGAATGGGTTATCACTTGGGGTACTTCCATCGGCATTCAATCGCAATATCGAACCTGCGTGAGTCAGTGTATCTTGGCCATTGTCTCGCTCACCACGATCACCGATTGAAAAATAGATGTGGCTATCATCAAAGGTGATACGGCTACCAAAGTGACGTCCGGCGTCTGTTTTGGACTTTGACACAAACACGTCTGTCCAATTGGTGACTTCATTATTGCTGTAATTAGCAGAAGCCAGTGTCGTTACGCCTTCACCATCGACGTCTTTACTATAAGTGACGTAGAACCTCCCGTTTTCAAAAGGAGATAATGCTATATCTAATAATCCGCCTTGGCCTTTAGCCCAGATATTTGGCAGCCTGAATAGTGTGTTTTGGTCGCCTGTTTTTAAATCAACGTGTTTAATGACGCCGGATTTTTCTGTGAGAAGCATAGTACTGTCATCGACATAAGCGAGACCCCATGGAATCTCGAGGCCGTCTGTGATTTTCTCTACTTGCCATGCAAAAGCAGAGAATATTGGACTCGATACGATGAGTGCCAAAGCACAGGAAAGAATACGATGATGAGTGTTCATGGCAGTCCCTTGATTTTCATGAGGTGGTATTAGTGTAGCTTGTGCTGATTTAAGTTTAAGGAAACATTTACTCCGTTTTCACTCGTCATGCTGGTGAGCTATCCAAAGAATGAGTAACTCATTCACTTAACTTTGATTCTTCGGCTTACTCGCAAACAACGGCAACCTTCTTGCTTGCAGCTGTCTTGGCTGGAACAGGATGATCGATCAGTCGAATAGGGGACTCATACAAAGCCGATAGCGCTTGTTCGTCGAGCAATTTATCTGCGCTGCCTTCAAATGCGATTCGCCCTTTCTTTAGAGCAACGATGTGTGTCGCGTAGCGCAATGCAAGGTTCAAGTCGTGCAGAATCACGATAACACCAACGTTTTCCTTCTTGTTGAGTTCAGACAGTAAGCCCATAAGCTGGAACTGGTGATGAACATCTAATGCAGAGGTCGGCTCATCAAGGATCAGTACGGGCGATTGCTGGGCAAGCAGCATAGAGACCCAAGCTCGTTGACGTTCACCACCGGACAAATCGTCCGCTAATGCCTGTGAAAACTCAGAGACTCCGGTTCTCTCCATGGCTTGTTGGATGATCGACTTATCTTCAGAGTTCCAACGGCCTAATGCGCCTCTCCAAGGGAAGCGCCCTAAGCGAACGAGTTCCTCAACCGTTAAACCAGCTGAAGCGGGTAGTTTTTGCGGTAAATAGGCTATCTTTTTGGCTAAGTCTTTGCTTTTGAATGAAGAAAGAGAACTACCTTCTAATTCAACGGTGCCATGATCCGGTGACATTTGTCCGGATAGCAAATTGACTAATGTAGATTTACCAGAACCATTGTGGCCAAGAACGACGGTGAGTTCATCAGTCGGAATAGTGAGGTCTTCAATTGAGAGAATGGTTCGCTCATCACGAACGATTTTGATGTTTGAAAGCTGGAACATGTCAGTCCTGTGTTGAGATCAATAAAGCTGCTCAATAAAAGCAAATTTTCAGTATTGGCCTATAAAATTAGATAGTGATATTAAGCGCTTTTCTTGTTGTCTGGGTGCCTAGGGCAGTCATCGCAATACTTCCTAGAGTCGCACTTATAGACTAGGCAACAGCTGATTCTTATCAGCTTAAGCATTCCTGAATTAGTATCGACCTTAAGACTGTCTAAATGACTCTCAGGTAATTGGCATGCCTCTAACCAAAGCTTAGCTTGCGTGGTGATATAATCATTGGTCAGGCTTGGCTCGTGCTGTTGCAGCTTGATCAAACTACTTAATAGTAGATCAGCCAGTAAGTGGTTGGTAAACCCAGGACGAATACGTGTCCATTCACTGATCTGGCTGCGATAAAACTCAGTGAGTGCAAGTATGGCTTCGCCTGCTTGAGGTATTAGTTCTTCGGGTGAGCCGTGTTGATGGTCTCCGTTAAAGAAGCGATACCCTGTGACGAATTCTTTGTACCTAAACTGACCAATATTCTTGATATCAGGCAGCGAGTGAAGGCCATAGATAGAAACGAAGGTTACATAGATGGGTTGCCAACATACTAGGTCCCAAGTTCGGGTTAACCAATAAGCTTTACCTGCCTCAGAATGATTTTTCGCAAGACCATCGTAAACTCGTTTGATTTCGATATGACTCTTATCGTTCGTCATCGCGATGCTTTTGCTGCTCAGAGAACCATAACTTCCACTTAGGTAAGGTGTGACTTGTTTAGAGTAAGCGAAGATTTTCTGGTGTAGAGAAGGGGCTCTACGACGAGTGGCAATATTGTGCAGCTGGGAAAGCATGTTAAACCAGTAAATGATAATCAGTTGCGTTATCATATCGAACCTTATCGATGATAACCATACAAAATGGAGCATCTCCTCAGAGAACTCTGGTTTAAAGGGTTTATAAATTGAGTGCATCTCAGTCATTTTTAAGTGATAAAAGCCTCTTTAAATGATAAAAAGTATTTCTAAATCTACTATATTGTTGCCACTACCGAGAATACGAAAGCTTGATTATGAACACTCCTGCATTTGACCGTATCAGCCGTGTCTTAGCTTATATCCATGCGAACCTTAGCTCGACACTATCGTTAGAAGATATTGCGAAACAAAGTTGTTGGTCTCGCTGGCAGCTTCAAAGAGTGTTTCAAGCCGAAACAGGGTTAACCGTGGCAAACTACGTAAGAGAGCTTAAGTTAAGCCAAGCCGCTGAAGAACTTTTGGATAGCAAAGAGCGAGTGATCGATATCGCGCTTGAACTCGGATTCAATTCAGAAATTAGCTTTAGTCGTTCTTTTAAGCAGATGTTTGGCTTAAGTCCTAGTCAGTATAGAAAAGCGGGCAAAAGAGCAGGCCTTAGAAAACCGATACAAGTCTCTGACACGACGAGTGTAAATGAGTATGGCGCGCTGAGTTTTGTTGAAGTTCGTATCGATGAAAAAGAGCCATTTCTTGTTAAAGGTATCACGTCAGAAATCAGTGGTTTGTTTTCACTAACACAAGACTTTGCGCAGAAAGTCCCCGAACTATGGTCGCGTTTGGAAGGCGAAGTTACCTTGCCAGACGATAATGCACTTCAATTTATAGGTGTTGTCGACCTGACTCAGTCTTGTTTTGATGGTACCAATATTTATTATTGGGCGGGAGTTGAGCTTCATGACGGGATTTCTATTCCACAGCTGCCTAGTCTTATCTCTGATAAGTTAGAGGTATTGAACATACCGAAACAAACCTACGCAGTGGTTAAGCATTGCGGGCCCATAGAGAATTTACGACATACTCTGAGTTGGTTTGTACTTAACTGGCTACCAAGCTCTGGTTATCGTGGTGTTGACGGTTATGAACTTGAGGTGTACCCAACAGGCTACGACCAACATGCGGCGGACGCGCAAATGGAGTACTGGGTCCCTATTATTAAATAGTAGTCATATCCTCGTTTCATTCCCTTCCGAGTAAACCTTCTTAAAAATAGGGTCAATTGTATTTTTAATTATCAATTGACCTAATTTCGTTCTAAATAGGCCAAGTTCTTTTTGAACTTGCACCAAATTGTTAATTATCCCATCAATAGATACATACAATGCAAATGAGATTTATTATTATTTATATTAAGCATTGGTACCGAGGGAATTATGACCACTCACACTCGTTTTAAGTATTCATCACTTGCAGTTGCGCTGCTGACTGCATTTTCGGCGCAAGCTATGGCGGAAGATACCGTTACAACGGCAGATTCGAATGTAGAAACTGTTACGATTATGGGTAAAGCCTATCGTAATACGGCGACGAAATCGGCACTTGAGCCTGAAGAAACGCCTCAAGGTATTACGGTAATTGATGAAGAACAGTTAGAGCAACGAGGTGTTCAATCTTTGAACCAAGCCCTTCGTTATGCACCGGGTGTTGTAACTGAAAATCGTGGTGGCTCTGTGGCCATGTTTGATGCTTATTCGATTCGTGGTTTTAACACTAATAATGTTAACTACTACGATGGCCTTTCTCTTCAATTTTTGAATGGTTGGAACTTACAGCCGCAGATTGACCCTATCGCGATGCAGCAAGTTGAGATCTTTAAAGGTCCAACATCGGTGTTATATGGTGCAATGCCACCGGGTGGTATGGTGAACATGATCGCTAAAGCTCCTCAAACGGAGCAATCAACAAAGGTTGGTGTAGCGACAGGTTCTCGTAATCTACAAGAAGCTTCTATTGATACAACGGGGCAATTCGGCGACAGTGATTTTTCATATCGCTTGATTGCTCTTGCTCGCAAACAAGATAGCCAGGTAGATAATGCCGAGGAAGAGCGCTACTTAATCGCGCCATCTGTTGATTGGCAAGTTAGCGATAAAACGCTAATCAACTTTAACCTGTACTATCAAAATGACCCTTCAATGGGTATTAACTCAGCAATGCCTTTAGATGTACTAAAAGCGAGTGATCCATCGGTTTCGATGGGTGATAAAAACTGGAGCAAGTTTGAGCGTGAAGTACTTATGGTTGGCTATAAAATCAACCATGACTTCAATGATAATTGGACATTTTTACAGAATGCCCGCTACACAGACGCATCGTTATATCAAGAGAACACTTATCACCTTAGCTACGACCCAAGTACGCCTAATCAATTGGCTCGCGCACTGTACTCGACAGACGAAAGCTTCAAAGGTTTTGTTATCGATAACCAGTTAAGCGGTATTGTGGATGTGGGTTCAGTTGAACATAACCTGCTGCTTGGTTTGGATTACCAAGACATGGATGGCAATGTTAATTACTCGTCATATTCGGCAAGCGGTAGTGGGTTTAATAGCTTTGATCCGTTAAACCCAAACAATGATTTGTTGGACCGTAATGACGTAACTAAAACGGGTGAATACTTAGATGATACAACTTCAAGCCAGCTAGGCTTCTATCTTCAAGATCAAGTACGCCTAGACGCACTAGTGCTTATTGCTGGTGCACGTTTTGACCATTACAAATCAGAAAGTGATTACTACGCACATGAATCTGATCATAAGCAGTTTACTTACCGCTTAGGCGGTTTGTATCAGTTTGATAACGGACTCGCGCCATTTGCAAGTTACGCAACTAGCTTTGAGCCTGCCCCTGGTGTAGATAAGTCTGGCAATGAGTTCGATCCTGAAAATGCCCAGCAAGCTGAGATTGGTGTGAAGTACCTGTCTGATGATATGTCGAAAGAAGCTACGGTTTCTCTATTCCATATCGTTAAGCAAGATATGTTGATGACAGACCCGACTAACGTTTATGGTCCAAGAATCCAAGTCGGTGAAGTGGTATCACAAGGTGCGGAACTATCAGGACGTTGGTTCGCGACAGAAAGCTTCGATATTGCTGCAGCATATACGTATGTTGACATGGAAATCACTGAAGACTCTAGTAATGGTTTAGAGGGTACAACACCGATCTATGTACCGGAACATACGGCTAATGTGTGGGCTAACTACAACGTATTTAATGGTATGTTGGCTGGTTCTCGATTCAGTGCAGGTGCTCGTTACGTGGGTGAAATGCAAATGGATGCAAGCAATACGCAAGGTAAAGTTCCTTCTTACACGGTTGTTGATTTGTCGGTGGGTTATGACCTAGGCGCAGCAAGCGATACACTATCAGGTGCAACGGCTAACCTAGCCGTGAACAATATTTTCAACGAAGAATATTACGCGTGTTACGACCAATCTAACTGCTGGTTTGGTGCTGAGCAGTCTGTAGAGCTAAGCGTAAATTATGAATTCTAACTAGGTTAGGATTCCCAATTTTAAAGCAGCCTTCACTAGGCTGCTTTTGTCGTTTGAAGAAATATAGAATTTAGATTAAGTAGGCAAAGTATGAACTTAAAACGAATAGCTTCCCGTTTTTCTAGTGCCAATAACTTGAACGTAAAACTAGCGTTATCCATTTTAGCGAGTGTTTTATCGTTTAATGTGGTGGCCGATTTTCAGGTTCAAGATAGCGAAGGCGTTAAAACTCTTAAAGCCAAACCAGTGAAAGTTGCAGCGTTAAACTGGGATATCGCAGAACAAGTTATTGAGCTAGGTGTTACGCCAGTCGCGGTTCCGGATATTGCAGGTTATAACGATTGGGTTGTTCAGCCCGCTATTCCTGAAGGTGTGACGGATATTGGAACCCGAACTGAACCTAACTTTTCTGCGCTCAAGAAGCTAAACCCTGATGTGATTCTTATTGCTTCTCCTCAGAAGGATCTTCAACAGCGTCTTTCTGAAATTGCACCTGTGCTTTACTACCAAACATACAGTGAGCAGCACAGCAATGCATTGGCCGCTATCGAGAATTTCAAGAAGATCGGTCAGCTGTTAGGCAAAGAAGATGAAGCCGACAAGAAACTTACCGTGATGGATGAACGTATTGAGGCTCTGAAGGCTGAACTAGATAAAGCGTATCCGGGTGACAAACCGAAAGTGACTTCTTTCCGTTTTGCGAGTACTACTTCTGTTTACATATACGGTGATAACTCGATTCCGCAATATGCGCTTGAACAGCTAGGCTTTGAGAATGCGATGGATCTTCCTGCGAGTCAGTGGGGCATCAGTCAAAAACGTATGACCGAGCTTAAGAACGTAAAGAATGGCATTGCGCTTTATTTTGAACCTTTCCCATATCAAGACAAGCTAGATCGTTCACCTGTCTGGAAGAGCATGCCTTTTGTTCGTAATGGTCAATTTAGCCCTGTAGCAGCAAGTTGGAGCTACGGCGGTGCTATGTCTATCTTATATAACGCAGAAGCCATAGCGCAATCGTTGTTGACGTTAGCGGAGCAGTAATGAAATCCAGTGGTTTAATGATGGGGGCAGCTTTGTTTTTCGCTGCCCTTGCTCATTTATGGTTAGGGCAGTCTGAATTTGGCCCTATCGGTGAGTTGTTCCTGCAAGTTTCACAGATCAGTGACATCGCAACATTCAATAGATTGGTCGATGATTCATTCGAGTTGATGGCGTTAATGTATGTCAACTTACCGCGTTTGGTGATGGCGATTTTGGTTGGTGGAACACTCGGTACTATAGGTAGCCTGTTTCAACAGCTAACGCAAAATCGCATGATATCTCCGCTTACACTCGGGACATCATCAGGCGCATGGCTTGGTTTGGTCATTCTGAATGTGGTCGCACCGATGTTGGTCGCTCAATATTCTGTTTGGTTTGCTCTGGTTGGGGCGCTGCTTGCAATGGGGCTTATCGTTTCAATTGTTGGCATCAAAAATATGAGCGGTTTGCCGATTGTTTTGGCGGGTATGGCGGTCAATTTGTTGCTAGGCGCATTTGCGACGGCGATTATTTTGCTCAACGACCAATACGCGCAGAACTTGTTCGTATGGGGAGCGGGCGATCTAGGACAGAATGGTTGGGAGCAAGTATTTTGGTTAATGCCTAAGTTACTGCCAATCTTTGCTATTTTCCTGTTGGCTCCAAGAGTTTTGACTCTGCTTTCGATTGGTACTGAAGGGGCAGCTGCGCGTGGCCTTAACATCGGTACGACCTTCTTTGTACTAATGGCGATTGGCGTTTGGCTGGTTTCCGTGTCGATTACTTCGGTGGGCGTGATCAGCTTTATCGGTTTGATTGCTCCTAATATCGCAAGGCACTTGGGCTTTTTAAAAGCGAAACCTGAACTCATCGCTAGCTGCGTGTTAGGGGCGCTGTTGCTTTGCGTTACCGACAGTTTGGCTATCTTTTTGGCACAGTGGTCTTTGGATATGATTCCAACCGGGACTGCAACCGCGGTGATTGGTGCTCCAGCTTTGATCATTATTGCGAGAAAGCAATTATCTGCGCAAGATCAGCTATTTTTCACGATGCCTAAAGGACCAAAGTCTATTTCACCTTTGGCTTACTTGTTGTTAGGCATGATGATCTTCGGGTTGTTGGCATTAAGTACAGTCTCACAGCCTTCTTCTGATATGGGCTACTTTGTTATCCCCGATGCATTTGAATGGTCGATTCGCTGGCCGAGAATGTTAACTGCGATATTTGCTGGTGGCGGCTTGGCGGTGGCTGGTGTGATTTTACAAAGATTGGTATACAACCCGCTCGCAAGCCCAGACATTCTTGGTGTGTCGGCTGGTGCGGTTCTGGCATTGATTTTCAGTAGCCTGTTTATGGGCTATTCGATTCACTCATTGAGCCCTTGGATTGCTTTCTTAGGCAGTGCAATTGCACTGTGTTTATTGCTATCCCTTGGCAAAAAGCATCAGTTTGCACCATCGATTTTGATTCTCACTGGTATTTCGTTGACCGCAGTCTTGGAAGCTTTGGTTCAATTCTCTTTAACGCGTGTCGGGGAAGGGAAATACACTTTACTGGCGTGGTTGGCAGGATCTACGTATCGTGTTGAGCCGGAATCAGCAACGATACTGGCCATTGTTATAACGGCTTGTATTGGTGTGGCTCTTCTGCTGAGTCGTTGGGTTACCTTAATTGCGACTGGACGTCAGTTCGCGAGTGCCAGAGGGGTGAATATCAATATCGCGTACGTGGCATTGTTGTGTATTGTCGCGGTGTTATGTTCGATGGTAACGACCACCATGGGGCCTGTCGCTTTTGTTGGCTTATTGGCGCCACACATTGCGGCCATGGTTGGTGCTCGCTTAGTTCGTGAACAAATCATCTTATCGTCTTTAATTGGTGCTGCACTGATGCTATTTGCAGATTGGCTAGGGCAAGTAGTGGTGTTTCCGGCTCAACTCGCAGCAGGGACGTTAGTTTCTATTATTGGTGGCAGCTACTTCATCTTCTTGTTACTGAAATCCCGAAGAACATAGGTTATTGCTAATAAGTTAAAGCTATTGGCAATCTAAGCTATTGCCGTTCAAAGCTACGAATGAAAAGCGGTGAATGGAGCGATCCATCACTGCTTTTTTATTGATGCTGTTTATGTAAGGGAGAGATGTTAAGCAACACAGGTCTCTCTTCTTAATGTGCAAGTTTGGCATATGTTAATAAAATGTATAACCTAAAGGTCTGACCACTAAAAAGGTAGCCACTATGCCAAACCTCGCTCGTATTACTTGTTCTATCGATGAAAACCAAATTGCGACGGTTGCGTTGAACCGACCAGATAAGCTCAATGCTATTGATATGGCGATGTTCCAAGGTGTGAATAACATGGTTAATCAGCTGAAAAAGAACACCGAGATTCGCGCCGTAATCGTGAAAGGCGAGGGAACCGATTTTTGTTCGGGGCTTGATGTTAAGTCCCTATTAACCAGTAAATCTGGGGCGATGAAGCTTTTGTTTAAATGGCTACCGATATTGCCAAACGCTGCACAACGCTTTTCACTTGGTTGGCGAGATATTCCATGCCCTGTCATTTTTGCGATTCACGGGCGTTGTTGGGGAGGGGGCCTGCAACTGGTCAGTGGTGGTGATTTTAGGATCGCTAGTCCGGACGCCAACTTCTCAATACTAGAGGCTAAGTGGGGCCTGATTCCTGATATGGGAGGTGCGATAGCATTTCGCGAACTGATGCGCAAAGATCACACCTTAGAAATGGCGATGACCGCTAAAGTGATCGACTGCGTAACCGCGAAAGACTATGGATTGGTAACCAAGATTGCCGAGGACCCTTACGCTGAAGCCTATGCTTTGGCTCTTGAGTGTGCGAATCGGTCGCCAGATGTTGTCGCTGCTAATAAAAAACTCTATAACAAAACTTGGTGGTCAAGCCCTGGCATGGCTGTGTTTTACGAAACTTGGTATCAAATAAAGGTAGGGTTAGGTAAGAACAGGGCAATTGCTGCTCAACGTGAAATTCATCGAGACAAACCACGCCCATACGTTGCCAGGAAGTTCAAATAGCTTTTGTACAGGAATAATGGATATTCCCTTTTTTTATAGGGCTTTGCGATAACCTTAGAACAATTTAATGTCTAAGGCTAAATGAGCATCCTGATGAACAAAACTTTTACTTACTCTCTAGCTGCCACTGCAATCTTTACTAGCTTAAATGCATTCGCAAGTGGCCTGTTTTTGCAAGAAGCTGTCGTTGCCAACGCTGGTACTACTGGTGCTGGTGACGGTGTTTACACACGCTCTGCGGCGGCGATGTGGACTAACCCTGCCACTATGTCTCACATGGGTGAAAGCAAAACGACTATCAATACAATGGCGTTTGATCTTGAGATGAAATACCAAGACAACGATGGTAACCCAGATGGTAAAGCTCATTCAATCATGCCTTCATTTGGTGCGTTCCATGCTCATCAAGTCACAGACAAATTACACCTTGGTATTGCGTTAGGTGCAGTAGGTGGTTCTAGCCTTGATTACGGCAGTGAATGGGCGGGAGCTGCACTTTTAGAAGATATCACCCTAACCGCTATGCAAGTGAACCCATCACTAAGCTACAAATTGAACGATCAATGGTCTGTAGGTGCAGGTGTTCAATTCAGTTGGGCTGCGTTTCAACAAACAACGTCAATGCTTACTGCTAAGCAAGATACTGACTGGGCATACGGTTATAACCTTGGCGTAATGTACACACCTACAGATAAACTCAAGTTAGGTGCTAGCTACCGTTCTAAACTTGAGCATGAATTCAACAATGATGTAAACGGTAAGCTAGGTGCTAACGTTTTGAATTCGTTATCGACAGATATTGCTTTACCTGAAATCATCGACGTCAGCGCTAGCTACGCATTGAACAAACAACTTGACCTATTGGCGAGTATTCAGTTCCATCGCTGGAGTGCGTGGGATGAGACAGTGTTAGATTTCGGAGCAACTGATTTAGGCGGAATTCCAATCAAGCGTGACTGGGATGACGTTTGGAAGTTTGCGGTGGGTGCTGACTATCAATTGAATTCAGATTGGCGTTTAAAAGCCGGCTTCTCTTACGAAACCTCGCCACAAGATGATCCTTCAATGCAGTGGGTTGACCTTCCTGTGGGTGAACAGTATCGCTACTCTGTAGGTGCATCTACCTACTGGGATGACATCTTAATTGATGTGTTCTATGAATATGCGGATTTAGGTTCAGTAGAAATGGATCGTGATGGACCTACAGGACGTAACTTGCTAAGTGGCTCTTTCGATGGCCGTATCCACTTTATTGGTGTTAGCGCGACCTTCTAATGACATTACGTAGTCTATTAATTGTTACTGCCGTCATACTGGGCTCAACGGGTGCTTTTGCTGAAGAGAAGCACCCGGATGATCCGACTAAAATCGTGACCAAAGCCGGCGTTGCTTATAACGAAGATTTGCAGTTTTCTGGGTCTATTGGGCTAGATGAAGCACGAATGATCAACGCTCGTGTCAATGCAGACGGTGAAGAGTGGCGAGTAGGTGGTTCATGGCTGTTGCCGATGGGTATCATGAACTTCAACTTTAGCCGCTCTGAGTATGATAACGATGCTTACAAGAACAACTACAGTATTGGTACATTTATACCACTGAGTTATTTCGATATTGAGCCGTTCGGTTGGCAAATTTTCCCTATGGCTGGCTACAGCTATAATGACGGTGAAGTTGCAGTTTTCGATGACCACAATGTTGGTTCCGACTATGTGCTGATGCCTAGTTCCACACACGGTGGTTATATTGGCGCGTTTGGCCTAAAAACAATTACTGACGAGTGGTCATTGATTGGTTTTGGCGGTGGCTCCATGGGCTCTGATGATTATTCGGGATATTGGGCGGGGGTTGGCGCTAGCTACAAGTTGAGTGATGCTCAATCTTTCAACTTCTTCACCATTTTTGCTGAGGACGATTTCGGTGAAAATAACAGTGTTGGTGCGTCTTACACCTATGAATTTAAATAGCTTTTCTGACCATTGTCTTAAATAACTAGAACTGAGTGTAGGCTTACCGATTGGGTGAGCCTACTCTTAGAATCTACTCTAATCTTTTTTGTTGGCAATAGTTGCCTGTTTCTTATATGAGAGTGCCACTCTCTTAATCTAGATTAAGTTTTGCCTGCCATATTCTCTGTAGTATCCGCGCAATCAGCCTCACGCTAGATGGGGTAATTGCGTAGCACGATTGAATGAGGAATAGATTTGAGTATTTTGTTTACAGAAACCCGCATTGGCACCATGGCACTGAAAAACCGCTTTATGAGAAGTGCGACGTGGGAAAATATGGCAACTGAAGATGGCCATATGACAGATAAACTTTACGCTATCTATGAAGAGTTGGCTCTAGGTGAGGTTGGCTTGATCGTGACGGGTTACGCGAACATCGTTGAAGAAGAAAAGCCGAATGCGGGCATGATGGGGATGTATAATGACTCATTCATTGCAGAGTATCAGAAGCTGACTCAACTGGTGCACGATAACGACTCTAAAATCGTGATGCAATTGGCTTATGGTGGCACCAAAACCACGCATGACCTTGGCGAACGAGTGATCTACGCACCAAGTGAAGTTCCAGAAAAAGGGACTCAAACACAGGGTAAAGCAATGACCAAAGATGAAATCGACTACATTGTTGATGCCTTTGCTCAAGCGTCATTGAGAGCACAGAAGTCAGGTTTTGATGGCGTCGAAATTCATGCTGCTCATACCTATCTGATTAACCAGTTCTTAAGCCCTTATTACAACCAACGTGAAGATGAATACGGCGGTAGCTTAGAAAATCGCATGAGATTCTTGCTTGAGATCTACACGGCAACACGCAAGTTGGTCGGTGATGGCTTTCCTATCTTGGTTAAGTTGACTGCTTCTGAGTTTTTCGAGGGTGGTGTAACCTTCGATGAAACGCGTTTGGTTTGTAAAAAGCTAGAAGAAGTAGGCGTTGATGGCATCGTGGTTTCTGGCAATATTCACGGTAAAGCCGACACTATGATTGGCGAGTCTCACGATGGCTTTACCATTCAAGCTGAAGGCTACTTCCATGAATACGGCCACGCAATTAGCCAAGCCGTCGATATCCCAGTTATCACGGTAGGCGGCTTAACGGATTTTGATGCCATTGAAGCTATCGCAAACAACACGGGCATAGAGTACTTCGCACTTTCACGCCCTTTGTTGTCGGAACCGCATCTAGTTAAGCGTTGGAAAGAAGGGGATAGAAGCCCTGTTGAATGCGAACGATGCTCTAAGTGTCGTACCAAGCGCGGTAACTTTTGCGTGGTGAATAAAGACAGAAAAGTACAGCTTGCTCGCATGTAGTCGCTGAACCCAGATCCAAGCGTGAGCCGAAATTTATAGCCGAGTCGAAGTTTGAGCCTGTGTAATCGCGCAGGCTCTTATTCATTTCGTATTCTACGAAATGAAATTTGAAATCTTATTAATCACTTCTACCTGTCAAATTGGTGCGATTAAACAGATACACTACGCCTGTAAATTATCCAACCAAGTTATCGATAACAAACTGAGCAAACTTTGAAATTACTTCCTCGTCTTAAGCAACCTCGAATCCACTGACGTCTCTTTAGTTTTAGCGACTTTGCTATGATTTAAGCGTGATAATTACTATTCACCCCAATGAACCCTGTGTTTATAGGGCATTAGTTTGTGCACCTTGAATTTGCATCGTCGAACATTTTGATATTAAAACGAGTAAAACTAAATAGATCATTCAGAGGTAAAAATGCAAAAGAAGCATTGGTCCAAATTCGAGTTGCTGCATGAAGTCGTAACTAACCCCAATATTCACGTAAAAGGTCAACACAGTTATTACAGCGATTGCTGGGATAATGGCTTTGAACAATCGGTAGTTCGCTATTTACACGGCGACGAAGTCAGCCGCCAGTGGGAACCTCGCTGGGAAATTGACGAGCTCTATATTGGTGATTATGTCTGTATTGGCGCAGAGGTCGTGATCCTTATGGGCGGCAATCACACCCACCGAGTTGATTGGTTCTCTTTGTATCCATTTATGGATGTGATCGAAGACGCCTACATCGGCAAAGGCGATACCCATATCAAAGATGGGGTTTGGCTAGGGATGCGTGCCATGATCATGCCGGGCGTGACCATCGGAGAAGGGGCGGTTGTGGCCGCGAACAGCGTAGTAACCAAAGATGTGGAACCTTACAGTATAGTTGGTGGTTCTCCAGCTAAAGTCGTCAAATACCGCTTTGATGAGTCCGTTATTGATGAGCTCATTTCAATGAAGATATACGAGTGGCCAGAAGAGAAGTTTGAAGCACTGAAACCGTATTTATGTAACTCAAACTTTTCAAAGTTAAAGCAGGCGATAACGGATTACGACAATGGTTTGTAAGGGGCGTTTCTAAGGTACAGGTATAGTCACGGATTTGTGTAGAAAGACTTGTGTCATATTTATATTGAAAAACACGTTAAATCAGGTCGTTACCTTGCAATACCCAATATGGTGTACCAATCTTATTTCATAAGCATGGATAAGGATTGTGTATGCCTGTAACGTCAGTAAAAAATAAAGGGGTAGTAAGGAAAGTCTTACTGCCTTCTTTACTTATTAACCTCTTGTCATTGGCCGTTCCATTAACGGTTCTCCAGATCTACGATCGTATTCTCCCCAACCAAAGCTATGGTACAGCCACACTGCTTCTAGCGGGGGCGACTCTAGCTGTAGCCATGGAAGCACTCATACGTTTTGTGCGCACTTGGCTTTTGTCTGCCGCGGCCAGTAATACCGAGAAAGAGACTTATCAAACCTT
Organism: Vibrio satsumensis; assembly: GCF_050337435.1. NCBI lineage: Bacteria > Pseudomonadati > Pseudomonadota > Gammaproteobacteria > Vibrionales > Vibrionaceae > Vibrio > Vibrio satsumensis. The sequence continues at coordinate 192,721 of NZ_JAKJSX010000005.1, read as the reverse complement.
GGTTGAAAGGGTGACTAACGCTTCATCAGGTCATCTTCGTCATTTAGGTGTTGGCGGTGTAGAAGAAGGGCTCGGCTCAGTATCCAAAGTTAAAGATTGGTATTCCGGCGGTGTGATTGCAGGCTTTATTGATTTGCCTTTTGCATTGATCTTCTTGGGCTTGGTGGCTTACATCGGTGGTGAGCTGGTGGCAATACCTTTGGCAGTTTGGCTGATTACTCTCGGAATCGTTTGGTTATCTTCTATTCGCGTTAAAAGTCTAAGTGAGGAAGCTTCTCAAGATGAGCAGGAGCGAAAAGCGTTCTTGATTTTGCTGAGCCAAACCATTCAGGGAATCAAACGTCAGGCCGTTGAGTCTCGAATCTTTAATCAGTTTAAATCCCTCAATAACGTTCGTTCTCAGTCTAAAGCGAGAGAAGAAGAACAGAACGCCTTCGCCCAAGAATGTATTCAGCTTGCCGCATTAGCGACGTCAGTGTTACTCGTGATTACGGGTAGCTTGTGGGTGTTAGATGGTCAGTTAACCACTGGTGGATTAGCAGCATGCTCTATCTTATCGGGTAGAGCGGTTGCGCCTTTGAGCGCTATGGTTGGGATTCGAATCAAACTTAATTCAATACACAGTGCCAATCAGGCAATAGAAAAATTGAGTGACTTGTCACTATCTGAATCTTCAGATTCTGAGCAACCTGAGATCCCGTTATCTGACTTTGAAACTTTAGAAATCAAGCAAGCCACCGTCGAAAGATATGGTGAACTCGCTAGTGCGGATGTGACGTTAAATAAAGGCGAACTGGTGTTGTTAGAAAGTGAAGATCGCCATACCAATAGTCACTTACTGTCTTCGATAGCAGGGATTGATGATTTGGCCGCGGGTGAGTGTTTCATTAACGGAGCTGCCGTTTCAATCGCATCCGTAACCAATACTGCCGCCTACTGTGGCGTTAAAGGGCAGTTAGTGTCAGGTACTATTCTCGACAACTTGTGCGGGTTTGATCCTGAGAGAACACATAGCGCCAGTGACTATGCTAAGCGTTTGGGTTTAACCAAGGAAATCACTCGATTACCCGATGGACTAGAGACACAAATTGGTCATACGAGTGCGTCTCTGCTGAGTATGGGCAACGTGAAAATGCTCAATATCGCGACTCAACTGGCAAGTGATAAGCCCATTATCATGTTAGAAAGGCCAGATTCTTCGCTTGATTTAGATGCCCTTGGAAACCTTGCTAAGGTTCTGGAAGAAGAAGTGGCGGCAGGACGCACGATACTGATTGTGAGCTACCATTCTAAACTTCGCGAATTAGCTAATCGAATCATTACAGTGGAAAGTCGAGCTATTGCGGTCGACAGTGAGAACAACCAGGAGGCTATCGTATGAATCGTTTAGATGCGAGCAACCGTGCAGGTCCGAATGGTCGAAAAGAGGTGATGAATCATTTAGAAAATGAAAGCCTTTCTGTCCTTAAGCAGTTGGAAGTGAATGCGAATATCCAGTTGTTCGCACGTCAATGGGTCGATGAGAATGGGATTGAATCAATAGACGATATGTTTGCCCTGTTCGACAGGCTTGCATTGCCCTATCGCTTGGTTGCCAACCTAGATGAAGTTGGCGAGCATAAATTGGTTTTACTGGTACTTGGTGAACATGAGCTGGTCTCTGGTCATATAGAATTGAAACAGTTTATCGCTTTTGGTGCCAATGAAGACATTGCCGAGATACCGCAGTTTTGCATCGTTATCGAAGGTCCACCACTAGAGAAAGCTTCTCCTGATTGGGTTGGCGAACGGCTACATGCGTTTCGCCCCATTATTCCTAAATTGTTGCTAGTCAGTTTTATCACCAACTTGTTTGCGCTTGCCGTTCCTTTTATCACTATGTCGATTTATGACCATGTGATTGGTGGAGATGCAGGGCATGAGCTGCAAGGTATCGCCATTGGCGCGGCGTTGTTGTTTGTGATGATGGGTTGGTTAAGAACATTGCGCAGCCGAGTGTTTGCTTCAGTTTCAAACCGGGTAAGTCGTGAGATATCTCAATCCCTCGTGCAGCGTCTGCTTCGAAATAGCTATGCTCAAAATCAGCAAACAGCCTCTTCTAGTCAACAAAACCAAGTGATGTTGTCGGAGCGTATTTCAGGTGTGTTATCGGGGCCATTAGGAAATGCGCTGTTTGATCTACCATTCATTCTAATTTTTGTACTAGCGATAGGAGTTTTAGGCGGTTGGTTAGTACTGGTTCCCATCGTCTCTTTGGTTCTGTATTACCTATTAGCTAAGCGTTCGATACGTTCGAGTAGTAAGCGCTCAATGCAATCGACGGTAGCAGGCACTAATCGTCAAAATATGACTAATGAGTTGTCGTCCAAGCTTGCTTTTATTCGTAGTGCTGGTTTTTCAGAGCACTGGATTCAACGTTTCCAAAAGGCCAATCTGCTTGCCTCTACGGTGACGTTTAATCAATCGGTTCTGCAAAGTCGATACACCTCGATTTATTACTTTATCGGAGTAGGTTCAACACTGGCTGTCATGGGCTTAGGTATTGGACTTATTTTCGAACAAGTGATGACGCCCGGTGGTTTGATTGCATCAATGATGTTGATTTCCAAAGTGACGGGGCCTGCTCAGGTGTTGGCAAACAGCGCGATGCGTTTTAATAGCTTTAATCAATCCAGGTTGCAGGTGAATCGTATTTTGTCTCAGCCATCTGAACGTGAATTCAGTTACCAGCATCACCCGTTACCTGTGGTAGCGCCTAATTTTAAATTAGACCAAGTGACACTGCGCTATCCCAAACAGAGTCGCCCGGCCTTGAATGGTGTGAGTTTTGATATTGAAGCGGGTGAAATTGTCGCGATTACCGGCCCTTCTGGGAGCGGTAAATCAACATTAATTGAAGTGCTGTCTGGCTTGCAGCCTATCCAAAACGGCATGGTCGAGCTTGAAGGCGTTAACCTCGTTCAATACGACCCGCAACTCTATCGTCACTGGTGTTTCATTCGAGCCGCTTATCCTGATTTGCTTACATTGAGTATTCGAGAGTGGCTAAACGACGGTCATAAAGTCGAAGATCAGAAAATGATCTCTGCAATTGAAATAGTGGGTGGAAAGCGTTGGTTCGAGACATTATCAGACGGACTAGATACCGCCATCAGCAGTATTCAACCGGATAGCCTTTTTGACATGTTGTCTGGCAGTGTTGCGCAGATCCTCATTGATGCAAAAGCGCTGGTTTATGATTACCCCATGTTTTTAATGGATAACCCTGTGCCTGATGCACACCCAAATGCTAAACGTATATTTGGTGAGTTTGTGCAGTTGAAAAAAGGAAAAGCAACAGTGATCTACACCTCCCACGATCCGGATTTAATCAAGCTTGCCGATAAAGTCGTGGTGTTAAATGAGGGGGCTGTTGTTTATGCTGGCCCATTAGAGCCGGAACAGTCTTCGGAGCAGGAACAGCCTTCAGAGCCTCAAGCTTCCCAAGAACAAGAGCCGTCTGCTCAGCAAGATGCAGCCCAACAAGAACAATCAGAGTCTAAGCAAGGAGTCGCTAATGGCTAAACAACCTATCGAGAAGGGCAAGCGCTACGGTGAACTTGTTGAATCACAAAATACGGCTCGTACATTGGCATTGGCGACGTGGTCAGTTGCTTTATGTGTTATCGCTTTTGCCACTTGGTCTGTAGTCACCCAAGTTGATGAAATTGCCAAAGCCAAAGGCGCAGTAATTCCAGAAGGCGAGAAGCAAGTATTACAAAGCGCGATTGGCGGTAAGTTAAAGCAAATTCTCGTTAAAGAAGGTCAGCTGGTCGAAAAAGGTCAGCCGCTTGTTGAGTTTGATGCCACCTTTCAACGTACTGCTCTTGAAGAATTGAAGTCCCAACAAGTGACGCTTCTAGCCAGTGTGGAGCGTATGAATGCACTGCTAGAACAACGTGAACCGAATCTTGCTGAGTTCGAGGTCGATTACCCAGAAATTGTTAGCCAACAAAAAGCGCAGTTGAACGCACAAAAAGCCCTCTACTTCCAAAAGCGTGTGGTGCTTGAGAAAGAGAGCGAACAAATTGCAGAGCAGCTTCACAGTGTAGAAAAGTCTTTACCTAGCTACGAGAAAGAACTCAATGCGACCAAGCAAGAGTTGAACATACTGGAGAAGGGATATGAAGCGGGCAATATTTCACGTTTACGTGTGCTTGAAATGCGACAAAAACTGGCCAGTATCGAACAAAAAATCGAAGAAGCTCGTGGTAAGAAAGCTGTGCTAATCAAACAAGCAGACAGCACTGAACAAAAAATTGAACAGCTTCTTGCTGAGGCAAAGGCGAAAGTGAGTGCTGATCGTTCCAAAGCCGTGTCAGATTTATCTGCATTGAATGCCAGAGTTCGTTCAAGCCAAGCAAAATTGACCAACACTATGTTGGTATCGCCGCTACAAGGATTGGTACAAAGCCTGCCAAGTACGCAGAACGGCGGCGTTATTCAACCGGGCGGGACAGTGGTTGAGATTGTTCCTGTCGGCGGTAAAGCGGATTTTAAAGCTCGCTTATCACCGAGAGATATTGGTTTTGTGAGTGTTGGGCAGCCGACTCGTATCAAGATTGATGCGTTTGATTACAGTCGCTTTGGGGCGCTGAAAGGTGAGGTGGAAAGTATTTCACCGACCACCAGTCAAAGTGAGCGAGGTGAAATCTATTATGAAGTGGTGGTGTCTGTTGAAACGCCGTACTTCCGTGATAATCCTGAGAGCTTTTCTATTTTGCCGGGTATGACGGGCGAAGTTGACATTACTACGGGCGAGAAGTCTGTATTCCAATACCTTTGGAAGCCGATCTACACCAACATCAGCGTTGCATTTGGAGAAAGGTAATCGCTATAAACAGTTGCTGAGACTAAACGAATAAAAAACAGCAAAGAATATAAAGGGAGCACATAATGTGCTCCCTTTATTTAGTCTCGTTGCTGATTAATTATTAGGATCGATGTCCGGCAGCCCATCTAAGTCGTTGTGATGGTGATGCTCATCATCTTGGCTATGGTTGACGTTTGAATCATGGTGTTCAAGTGCATCTGACATATCCAAGTGCGCTTGGTCATGTGTTGCTGCATCTTGTTGGTCGACTTGTGCGAGTACGATATCCATGTCAGCAGGTTGATCGTGAACCGTTGTCGATGTCGCATCGGGTTTAATGCCTAATGCATCCAGATAAGCTGCTGCACCATGGTGGCTGGTTTTCTGGTCAGGTTCTTGGTGAGCGTGCTGGGTAAAATCTAGATAACTGTCATCGCTTTGCGTAACGGTAAAGTCTGTTTGCGAAGCCATGTCAGGCTCGTCATGCAACACCGGAGGAGGTGGCGGTGGAGCTGGGTGGGAGGAATGGGCGATAGGGGTTATTGTCATATCAACCACTTCAGTTCCAACTGTCAGCTTTCCACTATGTCCAGGTCCATGACTGAGTATCTGGATATTCACATGGGCGACAACTTCATCTTGATTTGTGCCTTGCAATGCCACTTCAAACTTGTCTTCATGCTGGCCGACTCCCGAAGCGCTACCATGCGGGCCGGTGTGAACCTGAGCTTGCTCTTGATAATGTAAATGACCAGTCTGAGGGTCAATAGTTAATGTCCCGTATTGGCCATGATGACTAGTGACGTACTGTCCGTTAGGTAAATGGATTCGCCAACCGCTTTGTGCTGTTGCTACCGGAGTTAACGATGGTAATAGTGGTGGAACCCCAAGCGTGCCAGATACTTGGTGGCTTCCCGATGGTGGTCTGACAATGATAGGTTCAGGTATAGCGCTTGCAGCAAAACCTTGGCTACCTGCGGTATTACCGTGTTCGTCAGTCATTGTTGCTTGTACATTAGAACCGGGATGAACTTCAATTTGTATTCCATGGTGAAGACTGTGAGCATCCAATACATGGTCTTGCCCGTTGACGACAAGATGCTCACCGATTTTGGCATCACCAGGAGGCGTCACGGTTGCTGTGATCGTATTTGCATGGCCTCGGGCAATTTCAGCTTTGCTGTATAAGTTGTCTGCACCTGCGTTTTCAAAAGTAATCGTAGGAACGCTAACCTGTGTATCGACTTGATAAGTAACATCTGCAGTGGCATGAGCGCTATTACCTGCGGTATCTGTTACCGCTACTGATGCTTCTATTTTTTGGTCAGCATCGGCAATGAGTTCACTGCCAGGTACGGCAATTGAATAGTGTCCTTTTGCATCGACCACGCCAGTATGCTGTGTCCCATTTACATTTAAAGTCACAATGTCGCCTGCATTATAATCGCCAGAAACGGATCCGGTGATGTCAATAGAACTGTTAGATTCTTGAGCGTTAATCACATTGTCGGCGGTAATCGGGTTTGTTTGAATACCGACGTGCACTTGTGTATCTATATGGACGGAAAGAAGCGAAGAGGTAGCCGGTAGCACTGACGAAGGAGCCAATGCTTTGGCGGATAGATTATGATCGCCCTCCGATAAGCTGCTTACTGCAACACTATATTGGCCAGAGGCATCAGATACCGAGTGTCCAACGGGTGTGGAACCATCGTAAATCGTGACTTTCGAGAATGGGATATCAGTGTGCCCGGTAATCGTTGGGGTAGTGTCGTTGGTAAGGTTGTCGGTGTTTGATGAACCCGAGTCACTCGTCGATGCTAAATCCAATGTCACCGAGTTCGTTGACGCTACGTTGGTGACCATTAGCAAGGTTGGTAGTGTCGTTGTAACCGTAGGTTGTTGAGGCACTGTGGTTGATATGACTAGACCACCCGTTGGTGACATGGTGACATGTCCCGAGGCATCAAAGGTGATGAATTTCGAATCCTCAGTATGGCCGTCACTGACTTTTACTTCGAATACATCGACACCATGATAGGAGTTGGTGGCAGAGTTATAACTCATTCCTGTGATAGATGTATTTGGTGTGTAGACGTAGTCACCAGTGTTTGGGTCGACGGACAGTGAACCGAATTGACCCGTTGAGCCAACAACAGAGAATGTATGAGTATCTTTAAGGTCAACATCTGTCTCTGTCAATGTGCCAGTCGTTGATGATGTTTGGTTAACACCGAGAATCGGTGCGTCGTTGGTGCCGGTAATGGTAACCACGATATCATGGTGCGTACCATCTGCAGATTGAACCGTGATGGTTTCAGTGTCTGTCTGACCTTCGCCAAGCTGCTGAACTATAGGATGGTTGTTGTCAAGGTCGTAAGTCCAGTGACCATTTACATCGATATGAGCGTGCCCATAGCCTTTGCTTCCGGCTATTCCAGCTCCACCCTGTACCGCGGTAAACCCTGCTGTTCCATCAGGGTCACTCGCCGTCAACGTACCTGAAGCTTGAAGTGTTATGTCTTCTTTTGCCACTCCTGTGGAGTCTCCACTGAATGTTGCAGGGTCAGCGACACTCGCTATATTAATGAGTATTGCCCCTTCTTTTGAATCAAGATGACCATCGTTTGCGGTAAATTGCACCGCACCCAACCCGCTGACACCAGAACTAAAGTAGTTGTGAGTTGGGGTGAAGATGAGTGATGAAACGTCGGATGCACTGACGTCATCGCCAACATTCACCGTGGTGCCATTCAGCGTTAACACACCATGGGCGACATTGGTAATCGTGATATGGTTTAAAGCATCCCCATCAATATCTGAATATTTAAAGTCGGCGGTAGTGAACGCATGCGGTTTGTCTTCTAGTGAACTAATGAAACTCGATCCAACGATAGGTGCGTCATTCACTGCATTTACGTCCACTATCATCGTTGCACTTGCCGAATTTTGATGGCCATCATTCGCAGTGAAGCTAAATTGCGCATAGTTGGCGCCGTTTTCATTATTGATCGGCGTGAAAGTTAAATGACCTGCGTCTAAGTCAGCCTTGCTGATTTGCTGGTTGGCGGTTACGGCGTTACCGTTTAGAAGTAATAATCCATGACTCGGTATGCTAGTAATGGTCACGAACTGCAATACGTCGCCATCCTGATCACTGTAACCAAATTCACTGGTCGTAATGGTTCTGGTGATGTCTTCATTTGTAGAAACGGTTTGTCCTGTGACCGTTGGCGTATGCTGTAGGGGGGGGGTGACTTCAATAGATAGAGAGTTTTGAGAAGAATCTCCTATTGGGTTACCACCATCATCGCCGACACGATAAACCATACTTGGCACTTTACCTGTAAAGCCAGCTTCCGGGGTGAAGGTATAATGACCATTCGCTTCGATCGCGAGTGTACCGATTCCGGTCATAGTATGTGGTTGCCCCGGCCTTACCGCGACATAACCTGACACGGGGTCTTTTATTTGAATATCTTGTAATACTAAATGCGCGTTGGAATCGGTGTCTGTTGCTGCACCACTCAACCCTTGATTCGTCCCATAGCCAGTAAGTAGATTCCCTTCGATTGGACCACTATGTTGAACACCAGAATCACTAAGGCTGTGAAGGACTGGGTCGTCGGTCGTGCCATTTATGGTTACTGTTATTGAATGTTTGGTTCCATCTTTTGAGGTCACTTCAATATGGTCAGTCAGTGTTTGCCCATTATCTAAGTCTTGAATAGCAACATTGTTATTATCTGCGGCATAGACCCATATGCCACTGCTGTTAATCACAAACTGGCCATAGGTGCCACTTTGGGTTAAGTGATGTTGACCATTCAAATCCAATGCGGCTTCACCTTGACCATCCGCGTCAGAAACAATCAGATGCCCGTTGCAAGTAAGAGCGTCTTGAATAGTTGTGGCACCAGCAATATGTAGATTGTGGTGAAGGCTTGTGTCTTCATCTACGCTGCCTGAATCACCAGTAAATGTTGCGACATCATTAACAGCAGCAAGATACGTGTTTGCTCCTGTATGAGCTATGCCACCGTCTCTATCGGCAACATCGTAAGTAAAGTGGACCGTTCCGTTGTAATTAGGGTCGGGGTTAAAGGTAAAACTACCATCTGAATTTGATACTAAGCTACCGTGGTCTGCAGTTAAGTTTTGAACGTGTAACCAACCTCTATCGTTAGTATCAACATTGGTAGCATTGGCGATTAATTCAGCTTGCGTAATATGTATTGAAGTATCTTCCTTGCCTGAAGGTAAAGTGACTTCTCCACTGACTGTTGGTGCATCATTATTGCCATGCACAACAACCGATACGCTTTTCGATACATGGCTACCATCAGTAGATACTGCCTCAACCGTAAAGTGTTCCCAATACTCGTCGCCGTCTCCTAGTTTTGTTGCTTTGTTCTGGTCAACGTCATAATGCCATTGTCCATCTGCACTTAGGTGGAACGTACCGTAGTGGCCATTAAGGCCTGCTGTTGGTGTTTGTGTCCAACTCACCGTATCGTGAAGGTCGACATCGTGGGCTATTACGCTGCCGGAAACTGAAGCACCTGTTTGGGCATTTTCTACGACATGGCCAAGCTCTGACTTGGAATCGATTATGATCCCATCCTCTGTGCCGTTTACCTTAACCGTAATAGGAAACTCAGTACCGTCGGTTGCTATTAGCTTTATAGATTCGGTTAATGATTCACCATGCTTTAATTCTTGAACGTGAACATTATTATTGTCGCCAATATAACTCCAAGAATGTTCACCTTTGTGAGATCCACTTGCGATAGTGTGGAACTGGAATTTGCCATAAGGAGTCGTTACATCTAGGTTACTGCCTATATTCCATGTGTATTGTTTGCCTGCAAATTCGACAGTGACTTGAGTATTAGGGCTGTCTACATCAGTAACTTGTAGCGCTTGCCAATCTACAGCATCCATAATATTGGCATTCGTAGACATATGAGTGGCGATATCTTCAGTTGCAACACCATGATCAACACCAGAAATGATGGTTTTGTCATCGACTGCCGCAAGTGTCGTACTCGCTCCGGTATGCGTAACACCACCATGCGCATCTGTGACGTCATAGCTAAAATGAACTTGGCCGTTATAGTCTTTGGTTGGAGTAAAAGTGTAGGTGCCGTCTTTGTTATCGACTACAGAGCCGTGATCGACTAACAGATTCGCAACGGTGAGTTTGCCTAGGTCGTTGCTATCCACGTCTATAGTGTTTGCTAAGAGTTCGGTGGCCGTGATGGTTTGCGCGAGGTCTTCTTTACCGCTATTGAGCTGCACTTCTGAAGAGCAGTATGGACGGTCGTTGTCGCCATGAATGGTGATAACAATATCATGAGTAGTACCGTCTTTACTTTGTATCGTTATTGTATCTGTGAGAGTCTCATTTGCACCAAGTTGATCAATCGTCGATCCTACTTTTGTTGTTAATCCACCATTTACATCAGCAGTGCCGGTCGCAACACCATAAAACCATTTACCATCTGTATTAAGAATCAAATGGCCATATTTTCCATGATAGGTATAACCAACACCTTTAGAATCAAAACTATTCTCGCCGGTATCTGGATCGATGATTGTTAGTTGTCCCTCTACATGAATCATACTATTAGTTAAATGCGCTATACCTGGCTGGGCAAAGTCTGGTGACATATCAGGGTTTCTGTTTTCATAAACATCGCCAGTATCAACACCTGCTATAACGGCTTTATCTCCAACCGCATCAATATGAAGTGTGTTGGTAGCCTCTGCAGAGTCGGTATGCCCATCGTTAACAGTATATTTAAACTGAACGTCGCCATTAAAATCTTGCGCAGGAACGAACTGAAGTCTACTGATGTTAGCTGCAGGGATCTGTTTTCCCGTTGTAACATCGTGTCCATCAAGCACGAACTTACCTTGTGTCGCAGGGGGTAGATCTGTGATTGCTATGGAGTGTAGCGTATCGCCTGTATCGACGTCGGTGAATCCGAACTGACTCGCCTGCATTTGATAATTTATATCTTCCGTGCCGTTGCTGAGAACCACCTTGGTGACTGTCGGTGCGTCGTTGGTTCCGACGACATCAATATTTAAGTCGTAGGCAGTACCATCGAAGCTGTGTACTCGATAGGTAACCGTTTCAACTTGCCCTTGCGCTAGGTGTTGAAGCGCCGCGTTGTCGACGCTATATCCCCAATTACCCGCACTATCAATCCGAAGCATGCCACCAAATGGATCGTGAATGCGAGTCTCACCAAATTGGCTGTATTGGAACTTATCTTCGCCGCTGTCTTGGTCGATGACTTGAAGTTGGCCGTTAGCTAATTCAGTCGTGGTGCCGTTGTTGTGCGTTGCATGTGGTCCATCCTCAATAACACTTCCGGTGGTCACTTCAGAGATAATGGCTTTGTCTGGGGTCGCTACGAGAGTGGTATTTGCGCCAGTGTGGGTGGTACCTCCATGCGCGTCTTTCACGTCGTAAGTGAAATGAACTGGGCCGTTATAGTCTTTAGTTGGCGTGAAGGTGTAGGTACCGTCTGTGTTATCTTGAATAGAACCATGATCGGCATGAAGGTTCGCAATCGTCAGTTTGCCTATGTCATTAGTATCCACATCAACAGTATTTGCTAGCAACTCGGTTGTCGTGATGGTTTGTGCGAGGTCCTCTTTTCCGCTGTTGAGCTGAACCTCTGAAGAGCAGTAGGGGCGGTCATTGTCGCCATGAATGGTGATATGAATATCGTGAGTGGTGCCATCAGCCGATTTGACGGTAACAGTATCCGTTATTGATTCACCTTGACCGAGGTGATCAATTTTTCTACCTGTTGCGTCTTGGCCGATAGAAGCGTAGTAGCTCCAATCTCCGTTACTCTGAAGTATCACATGTCCGTGTGTACCTTGGTAGGTGCCTGTTTGAGCGTGGCTTTCACCGGAGTCTGGATCAATAATGTTCAGGTGACCATCAGTGTGTATTTCATCGTTCCATATTTTACCGATGTTTCCATGCATATGATCTGGCGAACGATCATCGACGTAACCGCCAGACATTGTACCGTCTGGCGCGGTATAGGTATGTCCTTCGTGAACATCACCCGTGTCGACACCGCTAATAACGGCAGAGTTATTAACTCCTGTAATCGTAATCGAGAGGTTTTGAGTGCTGCTCGCATTATGTTCGTCTGTGACTGTTACGGGGACAGTCAACGTCTTCGTGATACCTGATGCTAACGATTGGTAGCTAGAGTGAACAGGGTTGAAGCTATAACTGCCGTCCGGATTAACCACCAAACCATCAATCTGCGGTGCGCTGTAAGTCAAGGTCGCACCTGTATCTATATCTTGGCCAACCATTTGTCCATTTAGAACGCTTCCACCTTCAGTCACTGAGTTTGACTGTGCATTGATGTTAGGAACATCGTTGGTACCATGAACCGTTAGCTCTATCGTATGCGTTGTACCATCTGCTGAGCGTATGACAGCTGAGTCGTGTTTAACTTCACCTTGCGCTAAGTTCTGTATGTTGCGGTTGTCGAGCGTATAGGTGTAGTGACCGTCGCGCATGAGCAGTATGTGGCCACCTAATTTTGTGTCGTAGCCAATACCTTGATAGGTTTGTGGGCCTATATTCGGATCAAACTGTGCCTCTCCCTTATCAGGGTCTTGGATGTTTAATTTGCCGTCGTAATGCAATTGGTAGTGGGTATCTATATACCCACGATCTTCGGTCACTCCCCTTAAGTCAGCATTGGTTTGTGCGTCGGTAATAATCGCGTTATCTGGAGTTGCGGTAAGATCAAACTTAGCTTGAGTGCTGACGCTACCACCATGGCCGTCAACCACATCATAGGTGAGTCGAATCTCACCATTGAAATCTTTGTCTGGTGTGAAGGTATAAGTACCGTCTTTATTATCAGTCAGGCTACCGTGTGTGGCTTGCAGATTTGCCACGTGCAATACATCGCTACTATCCACATCGCTTGCATGCGTTAGCAAATCAGAAGCTTTTATGGTTACAGGTTGATCTTCTTTTCCAGCAGGAAGCTGAGTCCACGCACTGACAATTGGTTTGTCGTTACTACCTTGCACATCGATAACAATTTTATGAGGGACTGTTGCTCCAGCTGAATCGGTGGCGGTGATCCAGAATGATTCAGACTGATGTTCACCAGCCGCGAGCTTATCCGCGGCACCGCCGGTCGAATTGTCTAGCTGATAGTGCCAATGACCATGCTGATCAATCGATAGCGTTCCCCATTGGCCTTGAGGTTGATTGATTGCCCATGTAACGGTGTCAGATTTATCTAAATCGGCTGCTGTTAGAGAGCCTGTCGCATCTGGCGTTCCAGCAGTGTTTAAGCCCTGTTCGATGACCGCGCCACTAGAGGTACCTGAGATAGTAGGGCGGTCATTGGTACCGTTAACCGTGACGGTAACTTGATGTGGCGTACCATCTGCTGAATGAATGGTAATCGTATCGGTGGCCGTCGCACCTTTGCCCAAGGCTTGCACTTTTGGATTGGTGTTATCGAGGTCGTAAGTCCAAGCTCCATTGCCTTTGAGGTGGAGCGTACCTAAAGCACCGACAGCATCGGTATTGGAGAAGTGCGCTTCCCCAGTATCAACGTCACTAATCGTCAATCTGCCGGATGTTTGCAGTTGAGATTCTTCCGTTACTACACCGGAGTTGGTACCACCAATCACGGCTTTGTCGTTGGTGCCGTTTACTATGATCGTCACTTGATGGGGTGTACCATCAGCCGAATGAACGGTAATCGTATCGGTGGTAATAGCGCCTTTGCCCAAGGCTTGCACGGCTGGATTCGTGTTATCCAGATCGTAAGCCCATGCCCCATTGTCTTTAAGGTGGAGCGTGCCTAAAGTACCTGCAACATCGGTATTGGAGAAATGCGCTTCTTTTGCGTCGATGTCACTTATGCTTAATTTTCCTGAAACCGTGAGCTTATGATCTTCAATAACTTGATCTAAGTGGGGACTTTTTCCAACAACGAAAAATGAATTTGGTGAACCTCCTGTGCTATTAGTGATCACAGCTGAATCATTGGTACCATTAATAGTAATAGTGACTTGATGTGCGGTTCCGTCGGCGGAATGAACCGTGATAATGTCTGTTGCAGTCGAGCCTTGGGCAAGCCTTTGCACGTAGGGGCTATAGTTGTCTAGATCGTAGGTCCACGCTCCATCTTTCGTGATAATTAATGTACCGAAATTGCCAGCAACTTGTGAGGCTTGAAAATGGTCTTCTCCAAGGTCAGGGTCTGTTACCGAAAGTTGGCCTTGAACTTGTGTCGTTAGATCTTCTATGACCGAGCCCGCGTCTACCCCAGTAATAACCGCATTGTCATCGTTGCCACCAATTGTCATATCGATGGTTTGAGGAGTGCCATCTTTGGTGTGAATAGTGAAGCTTTCGTGCAATGAAGTGGCTGCGGTTAACGCTTGAACATTCGAAAGAGAGTTATCAACTTGATACTGCCAATGCCCATCTGCGTCGATGGTTAATGAACCATATTTACCTGAGATAACTTCTGGCGTAACCGAACTTTCATTTTGGTCAGGGTCTATGACATCAATTTTACCGTTCGCATGTAACAAGCCTTGTGAATCAATATTGTGATCTTCTGTTACGACACCTGTTAAGTCTCCAGAAATAATTGGCGTGTCTTGCTTACCTGTTACCGGTATCTGGACAATGATGCTCGAGCCATTAGATAGGTGTAACGCAAAATGGTCAGTACCTGGTTGGTGCTGATTTAACAGGATGTATTGAGGAGAATTTGGATTCAATACGAATGTGTATTGACCATTTGCATCAACATGAAGCTCTCCGTACGTACCTTTTATGACTTCTGGCATGAAGGTGACAGGTAAAGCGGGCGTCGTAGGCGCATTCGAATGAGTCGGCTGACTGTTACTTCCTGCTGAAATGGTTGGCATGGAGACGGAAGGGATGTAATGAACTTGCGGGTGTGAAAGCGTCGATAGGTGATGAGAAGGAACTAAATGCGTGCTTGCCCCATGAGGGACCTGACTTTCATTGGTATTAGGGCTTTCTTGGCTCTCATTTGTTTGAGTGTTTGGATGAGTAGCTTCTAAGGGACTTGCACCTGCGTGTTTATCGACGATGGTTTCATCTGCAACACTATTTGTCATTGTTAAATCTTTGTCATGGGTAGTATCACCTGACTCCTCGGTAGCTTCAGCGTGCTTAGCCAATGATGGTAAGATCATCATGAGAGACTGGAAGAGTGGGATGTTAACCCTTAGGTGTGAATGCAGTCTGAGCTTTTTCTTTTTTGTTGTTTCTTTTGGCTTTAGCTCATGACTATTCTTATCTTTAAGTTCGGTATTTTTTTTCTTCGTTTCGACGTTTTTTTGGTTAGCCATTTTTCTCATCCGTGAATCTTGGTTGCACTATTTTAAGTAAAATACACAGATAGAGGTTTCGCTAGCTAATTAGATAATTTTTAAAGGAAAAATTATAAAGTCGAAGAATTATCTCATTTTGATGAAAAAAAGGATGAATGCTTTTTCAATGGTTAGGCAAATTTCAATCACAATGGCATTGACCTTACCCTAAGGGGAACCTTTATACTTGCCTTATAAATTTAAAGGTTAGCTATGACAAACACACTCCGAACAACTTGGATTACTGTTTTCAGCATCATTGCGATGTTGATGTCTAGTTATGCCTCAAGCTCATCGGCCATGATGGCAAATATCATGGCAACGCAGATGATGTCGAACAAATCTATCTGCCAGCACAGGGATTCGCCGAGCGATCTTGATGCCGTCTATCAATTTGCTGCTGGTTGCCATGTGACCGTTAGCGATTCAGACATGAACGATCATGTTCATGCAAGCACGCCGAATGGCGACCAGCCTGTTCATGATGAACACACCATTTATGTTGAGCTGTCTGCTCATGAAAAGATGGCCTCGCATCAAGAGTCAATGGATGCTCACGGTGAACATGTGATGGGCATCAACTGTTGTGGTGGTTCGGATTCTGCTCGTATCTGTTGCTATTCTGTTTGTTCTACAGCATCACATACAATTCAGGCGCTCCAAGCCAACTACCAAATTTCCTCCTCATTCGCACCTCATCACTCTGTGACTATCGGTCAAAAAGTGACTCGTGCACAGTCTTTGCTACGCCCACCTTCCGCATAAATCTATATCTAAAAATACAGCTCTATCAGTTAGATAAATCTGATAAGCCATTCTTTTTTATGCGCTAATTAGCGCTAGATATGGACATTCATTGTGAATATGAAACCAACAACCTCTGTGTTTGTCATGAACACGAGCTTAGTGGTTGCTGCTGCCTTGCCTATGGCCTTGTTTTCAAGTGCTACGCTCGCGGCTACCACGGCGTCAGCTTCAAATGCTCAACACATTTCAGCACATGACCAAGCAAGCTCGACGCAGCAGCTCAATACATTGATTGAGATTGCTTTAAGCGAAGATGGAAATCGCAAACAGTACTTTGCTCAGTCTCAAGCGATGCGAGAAACTGGCATTGCCAGCTCGACCTTAATGGACCCGAAATTAAAAGTTGGATTTGGCGGTTTGCCTGTCGATAGCTTTCAATTCGACGAAGACCCGATGACTAATATATCGGTAGGGTTGATGCAGCAGTTTGAGCGTGGCGATACGCTTAACCTTCAACAGAAAAAGGCAGGCCAACAGGCAGATGCTCTAGCTTTGCAGGTACAAGCAAGAGAATTGACGGTTGCGAATAGCATGACGCAGCTTTGGCTTGAGTTAGGTTATCAGCAAAAGGCTGAGTCGGTGATTCGTCAAAATCGTCGTTTGTTGGTTGAGCTTGAAAACTATGTACAAACCAATTACTCAATTGGTAAAAGTGAAGCGCAAGATCTGCTTAATGCTCAGCTTCAAGTGAGCAAGCTTGATGAGAAACTTCAGGCAAACCAGCAGGTTCAGCGTCGCTTAATCTCTCAGCTTTCTGAATGGTTGGGTTCTGATTGGCTAGGCTCTCAGGTTCTGGATTCTCAGGGCGTACTGAATGCAACTAACCAAATCGATTGGTCGTTGTTGGAAAGCAAACTAGCGACCAATATCGATTCGACCAAGCACTACCAGCTATTGACTGACCATCCTTTGGTTAAGATCTCCGATGTCAGTATTTCCTCTAATCAAACTCAGGTTGAGTTAGCCGAACAAGCTTATACCCCGCAGTTTGGGGTGGAAGTGATGTATGCACACCGTCAAGCCAATAACATGGCGGGTGAACCTGCTTCTGATCTGGTGAGTGCCTATCTGACTGTCGACATCCCGTTGTTTACGGGGAATCGACAAGATAAAAACTTATCGGCTGCTCAGTATCAAGTTGGTGCGGCTAAGTCTCAAAAAGACACTTTACTCTCCCAAATGAATGCGCAAGTGAACGCATTGCTGGTGGACAGATCAAACCTGATCCAGCGGTTAGATCGCTATCAAACGTCCTTGCTTCCTCAAACCGCTGCACGAATCAGCGCGGTTGAGAGGGGCTATCAAAACAATACCGCTCAGTTTAACGATGTCATTTTAGCAACGACCGATGAGCTGGCACTTAAGTTAGAGCAACAACGTTTGATCACCGACCTCAACATCGTTAACAGCAAGTTAGCTTCGTTAGTCAGTGGTTTTGAATACCAAGTAAACCAACCACAACTCAACTCAAGCGCAACTAAACATACAGCCAATCAATAAGGGAATAGACAATGAATACAGTAAAAGTAGCGACTATCGCTTTATTGGTCGGTGGAGCATTAGGTTTTAGTGTGAATCACTTTGTCGTTGGGTCAGCACATAACATGTCAGCAATGGCAACGAGTACAGACGCAGGTGTAAGTAAACAGGCCAAGGATGAGCCTCTGTACTGGGTAGCTCCGATGGACCCAAATTATCAGCGTGATAAGCCAGGTCAATCGCCAATGGGGATGGATCTTATCCCTGTGTATGCAGATGACTCAAGTGTGGGAGCAGACAAGGCAGGAACCGTATTTATCGATCCGTCGGTAGAAAATAACCTTGGCGTGAAAACCGCACAAGTAACAAGAGAAGCGCTATCACCGCGCATTGAAACTGTTGGCTACGTGGCATTCGATGAAAGTGCACTATGGCAAACCAACGTGCGTGTTTCTGGTTGGGTGGAAAAACTCTACATCAACGCAGTGGGCGAGAAGGTAAATAAAGGCGACGTACTCTTCACACTCTATTCTCCAGAGCTTGTTAAAGCACAAGAAGAGTTGATCAGTGCTTATAAAACGGGTCGTAAAGGTTTGATCAAGGGCTCGACTGAACGCTTAATTACCTTGGGTGTTGATAAGAAGCAAATCCGCGCTATTACGCGACAAGGTAAAGCCACGCAAACCATTGAAATTAAAGCGCCAGCCGATGGTGTGATAGCCAGTTTGAATATTCGAGAGGGTGGTTACCTTTCGCCAGCTCAAGCGGTAATCAGTGCTGGACCTCTAAATGAAGTGTGGGTTGATGCTGAAGTCTTTGAGCGTCAAGCACACTGGATCTCATCAGGCAGCAATGCGGTGATGACGCTAGATGCCATTCCCGGCAAAGAGTGGGTGGGTAATGTTGATTACGTTTACCCAATCCTTGACCCAAAAACTCGGACCTTGCGTGTTCGTTTAAAGTTCTCCAATCCCAATGGCGAGCTTAAGCCAAACATGTTCGCCAATATTGCACTGAAACCCATCAGTGATGAATCTGTTCTTACTATTCCAAGATCTTCGGTGATTCACTCCGGTGGTATGACTCGAGTGGTGATGTCAGAAGGTTCCGGCAAATATCGCTCTGCTCGTATTGAAGTTGGTCGTGAAGCTGGCGAAAAAATAGAGGTGCTTCAAGGGCTAGAGCAAGGCGAAAACATTGTCACTTCTGCGCACTTCATGTTGGATTCTGAATCGAGCCAATCTGCTGATCTGTCACGCATCAATGGTGTTGAGGATGAGGCTGAAACCGTGTGGGCAAACGGTGAAATTTCTGAAGTTATGCAAGGCAGTCGCATGGTGACGATTAACCATCAGCCTGTTCCTGAATGGGATTGGCCGGGCATGGTGATGAACTTCACCTTTGCGGAAGGCTTAGACATGAGTGAGGTGCAACGTGGTAAGGCGATTGATTTTGAGATGAGAAAGACAGAGTCAGGGCAGTACGAGGTTATTGATTACAAGGTCAACAAACACAAGATCGCCGGCGAAGTTTGGGTAACGGGTGACATCACCATGTTGATGGCAGATTTTGGCATGATCACTGTAAAACATCAGCCAGTCCCTGAGTGGAATTGGAAAGCGGGTGAAATGAATTTCCAAGCCAGTGATGGCCTTGATTTATCGGAGTTTGCCGAGGGTCAAACCATTCGGTTTCTAGTTGCGAAGCAGGGTTCTGACTACACGCTCAAATCTCTAGAACCAACGAATAGCCAGGGTGAGGGCACATTATGATCAATGCAATTATTCGTTGGTCCATCAGTAACCGCTTTTTGGTGCTGGTTGCCACTGTAGCCATCGTATTTGGGGGCTTATACAGCGTTAAAAACACACCGGTCGATGCTATTCCTGATTTGTCAGATGTTCAGGTGATTATCAAAACCAGTTATCCAGGCCAAGCGCCACAAGTGGTCGAGGATCAGGTGACTTACCCATTGACCACCGCCATGTTAGCTGTGCCAGGAGCTGAAACGGTTCGTGGCTACTCGTTCTTTGGTGATTCCTATGTATATATCATCTTCAATGACGATACCGATATGTACTGGGCGCGTTCACGAGTGTTGGAGTACTTAAGCCAAGTTGCACCTAACTTGCCATCGAGTGCCAAGCCAACACTAGGGCCGGATGCAACCGGTGTGGGCTGGGTTTACAGCTACGTGTTGCAAGACAAAACTGGTCAGCATGACTTGGCCGAACTTCGTAGTTTGCAAGATTGGTTCTTAAAGTATGAATTGCAAACCGTAGAAGGCGTGTCTGAAGTGGCGACCGTTGGCGGCATGGTGAAGCAGTACCAAGTACAGATTGATCCTGCCAAGTTACGTGCTTACGACCTAACGCTTCAGCAAGTCAACAAGGCAATCCAAGATGGTAATCAAGAAACAGGTGCGTCTGTTGTTGAGATTGCGGAAGCCGAACATATGGTTCGGACTACGGGTTACCTCACAAGCATCGAAGACATTCAATCTCTGCCGCTAAAAGTGACCGATAAGGGAACCCCGCTGTTATTGGGTGATATTGCTGACATTAATCTTGGCCCGCAAATGCGCCGTGGTATCTCTGAGCTGAATGGTGAAGGTGAAGCGGTTGGCGGCGTTATCGTGATGCGCTTTGGTGAAAATGCCAGTGAAGTGATCGACTCGGTGAAATCCAAACTCGCTGAACTGCAAGTGGGATTACCTGATGGTGTCGAGATTGTCGCGACTTATGACCGTTCGACTTTGATTGATTCAGCCGTTGAAAACCTATGGAAGAAGCTGGCTGAAGAGTTCATCGTGGTTGCGATCGTGTGTGCGCTGTTCTTGTTCCATATCCGTTCGTCGTTGGTTATCGCTCTAAGTCTGCCTGTCGGTATCTTGGGTGCATTCATTGTGATGCATTGGCAGGGTATTAACGCCAATATCATGTCTCTTGGAGGGATTGCGATTGCGATTGGCGCCATGGTAGATGGTGCCATAGTAATGATCGAGAACGTTCATAAACACATTGAACGGACTCCGCTCACTGACAAAAACCGTTGGCAGGTAATTGGCAAAGCGGCAGAAGAAGTTGGTGCGCCACTGTTCTTCTCGCTCATCATCATTACCTTGAGTTTTGTGCCTGTGTTCGCGTTAGAAGGACAAGAAGGCAAGATGTTCTCGCCACTTGCGTTTACCAAGACGTATGCGATGGCCGCCGCCGCTGGTTTGGCTATCACGCTTGTGCCTGTGCTAATGGGTTACTTCATTCGCGGCAACGTGCTACCTGAACACAAAAACCCGGTGAACCGCAGCCTAGTGGCGATGTACAAGCCGCTTCTAAACCTCAGCCTAAAATATCCAAAGGTGATGATTGTTATCGCACTTGGCTTAATGGCGTCTGCCTATTACCCAACCAGCAAGCTTGGTAGTGAGTTCATTCCTCCTTTGGACGAAGGGGATTTGATGTACATGCCAACCACGTATCCGGGTATCTCAATAGGTAAGGCTCGTGAGTTGTTGCAACAAACCAACAAGCTCATCAAAACCATTCCAGAAGTCGAAACCACATGGGGCAAAATTGGTCGAGCAGAGACGGCAACCGATCCTGCACCGTTAACCATGATTGAAACCGTGATTCAGCTTAAACCGCGAGATGAGTGGCGTGACGGTGTCACTACGGAGTCGCTGCGTAAAGAGTTTGATGATCTGATTCAGTTCCCCGGTTTAACCAATGCGTGGGTGATGCCAATCAAAACCCGTATCGACATGTTAGCGACTGGTATTAAAACCCCCATTGGTATCAAAATCGCAGGCCCGGATCTGAGCGTGATTGAAGATATTGGTTCGCAACTTGAACCTATCTTGAATGGTGTCAGTGGTACGGCTTCTGTGTATGCCGAACGTGTGGCTGGTGGTCGTTACGTGACGATAGACATTAAACGTCGCTCGGCTGCGCGATATGGCTTGAGCATTAAAGAAGTGCAACAGGTTATCTCGACTGCGGTTGGTGGCATGAATGTGGGTGAAACCGTTGAGGGGCTAGAGCGTTATCCAATCAATGTCCGTTACCCACAAAGCTATCGTGATTCTGTCGTTAAGTTGCAGAACCTGCCGTTAGTGACACCAAATGGAGCGCGAATTGCTTTGTCTGATGTCGCGGATATTCGTTATGAAGATGGTCCACCTATGATCAAAACAGAGAATGCGCGTCCTAATGGTTGGGTGTTCGTTGATATTGATGGTCGCGATCTTGGCTCTTACGTGGCAGAAGCGCAAAAAGTCGTTACAGATCAAATCGTCTTGCCTGCTGGATATTCATTGGCATGGTCTGGTCAATACGAATACATGGAACGTGCGAAGGAGCGTTTGAGTGTCGTAGTGCCAATCACCATCGCCATCATCATGTTGTTGCTCTACCTCAGTTTCCGCCGCGTCGGTGAGGTGATGATGATCATGCTGACATTGCCACTTGCGATGGTTGGTGGCCTATGGCTGATGCATATCCTCAATTACAACTTCTCCATTGCGGTGGGTGTGGGCTTTATCGCCCTTGCCGGGGTTGCTGTTGAGATAGGTGTGATCATGTTGGTCTACCTAAACCAAGCATGGCACTACAAAAAAATGGATGCGGATCAGAACCAACAAGCACTTCAGGGTGAAGACTTAACGGATGCGATTCGTGAGGGCGCAGGACTGCGTGTTCGCCCAGTGATGATGACAGTACTTACGGTGATCATTGGCCTCATTCCAATTATGTATGGCGAGGGAACGGGCTCTGAAGTGATGCAGCGAATTGCAGCGCCGATGATAGGCGGAATGGCGTCTGCACTATTGCTTACCCTACTGGTGTTGCCTGCAATCTTTAAGCTCTGGAAACAGCCTGAGATTACGCATAGCCAAAATGAGACAAACAAATAACGTATTGATTATTAGCCCTTACTGACCAAAACAGAGTGGGTAAGGGCGCACCATATGAACATGTGAAACTAACGAATAAATAACTGAATTAATCTAAGGAACGATCATGAAAAAGACACTTATTGCGATTGCACTGACGTTAACTACTGCAACGGCTTTTGCTGAAATGGACCATTCAGCTGTTGACCATTCAAGTATGGATCATTCAGGCATGGATCACTCAATGATGAAAAATGGAAAGATGGACCATTCGATGATGAATATGGAAGGCATGTCTGAAGTCGGTATGCCTGCGACAGGCGCTAAGCCGGATAAAGTGGTTCATGTTTTGCTAAGTGACGATATGAAAATCACATTTAAGAACAAGGTTGATATTGAGCCGAACGATGTGGTGCAGTTCGTTGTGATGAACACGGGCAAGATTGATCATGAATTCTCGATTGGTTCTGCTTCAGAGCAGTTAGAGCACCGTGAAATGATGAAAAACATGGGTAATCACGCTCACGACTCGGGCAGCACAGTTACAGTTAAGCCGGGTAAAGCGAAGCAATTGCTGTGGCATTTCCATGGTGATAATAACGTAGAGTTCGCGTGTAATATTCCTGGTCACGCTGAAGCGGGAATGCTGAAAAAAATTGAGCTGTAGTATCGATTAATAAAGCGCACCAGACTTATATTGATTAGTTTGGTGCGTTTTCTTGTATTAGACGATTAACTTTAATAAGTAAATAGAAAAATTTTAGTTAGAACAAGTAAGTAGGAGTTTAAGGATGAACAAAACAGTACTAGTCGTTGCCGTATCAAGTGCTTTATTAGCTTGGTCTAATTACAGCATTGCTGCTAAACCTGAGTGGGCTGGTAAAGGTAAGCCCGATTTAGAAGAAGTAAAAACGCTCGCTGAGGCTAAAAAAGTTGAAGGCGAAATTGATGATCGTGAGAAGCAGCTTGATTCAATGATCGCAGAGAAAAAGAAGAAAGCGAAAAAAAGTAAGAACAAAAAAGATAAGCAGAAAATAGATAAAGAACTCGACGATTTGGAAGACGAGAAAGAAGCCCTCGAAGAGAGTAAAGAGAAGCTCAAAGATAAGAAAGAAAAGCTTGAAGATGATATGGATAATGACGAAGAAAAGTCGGGATTAGAAAAGCAGAAAGACAAGAAAGCGGAACAAGAGCGTAAAGAAGAAGGAAAAGGGTCAGAAAAAGGCCAACAGCAGCGTGAAGAAAACAGCAAAAAGTGGTGGAACTTTTGGGAGTAATCCGAGGGCCTTACATCACCTATTCATTTCAACCAATCAGTACAGCTTTGTGTGACCGCTAAGTCATTGATTAAATGCTATGTTCAGTTAAAGATAAGTCTCAACCTGTTCAGGAATACATGAACTAACTTGTATCGGCTGAGGCTTATCTATAGCTAGAATCACTGTAGCAAGATAGAAGTTTCAAGCAGGTGGTGTGCTTCGCCGCTCAGGTGCGGTAACTCTGACATGATCTTTTTCAGTTTGTCGTCGATTGATTCAGCTTCATTTAGCGATCGAAAAGCCAGTACAGCCTGTTCAGGTTCGCTGTTCACATAACCTTTCAATGTATCTAGCTGAATTTTATTGGCATTCTCAACTTTTGCTAGAGCAGTGTTAATTGCTTCGATGTTTATGATCAACTCATTGCTTTTAAACATTTTTATTGTTTTTTGGTTGTTTATAATTGGCGCACATTAACATAACTATTTTTTCGGATATTGACCAAGGTTATTAAATTAGAACAATTTTGAAATCTAATATAAGTATTAGTAGTGCAAAGATGACTGACAGCAGGGGTCAAATGTGGAGCGATATAGGAAGTTAACGGGCTTAATTTTAGGGCAATAGATAATTTTGAAGAGGGGTAGATAGAGCTTTGGCTGTATAAAGCTTAAATAGAATTGGAGCGTGCAGCGGGAATCGAACCCGCATCATCAGCTTGGAAGGCTGAGGTAATAGCCATTATACGATGCACGCACACTGTCTTATGAGTAAGACTGAGGCATTAAGGGACTGGAGCGTGCAGCGGGAATCGAACCCGCATCATCAGCTTGGAAGGCTGAGGTAATAGCCATTATACGATGCACGCACATCGTCTTAACGAGTTTGATAATGCCACATCTAACTGAAAACGAAACCTTTTTCTTTCATTTTTATTCTAAGTGCTCGCATAACCACCACTCCGCTAGTTTTTCCATCATGTTCGGCATTTTCAGAGTGAATAAAGTGTGACTAAACTCTCGTTAAACAGAGGGCGAGAAATAGCAGAACATGCTCCGTTATTTTTGAGACAAATTTGGGCTGATTTATAAACCTGATTGGCGGCACTAGCCTGTAATAAAATCCGTGTAAATTAAGGAATTTGAAGTGTTAACATAAACTGCTTTTTATTCGTGTTTTGGCGTTCACTAATAACAATCTGAATGCATAAATTTAACTTATCAGCCGGTCAAAACATTCAGTAAACTAATCCAAAATGAGTAGAGTTATAGGCACTTCTAAGCCTTTGCAGAAAAAAGTAACGAGTTTAGTTGATAATTTACGCAAAAGTCTCGTCATTCCGTCTATCGTTTGGTACATTTGCCGCACATTTTGTCTCCCCTAAAATACCCATGCCTTCTCAGTTCCGAATTAACAAAATTGTTGAAATTGGTGACACTCTTCACCGCAGTGGCTGTGCTCCTTATAAGCTAGAGAAATACACCCAATTCTATGCAAAAAAGCATGGTGTTGATGTGATGATCCAAGCTACGCCAACGGCGATTAACTATCAATTTCCAGACGATAACAACGCCGTTATTCTTAAGCGTCTAAAGCCTGCGTCAATTAACCTGAGTTTGTTGGCCAATACGATCATTCGTATTAACCAACCGAGTAGTGAACCTGTCCCTGAGCCTGTCGGTTACTCTAAATTTGTAACTGCACTTGCTAATATGGGTATACCGCCTGCGTATTTAATGCTGGTGGGCAGTACGCTGGAAGCGGTTGGCTTTTCTGCGTTATTGGGTTTGATGGTTTGGGTATGTCAGCAAGTTCTTCATTCACGTCGCGCTATCGCGGTTGAGTTTATCTCGGCACTGTTAACGGGTATCTTTGTGGCATTTTTGGCAAGCACAGGGTTACCGATTCCTGTGTGGGCGCTGTGTATCGCCTCGATTGTCTTGTTCGTTCCCGGGTTATCCATAGCCAACGCATTAGAATGTTTGGCGTTTAATGACTTGGTCTCTGGTACCAGTTTGCTCGGGCAGAGCGCCTTAACTCTGATTAAGCTGTTTGTTGGGATAATCATGGGGCTCAATATTGGTGAAGCAATATGGGGACAAGCGGTCTCCATCGACTATACCAATGCGGTACCGATGTGGATGCATATATCTGGCTTGGTGCTGATCTCTGTATCTATCGGTGTGATGTTCAACGCACGCCCTAAAGACATCTTGCTTGGCTTACCAGTTGCGGTTCTCGGTATGTGGGGACCGTTCTATCTAGGTTTTGATAGTGGTTGGGTTGTAGGCACTTGGGTAACCACAGTTCTTATCACTTTATACGGTACTTGGATTGCCAAGAAGATGGAGCTCACGGGCTCTATTTATATCGTGCAAGGGATCATCATCTTGGTTCCGGGTAGCCGAGTATTAGTGAGTGCTAGCCAGTCAGTGTTTGAACAATCGATTTTGCCTATTCCAAGTATTGGTTTGTCTGCGTTATTCATGTTCTCGGCAATCGTGGCAGGGCAAATCACCGCTTACTCCATTTACTCCCCAAAAGTTGAACGCTAAGCTGTTCTGCTTCTCAAACCTTTAAACAAACACAGCTTAGCGGCTGTGTTTGTTCGTTTTGGGTGCTTAAGATAATGAACTCTCAAGGAAACTTGTTAGATTTATGCTCGCTAAGCCTAACAAGAGTCATTAAAATGGAACAAATTCTATTTAAATGAAGTATTAACGTATGTCTTTACCTCCTTGCCCGCAATGCCAATCTGAATATGTCTATCAAGACCAAAATCACTTAATCTGCCCTGAGTGTGCCTACGAATGGAACCCAGAAGAAGAGCGTCTAGAAAGAGAAGCCGCGCGCGTTAAGGACGTTAACAGTGCAGTGTTAGATACCGGCGATAAAGTTACTTTCATTAAAGATCTAAAAGTGAAAGGCAGTTCTAGCGTATTGAAAATCGGTACTAAAGCAGTGATTCGTCGCATCAATGAAGGCAAGGACCACCAGTTAGATTGCAAGCTTGATGGTGGTGGTGAAATGCTCGTTACGGCGAAGTACGTTAAGAAGCAATAACCATTATTTCAAATAATTGTCGTAAACCTTCAATAAGCTTAAGTGGCTTCTCGGCCATACTGATTAGCATATTAAACCGCAATAATTTCAGAGAATTAAGATGATCAGAGAATACCGCCCAGCCGATATTGAATCCGTTTTAGACATTTGGTTAACCGCCTCGATCAAGGCGCATGATTTTGTGGCTCCTGAGTTCTGGGAGTCCCAGGTTGGTAATATGCGCGACCTATATATTCCTGCATCACAAACCTATGTGTACCAAGTCAATGGTGAGGTTCGTGGCTTCTATTCACTTTACGAAGAGATACTAGCGGCGATCTTTGTCAGTACAGAACATCAAGGCAGTGGTATTGGTAAGCAACTAATCCAACACGCAAAGCTTGAATGTCCGAACTTGTCTTTAAATGTATATAAAGAAAACCAAACGACGATTCAGTTCTATTTGTCCCAAGGTTTTTCTATTGTGAGCGAACAATCTGATGAGCATACTGGACACCAAGAATACACCATGCACTTAGCTTAAGCTTGATAGCTAACCCCGGAAGAAAAGTAACTAGGAATCAACATTATATGGACATGGTTAAAGCTGCTCTTTCACATTCAACCGCCTTTCATCACTATGTGAATGCCTGTACTGAAGATGGGTTAGATATTTACACGGGTATTTCTGATGGCAGTGATGCCTATTTGGAAAGACGAATTGCTTATTCAAAAGGTGAGGGATTGCCAGAAGGGTGGACGCCTGCTTCTACTTATTTTTGTTTCGAGTCTGGACGTATTCTTGGAGTGATAAGAGTTCGTCATGGCACCAGTCCGTACATTCACGATGTCATAGGACATATCGGCTACGAGACTTTGCCACAAGCGAGAGGGCGGGGTATCGCAAGTCATATGTTGTCTTGGGTTCAACAGCACGTATTGTCCGAAAGCGCTATTATTACGTGTGAGAGGGGCAATATAGCTTCGCAAAAGGTGATTGAGAAGTGCGGTGGACAATTCCTGAATACCTTTTACTCGGAGCAAGATAAACACGAAGTCTTACGTTACCAACTAGAACGAAAATGAACATTTAAGCGTGGCGTTTTGGGGTTTTATCGGGGTTACTATGTCCCGGTTTAAACGAAAATGAGGCCATAACCAATTATTGTTGGAGGTATTTTGAAGTATTCAACAAGACCTGCTCAGTTATCAGATTATGAATTTCTGTTCGAGCTTAAGAAGGCCGCTGAGTTTGAGGCAATCAAGGCCGTATTTGGCTGGGATGAGCAAACTCAACGAGATATACACGCCGAAGAGTGGGCAGAAGAACGGCCTGAAATCATCGAATATCAAGGTAAAGCGATTGGTAGTGTGTTGTTGCAAGACAAAGGCGGACACTTCTATTTTTGCCGCTTCTTCTTACTGCCTGAGTATCATGGCAAGGGCATTGGTAGCCAAGTATTGAAAGATTGTTTAACTAAGGCTGACAGCCTCAATAAACCCGTCGAACTTTGTTACCTACAAGGTAATCGAGTTGGGGAGTTGTACTTGAGATTTGGCTTTGAAATTACCTCGCAGAACGAACAGTTTGTTTATATGTGGCGCAAATAGACATTCCCCAAAAAGATCACACCATGTCCGTAACTTGATAGGCACCTGACACCCATCTAACGTAAAACCTTGTAAAGCTCCCTATGGAACTAGGTGGGTCACTCACGCCAATCAGGGTGGTGTAAATGGAAGGTTGAGCAACCAACTTAAAACTCTGGATGCAGGATTAAGCCCAAAGGATCTGTATCAAGGGCGAGAATGCGAGGTGTAATTAAAGGTGTACTTGGTCAACACCTATCTATAAAAACGAAGCAGCTAGACACCATCTTCCCTGATAGTGAAATGATAAAGCCACTGGATATCATCTAGTAGGGCGCTTCTATCAACAATTAATGTAACTTGGGAGCAGATTTAATGTCGTTTAACCTTGAAATGAGCTGTTCTTCAGTTTGCTTGAGCCAATCATAGCGTTTTGTGTACAAGCGACGTTTGGTCTTTTTCAATGTGTCAGTGTCTTTACGAAGAGGCTTAATGGGCAAGGAAAACCAATATTTATCGACCAAAGAGGCGCCATTTTCAGTCCATAGCGTGTCGTAATCAAATGTTATAGCCCCACGTTTAGAACCGATATATCGCATCGCTTGATAGATATGACCTTTATTCGAAACGGTTAAAATTTCATTAACTTTCATGTAATTAGCAAACATAGTTGCGAGTTCAACCATAAGTGACTTTGGTCTTAGCCCGTGTAACGAACGCGTCAGTTCTTTGATTTTGTCTTGGCTGTTGGTGATTCGCTTGTTTGTACCCTGTAGGCAGCCGATGTGCATGGTGCGACGCCCATTATTATCAGATATATTGAAGGTGACCGAGTAAATAGTCAGCCCGGTATTGGCCTCGACGAGTCGGATCCCCAAGGAACCTTCACGAGATTCCCCCGAGAAAGTCTCAATCCTGAACTCATTTCCATTTCGGTCAGCAAAGGTCAAAAGCTCAAAGTTAGAAAGGTGCAGATGCACTGTATTTGGACCAAATGTTCGTTCTAAGAGTTCGAAGTGAGAATGCAGTAACGAAGCACGTGTTTTAG
Organism: Vibrio satsumensis; assembly: GCF_050337435.1. Taxonomy (NCBI): domain Bacteria; kingdom Pseudomonadati; phylum Pseudomonadota; class Gammaproteobacteria; order Vibrionales; family Vibrionaceae; genus Vibrio; species Vibrio satsumensis. Next base: position 163,325 of record NZ_JAKJSX010000005.1, on the reverse strand, counting down.
GTTTGATGCCAATACAGATGAATGGTTTGAGTGGCTTTTCAAAGATTTTAGGATTCTGCTCAAGAAGGTTTGAGAGATTGCTTTTCTCTTTAAGCTGATGCACTTTGCGAATGACCTTAGGATTCATAACGCCCCATAGTGTAAAGCGCAGATTTTTCTTGATTCGGGTTAAACCTTTGGTGTTTGGGTGCACAGCATTGGAAAGCTCAACGATTTGACGAAAATTTTGCACGTTTACCTCAACTTAGAAAACAAAAAAGCATCGTTGAAAATAAAAAACGATGCTCCATAAAATGATAAGTAGGTGTTAGTGAAAAAATCGTGAAACTTGAATAAGTTGGTTTTTATCAACCACGAAAGTTAAACGCGATTAGGGAGAGCTTGCTTGGAGGGAACGTTAAATAAGAGAATTGTTAGTATTCCTATAAAATAATGCCAACCATATCAATATTTTATGAATTCACGTTTTCGGTTTGATTTTTTAATGATAGGGTCGCCGGATAATTATATTGATAAGAATAAAGGCTTTATATGAATAAGTTTCTGATTGTTGCATTCGCTGCAGCTGTAAGTATTTCGGGCTGCAAAAGTATCCCTACTTCGGCTACCGACACCTTGTCAGAACCAAAAGGTAACGGCGCATTAGCTATCGCGACCAACATCTCTAAGTACGATTCAACTTACCCATGCGTAACGTTTTCGTTTGATATACAAGAAAAAGTCGATGGTAAATTAGTTGATTCTGAACCACAAACCTTACGTGTATTTGTGTATGAAGACACGAAGTACGCACTGTTTGATGGTATCAAACCGGGCAACTATGTATTAACTCAGTTTCGATGCAATATGCGTCGTGGCCTTGTTGCTAACGATGGTAGGTCGTACCTCAGTCTTGACCTAGAAACTGAACATACCATCAAGGCGAACACAATAACGATGTCTTCAAATTTTATTCACGCGACTCAAGATGAAGATCGGTCTTTTGCATTAAACGTTGGTATTTGGCAATCGCAAGATGTTGTGCATTTCCAGAATCTACTAACGAACGAAGTGAGTAATAAATGGGAAGTGGGAGGCTTTGAAGGCTAATTAAGTTCATCACTATGGCAGCTTTTATTGCTGCCATAGTTTGACTCATCGGGTTATTTTAATGCTAGCGCTAAGCCAAAAGATACCAATCCAACTCCACACGCTTGATTGAGCCTTTTCTTGGCTTTCAACAAGTGTTTTTGCAAAGTCGTTGAAGTAAACAACATTGCGACAATTCCAAACCACAATCCATGAAGAACTATCATGTACAACCCATAACTGAGAGCGACATGCTGGTTCTCAGCTTCGGGTGAGATGACTTGGCTGAAAATGCTTAAGAAGAACAACATGGTTTTTGGATTCAGCACGTTACACAAAAATCCTTGTGCTAAATAGCGCCAAACACTGGTGCTTCGCCTTGTTCCTTCCAAAGGTGCAAGCTTGTTGTCCGCACTCAAGATACCTTTTAGTCCTAGATAAATAAGGTAGGCTGCACCTGCGTATCTGATCATGTCAAACAGCTGCTCATTCTGTGAGATTAAGTAACTGATCCCAAGCATTGAATAACTGATGTGAACACAAATCGCTAAACTCACACCTATTGCAGTCCAAATTCCTGCTTGTCGTCCTTGATTGATACTGTTTTTCAAAACTAAAACAAAATCCGCGCCTGGGCTTATAACAATTAATAGTCCCAATACTGCTAGGCTTAACCACTCCATAATGACTCCAACTCTTTATATTTGATGAGCTAGCATTGTATGGTTTTTTATTGCTGTCTATAATCGAAATGAATTCCACCTATCTGTGAGAAAAAATCACACATGAGACATTTGAAAGCATTTCATATTTTCCATGTAGCAGCGCATTCGAGCAGTTACAGTGAAGCGGCGGATAAACTCAATATTACCCATGGCGCGGTGAGTAAGCAGATCAAGGTATTGGAAAATCACTTATCCCAAGTTTTGTTCTACAAACAGGGCAGGAATGTGTGTCTCACCAAAGAAGGGGAATTACTCAAAGGTTACACATTGCAAGCGTTCCAAGCCTTGGAGACAGGAGTCCAAAAACTTAATCAGCTGAATCATCAAGCGTTGGAAGTTTCATGTGAACCCACATTGACCATGCGTTGGTTAATGCCTCGACTCGGTGATTTCTATAACGAATCCGGAATTGATGTTCGCTTGTCTACGGCGGGTGGGCCTGTGACGTTAGGTGAAACTGGATTAGATATGGCAATTCGCCGAGACGACTTTAACGTAACCGAGTACTACAAACAGATTCCGCTAGTCGAAGAATGGGTTGGCCCTGTATTCTCGCCTGGCTATTGGCAACAAGTTAAAGACAAGTTAGCCGATGTGAAATTACTGCACAGCAGCACACGACCAAACGCTTGGAACCATTGGGTATCCATCACCAAAGGTAGTGAATTTGATAGCCGAATGGTGTCGCAAGCTCGTTCAAACCAGACCTTTGCACACTTCTATTTTTGCTTTCAAGCGGCCGTTGATGGGCTAGGAGCCGCTCTAGGGTCTTATCCACTTGTAGCCGACGATATTGAAAGAGGTAACTTGATCGCGCCGTTTGGCTTTGTGCCTTCAGGTCATCAGTACATACTGCTCACACAAGATAGCAACCATGATGAGCCAGAAAGCCCGTTTGTTGTTTGGCTGAAGAATGAGTTATCGCAGTGTGTTCCAACTTTATAGGAACGACATCCGACCTAGAGGTTTGCTTGTCTTATGTCAGACTCTAGTTCATTATTGTGGGAATCACTCAATAGGCAAAGACAGCACGCCACCATTGAGTTCGATTTGGTTCAGCCATTCTGTTGGAATCGCGCCATCTTCTTCGTAGAAACACGCCGCTAAGACTGCTCCAATTACAATCGCACGACCGCAGCTATCACCGCCACATAAGATATTGTCGCGAATGCCTTGTTTATAACTCTGAGCACCCGCGATGATGCGAACCAGTAGTGGGAACGCAGCACTCAATTCACAATGTAATCCGAACTTCTTCGCGGCATCTGTAATCGAAAGCTCCGGATCAGCCAGTGCTTCGTCGATTTGATCATGTATAAATTTGCTACAAGTTTGTCGCACCATTTCTACCGACTGCAGTGGCGAGTTGCCTTGAATTGCCGCTTGAACCAATAAGGTGATGGCTTGTGCCCATTCCACGGCTTTGTCGTTGTTGTTGGTGACTCGCACCGCACTCTCTACCATCGCGGGTAAGGTGTGAGAGGTATAAGTACATGCCACTAATGGAATGATCTTTGAGACTGCGGGAAGTTGTGTATCGTCGGCGCCACATGCAGTAATCGAGGCGTTCTCTAGTTCTAATTGATGGATGTTCAACAAGCTCATACGCGTTGCTTTATCAATGTAGCCTCGCCAACTGCCACCAAAATCAAACCAGAAGCGGAAGTGTTTGATGTAACTTGCTTCATCGTAGTGTTGATTGTCGACTAGGCTATCGACCATCGCCAATAACTGAGCACCGTATTGCGATTGGTCGCCAGCGGTTTTTCCTTGGTGGGCAAAGTAACCTTTGTCTTGATAATCGAACTGGTTTGGTGAACGAAATTCTGGTTCAAAACCAGCCACGTGTAAGATCCTCTCTTGGTCATACAACCAGTGCAGCCCCATGGAAGCGGCGTCTCCAACCAATGCGCCAACGACGGCGTAAAAAGCTCTTTCTTTATGATTGTCCATGTTGAGCGATGTCCTTGAGATGAATCAACGTAGTTCGATACTTTAAGTATAGCGATTGGATAAGTATTTTGCTGTGTTTCGAAGAAGAGATTGGAGGGGATTAATCCTGATTGGTCAATGGCTTAAACCAATCAGGTGGAATTGATAAGGGTGATGAATAGTCTGGTGAATCAATGTATTCAGTTGGTGGTGTTACTCGTTCTATTATTGATGATTAAGGTAGGCACTAGAACGTTGTTCAATCACTTTGAACAGACGCGAAAGTGCAAAGCACAAAGCAAAATATACGAAGCCTACAATCAACCAGATCTCGAAGATCAAACCGGAAGAGTTCGCCATTTCAGTACCAACAAACGTCATTTCTTGAATCGAAATCAGCGACACAATCGAGGTGTCTTTGACTAGCGAAATTGCCTGACCAGCCAAAGGTGGCGTAATTGCTGTTAATACCTGTGGGCCAACCACAAATCGATACTTAGACAATGCAGATAAGCCAAGCGAATCGGCCGCTTCCCATTGGCCTTTAGGAATACCTTCTAAACCCGCTCGAATCACTTCCGCAATATAAGCCGAAGAGAGCAAACCAATACAAATAACACCAGACGCTAAGTTTTCCCAAAGGTTAGCAGGGCCAAATAAGAAGGCTTGAAGTTGATTAATCTCACCATTATGTTCACGTAAAAGACTTTCTAAGCCAAGCAGAGGGATCAGCTGGTTAGAAACAAAGAAATAAAAGATAAACACGAACACCAGTGGAGGAATGTTTCGAACCAATTGGATGAAAATCAGTGCCGGTGTTTTGAAGAAAGTGATCTTAGAGTGTCTTGCTACCCCTAACAGTGTGCCGAAAGTGAGCGCTAATACCATGCTCCATAAGCTCAAACGCAATGTTGCAACCAAACCTTGAAAGAAATAAGGAATACTGCCTTGAGAAGGTGGAATAAAGATTAACGTGAACGCGTCTTCCCAGCGCCACTGATAGTTAATACCGACAGAAGAACGATAATAGAGCCAACCTGCAAACACACAAATAACAGCGAGTAACACGCCATCCAAAAGGTTGAGGCGTTGATACCAAGGCTTCATATGAACGTTGGGCTTAGGTGTTGTCAATGCGCTAGTACTACTCACGTCATTCCTGTTTAAACATTAATTATTATTGGGGTGTTACATGGATCTAAAGCGATTTAAGCTGTCGATGAGAAGGCAGTGCAAACAGTGCACTGCCTTGATTTAGATTCGACAGATTAGCTCATATTAAAAAGTGAGCTCAACTTCAGATTATTGACCTTGAGCAATCTGGTCTTGCCAATCTAAAGTAGAGAACCAGTACTCGTAACGCTCTTTCAACCAACCGTCTTCAGTACGTGCTTTGATCCATTCGTTGAAAAATTCTGCCTTGTCAGTTTCACCTAGGCGAACTGCAAATGCTTCGTTACCTTTGGATAGACGCTCTTCAAATGGAATAAATAGCGTGTCTGCGTTTTTGATCGTTTCGTGTTCTGGTTTCGGGCTAGACGCGATAACCGCGTGTGCGTTGCCGTTCAATACTTCTTGGAATGCTTGAGCATCGTCATCGAACTGCAGAACTTTCGCTTTAGGGAAGGTTTCACGAGCCACTTGAACCGTGAATGCTCCACGACGTGCTGCAATTTTTACGCGGCGAGAATCAAAATCAGAGATCTGAGTAAAACCTTCCGCTAGCTCTTTGTTAGCCGCCAGTTGAACGCCAGAGTGCGAGTAAGGTTCAGTGAACAATACGCTTTTAGCACGAGCTTCAGTGATAGACATACCGCCGATGATCACATCAAACTTCTTCGATAATAGAGAAGGAATAATGCCATCCCATGCCGTCGGTACGAATTCGACTTTCCAGCCTGAATCCTCAGCAAGACGTTTCGCCACATCGATTTCAAAGCCGACAAGATCGCCTTGTTTGTTACGCATCGCCCAAGGAACAAATGTCGACATACCAACGCGCAGTGAGCCACGCTCGTTAATCTTGTCTAGGTTAGGCGTTTCAGAAGCAAGTGCAGGCAAACTCACGGCAAGCGCAAGTAGGGCTGTAATTGCGGTTTTAAATAGCTTCATGCTGATAAATCCTTATTGTGTTCGCCAGTTAGATCCGAGCTTATGCTCAAGCCAAGCAGCAACGGCAGAAAGTGAAAGTGTAAGAGCAAGATAAATGATCGCCACAGAGAACCAAATCTCGAATGGCATCGCGGTTTCAGAAACGATGTTTCTGGCTTCGGTTGTTAGGTCAAAGATAGCCATGACACTCACAATCGAAGAGTTTTTGATAAGAGAGATCACTTCATTAGTTAAAGGCGGCAAGGTACGTTGTACCACCTGAGGAAGAATCACATCCCAGTAAGTATAGGTTTTTGATAAGCCCAAAGATTGTGCCGCTTCAAATTGTCCTCTCGCAATACCGTTTAAACCAGCACGAAATATCTCGGCAGTGTAAGCACCTTGGAAAAGTGCTAAGGCTAAAACGGCAGTGCTAAAACGATCCAGCCCTAATACGGGACCAAATACAAAATAGAGCAAATAAATTTGGACCAATAACGGCGTATTACGAATCAACTCAACATAGCTGGTGGCTAGGGTGCGTCCAACCACTGAGTTGGAGTTTCTCAATAGCGCTGTGGTTAAACCAATGATCAGCGTCGCGACCAAAGAAATCAGAGAAATATTGATGGTAACCAGTAGCCCTTCAACTAATTCTGCAGGCCACCATTCACCATCTTCATAGAAAGCAATATAGTCTGGCACGCGCTCCCATTGCCAGCTGTATCCCATGGTTTGTGCGCCAGAATCGAGGATCCAGACAACCGCAGCCACGAGCACAATAATTTGTACCAAAGCGGATAGGGCGGGTTTAATAATTCGAATCAACATCAATAAGTTAGGATCTGATTTAGGAACGCTTGAGTACGTTCATGTTGCGGGTTTTCAAAAAGCGCTTGAGGCGTATTGGATTCCACAATTTGTCCTTCATCCATGAAGATAACGCGGTCGGCCACTTGTTTCGCAAAGCCCATTTCATGGGTCACACACACCATGGTGATGCCTTCGCTCGCCAGTTCAACCATCACATCGAGCACTTCGTTGATCATCTCCGGATCAAGCGCTGAAGTTGGTTCGTCGAACAAGAGTAACTCGGGTTTCATACACAGAGAGCGGGCGATAGCCACGCGTTGTTGCTGACCGCCAGAGAGTTGCACTGGGTATTTGTTGGCTTGTTCTGCGATGTGCACGCGCTCGAGATAGTGCATTGCGAGCTTCTCGGCTTCTTGTTTACTTTTTTTAAGCGTACGAATCGGGGACAGAGTTAAGTTCTCAAGCACCGTAAGATGGGGGAATAAATGAAAGTGCTGAAACACCATCCCAACTTGGCCTGGGGTGTTGAACTTGCTCGGAAGTACTTGCTCTAGCACAGAAAGCTCGCCACTCTCGAAAGGTTCTAGCTGATTGATACAACGGATCAAGGTTGATTTTCCCGAACCTGATGGCCCGCAAATCACCACTATCTCTCCCTGTTCAATATTTAAATCGATATCCTTTAGGGCATGAAAAGCACCATACCACTTGTTAAGTGACTTAAACTTAACCATTTCCTTGAGATTGTTCAAATCGTTGTTCATACCTAGTAAAGAGACAGGTTTACCTTACCAATATAGAAATCTGAATGCACATAAAATTAAGGACTTATGAGAATTTAATGGCATCTTGTAGGGCAAATTAAAAAGCAGCGCCTGATTTGGACGCTGCTTGAGGATATACGCAAGGGCAAAGAATTTGGTTCAGTTTCACGGAATAAATTTTTAGATTATGGTGATTTTCTTTAGAACCCTGTTTTCCTTGCTCTAATTTTGATCGCTATTGAATCGCAGACTCTAGAATCTCGCGTGTTTTCTCAGGTGTGATTGCTTGGTTTTCGCCTAGTTGCAGGTAGCCATGTGATTCAAGTTGAGCGACAACATTGTCGATCGCAGTTGCTTTGTTTGTTTCGTAACCGTCGAACATCGTTGGAACGTCTAGGCTGTGATAGAAAGCTTCGATTGCAGCAATAGTGCGCTCTGCCAAGTCAGCACCCGCTTCTAGGTCAAATACGTTACGACCCATTTGCTCTAGCTTGCCACGCTTCGCTTCGATTTGATTACGAAGTAGCGAAGGTTGAACAATCGCAAGAGAACGTGCGTGGTCTACGTGCCATAGTGCTGTGAACTCATGGCCAATCATATGTGTTGCCCAATCTTGAGGAACGCCAGTACCAATCAGGCCGTTAAGCGCTTGGTTTGCTGTCCACATTAGGTTTGCACGCCATGCGTCGTTGTCACGCTCGTCGTATTGCTTACCCAGTACAAGTAGGTTTTTAAGTAGTGTTTCTGCGTAACCGTCTTGAACCATCGCGTCTGTTGGCATTGTGATGTATTGCTCACACACGTGAACCCATGCATCAACTAGACCGTTGATCAATTGACGCTCTGGAAGAGACTTCATTACGTCTGGATCCATAACCGCGAACTTAGGTTGTACAGCAGGGTTCATGAACGCCAGTTTCTCTTGAGTCTCTTTACGAGTGATTACAGCACCCATGTTAGATTCAGAACCTGTTGCAGGAAGTGTCAGTACTGCACCAATAGGAGTAGCTTCAGTTACTTGGTGTTTGCCCGCTAGGATATCCCAACCGTCGCCGTCGTATTTAGCCGCTGCAGCAACGTATTTAGAACCGTCGATTACCGAACCACCACCAACAGCGATAATGAATTCTACGTCTTCTTCTTTAACAAGAGCGACTGCTTTATCTAGCGTCTCTTTCGTTGGGTTAGCTTCAACACCAGAAAACTCAATCCAAGCGTGATCTTTAAGAGATTCGACAACTTGGTCGTAAACACCGTTGCTTTTGATTGAACCGCCACCGTAGATGACTAGCACTTTCTTAGAAGTATCAACTGCTTGGCTGATAGCATTGATTTGGCCTTGGCCGAAGTGGATTACAGTAGGGTTAACATAAGTAAATTGCATTGTAGGTTCCTTGTGTAAAGCTAGATTTTTTATTCTGATGTGTTGCTTAATTTCTATATTTGCATATTAGTACAGGAATCTAGGGTGGTGAAGGCCAGTTCCTCCAAATTAATTGCCTATTTCTACAAAATTGATATTCTTCCTTTGCTTTAACTTACTTACTCTTAGCACTTAGAATGGAAAGTCGCCACTTATGCAAACACTCGCGCAGTTATTACAGTCTTATGTAGAACACAAAGGTTGGGATGATCTTGAAGGGATCAGAGAAACTGAAATTGGCGGTGTGTGGTTGTATAGAAGCAGTGGCGGCAACCAGCGTCAGCCATTCACTTATCAGTCGGGTATTATCATGCTCGGGCAGGGCAAAAAGAACATCTACATTGGCGACAGACCCGTTACTTACGCTGCAGGTGATTATCTTGTGGTAGGCGTGCCAATGCCATTGGAGTGTGAAGCCTTGCCTGTTAATGGCGAACCATTACTTGGTTTATCTATCAACATTGACTCTCAACGTTTGCACAGCTTGGTAAAAAAGTTAGAAGACCAAGGTTTTCTTGAGAGCTATTGCAATAAGCACAAACAGAATTCTAGCGGCTTAGAATCGACACCGATGGAAGAGCAAATGCTAGAAAGTTTTACTCGATTGGTGAAAATGCTGCATTGCGACATCGAAGCCAACATATTGGGTGATGCCATGGTCAGCGAAATTGTCTACCGCGCCTTAACCGGTTCAGAAGGGCGAGTGCTGTTTGATTTGGCGCATCATGATGGCCATTACGCACGTGTCGCGAAAGCACTATCTAAAGTGCATGAAGAGTACGACCAAACCATTACTGTTCAATCGCTTGCTGACGAAGCAAACATGAGTGTGTCTGCTTTTCATAATGCTTTCCGCAACGTGACGTTTGAGTCACCACTTCAATATTTGAAGAAGGTAAGGCTCAACAAAGCCAAGGAGCTGATCCAGTTAGAAGGCCTGCGTATTAGTGATGCCGCACGCCGAGTTGGCTATTCTAGTCCATCCCAATTCAGTCGCGAATTTAAGCGTCATTTCAACACAACCCCAAGAGCGGTTTAGTTCTTTATATTGTAGGCTGACGAGAGGAAGTAGAAGGCTTCACTGCACTTCGATACGAGTTAATATCATTTCCTGATAGTAAACATTGAAGCCAAAGACCTCACCGCTACAAAGAGTTTGTTTAGTTTAGCCCCATAAGAATCAATCTCTAGAAAGCCACACCAATAGATACGTTAAACGTGTCCTCATCAATGTCATAAGGTAGCTCCTCACCCTCTGACTCGCCGCTGTCCACTTGGTAGTTTCTCCACTCCATTTTTAGCTCTGCAAATTTCCATTTAGTAGATACACCGAGGGCGTTGAAATAGGTTGCGTCAGGGTTGGCCGCGTCATCAACCTCGTCGCTGACCTGAGCGCCACCGATGCCGAAATTATAATAAGGGCGAACTGTGATACGTTTAAGCGGGAAGCTGTAACCAGCGCCTACCTTTAAAAATGCCATGCCGTCACTGATCGCGTCTTGGTCGTAGTCTTCTAGCTTATCATCACGCTTTCTGTGCTGGTATTCACCGCCAATCTCCAATATGTCACCACGAAGCATCAGGTCGATGTATTGAGATGAGAGTTTGTCTCCCTCCTGATACCCCAAGCCGAACGCAATATCAGCCATAGAGGGAGCAGAAAATCCTGCTAATAGAGCAGCTAACATTCTTTTTTTAATGAACTTTGTCATTGCCGAATCTCCTTAGTTCAGGGCGTTGTATTTCTTATCAATCATGCAGTTTCTCAACACTGTCGCATACATCGCTTTGTTATCTTCTTCAGCCTGAGCCCCTGCTCGTCGGCCGCTAACTCTACCGGAGACTACACCAATCGCCGCGCCAGTCTTGGCAGCGTCAGAGCCTGAGCCACCAGAGATAGCGCCAACAGCAGCGCCAGCGGCCGCCCCTTTAGCTGCGCCTTTTACGCCGCTTCCTTTCTTGGTTTCAGTGGGGGCTGTCAGTGTTGATTCAGCAACACCTTGACATGTTGCGAGCTCTTTCTGAGCAACCTCAAGGGTCACGTTGTCGTAATTGAATGAAATGTGAGTTGTTGGGTCTGTAATGTAGCCACCACCAGCAAGGGCTGAGAGGGAGGTTATAGCTAAGCTCAGGCCTAACAGTTTCGTTCTTTTGTTCACTTTCTAATCCTCAAGTTGATTAAACTAATTAGTTTAATCATTGATATTGAACTTTCTTCTAGGTCGACAAATAGATTTAGACTTAATGAAGCTATAGGTGGTCTTCATGTTGGGGGCATACTATCTTGGCAGGCACATGTTGGATAATGACCTTGAAACATAAGAGTTATTTGTCTTACGCATATCATGGTTCATTTATGGATTGGCCGTTTTGAGTGGTTATGAGAGAGGTTGAATTTAAAAAGAGAGAGTTTGAACGATCACAACCTCCTTGTTAAGTAAGATGAGTAAATGTATCTAATGGTGGGCAATATTAGTGTGCTGGTATTCGATTGTAGAATATATTATTAACGTATTTATATAATTAAATGGCTCTAAAATAATTACTTATCTGGGCTAATAGTTTATGCACAAATCTAAGAGTGTGTTCTTCACAATTCATCTAGTAAGTGATTTTTTCAGGGCTTTAATGTGAACAACCTATCAAATGTTTTCTAAATTTTAAAAGTTATCTATATCTTTATCTGAGTGGGTATTCATGATTTTTGAATATATCAAAAGATAAAGGGGACTTATTACTCGGTTCGCCATCTTATTTGCGGATAATTAGGCGTTTGATGACTAATTATTCTATAAATCACTGGTTTATAGTCAGGTAATAGTCTGATGGATATCACGTTTACCCTAAAACAATTCACTTAATATGGCGCTACTTTAATCATTCTTCCAATACGATTGTTAAATATAAATACGTATATCTTTATTATTAAAAGGATAATTCCGATGAGTAGCGATATCATTAAAATTTCAAGAAATACTGAAAATGCACCAATAAACTCTGTATCTACACAAACGGTCGCTTTTTCTCATTATAATAATTTTTCAGCTCAATTACCTATTGAACCTAAAACAGGTGAAGTCGTGATTGGCGATATTAAAGACCAAGCAGCACAATGCTTAAATAATATTAAAGCCATTGTTGAAAGCATCGACCATGTTATGGATGATGTCGTGAAGATTAATGTTTTCGTTAAGAATATTTCTGATATCGATGCTATTGATGAAGTCTACAAAAGCTTCTTCCACAACACTCTTCCTACGCGTACAGTCGTGGGCGTAACTGCGCTACCGCATAGTGACGCTTTAGTTCAAATGGATGCTCTGATTTCAAACGGCGAAGGCACTAAACCACAAGCACCTTGCGCGCTAGTAAAGGTATCAAGAAATACGGATAATGCGCCTCAAAGTACTGTATCAACTCAGACAGCGGCTTTCTCTCACTACAACAATCTTTCAGCTCAGTTACCGATAGATGTAACTACAGGTGAGTTGGTTGATGGTGGTATCGAGGCGCAAACAGCACAATGCCTATCAAACATTAAAGCTATTCTAGAAAGCATCGGTCATGTAATGAATGATGTGGTTAAAACCACTATTTACCTTAAAAATGTTGAAGATGCAGGCAAGGTAAATGAAGTTTGTGCTAAGTTCTTCCCAAGTTACGTACCAGCGCGAACGGTTGTTAATGCCGCTGAACTGCCAATGGGCGCTTTAATTCAAATCGATACGTCCGTTTCACATGGCGACGGTACACCGCCGCAATTACCAGAAGATACGCGCCTACTGGTTATTGAAGCTAATAATACTGTTGCTGCACCATTCATGCCTTATTCGCACACCGTTGCTTTCTCTCACTATAACCATATTTCAGGTCAACTACCTGTAGATCCGAAAACCAATGCAGTGATTGCTGGTGGTATAAAAGAGCAAACTGAACAGTGTCTTAAGAATATTAAGGCGATCATTGAAAGTGTTGACCATAGCATGGACGATACGGTGAAAATTAATATTCAACTTAAAGATATTTCAGATATTGATGCGGTGAACGAGGTCTACACTACGTTCTTTAATGCTGACTTACCGGCAAGAACGGTGGTGGGGGTTTCAGAGATTCCTATGAATGCACTGATTCAAATTGATGCTGTCGTTTCTAACTGCGAAGGCACACCTCCACAAGACGTTGTTGCTTAATTCACTGAACCCAATTCGATAATCTCGATCTAATGTCGGCTTTAGCTTCTGAATAAGGAGCTAGAGCCGATTCTCTGATTAACGAACCCATCTCAAGACGTAACTCCTTCGTTAAGCCTCACTACATAACTTACTCTAAACAAGCTTCTGCCCGACATATGGTGTTTATTGATGTGAAGTGTTTTAATATGAAAAACAGACGCTTAACGTAAGAAAACCAGTTTATGCAATTTCGAGTTATTTTAATGTTGTGCTTAGCTATGATGGGGTGTTCATCCAATCAAAAGTTAACTCCCGACCCAACAACCATCACGCTATTTTATGGTGATACATCCATCTCCGCGGGTGTTTTAGAAGATAAAACATTTAATTCTGTACTCGCGGATAGGGTTGAAAGTGTTACTTTTTCAGGATTAATACGAAAGCAATACTCTGGCTACTTGGTCGATCTGCTCGTGATTCGAGAAACGAAAGAGCCACGCTCAACTCGACAATTAAACACTTCACTTCATATGGAAACTGGAGAATTAGTGGATGTGGGTGGCGTGAATAATGATGTCTTTAGGGTCATTCTTGAATAATCGTTATAAGACGATAGGTGAGGGAAAGGTTATGCAGCAGAACATTATCACAGAACGATTAATCTTAAGGCCATTTAGGTTGAGTGATAGCGAGCGCGTCGCTGATCTCGCGGGTGAGAAAGTGATAGCGGATATGACAGCTGCCATTCCTCATCCATACAAACCAACGATGGCGGTTGAATGGATTAACTCGCACGAGTCTTTCTTTAATGAAGAAAAGGGTGTGATTTACGCGATAACTCTTAAAGCTAACGATGAAATCATTGGTGCGGTCAGCTTCCCTAGTTTAGTCGATGGCGTTGGTACTCTTGGCTATTGGCTTGGTGTTCCGTTTTGGGGGCAGGGCATCGCGTTTGAAGCTTCTTCTGCGCTAGTAGAATACGGTAAAGCTCATTTGGGACTCACTGAGTTGGAAGTGATGCACTTGTCTGAAAATAAACGCTCAGAGTCTGTTATCCGAAAACTCGGTGTTGAGTTCGTTGAGAAACAGGTACGCAAAATTCATGGTGAAGATCGTGAGTTGTGTGTGTACCGATCTCTGCTCTAGTCTTCTTGTCTGTCGTTTACATTCCTACACTTACAAACATTAAAAGGTCGAGCGAAATAAAGTGTTCAATTAATCTGATTTTTTGCTTTACCTCAACCTAACTTCAAGTCTTAAGCTTCTCTTAACCATTGAAAAGGAGCTTATTATGCAAAATAACTACGTAAAAGAACTCGCCGTCAAAACTTATCAAGAAGAGCTTCAGATAGAGTACGTAAAATCTAAAGCTCGCCCATTTCATGCGCCTAGCTTTATAGGTGGGGTACTGATGTCAGTCGTGTTGGTTGGGCTGTTTTAGTTATCAGACTCATGGAATCTTTGATCCACTACCAACTCTCTTTCTTACAATTTGCTTGTACTTAATTGCTTACGGCACAATTGTTTAGATTGATATATGGTGTTGATCTTAGAGGAAGCATGGCAAGCCCTAGAGTTTTAAAAGCACAGATTACTGATATTACCTGTGGTGAGAATGTCACTATCATCGAGCCAAGCAACGTTTATGGCTGTGAGCTTAAAGATGATGTATTCATTGGCCCCTTTGTTGAGATTCAAAAGAACTCGGTGATAGGCGCGAGAAGTAAGATTCAATCTCATACTTTTATTTGCGAGTATGTGACTATCGGCAGTGACTGCTTTGTTGGTCACGGAGTCATGTTTGCCAACGACTTATTCAAAGAGGGCAAACCAGATCCCAATCCTGAAAGCTGGGGTCGTACCTTGATAGCTGACAACGTCATGATTGGTTCTAACGCCACGGTTCTGTCTGTGAGCATTTGTGAAGGTGCAGTAATCGGTGCGGGCAGTGTGGTAACGAAAGACATTACTGAGAAAGGTATCTACGCAGGTAACCCGGCTAAGAAGTTAAGGGATTTACCTTAAATTCAGAAAAAGCCGTGTTGTATGAATCATCAGGCGCGGCTTTTTAGATAAGCGACAGAGTATTGATTATGGATGTATTTTTACACTTACTTCACTTAGGCGATGTCAGTGCATTATTGGAGTTTGAAGTCGAAAATAGAGAGTGGTTTGAGCAATTTGTCCCAGCTCGGGAGGACAGTTTCTATTCTTATGCGGGCGTTGCTGAGCAAGTCACGAGCTTCCTCACAGAGTATGACAATGGCGAGATGATTCCTATGTTGATAAAAGACGCTAATGGCAATATTTGTGGGCGAATCAACGTTCGCGATATCGACCAGATCGCTGGAAGTGGAGAGCTAGGCTATCGAGTTGGTCACTCCTTTGGCTCTAAGGGTATTGCGTCTAACGCGGTGAAGAAGTTACTTGTCTACTTGGCTGAGCACTCTTCCATTAAATATGTTGATGCCTATGCGTTAGTGGGTAATGTTGGTTCCAACAAGATCTTATCCAAGGCCAGTTTTGACCTAGTTGAACGTGTAGAAAACTACGCAGTATTCAAAGGGCAACATCAAGACGCCAATTATTATCGAAAGGCGATATCTGCTTAAGTGAATGTTAGATATCTATTATTTGTTCTATGATCAATGAGATAATAAATTTAGACAAGATGAGCTCACACCAATATTGGTGCGAAACAATACAGAGATCAGTTTATGAACATTGTGACAGTCTATAGCGGTAATCAACAGGTATACGCGAATTTGTATCAGGGGTATGCGGCCGAGTTTTCAAAGATCATTGGAGATAAACCAGACGAGTACGGCTTGTTTGAGATCTATCCGACGCTTGGTGATAGCGTTACGGGTTACTTACTCTACATTGATGGAGTTCCTGCCGCATTGACAGCCATTGAAACCAAAGCGCCAAACGAGTTTGAGATTTGCGACTTCTATGTAGTGCCTTATTTTCGAAAAAATAAAGTAGGAAAACAGTTTATTTCTGAACTGTTTGAACACCTAAAGGGCAGTTGGGAGATCAAGCAAGTACTAGGTGCAGAGCATGCTGTTAAATTCTGGAGAGAGGTGGTCAATGACTACACTTCAGGCAACTACGTTGAA
Source organism: Vibrio satsumensis (assembly GCF_050337435.1). NCBI lineage: Bacteria > Pseudomonadati > Pseudomonadota > Gammaproteobacteria > Vibrionales > Vibrionaceae > Vibrio > Vibrio satsumensis. The sequence continues at coordinate 147,215 of NZ_JAKJSX010000005.1, read as the reverse complement.
GACCAGTATCAGGACGAAAAATGGGGCTTAGTAACGAGACAGTGCTTTAATCACGATGGTATTGCCAAGTAAAACCTTATACATCAGAAGCTGGCAGCGTCCTTCTAGCCAGCTTCGAGCCTTTTTATTTAAAGGTTTACGTTACGGTTACTTCTGAGGTTTGTTACGTTCGATTACACTAATCGCGATAGCCAAAAACAGGATGTCTTTCACGAGGAAGAAGTTAGTGACTAAGATACCATCTGATACTTTCCAAGCGTTTGGCGTTGTAATAAGGAAACTGAGTGTCACAACAAAGATAGCCGCTGCTGCAATGCCTGAGTAGAAGGCAACCGTCGGTTTCTTAAATCCAACTATCAGTCCAATCGCTACAATGATCTCCGTGCCACCCACCATGTTAGACACAGCTTGTACCGAGAACAGACTGTAAAGCCAGTTCATTGCAGGATGATTTGCGATTAGCGGTTCTATAAGCATTGCTTCGGTTGGCGTAAACTTATAAATACCAATCCAAGCTAGCACTAATGCCACGCCAACCACACCAAGGTTATATCCCACATTACTCTGTTTTAAATCATAGGTTTGAACATGCATAAAAGTACTCCATTTAATAAAATCCCTGAATATGACCGCAAGAGTTCAGATTAAATTTCGCGTCGAGAATAATAATTAATATATTTATCTAGGGATTTAACAGGTGGCGACTAATTGTCTCGATATGAACCGAAAGACTAGTGGTGTTGAGAACTGAAGCAATAGGTAGGCGATCGTGCTGTTCAAAAGGAGCTACGAGTTTTCCAATTTTTGTTTTCAATATTTGCGATTTGGATTAAATTACGCTGATGTTCCCCCTAATTATAAGAAGAGTATAACCAGTGAAAATTCATAGAATTAACCCGACCAAGCGTTGGTCAGATGTCACTGTTTTCAACGGTATCGCAAGTTTTGTGGAAGTTGCTGAAGCGGATACAACGGCAGGTATCAAAAGTCAGGTTCAGCAAATTTTTGGTCAAGCTGAAGAAATGATGAGCTTAGTAGGCAGTGACAAATCTCGCGTGTTGTCCGTAACGATTTACCTAACGGATTTCGCTAACTTTGATGCACTAAATGAAGTTTGGGAAGCGTGGTTCCCTGAAGGCTGCGCGCCAAGCCGAGCATGCGTGAAAGCAGAACTTGCTAATCCTGAGCTATTGGTTGAAATGTCATTCATGGTTGCTGCGGGTGAACAGTTTCAATAAACCGAACTATCGGTAGAAATAAGCTTCGTCGATACATTTAACGAGCAGATAAAACAAAGCCACTCAGGTGAATCACTTGAGTGGCTTTTTAGTGTCTACGCTATCTGAAACTAAATCGGATTAGGTATTAAGCGATACCTTGATCTCTTGCCATCTGTTTCGCGATCTTTGGTGCGTGCCATAAACACGGCAGCAAGATGAACGATACAGGAACGGCTGTGATTACAATGAACGACTGTAGGGCAGAGATGCCGCCTGAGCCCATCGAGATAAGTGCAATGGCTACCGCACCCATGATGATACCCCAAAAGGTACGTACGGCTGCGTTCGGCTCTGTCGTGCCTGTCATTACCACACTGATTGTGTAAGTCATTGAGTCACCTGTTGTCACGATGAACGTGGTCGTCAGGATCAGGAACAGAATCGCAATCAGAGTAGGGAACGGCAGTTGCGCAGTAATGGCCAGTAGCACAGCAGGAAGATTAAAGCCTTCAAACGCGTTAGAAATGACACCTGGGTTCTCTAGTTCAAACGCTAAACCACTGCCACCAACGATGCTGAACCAGAAACACGTTACAAGCGGTGCAACGATGCTGATAGAAACGATCATTTGGCGAATAGTACGGCCGCGTGAGATGCGAGCAATGAAGATAGCCATCATTGGACCATAACCTAAGAACCAACCCCAGAAGAACACAGTCCAGCCACCTAGCCACGCTGTATCTTGGCGGTATAGCGCCATTGGGATGAAGTTATCAACCATTTCACCCATACCTTGCAGGTAGCCATCAACAATGAAGCTCGTTGGGCCAACAAGAAGGATGTAGCCGATTAGACACACAGACAAGATGATGTTGTAACGGCTTACCAGTTGGATACCTTTGTTCACGCCGCTCAAAGCAGAAAGCGTGTACATAGCGATAGCAAAGATAATAACAACACTTTGCGTTGCGAATGTATCTGAAATGCCAAACAGTTCGCTCAGCGCGTAGCTGATTTGTAGGCCAAGGAAACCAATCGGGCCGATAGTACCAGCAGCCACTGCCACAATACTACATGCATCGACTACATTGCCAACCCAGCTGTTAATCGCTTTGTCGCCAAGTACTGGGTAAAGCAGAGTACGGGGCTTAAGAGGAAGGCCTTTGTCGTAATGCAGGTGCATTAACACGATGGAAGATAAACCACCTAAGATTGCCCATGCAAGGAAACCCCAGTGCATGAAAGATTGTGATAGGGCGTTGAATGCCATCGCTTGAGGATCTGCGTTGCCATACAGTGGCGGAGCTGAAACAAAGTGAGCAATAGGCTCTGCAGCTGCCCAGAATACACCGCCACCCGCTAGCAGCGTACATAGGACGATAGACATCCATTTAAATGTGGTCATTTCTGGTAGGGCAAGTGTTCCTAAGCGAACATGGCCTGTACGACCTAGTGCAAGCACTAAACCGATAATGAAGTTGAGAAGTAGTAGGACTTGCCAGAAAGCACCGAACCACTTAGTTGAATAACTAAAGCCGATGTTAACAAGTTCGGACAACACGGAGGTGTTGGTGAAAGCGAGGATGACAAAGAGGGTTAAAAAACTGCCACTAAGCCAAAAGACTGGGTTTCCGAGTTCCAGTTTTTCACCCAAAGATTGAGCTTTATTGAAATCGATAGAAGTAGATTCTGCGTTGATGTTTTCGTTGGCGACTTGCGTCAAGTTGGACATTATTTCTTCGCTATATTTGGCTCTTTCAAGCCTATGTATTTCTCCCACACTTGCATAGAAATGTGAGGTTCGTCAAAAAAGCCGCCGATACTAACACATTTGTTATAAAAAAGTGGGCGAATTCCCAAATGAATCCTAAATCGCCTTTAAATCACTACTTTTTGGCTAGTTTTGATACGAATTTTTTCTCGAATCCAAATCACATTTCTGATTTTTGAGACGTTATTTTTTAGCTTTCCGAAATAAATTAATATTAGTTGTTGGTGCAAAATAAGTGTCGACTCATTGCATGCTATAAACAAATTAATGCGAGTCATTTTATAAATACTGAATATTTTAGGTGTTAAATTAGCGCTGTTACCTACAGTTGTTTTGCGAAGAGATTTAAGTGGCGAGGAAAATCCCATTTAAATTAAACATCTTGAAACAACAACTTAAGGGATAGCTAACATGCACCTAAATCAAGGAAGAGTGGCTAAGAAGGTTTTTACACTCAGTACGCTCACCGCATCATGCTTAATGGCGTTCAACAGCTATGCGGCTGTGGATTGCTCAACGTTAGAAACGTGGGATTCTGCCACTGTATACACAGGAGGTGATCAGGTTTCACATGACGGCAGTGCTTATACGGCAAATTACTGGAATCAAAATAACAACCCAAGCCAATTTGAAGGCGACTACGCACAATGGAAGAAAGTCGATGTGTGTAGCGGCGACGGAGGTGGTGGTACGCCTAATGAAGTACCAACAGCTTCATTAACGGCACCCTCTGCTTCTGACGTGATTACTGAAGGCGACAATATTGTATTGAGTGCAACAGCACTAGACGCTGATGGCAGTGTGGCTTCGGTTGAGTTCTTTGTTGATGGCGTATCTGTTGCGGTAGTCACAGCGGCACCTTTCGAAGCGACTTGGGCTGCAACGTCTGGTAACCATCAGGTTTCTGTTGTTGCAACGGATAATGAAGGTGCGGTAAGTCTAGCAAGCGCGGTTTCTGTCTCTGTCGATTCCGTTACACCTGGAAATGAAGCACCGACAGTTTCGGTTGCGCTTTCAGCAGCTTCGGTTGATGTTGGTGGTGTGGTAACACTTACCGCAACAGCAACAGACAGCGATGGCATTGTCGATAAGGTTGATTTCTACGTGGCTGGTGCTCTTGTTGGCACAGCTGCAACTAGCCCGTACACGTTAGATTACACAACAACTCAAGCAGGTTCTTTAGCGGTTTACGCGAGAGCAACAGACGACCAAGGTGCGACGGCAGATTCAGCACTGGCTTCTTTGACGGTGAATGGTGCTCCAACGGTGAGCACTTGTCGTCCTGATGGTTTGTATCAAACTCAAGGTGTCAATGTACCTTATTGTACGATTTACGATGATGAAGGCCGTGAGAAAATGGGCGCGGATCACCCTCGTCGTGTGATTGGTTACTTCACAAGTTGGCGTGCAGGGGATGACCCACAAGCTGCATATTTAGTAAATGACATTCCTTGGGAACAACTCACACACATCAACTACGCTTTCGTGAGTATCGGTTCAGATGGCAAGGTGAACGTAGGTGACGTAAATGATCCAAATAACGCTGCCGTTGGTAAAGAGTGGCCGGGTGTGGAAGTTGACCCTGCATTAGGATTTAAAGGTCACTTTGGTGCACTAGCAACAGCGAAGAAAAAACACGGTGTTAAAACGTTAATCTCAATCGGTGGTTGGGCTGAAACTGGCGGCCACTTCGCGACTGACGGAAGCCGAGTTGCTGATGGTGGTTTCTACACTATGACGACCAATGCCGATGGCTCTATCAACCATCAAGGTATCGAAACATTCGCGACTTCAGCGGTTGAAATGCTGCGTAAGTATCAATTCGATGGTCTAGATATCGATTATGAGTACCCAACCTCAATGGCAGGCGCGGGTAACCCATACGATAAAGACTTCATGGAACCGCGTCGTCAGTACCTATGGGCTTCATACCAAGTACTGATGAAAGTACTGCGTGAGAAGCTTGATGTGGCATCTGCTGAAGATGGCAATCACTACATGTTAACTATCGCGGCACCTTCTTCTGGCTACCTATTGCGCGGTATGGAAACATTTGATGTTACCAAGTACCTCGATTACGTGAATATCATGTCTTACGACCTTCACGGTGCGTGGAACGATCATGTTGGTCATAACGCTGCCTTGTTTGATACAGGTAAAGATTCAGAGTTAGCACAGTGGAACGTTTACGGCACTGCGGCTTACGGTGGTATCGGTTACTTGAACACGGATTGGGCTTACCATTACTTCCGTGGTTCTATGCCAGCAGGTCGTATTAACATCGGTGTGCCTTACTACACGCGTGGTTGGCAAGGTGTAACTGGTGGCGAAAATGGCCTTTGGGGGCGAGCTGCGCTACCAAATCAATCTGAATGTGCGGCGGGTACAGGCGAAGGCGAGAAGAACAACTGTGGTCATGGCGCTATTGGTATCGACAACATGTGGCACGATACCGATCCGAAAGGCAACGAGATGGGTGCGGGTTCAAACCCAATGTGGCACGCGAAGAACCTAGAAAAAGGAATTTGGGGCTCATATGCAGAAGCTTACAAGCTTGATCCTATGAATGATCCTTCAGATGTTCTAACGGGAACTTACACGCGTAACTACGACAGTGTGGCAGTTGCCCCTTGGCTGTGGAATGCAGAGAAGGGCGTATTCCTTTCAACGGAAGATAAACAGTCTATCGACGTGAAAGCTGACTACGTTATCGACAAAGAGATCGGCGGCATCATGTTCTGGGAACTTGCAGGGGATTACAACTGTTATGTACTCGATGCGAATGGCAACCGAACGTCTATCGATACGACTGAACAAGCGTGTAATAGTGGTAACGGTGAGTTCCATATGGGTAACACCATGACTAAAGCTATCTACGATAAGTTTAAGTCTGCGACGCCATACGGAAACAAAGTAGCGACGGGTGTTATTCCAACAGAAGCATTAGATATCGCGGTATCGGTTGGTGGCTTCAAAGTCGGTGACCAAAACTACCCAATCAATCCTAAGATCACGTTCACAAACAACACTGGTCAAGCACTTCCGGGGGGAACTGAGTTCCAATTCGATATCCCAGTATCAGCACCTGATAACGCGAAAGATCAATCGGGCGGCGGTTTGTCTGTGATTGCTTCGGGTCATACTCGTGCGGATAACATCGGCGGATTAGACGGTACTATGCACCGCGTAGCGTTCACGTTACCTGCATGGGAAGATCTTCCTGCTGGTGGTGTGTATGAGCTAGATATGGTGTATTACTTACCAATTTCAGGCCCTGCAAACTATGCGGTGAGTGTGAATGGCGTCGACTATGCCTTTAGCTTTGAGCAACCGGATCTACCACTAGGTGATATCAGTTCTGGTGGTGGTAACCCTGGCGATGGTGGTACAAACCCTGGTACGTGTGATACTGCAGGTTTAATTGTTTACCCAGATCTACCTCAGAAAGATTGGGCAGGTAATCCAAGCCATGCAAACACGGGTGACCAAGTCGTTCACAACGGTAGTATTTACCAAGCTAACTGGTGGACAAGTTCTGAGCCGGGCAGTGACGGTAGCTGGACCAAATTGTGTTCATAGTATTGATTTGTTGATAGAGGTGAGAGCTTTCTATCCCCACCTCCTTAAACAAACCACTTAACGTAGAGTCAAACGCCGAACTCAATCCTGTTCGGCGTTTTTTATTCATGGTCTTACTATGTTTTACGCCCGCTATGTCCGAACGGTGAAAAAGTAGAAGGTAGTGAGCGTGTAGAGGAATAACAGATAGAAAAAAGCCCAAATAGATCACTTTATTTGGGCTTTTTCAGAATTATTTGAAATGCTAATCGCTAATTTAAGCTTTCGCTGCTTTCATCGCTTCCGTTTTTTTTTCCTTTTGCATTTTTGCAAGAAAGTAGATGTTTACACAAGCGATGAAACCGTTGGTCGCGACAACTGGCCATGCGTCAATCATAACGCCGTATGCTGTAAAGAGTGTACAGCCAATAAAGTTAAGGACACGCAGACGAACGATATCTTTCATTGTTAATGAAATTGCGACCATAATAGACGCAGCGTAACCTAAAATTTCAACCATATTGAATTCCATTGTTTGACCCTCTTAAATTTGCCGATACTTTGTCGGTACCAATTCTTCTCTTCATGAGATGATTGAGGAAGCTCCGTGCCTCGAATGGTCTGGTTTTGTTTAACGGGGTAAACTATACCAACTCTGTTTTTGTGATAAAACCCCCAAAATGGACAGAAGTGAAGGTTAGCGATTACGCAAACGTTTAATGACCTTTCTATTAACATAATTACTATTTATGTTGGAGGTTGAATTGATAGTTATTCTTATATGGGTAAGGGAGTCACGAATGATAAAACGATCCATTTGTGCAACAAAAAGCATAAAAAAAGTAGCACTGTTGGCTTTGATGGCTATTGGGCTGACCGCATGTACTACGCAAGAAATACCACCCACGCATAATTATGGTGTGGTCACTAGCGGTGATTTTGATTTCATGAAACACGGCGTGCTGACGTATTCATGGCATCCTGAGTCAGAACAGGTTTACCTTTCTCAAAAATACGATGAAACCGTGGTTACTGATCTGGTGCGTGACGCGATTCAAGAACAGCTCTCTAGTAAGGGTTATCAGTTAAAACAGGATGGTGTCGGCGATGTTGTTGTAGGCTTTGGATTAGCGGAAGAATCGGAACTGAACGATGAGTCTATCTTCGATGCGATTAAGCTATCTACTGGTGTGCCATTTTACGATGGTGAAGGTAAAGTAGCGGAGAAAGGGTCTTTGTACATTGCCTTTTTCGTTCCTGAATCTGAAGTCGTATTGTGGCAAGCTCTAGCTCAGTCTGGTATCCAGCCTGACTTAGAGCCAAGCGAAAGCAAACAGCGCATTACTGGCTTTATAGATATGCTATTTAGACGTATGCCCGAACGCTAGAATTAAGCGATGTACACATTCATTGAATCAATATTTCCTGTTGAAAAAATGGTCAGATCGCAGATTCTGCTTTTTTATTTGTAACGAACGGTACAAATACGTAAAGCAACGTAAAGTTCGCGCTTCTTTTGCTAGCATTTGTCTATACTGCACAAAACGTTAACTTAGGTTTGATTCAATGAAACTCTTCTCCAAATACTCTCTCCCTCTATTAAGTATATTCATTGTAAGTAACGCAGCGATGGTAAGTAATGCAGCGATCGCAGCACCTTCTATAGTACCAAGCCCACCTAGCCTAGGCGCAAAAGGGTATGTGTTAATTGATTTTAATTCTGGTGATGTGCTGGTCGAAAAAAATGCACACACTAAGTTAAATCCAGCGAGTTTGACCAAACTGATGACTAGCTATGTGGCTGGACAAGAGATGAAGCGAGGCAATATCTCTGCTGACGATCAGGTACGAATCAGCGAAAATGCGTGGGCTAAGAATTTCCCTGACTCTTCAAAAATGTTTATAGAAGTAAACACTGATGTAGCTATGATGGATCTTTACCGTGGCTTGATTATTCAATCGGGCAACGATGCGAGTGTTGCGATTGCGGAACACGTTGCGGGCTCACAAGATGCATTTGTGGATTTAATGAACTCTTGGGCTGCATCTCTTAAACTAGAAAACACCCATTTTGCCAATGCACATGGTTTAGACGCTGACGATCTCTATTCGACTCCTTACGATATCGCGCTGCTCGGTCGAGCCATAATTCGTGACTTACCAGATGTGTATGGCTTATACAGCGAACGTTCTTTTAGTTATAACGGCATCACACAACACAACCGTAATGGCTTGCTACGTGATAGAAGCTTAACCGTTGATGGCATGAAAACGGGCTACACCTCTGGTGCAGGCTATAGTTTGGCGAGCTCAGCGACACAAGGTGAGATGAGGCTTATCGCGGTTGTGATGGGCGCATCAAGTGTTAAGAGCCGTGAATCAGACAGCAAACAGCTATTGAGTTATGGTTTCCGCTTCTTCGACACACTAAACCCGCACCAAGGCGGCGATCAAGTTGCTGAAGAGAAGGTATGGTTTGGTGAGCAAGACACATTGAAGTTAGGTGTAGCAGAAGACACGTTTATTACGCTGCCTAAGTCAGACAGCAAAAAGTTGACTGCATCTATCGAGCTTAACTCTGAACTGAAAGCACCGATTGCTGAAGGGCAAACTTTAGGTGTGGTTCACTACACAGTCGATGGCGAAGATGTTCAAACCCAACCTTTGATTGCGCTTGAAGCAGTCGAGCAGGGTGGTTTGTTCAAGCGTTTAATGGATTACGTTAAGTTGTTCTTCGCGAGTCTATTCTAGATAGCGCTTCTAGTTAATTAAACGAAAAATCTAACGGGCGTTGTGAGTCAATCACAACGCCCGTTTCTATTCTTGCCTGTATGAAAACAGTATTGGCAGCTTTCTTTATTAGCCGTAGCGAGCGGTTTCGATTACTATACGCAAAATTTAGCAGTGTAGTCACTTATGACCATAGAGATAAAGAACATCACCGAACCTGAAGTAACTTGTGCCAATTGTCAGGCGTGCTGTTGTCGTTTAGAGGTTATGATCATCACAGATACGGGCGTACCTGAAGAGCATATCGCTTACGACGAGTGGGGCGGTGAAACCATGAAACGTTTAGATGATGGTTGGTGCTCAGCGGTAGATAGGGAAACACTAATGTGTACTATCTACGAAAACCGACCATGGATCTGCCGTGAGTTCGAAATGGGCTCTTATGAATGCGTTGATCAGCGCAAGGATGTAATGGGCTAAGACTTTATCTTAGCTATCGATCTCAGTTGAGCTCTAGCTGTTCTTAGAGCTTTAACTATTCGTTGAGCTCAAATGCTCTGCAAGAAAATCGATAAACACTCGGATTCTTTGGGGCAAATAGTCGCTCGCATGATACACCGCATACATTGGTAACTGGTCATTACTCCAGTCTACCAATAACCGTGTTAATTCCCTTTTCTCAACAAATTCCTTACCCATCCAATTCGGCAAAGCGACAATACCTAAACCTTGACGAGCCATCTTAAGCAGCATTTCCGGGCTGTCTGAAGTGAATATTTGATTTACTTTAATACTGCTGGCTTTGTGGCTCTGGTCGGTAAAACGCCATTCATTCGCAGGCGTCATCAGTGAGTAGGTTAAGCATTGGTGTTTGCTCAGTTCTTGTGGCTGTTGCGGTGCTCCGTGTTTCTCTAGGTATTCAGGTGATGCGAAGTAGTGAACTTTGTTATTAAACAACAAGCGTGCTTTTAGCCCTGAGTCTTTAAGCTGTGATGCGCGGATGGCGACATCAATATTGTGTTCATTGAGATTAACGATGTGGTCGTCAACGCTGAGGTTAATACGTATCCCTGGGTGTTGTTCAATGAATGCTTGAAGCGGTTCACTGAGTAACATGGTTGCAAAGGCACTTGGAGCGGATATTTTTAATTCACCTTCTACGGACTCAGTTTCTCGCTTGAGCTGACTTTCTATTGCGGACATTTCTTCTAGGAAGCGGACACAATAAGTCAAGTAGTCTTTGCCTGCATGGGTTAGGGATATTTTGCGACTGTTTCGCTGAAACAACGTCATTCCTAAATCACTTTCTAACCACGCAATCTTTTTACTGACGGCACTTTGTGTCATATCGAGCTTATTGGCAGTAGCAGTAAAACTGTTCAGCTGTGCAGTTTCCACGAAGATACGAATACACTCAATTTTATCCATTCTACTTGCCTTATGTCTGCTATCTAAACTTAATCATTCCAAATTGGAATCTTAACTATCATAAAATTAGCATTTATCGTTCGATTTATGAATGATTAAATAATCCCATTGACGTTAATAACTCTTAAGAAAGGTGACAATATGATTACAGTGGTGAGTGTATTACTGGTGGTGTTCTTTTTATTGGCAAGCTCAATCAAGACACTTGCTTGGCAGCGTAAAGTGTTTGAAATTCAACTTGGCTTTTTTAAAAGCTATGGATTAAACCGAGTGATCATGTTTCTAGTTGGCATGGTTGAGTTTACTGGAGCTGTATTGTTGCTCTGTGCTTTGGTTGGTTTAGCACCTGAACATACGCAACTGATGGGAGGTTTGATATTAGCAAGTACTTCACTAGGGGCGATTTACTTTCATTTGAGATTCGATACGTGGAAGGATGGTATTCCCGCGATGGTGACACTGTTGGGTTCTGGCTTCTTGGTCATTGCATCGTACTAAGTTTATTCGTCTGCAGCGATAGAGATGAGAGCTAAAGAAAATAAGAGTAGGGCACGAAGCCCTACTAAACCGAAACCATTTAGAACTCAGAAGGGACTTCAAATTCCATCCATTCACCGGTTGTTGGGTGAATGAGTTTTAGGTAGCCCGCATGAAGGTGCAGACGTTCACGTTTGTAGCCATATAGGTCATCACCTCTAATCGGTACGCCAAGCCCTTGCGGATGAGCACAGTGAACACGCAGCTGGTGGGTACGGCCTGTTTTAGGGTACAAGTGAACCTTAGTTTTTCCGTTATTGGTGCTGACGGCTTGCCAATGCGTTTCAGCGTTACGCCCATGTTCATGGCAAACTAACTGTCTTGGTCTGTCGGTGATGTCACCGCGTAACGGCAAGCTAATATCTCCAGAATCACCGTGGATTTCACCATCAAGCAGAGCGGTGTAACGTTTCTCGACTGTTCTATCTATGAACTGCTTTTGGATGTGTTTGTTGGACTCGGCTGTCAGCGCTAAGATCAACAATCCAGATGTCGACATGTCTAATCTATGGATAATCAACGGCCCTGTGGCATCTGGGTAGCGTGCTTTAATACGAGTATAAACAGAGTCTTCAATGAACTTACCCGGAACAGACAAGAACTCCTCTGGCTTATTCACAACCACGATCTCGTCATCTTCGTAGACAATATCAAACGACTTACCCACCGCAGGGTTTACGATAAGCGGATTATCTTCTAGCTCAATGCCACTGAGTTGATGCTCAAGGATCTCAAAGCTCTTACTTTGGCAAACCGGGTAAAGGTTTCCGTGTTGTCGAATGATATCTGTTGGCGGCAATCCCCACCAAAACTCAGATAAAGCTAATGGTTTAAAGCCGTGCTCAAAGGCAAAGTTAAGCAGCTTGGGTAGGCAGCAGTCACCTGAACCTTCAAGCGCGTCTTTACCATCCAATAATTCAAGCAGGCTCTTTGGCTCTGCTGCTTGGTTGATAAAGCGATAATGAGACAAACGCTGCGTTTCTAACTCTGCAGAAATTGTTTGGTAGTCTTGCTTGCGACTTTTGAGATCGCTTTCTATGGCATCAACTTGTGACTGACGTTCTGCGATCTTTTGCTTCCACTCAATTCGAAGTGCTTTTAAGTCTCGCTTCTCTTGGCTGCTTTGGTTGCCCAACTGTTTAAGCAGGTCAGCCGCAGAGTCTAGGTTCCCCAGTTCTTTCTCTTGGTTAGCTTGCTCTCTAAGCTCATTACGCTGTGCTTTGTTGGCAGCCATAGTGAACTGAAATGCTTCGATTGCTTTGCTCGCGTCGTTTTTAAGTTCGCTCAGCGTTGCAGTCAGTTCATCTAGGTTGTGAGTTTTCTCTAGGTTCGCAATGTCGTTAGCTAATGTTGTTTTTTGGGCTAAGCCTTGCGTGTTCAGAACCTGAAACTGCTGCTTATCAAAAGCAGAAGGAACGAAGGCGATACTCGATAGCTGAGGTTCCAAAGACGAATCTAGCTGCAAACCTGAAAACGCAGAAAGGTAGCCCAACTCTTGAGTTTGAGGATGTTGAACCAGAAGAACGGCATAGAGGCTTCCTTGCGATGTTTCATTCACACCACAGTCAAGCAGAGACTGTTGAAGCTGCTGCATCGCTAATTCACACAAAGGATGCGGAGTATAGTAATACGGGAATGTAAAACGCTCTGGCAATGATAACGCTTGATTCGCTGTTTGGTTTAACGTGCGCAGTGGTGTGTATTGAGCAAGGTTTGCTGACATGAAGATCAAACTCTATGGGTATTCGGTTAGAGCTCGGTATTGTTGTCGAAATGGAGGCAAATGAGAAGCCAAAGCGGAAGATAAATCAGCTTTGGCTTCATTTAGATTGTTATGTTCATGCTATGGAAGCATTGGATGGAACAATCTTGATTAGTTAGAGTGTTCTAACTCTAATTGCTCCGCTTTTTGGTAAGCAGGGTGACTCGCTAAAAGATCACCGTATTTAGCAATGTTAGGGTAGAGTGCAGTCGCGCCAAAGTTACCCACGATTTCTACGATGAACGACATCATGAAATCGGCACCAGTGAGTGTTTCGCCTACAAGATAAGTTTTGCCTTCAAGTGCTTCGTTAACGAAGGTTAAGATCTTTTGATTTTCGTCGTCTGCGTAACCACCAAGGAAGTTTGTCTCGCAGCCGTCTTTCATCACGAAGATCTTAAGCAGCATTGGTAAAATGCCCGAGCTTTCAGCGAAGTGTAGCCACTGTGAATATTCAACATATTCAGCTGTGCCGCGCACTGGTGCGAATTTACCTTGCCCAAACTTGTCGATTAGGTACTCAGTAATTGCGCCAGATTCACTGATCACAATGCCATCATCTTCAATGACTGGAGATTTACCAAGAGGGTGAACAGACTTCAGTTCTGGCGGTGCTAAAAACGTGACACTGTCTCGTTGGTAAGGTTTGATTTGATAATCGACACCAAGCTCTTCCAGTAGCCAGATGATACGTTTAGAACGCGATTTATTCAGGTGATGTAAAGTAATCATAATTCTGCCTATTCTATCTTTGAGCTATTTTGGTTCGTTAGTTTTGATAACAAGTTTGCCGAAGTTCTGACCTTCTAATAGACCCATGAATGCTTGTGGGGCTTCGTCTAGACCTTCAATTAGGTGCTCTCGGTAGTGCATTTTTCCTTGAGACAGCCATTCGGTCATTTGAGTCGCAAACTCGTTGTAACGGTGTGCGTAGTCATCAAAGATGATGAAGCCTTGCATCTTAATGCGTTTAACTAGAAGAGTACCCATTAGGCTAGACATGCGGTCTGGCCCTTCAGGAAGTGATGTTGCGTTGTATTGAGATATAAGGCCGCAAACAGGGATACGAGCGCCTGTGTTTAGAAGAGGCATTACTGCATCAAATACCTTGCCACCAACGTTTTCAAAGTAAACATCGATGCCTTTGTCACACGCTTTCGCCAGTTGTTCTGCGAAGTCGTCTGCCTTGTGGTCGATACATTCATCAAAGCCAAGAACCTCTTTTGCGTACTGGCATTTCTCTTGACCTCCAGCCACGCCAATGACACGACAGCCTTTCAGTTTACCGATTTGTCCAACAGTTGCGCCTACAGGGCCTGTCGCCGCCGCCACAACTAACGTATCGCCTTCTTTCGGTTGGCCGATATCCAATAAACCCATGTAAGCGGTAAAGCCTGGCATACCCATGATGCCTAGTGCGTAAGAAGGGTGGCTTGGCTCTTTACCTAGCTTGATAAGACCTTCACCGTTAGAAACACCGTAATCTTGCCAACCTGTGTACGCCAATACCCATTCGCCCACTTCAAAGTCTTTGTTGTTTGACGCTTCAACCTGACACACGGTTGCACCAACCATTACATCATCGATTGCAACTGGGTCTGCGTAAGACTTCGCATCGCTCATTCGACCACGCATATAAGGGTCAAGAGAGAGGTAAACCGAGCGAAGTAACATCTCGCCGTCACTAATTGTAGGTGCATCCATTGTCTCTAAGCGGAAGTTATCTTGAGTCGGTGCGCCAACTGGGCGAGAAGCCAATACGATGCGGCGATTGTCTTGTTGAGTCATTGGATGTCCTTAATTTTATACTATGTTCATTTAGAATTAGACCAGTCGTCTAGTCTTGTTGTCTAAAAATCCCGCCGTCATCAAATTGATAAGAGGGCGGGTGATTTCTTTTAAGCTAAAGCAGTAAATGCCAAGAAGGCGCAGTGCGCGTTAGTGGCTTTCACCTCTTAAAATTTGTTCGGTAAGGCTTAATGCCGATTCCAAGCTCTGTGGGTTCTGGCTTAACTTACTCAATAAGCTGGCGCCTAACCACATTGAGTATAGATTCTGAGCTGCTTCTCGGCTGTCTTCAACCTTTATAGAGCCATCTGCAATACCGCCGACAATGCACTGTTCGATGGTATTCGTCACTTTCTCAGCACCTTTTAACAGCGCTTGGCGCATAGGATCAGAGAGATCAGAAACTTCCGCGCTGAGTTTAACGACTAAGCATTTATGAGCATTACAGGTACCGTTTTCGGTCTTCGCCCATAGCGAGAAATAGCTCAAGATTCGCTGATAATGATTACCTTCACCGTGTACTAAAATAGCTTCAATCTTAGTGATGTAGTTTTCAAAATAGTGCTGAATCAATGCCTCACCAAATTGCTCTTTAGATTTAAAGTAGTGGTAAAACGATCCTTTCGGCACGTCCGCTTCTTTAAGCAATTGCGATAGGCCAACGCCGTTAAAGCCGTTGTTTACTATTAGTTGATAGCCAACATCTAAAACATGTAGGCGTGTGTCATTCGTTTTTTCGTTCATGGGCGGTACTATAAGTTAAATTAGACCAGTCGTCTAGTTAGCGGTTTTCTAAGTTATATGCGGTCTTTGCGAAAGTGGTCAAAGTGCTTTTAAATGTTCAGATATCAAAAAGCCCCAACATAGCGCGTATGTTGGGGCTTAATCAGTCACTTCGATTATTTGATAGAGATGAGTTCTACATCAAAAATCAGAGTCGATGATGGTGGGATAGGGCCTGAACCGCCTTTACCGTAAGCTAGAGTGCTTGGAATGAATAGACGAACTTTTTGGCCTTCAACCATGTAAGTCAAACCTTCTTGCCAGCCTTTGATTACTTGCTTAAGGGCAAATGAGATTGGCTCGCCACGCTCAACAGAGCTGTCGAAAACAGTGCCATCGATCAGCGTACCATGGTAGTGAACTGTTACTTTGCTGTTCTTAGTTGGGTGTTCTGTGCCTGTACCTTCTTCAAGAACAAGGTATTGAAGACCGCTTTCAGTCGTAATCACGCCTTCTTTAGTGCCGTTTTCAATTAGAAATTGCTGGCCTTGTTCGAAGTTTTCTCCGCCAGACTTATGATTCGTCCAAGTACGGTAAATCATGAAACCCGCCAAAAGAAAGACAATGACCGGGATGACAAATTTAGACATAGTAAAACCTATTTATATTGAGTGCTGAATTTCGTAGTTAATGCAGAATGTGTTAATCCGCTGGCAAAGCAGCGATTATGGTTGAGTCAAAAGGTAGTTGATCGTTTTTGCGATACCAGCAACGTCTTGGTGACCTGCTGTTAGTACTTGGTATTTACCGTTGATGATAAAGGTTGGTACTGAGTTGATCTGACCTTTTACTGAGATCTCTTCTGCTTTTTTAACGTAGTCGAAAAGAGCGACTTGTTGTTCTTTGTTCAGCTGGTATGGGCTAATCAAACCACGAGCAGTAAACGCTGTCTCTAGTGCTTGTTGACGCTGCTCTGGTGTTGCATCTGCACCCATTTGAACGGCACCAAATAGGTCGTCCATAAACGCGTGGTCAGGCGTCGCATCAAGCTGCATCACTGCTGTGTAGTAGATCATTGCGCTGATTTGAGCGCTTTCGTTGAACGTCACGTGCATCTTGCCAATAGTTTGGTCTGTTAGAGATTCAATCTCTGGAATAGCACTTTCCATTTGACGGCAGTGACCACAGTTAAGAGAGAAGATTTCAGTGATCGGAGACAAGTTAAATTCTGTTAGAGCAGTTGGAAGCGCTTCGTATTGAACGCCTTTTTGTGGCTCGTCTGTTTCACTACAACCCGCGATAATAAGTACGGCAGCGAGTGCTGTGATGAATTTAGTAAATGGTTTAAACATAATGTTTGCTCTAGCGTTGAGAAGTCGTGAGATTCTAACTATTTAGTACGCATTGGAAAACAATTATAAGGTAAATAAATGCAAACAGTTGGAACTAGCGGGTGACGGCAGGCTAGTTGACGGTTAATTGTGATCAACAGCACTTTTTTTGTCTGGTTTCTTTTGGTATAAAGTTTTCGTCTAAAGTTTTTCCCTCGGTGCCGATATAGACATTAATGAATGGTTTATATGCATGAGTGGTTGGTGAAGTAATGAGATATTTAGCGATAATGTTAAGCATAGCTTTGGCAGGGTGTGAAACGACATTACCAACGGGCATGTTGGGCGATGATATGCTAGAAACTGCACCGCAAACCGATTACGACTTGATGCATCCTGAATGGGGTGTGGTTCAAACGACTCATGTAGTAAGCAATCGTGGATACTCGATTCAGAGCAGCACCCATCAACAAAGCACCATCACTACCAACTACGGACGTGGCGTATCGACTAACGATCCACTGGAAGTCTTTCTAAGACAAAACCGCATCGATTTTGAAGTATTGCCGGGTAACCATGTGATGGTAAAGCTTGAGCAGCACGTGAACTTTAAAACAGGTTCTGCTTTCCCTGAACCAGCTTATAACCAATGGCTAGATACGTTGGGCAGCTACCTTGCTCAGCGCCAAGATATTGATGTGGTGATTGAAGGTCACACCGATAATACGGGCACAGATCGAATCAACGATCCGCTATCAGAGCAGCGTGCAAAAGAAGTGAAGGCTCGATTAGAGAGTAACTACGTGTCAAGCCGCTCCATTTATACACGAGGCTTTGGCGAGTATGTACCAGCTTGTACGAACGCCTCTGCGCAAGGCAAGGCGTGTAACCGCCGTGTGGAATTGATGCTGATTGTCGCCAAATAGCCTCTGGCGTTTTTGCTCCAAACTAGACGAATTCACAAATAACAGACATAAAAAATCCCTCACATTCGAGGGATTTTTTATGTCTGGCTTTCGCTTAGCTTGTGAGCTTATGCGAATTGTTTTTCCAAGTAAGCAACGATGTCTGAAGACTCGTACATCCACTCAGTTTTGCCGTCTTTTTCAATACGTAGACAAGGCACTTTCACACGACCGCCGCCAGCTTCAAGTTCTGCGCGGTGTTGCTCGTTGTTTTTTGCATCACGAAGTTCAAATTGAACCGATTGACGTTTCATCGCGCGGCGCACTTTCACACAAAACGGGCATGCTTCGAATTGGTATAACGTGTGCGTTTTTGCTTGCTCATTCACTTTGCTTTGCTCTTCTTGAGAACGCTTCACACCACGTGGGCTGAAAACAAAGTTCAATAACAAGATGACACGACCTAAGAACCAACGGATAAACTTCATAACTCTCTCTACATATTTAAAATTAGCGTTACAATTTGCAGCATTATATACACAAGTTTTGTCAGATGCTCGCAACAAACCGCTAATATCTATTTTGTCCGTTCGATCGTGTGAGACTTAGCCACATTTAGCCCTAAACGCTTAGACAGTCGAGTCAGGTTTGCTCGGTCTGTTTTCAGAACACGGCCTGCTTGTGCCCAGTTAAAATTGGCATCTTCCAATACCTCAGTAATGATACTGCGTTGAAAATCATCCGTTGCACCACGTAACCCTGCAGAGAGGTCGATCGTTGGTGTTGATAATGGCGTGTTCTTCACCTGTGTAGTCGCAATCGGCTGATCTTGGTCGAGTGGACCACAATCTTCTTTAGTGATTGTCACGAGGTTTTTATTGGTGCTACGCGCCAATGCTTTCAATGCTGAACGACTGATCACGTGCTCAAGTTCACGAACGTTACCTGGCCAACCATAACGGTTTAGGAAAGAAAGAACGTCAGAGCGGAACTTAACTTGGTTGATACCAAGCTTACGACGCGCTTGTTCTAAGAAGAAACCAGCTAATAGGCTGATGTCGTCACCACGATCTTTCAGTGCAGGCACCGCGATAGGGTACACACTCAGTCGATGGTATAAATCGGCTCTGAATCGACCGTCTTCAACTTCTTGCTTTAAGTCTCGGTTGGTTGCAGCCAGAACACGAACATCAATGGTTTGAATATTGTCTTGGCCAACAGGTTGGATTTCGTTGTTTTGCAGCGCACGCAGTAACTTACTTTGCGCAGCTAAGGGTAATTCACCAATTTCATCTAAGAACAGTGTGCCACCATCGGCTAGAGCAAACTTACCTAAGCGGTTTTTGTCTGCGCCAGTAAACGCACCACGAACGTGACCAAACAATTCACTCTCTACTAAGTTTTCAGGAATTGCAGCACAGTTTACGTAGACGAGTGGGTTACGTTTACGCTGCGATTGGTGGTGCAGGGTACGAGCAACGAGCTCTTTACCAACACCAGTATCCCCATGAATCAAGATATTAAATTCAGACGGTGCGACAACCGCGATGTCGTTCTTGAGCGCGACCATGGTATCACTGTTACCAATCAACTCGCCGCCGTCACGCTCCCACGCTTCAACGTTTAACTCTTCTAATAGTTGCTTAGACTGTTTGGCTTGATGTTCAAGCTGAGAAAAGGTCAATGCCATCTGCATGCTTGAAGCCGCAATCGCTGCTAGTACTTCAAGGTTACGTGCTGGAATATTAGCGAAGACATCAGGTTTTAGGCTGTCTAGGGTTAGCACTCCTAATAATTTGTCACCAAACAGCAGAGGTAAACCCATGCAGGCGTGCATTGGCAGATCGCCATCATGATCGATCAGCAGACCATCAAAAGGATCAGGGAGTGAACTATCAGAATCGAAACGAACAGGAGAGCGAGATGCACATATCTCCGCAAAACGTGGGTGCTCTGAAATGATGAAACGACGACCGAACGTGTCTCGACTGAGCCCTTGCATTGCGATAGGTACTAGTGTGTCACCTTGAAGGCTTAAAAGCGCGACACAATCACACGTAATGGTTTTACGGATGGCATCGATAAGGCGATTAAAACGATCTTGATCGTTCACACCACTTGCAAGGCCAATGGTCATTTCCATGAGGGTAGATGCGGAGATATCTTGCATAAAAAACTCTAACTCTGTGTGTTTATATACATAATAGAGTCTTATTGACCTAAAAAAAAGGTCTTTTTGACATTTTTATAAGATGGGTTTTGAGATTAAAACCAGTAATGACGGGGATTGATAAACTTGGCATCGATTGTGCAAAAGAGTCATCGAAGCCCGATTATAACTCTGATTAAAAAGAGTATTCTTGATCTCAATCAATCAGGTGGCATTAATCAGGTTTTGCGATTTTTTGAAACGAAAACGAGTCAAAATAACTCAGTTTCTAAAAATAACTAAGGCTTCAGAAAATCGATAAGTCATTCTTAATTTTTCAAGTAGTCAAAATGACATATAGGTCATAAGACTCAGTGTTCGGAGTAAATTCATGCTTAACAACGCACATATCGAAATCATCAAATCTACTATCCCGCTACTTGAGAGCGCAGGCCCGGCTTTAACTCAGCACTTTTATCAACGTATGTTCACGCATAACCCTGAGTTGAAAGATATCTTCAATATGACTCACCAAAGAACAGGTCGCCAAGGCGTTGCACTGTTTGAAGCTATCGCGGCTTATGCAAAGAACATTGAAAACCTAGCAGCGTTAACAACAGCCGTTGAACGTATTGCTCAGAAACACACAAGCTTTAACATTCAACCAGAGCACTACCAAATTGTTGGTTTGCACCTGATTGAAACACTGCGTGAATTGGCAACAGAAGCGTTCACTCCAGAAGTGGAAGAGGCGTGGACAGCGGCTTACCTTTTCTTAGCTCAAGTATTCATCGACCGTGAAGCAGAGCTTTACCTACAGCGCAAGCAAGCGGTAGGTGGGTGGGAAGCAGCACGTACGTTCGTGATTGCAGATAAGATTGAAGAATCAGCTCTAGTAACTAGCTTTATTCTTCAGCCAAAAGATGGCGGTGACGTTCTGGATTACACACCAGGTCAATACATCGGTATCGAAGTGAAACCGGAAGGCTCTCAATACAGCGAGATTCGTCAATACTCACTGTCTGATAAGCCAAACGGCAAGCAATACCGCATCTCTGTTAAACGTGAAGGACAAGGTCAAGAGACACAAGGCGTTGTATCTAACCACCTACACGATACGGTTGCTGTTGGTGATGAGGTTAGTCTGTACGCACCAGCGGGTGACTTCATGTATCAAGAACGCAGCAAGCCGGTAACGCTTATCTCTGCAGGTGTGGGAGTTACACCAATGCAGTCTATGCTTGAGTTCCTAAGCACGGAAGATAAAAACGAACCAGTACTTTACCTTCACGCTTGTGAAAACGTAGGTCAACACTCGTTCACAAACCGTGTTAAAGACATTGTTGCCGACAAAGGTTGGGAAGCGAAAACGTGGTACATGAACAAAGATGAGTCTGCATGTGAAAATACGCATCAAGGTCAAATGGATCTAGCGTCTATCGCTGATGCAAAAGGCTTTGAAGAAAGCGACTTCTATATCTGTGGACCTGTAGGTTTCATGAAGAACATCGTAGAGCAGCTAGATGCATTGAAAGTTGACCGTTCACGCGTTCACTACGAAGTATTCGGCCCTCACGCTAACTTCTAAGATCTCCCGGCTGTTCTATTAACACCTGCCCGATCTATTAAAAACCTTGCCTATTCAAAAGGCCTCACAGTGTGAGGCCTTTTTTGTTTGGTGTAGCGCTGAATAGATATGTCTCTAGCAAAGAGGGCGCTCTTGATTAAGAGCGCTTCGTCTTTTTCGACATATAGTGAGTATCAAAAAACTCAGGCCAGTACATTTTCACGTAACCGCCTGCAACCCAAATCACTAGGATGGTTGCGATAGTTAGCTCAAAGAATCCGAATTTGTGCAGCCAATACCATTGTGGGTATTCCTCGCCGAAAAACGTGGTTAATCGATGCATGGCAATAGCGCTGATCACGGATGGGAAGGTGACGGCAGCAATTGAAGGTTGGAACTTCAGACGCATTAGGCGGATATAACACAAGTAGATCAGCAGTGTCATGGTGATAGCAATGCCAGCCAATGCGCCTGTCAGAATCGGGTCTGGGTTGTCGAAGTTAACCAAGTAAGCGGCTAAAGATAAGTTAACCGGAGCCGCCATGATAGCGAGTGTTGGTCTTGCTCTGCGAGGAAGATTACCTTCGAACACCAAGCGGTACAACACTACTGGCAGCATAAGGAAATAGATACCAATACAAGTGGCCGCAAGTGTTTCTGAAAAGACGGTGTGCCCGAACTGTGTACCTGCTAAAGAACTACTGATCAAACCCACCGGATATAGAAACCAACTCGGTACAATGTTCGACATTTTGAAGTTGATGATTTGAAAGCTAAAGAACAATACCATCATGGTAAAGTGCAGCAATAGCGCACAGAACCAAACTGGGTAGGCGATGACTGGCGATATCTCGGCTAAATAGTCGCACAGAATCAGAAGTGCCATACTCATTGGTGCCATTAAGCTACCCACTAGTGGGTGGCGTATGTCATTAAGGAAGGTATTAAAGCTCGTTAGATAACGGAGTAAAACAGGCAGCAATAATAGCGCGCCGAATGAAGCGAGGTAGGGGCGAATGATCTCACCAATGCCCGGGATATATAATGCCCAAGCTTGTCCTAACCCAATAACGCCAAGTGCTAAAGACGCCTGAGATGGCGGCACATTTTTTACTTGGGTCAATCTTCTCCAGTTCAACGACTTACTCCGACTTAGTTAATTACAGAATATTGCATTTTTTGCTTTAGTTAGAGTGTGTAGGTCACCCATCAATAGATTTTGAGGGAACTCAACTAATTTTGAGTGGATGATATCAAGTTTAACGTTTGCTTTTTTGATTTTGATACAGAATCGGGAGATTAAGCACGTTGAATGTGTGCTTTTGTTTCATGAGTCATTTGTAATTAACGCACTTCCTCTTGTTGAGGGAGGTCTTGTTGTCTTAGCTTCTCATTTTTCAGCGTACGGTTGAGTAATTGGCTGTAAATTGGCTGCCCACCAAACATTTGAGCAATGATTACCGCACCTAAGCAGGTGATGATCAACGGCAGTATTAGGTAGTAGTTATTGGTCATTTCAATAACCAATAGAATACCAGTGATAGGTGCTCGCACGGTGGCGGCAAATAACGCGCCCATACCAGCAATCGCAAACATGCCCGGCTCAATATTCAGTTCAGGGAAGAATGCCGCAGCGATAAGCCCGAACGCATAACCAAAGAGTGTTCCTAGAGCAAGCATTGGTGCAAAGATACCACCCGGTGCACCAGAGCCGAAACAAAGTAGCGTGGTGAGCACGCGCCCTAAGAAGATTAACAGCAGCACGTTTGCGCTGTAGTTGCCATTAGTGATGTTCGGGATGATACCAATACCACCCCCAGTCAACTCCGGTATATAGAGCAGCAATAAGCCAAAGCAACCGCCCAGCAGGGAACCTGTCATTAAGTAGCGTTTACGGTCATTCTTGTGTATTGCCACAAACAGGTCTTGCGAAAGTGTAATCAGTTTATTGAAAATCACACCAAACAGGCCGAACAATACGCCTAACAACAAGAATAACCACAGAGCATCCAGTTCAGGCGGTTGGTATTGAGGCATTGTGATAACGGCAGATTGGCCATTGATAGAACGAAACACAATGTTGGCTGAAATCGCTGAGATGATGACGGCTTTGATCGATATGAGTGAGTAGCGAAACTGTGGTCTCATCTCCTCGACTACAAACATGATGCCAGCCAGTGGTGCATTGAATGCGGCGGCTAAACCACCTGCGGCACCGGAAGCTAATAGTGAGTGGCGAGTGTCGTCATCTTTGACTCGAAAGATATCGGTGACCATGCGACCAATACTGCCGCCCATTTGAACGGTTGGTCCTTCTCGACCTAAAACCATCCCAGAACCTAATGCGCCCATACCGCCAAAGAATTTTACTGGCAATACTCTCCACCATCGAACAGGGCGCATACCGTCCATCGCCCCTTCAATTTCAGGGATGCCTGAGCCTGCAGCCTCTGGAGCAAAGCGATGAACGAGGAAGTAACCAATAAAGGCAAATGCAGCACTAATAAGGAAAGCGGCTAGCCAAAGGGGTAAATAGCTGCCGATTTCATCTTTAAGCCAATCGGTACGAGTTTCTGTGATGAAATGAACCGCGACTTCGAAATAGGTACCCACCACGCCAGCAAGTACACCTACAATACAAGAAAGAAAGAGAACGGAAGCTGGGGTTTTATCCCTTGAGAGAAATTGATTCATAGCATCCCTTGGCATTTTGGCTAGTAGGGACTGCTTAATTTTCTCTCTTCTGGTCATTGAGATAAGGCTCCTGAATAGGTTGAGGCGGGCTTGCCGTAAATTATACGCTTCCTCTGCATATCCTATAGCAACAAAGATGGAAAGTTGAATTTCATTTATGGAATGTGCGTGTTACATAAATGGAATCTATGGGCAATAGTGGAATCGCCGTCACAATTTTGATCGTTTCTCTGGTGGCGGCTTGAATATCCCCAAAAATGAACCATAGTTAAATCGTAAAGCAACATAACGAACCGCAAGGAGAAGTGAGGTTTTACACACAATTTGGATGGATTCAGAAACAAAGTTTTAGTTCCTCGTTAAATGTTCAGGTCGATATTTAAGGCTTCCTGATTCGCGAACTCACGATTGAGTAACGAGGGTGAGGCGTACTGAGTAAGTACGCCTTTAGTCTGTCTGGAGCATCCCATTTCCGCATTCTGCCTCTACTGTCTATCTCTTCTGATTATTTTCGCGCTAACCTTTATCAACGAATCTCAGTGTAAACAATCGATTGGGGTCAACTTTTTAGTGATTGAGTATATACTCCCTTAAAAAGGAGAACTGATATGACTAAAAAAGTTCCTACAAATATTATTACGGGTTTCTTGGGTGTTGGTAAAACGACAGCCATTTTGAACCTGTTAAAAAATAAACCTGAAAATGAAAACTGGGCTGTTCTGGTTAATGAGTTCGGGGAAATTGGTATTGATGGTGCATTGATGACAGATCAAGGCGCTTTGATTAAAGAAGTACCGGGTGGTTGCATGTGTTGTACAGCAGGCGTTCCTATGTCGGTGGGCATTAATGCCTTACTTCGCCAAAAGCCAGATCGTTTATTGATTGAGCCAACAGGGCTTGGTCACCCTAAACAAGTGATTGCAACGTTAACTTCAGAACAATACACACCTTATGTTGATTTAAAAGCGACGCTTGGTTTGGTAGACCCACGAAATCTATCTAATGAAAAGTACACGTCGAATCAGAATTTCAATGATCAACTAAACAGTGCAGATGTGATTCTTGGTACTAAGGTAGACCTTGTTCATTCTGAAGATATCGATGTGTTTAATGATTGGGTGACTGATCAAACGCCAGCAAAAGTCTTCCATAAGCTAATCCATGACGGCGAAGTGCCACTGGAAGTGTTGGACATTGAAAGAGTGTATGGCAGTGCTTCATCTCATATTGAAGCGCACCATCACGATCACGCTGAACAAGAACCTCAATTCCAACTTCCTCCCGGTGAAGCTTTCATCCGTAAAGAGAATAAAGGACAGGGTTATTTTAGTTGTGGATGGTTGTTTGGTGCAGAGCATAAGTTCGACTTTGATGCACTATTCTCAATGTTGTCTGATTTGACGGCTGAACGTGTAAAAGCCGTGGTGAATACAGACCAAGGTTGCTACGCGTTTAACGTGGCGAATCAAGTCGTGTCAGTCAATGAAATCACACTCGATGGCTTTGAATCTCGACTGGAAGTGATCGACTCACAGCTAATGCCATGGGGCGATCTCGAAAAGATTCTGCTCAAGCTGTGTGGCATCAAATAGCGCTATTTTTTCTGTTTTAACTAAGGATCTTGGTGTTTACTTCGTTTTAAGCGGTGCAAACACCAGATTAAATGAGAAAGTTTGCGTTATATCACGATAAATGTGAGATAAATCACTCTAATTACTTTATAGTGCTCGGCTGAAATAAGAATGTAGGCTGTCTGCTTAAGGAACCCGTAACAATGTCATTTTCCTCTCAAGGTTTTGCTCCTGAATTAGTCAAAGCGTTGACTGAGTGTGGTTATGAAAAACTCACTCCAATTCAACAAAAAGCGATTCCAATGGCTCGTAAAGGCCATGATATTTTTGCTACTGCTCAAACCGGTACGGGTAAAACAGCGGCATTCTCATTGCCTGTTATTCAGCACCTACTGAACAGCGGTAAAAAAGCATCTCGAGGAACGGCTCGCGGCCTTATTCTTGCTCCAACTCGTGAGCTTGCTGCGCAGATCGCTCAAAACATCAAAGACTACGTTAAATACACTGAACTAAGCGTTTCAGCGGTTTACGGTGGTAACAAGATGTCTTCACAGGTTCGTCAATTAGAGCTGGGTGTGGATATTCTGGTTGCGACTCCGGGCCGTTTAGAAGAGCACTTAGAAGCGGGTAACGTGTCTATTGCTAACCTAGAGTTCCTAGTGTTTGATGAAGCTGACCGTATCCTAGATATGGGTTTCATCAATGCTGTTCGTAAAATCATGCTGGATGTAGAAACATCGCCACAAATCATGATGTTCTCGGCGACAACATCGACTCAGTTGAATCAACTGTCAGTAGATATTTTACGTAAACCAAAACGTATTAGTGTTGAGCGTGAAAACTCAACGGCTGCTACTGTCGGCCACGTGGTTTACCCAGTGGATCAAGAACGTAAAACAGAACTGCTTTCTGAACTGATTGGTCGTAAAAACTGGCGCCAAGTGCTTGTTTTTGTGAACTACAAAGAAACAGCGAACGATGTAGTTAAAGAGCTTAAGCTAGATGGCATTAAAGCAGTATTGTGTCACGGTGATAAAGCGCAAAGTGCTCGTCGTCGTGCTCTAGACGATTTTAAAGAAGGTAAAGCGCGTGTAATGGTAGCAACAGACGTTGCGGCTCGTGGTCTTGATATCGAAGACTTACCACACGTAATCAACTACGACATGCCTTTCCTAGCAGAAGACTATGTTCACCGTATTGGACGTACTGGTCGTGCAGGTAAGCAAGGTCATGCTGTGTCTTTCGTTAACCGCGAAGAAGAGTTAACCGTGGTTCAGGTTGAGAAATTGATTCAACAACGTATTCGTCGTGTTGAACAACCAGGTTACGAACCGAAGAAGCGCGACGCTTACATTGAAAAGCTGAACACCAAGTCGGCTTACAAAAACCGCCAAGGTCGTAAGAACAACGCGAACGAAGAGCCTCAAGATCAAGCGAGTGCGGAACGTCGTTTGACTATGATGAAGCGAATTAAAAACCGTCGTAAGTAAAATTACGGTTGGTAATGAAAAAGAGCCACTGTATTGTGGCTCTTTTTCGTTGTGTCGCTAAATACAAGGTCGCTCCTTACAAAGACAGTTCAACAAGCTAAAACACTCAAATAAAAATAAGTCGATAAGGTAATAATATGGATAGCGCGCTACTTTGGGCTTTTATTCCCACGTTTTTCTTTGTGTCAATCACACCTGGCATGTGTATGACCTTGGCGTTAACGTTGGGCATGAGCATCGGTTACAAGCGTACATTATGGATGATGATCGGTGAACTGGCTGGCGTCGCGGTAGTTTCAGTGGCCGCAGTATTGGGTATAGCTTCGATCATGCTGAATTACCCATGGTTATTTACAGGCTTCAAGTTTGTGGGCGCAGGGTACTTGTTCTATTTAGGCGTTCAGATGTGGCGTTCAAGAGGCAAACTGGCGATCAGTACTGATAATCAAGAAGCTCAAGTGAACAATGATTGGGACTTGGTGGTTCAAGGCTTCGTGACTGCAATTGCGAACCCGAAGGGGTGGGCATTTATGATCTCTCTGCTTCCTCCTTTTATCAACAGCAGTAAAGATTTAGCGCCTCAACTGATGATTTTGGTGTCTATTATCTTGGCTTCTGAATTTGTTTGTATGACTCTGTACGCGACAGGCGGTAAGAGCCTTAAACACATGCTCGGCAAGGCTGACAATGTGAAGTTGATGAACCGTATTGCCGGCACGCTAATGATGGGCGTGGGTGTATGGTTGTTCGTGAGTTAATTCTGCTTTAACGACAACGGGTAGAGAGATCCTCGACTCAGTCGTTCCTCCTTCTCGAGGATGACGCGTGCTTGGGATGATGAGTACTTAGGATTACGGTGAGTTTTGAAAATTCGGATTCTTACTTAAACCAAAGAATGAATAGAATATAAAAAGAGCGATAGGGCAATTAGCCTTATCGCTCTTTTTGATTTTACTTAGCTAGCGAACAGAAACTAGATAGCAGTAAGATTGCTGACCTTAGCTAGATTTGCTTATTAAACCGCGATTTCACCACCGTCTTCACGGCGAATGACAACTGTCGATGCTCTCGGGCGAACATTGCCTTGAGTTTGAGCCGTTGCATCTTCAGACGATGGCCAGTTTGCTGGGTGTTGAATGTTGACGAACAGTGATTTGAAGTCTGGGCTGATAGTAAAGCCAGTCACTTCACAACCGTTTGGACCAACAAAAAAGCGCTTAAGTTGTGCTTGGTTGTTAGCATCGATCACCGTGCTGTTGCCTTTATCATCCGTTAACTGAGACGGAACCACAGCCAGCATTTGGTCGTTGGTGTAGCCCGTTACTTCGTCTGCGCCGTTATCAGTTTGAATCCACAGGATGCCACGAGCATCAAACGCTAAGCCGTCAGGGCTCGCGAATTGGTTCATGTCTGTTAGACCAGAGCGGTTGATAGATTTGTCTTCCACGGCTGGAGAGCCGAATACAAAGATATCCCAATCAAATTCGCCTGCCGTTTTGCCTTCGTCCCAACGGATAACATGACCAAACTTATTGTTTACGCGAGGGTTCGCTGAATTGGCTTCTTTACGCTTGTTGTTATTAGTTAGCGTTAGGTAAGCGGTACCTGTCATTGGGTCAACAGAGCACCATTCAGGACGGTCCATAGGGGTTGCGCCTACAAGGTCGGCTGCACCTGCGGTATTAACGATAAGTGCTGCTTGAGAGTCAAACGTATCACCTAGCTTGCCACCGTTGGTGGTTTTGCTGTTTAGTGTTAGCGGTAACCATGTGCCCGAACCATCATCGTTGAACTTAGCTACGTAAAGCGTGCCTTTGTCCATGTATTTGTCGCCCGCACTTAGTCGGTTGCTTGGCTCAGCGTCACGCGGGTCCCATTTCGCTTCAGAAACAAATTTGTATAGGTATTCGAAACGAGAATCGTGGCCAGAGTAGAATACGATCGGCTCGCCTTCGGTTAGCTTACCAAACGTACAACCTTCGTGACGGAAACAACCCAGAGCAGATCGCTTCTTAGCACGTGAGTTTGCTGTGTATGGGTCGATCTCAACAATGTAGCCGTGACCGTGTGCTTCGTTACGGTAATCGTCCATTGGAGAATCAGCGGTTGGTGTCACGTCAAAACGTGCAAACTCATCCAAGCGTTCTTGTTTGTCACCAGAAAGCGTGTCCCAACCGTAGCGAGTTTTGTCAGTAGCGATGCCGATACGTTCTTGAGCCGGTGTAGTTGCACCTTTATTGACAAAGTAACCCGGCCAGTTCTCTTCACAAGTTAGGTAAGTGCCCCAAGGTGTGTAGCCGTTGCCACAGTTATTTAATGTGCCGCGAGCTTGGCTGCCGTCTTGTGAGAATCTGGTTTTGGTAAACTCACTGTGAGCGACAGGGCCAGATAGATCCATGACTGTCGCGCCTGTGTAGCGGCGGTTAAGCGGATCGTCGTCGACCATTACCCATTGGTTGCCTTCAAGCTTAACGCGAACAACACTCACGCCGTGTGCGTTAATCTCTTTGCGTACTTCATCAATGTTAGGACGAGCGCCTTCATTGTATGTCGGGCCGTTAGCGTGCAGGGCTTTTTGGTCAATGTATTCGTGGTTGATCACCAACAAACCATCATTGCTGTTGCCATCAAGCGGGAAGAAGTGCATGCCATCGTGGTGCATTCCCAGTGCATTAGCTTGGTCTTGTGCGTTGTTTGTACCGTCTTTTAACCAAGCATTACCTTGCTTGTTAAGTGGCGTGCCCCAAGGAACGAGCACTTGTGCTGTGTAGCCTTTCGGTACGACAACACTGTCAGTCAATGAGCCTTTAACCGATTCAAACGCTAGAGTTGCGGTGCTTTTCTGCGCGCCCGTTGCTTGCATTGTGGCGGCGTTTGCTGTGCTGTGACCCGCTAAACCAAACGCGCCAAAAGCGGTCATTGCACTGATGCCTAATCCGCCTTTTAACACGTTTCTTCTTGAAAGGTTTGCATCTAGAACTTCTTCGAAGGGTTTGTTTTTACTCTTATTAAAACGAGTGCTATCAAATGTTTCCTTGCTCATTGCGACTGCTTCCTATTGGCTGGCTTTATTATTCGTTATTTATGACTTACCCGCGTACTAATGAATTGGTTAATAACTTGGGTAAAGTGTGTGACCAATCGTGAAGCAGTTAAGTGACAGATTTTTATAGTTTTTATTAAGCTTTTGTTTCTGTAGCACGATTTTTGCCATAACACTTCTCATGCAAGACAAAACACTTGGGGATTGGGTTAGAACTGTGTATAAATGCTTAATCAAATGAAAAGAGAGACAGTTATGAAATTAGATAAAATCGAAAACAAAAATCGTCGCCTACGCAAAAAGCTATACCTAGGTGAATTCGCGATTCTGGGTTTTGAAGTAAGCTGCAAGACATCGATTGCTGATTTTGACCAATACGATGTGTTCATTGACGAGTTCATCGATTTCATCGACAGCATCGGCTTATGCTTTGGTGGCGGTGGCCTTGAGCTGTTTGAAGGTTTCTTGTGTTCTATCGAGCGATACCGTTCAGTAACTGAAGCAGAGCAGCTGCAAGTTGCACAATGGCTTGAAGCGCGTGCTGAAGTGACGAAAGTTGAAGTCAGCGAGCTTATTGACGCAAACTACGCGTTCTAAATTGATGTTGTATTGTTAGCTTTGCTTAGAGGTCTACACGGCTTTTAGAACGAGCAACAATACACAAAAACAGAGGCCGAATCGGTATGTCGATTCGGCCTTTTTGTGTTTTCTTCCTTTCTTATTCTCTTTTTAATGTTTCCCTCTTGCTTTGTGAATCGATCAATTTCTCTTAGATATCAGCGTTCTATGGCTACTTGTCTGGGCTGTAATAAGTTTGGATAAACTTGTGAGACTTTTATGAGAATTCAATGAAGTTACTGATAGATTCGATCGCCATTCTTAGAGTCAACAACACCACAGTTCGTGGCTGACTAGATAACACGTATTTCGATGTTATTGATTCGCCAGTCACGAAAGGACTCGATAAAGGATGGAATCAATATGAATAAACGTACTCAAATCAGCTTAGTGATCAGCTCGGCTATGCTGGCCTTCGGAGCGGCTCAAGTTCAGGCTGCTGAGCTTGAAGTCACTGTCACTAATGCAACGAAAGGGATCTACTTTACGCCAATCTTGGCAGCGGCTCATGATTCAAGCTTGTTCATGTTTAGAACAGGGGAAACCGCTTCTGCTGAGTTGGAATCCATGGCGGAAGGTGGAGACATCTCGGGATTATCTGGTGTAATCGCTAATGCAGGTGGTGTCGTCGTTGATAACCCTGCTAGTGGCATTCTTGACCCAGGTGTCGCGACCACATTCGATATTGATACGGGTGATTTAGCTTACTTGTCACTAGGCGCGATGTTGTTGCCGACCAACGATGGTTTTGTTGGATTAGACAGCTGGAAAATCCCAACTCAAGCCGGTACCTATAAAGCCACACTGAATGGTTATGATGCAGGTACTGAAGCCAATGATGAGTTGGCTGGTAGTATGCCAAATCCGCCTTTCATTACGTTTGGCGCTGGTGGTACAGGTGTAGAAACTGCCGTGTCTAACGCTAAGGTTCATATTCATCCGGGTAACATTGGTGATAGTGATGCTGCAGGCGGTATTAGTGACCTCGATAGCAGTAGCCATCGCTGGTTAAACCCTGTGGCAACCATCACTATCGTCGTGAAGTAAGGGGGATGTATGAAAGCTAGAATTTTATTTATCGCTGCTTCAGTCGCCGTATTGGCCGGTTGTCCTGATGATGGCGATGATTACTACCGTTACGATGTGAGTGTTACTAACCTCACGCCCAACCAACCCATGTCGCCACTCGCAGTGCTGACGCACAACACCAGTTTTGATCTGTTTGAAATCGGCCAAAGTGCTTCCGTTGACCTTGAATACTTAGCTGAAGGCGGCAGTAATGCTGAACTCCTAGCGCTCAGCGACAGCGACGCTAATGTTTATCAGGGCATCTCAGGAAATGGGCTGATTCTTTCCGGAGAACAAGACATGGTGTCTATTCGTGTCGATCTAAATCAAGAAGGGTACATCTCCGTTGCTTCAATGCTAGTCAACACCAATGATGCGTTTGTTGGTGAATCTGGTTTATCGCTGAAATCGTTAGCGGTGGGTGACACGTTCACGATGAATATGAATGTGTGGGATTCAGGAACGGAGCTCAACGACGAGCTTGCAGAAACCATTCCTGGGCCTGCTGGTGGTGGGGAAGGTTTTAACAGTGATAGAAACGACACCGATGTCGTCAGCTTCCACTCTGGTGTCATCAGCCAAGATGATGGTCTAGCTACCTCTGCATTAAGTGGCAATCATCGTTTCCTTAACCCCGGTGCGCGAATCACTATTACTCGCACTGAGTAACTGGTTGAACACACGATGAAAGAATTCCTGCTCTGTTCCGGTCAATTGAAAGGTGGGCAGACTCCGAATAGAGCAGGGATAATGAACAGTGCTGCGGTAAATTTGATGGCAAACATATTGTTAGTTGAAGACGATGACGACTTGGCCGAGCTAGTGCAGATGCACCTCAAGTTCCAAGGGCATGACGTTGTAAGAACCAACTCAATTGAAAAGGCTCAAGCGCTATATCAGGGAAGCCAGTTTGATTTGATCGTGCTTGATCGAGGCTTACCTGATGGCGATGGTCTCGATTTCTGTCGATTGTTACGTCAGCAAGAAGACTGGAGGCCTGTTCTAATGCTTACAGCAAGAGATACTGAGCTAGATAAGGTGTCGGGTTTAGAAGCTGGGGTTGATGACTACATAACCAAGCCTTTCAGTGTGCTCGAGTTTCAAGCTCGAGTAAGGAACGTACTGCGTCGCTTAAGTCACTCTGAAGCAACAGTGAAAGATCCGCAATCACCCGAATCCGTAATGAACTTTGGTGGGCTTACCATCCAACCTGAGCGTCATCAGGTTTCTTTGAATAATCAAGATGTCCCACTGACAGCAACCGAGTTTACGTTACTGCACTTTTTAGCCACCCGACCGGGACGTGTCTATAGCAAAGACGAACTGCTCAATCACGTTTGGAATACCGATCATTCTGGATATCACCACACGGTGTGTAGCACGGTTAACCGCTTGAGAACTAAGTTGGCCATGCCGAATAGCGACGATGATTTCATTAAAACCGTTTGGGGTGTTGGTTATAAGTTCGAGTCGAAAGTTTAGACCTATGTGTCGCGTCCTAAGCTTAAGAGCCA
Organism: Vibrio satsumensis; assembly: GCF_050337435.1. NCBI lineage: Bacteria > Pseudomonadati > Pseudomonadota > Gammaproteobacteria > Vibrionales > Vibrionaceae > Vibrio > Vibrio satsumensis. The sequence continues at coordinate 113,748 of NZ_JAKJSX010000005.1, read as the reverse complement.
TCGAGGAGAGAACATGAGTTTCAAATCGCGTTTAGTGTTGTTTACCAGTTTGTGGTTTCTGCTCGTGAGTGTGGTGATTGCCTACACGTATCATTGGCAAAAAGAGACCATAGAACAAAGAACTAAACAAAGCTTACACAAAGAGCTCGCGGTTCACATGCGCGATGATAACCCTCTGATGATTGGGACTGACTACAACCCCAAAGCCCTTAAATCCATATTTCATACATTGATGTTGATTGGTCCCGATTTCGACATTTATTTTCTCGACAGCCAAGGAAATATCACGACGCACGCTGCGCCAGAAGGCACTGTGTTGGCAAGCCAGATAGACTTAGCACCCATTAGACAATTTTTAAATGACGAGCCTTATCCGATTCTTGGCGAAGACCCGATCAATCCTGATTCTCGTAAGGTATTTTCCGTTGCTGCGATTGAAGAGTTGGGTTCAACAGTTGGGTATCTGTATGTGTTGATTGGCAGTAATCGCCATACCGTGATTGCTAATTCGCAAGTCGACACACCTTATATGGCGCTAGCAGGACTTATGCTGATCTCTATCTTAGGTTTTGCGATTGGGGCTTACCTGCTCGTGAAACGCAGCCTCTTAAACCCTATCGAAGAAGTTACAAACAAACTGCAGCAGCAAGCAGAACAAGATTTCCGTCTTGACCCCAACTTCATTCATCAAGTACCGGAGTTGGTGCCGATTGCACGCTCTTATCAGTTGATGGCGAAACACATTCAACAGCAATTCTTACAGCTTGAATATCAGTCATCACATCGCAGACAAAGCTTATTGCAGCTCAGTCATGATTTGAAAACGCCATTGTCGAGCGTGTTGGGTTATCTAGAAACGTGGAAGATTCAAAACCCGCAATCAGACCCATTAATTGACGTTGCTTATCGCAATGGCAATAAACTGTCTGAACAACTTCACTCATTACTTGATAGTGCCAAACATGACAATCCTGTCCCGACTTATCAATACGCGTCGATAGATTTGAATGGGTTACTGAGTGAATGTTTAGACACGATTCAAAGTCAGTATCGCCATAAAGATGTCGAACTTAAGGTAGACATGCCTGATGGAGTAAAAGCGGCTGGTGACAGTGACTTGCTTGAAAGGTTGATTTTGAACTTATTAGATAATGCGTTGAGGCATAGCCCAAGTGGGACAGCAGTTTCACTGAGTGTGGATTTAGAACCGGATTCGAAGCGGGTGAGAGTCGTGATTCACAATGAGGTGGAGCAGGAAGCGCCGAATGGTTCATTGGGAATAGGAACCAAGATCGCTCAATCGATACTGATGTTGCATCACAGTGTGCTAGAAACAACAAAGGCAGAGAACTCATTTCAGCAAAGTTTTTATTTGCCTTCGATATAGCTCTTTCTGCCTTTGGTATTCGCTGGGCTGTTTTTGAATTGCAGCCAGCTAAAGATTAAGCAAGGTTACGCGTCTTTCTTATCTTCGTTGCCTTCATTTACTTTTGCGTAGAAGTGAAGCAACTCAGTTAACTCTTTAACCCAACCGAATGCATCTTTAGGTGCGTTCTTTAAGATCTTCTCTACTTTCTCGCAGTGCACTTCAATCGCAATAGCTTCTTCAAGGTTGAAAGAGATTGAGTAGAAGTGCCAAAGCAGTAGGCGAGTCATGCGCTCGATGTTTTGTTGTGAGTTATCCGACTCAGAAAACGCTAGGTTAACTTCGCCAAGTGCAATAGCCGTCATTCGTAGCATCGCATCGAATTTTGCTGACTGCATGCGCTCTTCGCTGGTCACTTCTTCTTGTTCGAACGTGAACAATTCTGTCATTGCGTCTTCAGGAACAAGGCGATGGATCATTCTTAAACTAAATTCTTCTAGTTCATGACGAGGCATGGTGATTAAACAATTTAAGGTGTAGTCGCGTTGCATGGTGTTCTCTTGAATCTGCAAAAAGGTCAGACAGTTTAATGGAGAAGCGAGCTTAGAAAAAGCAGATTTTAGATAAGCCTTCCTTTGTAGGCTTATCTAGATGTCGCATACCTGAAAAGTCGCCATCGAACTGCTTGAAATGGTGAACATTAAAAGCAATTACGCTTTGCTATGACTTGGTGGCTGATATTGCATGGATTGGTCGTTTCTCATGAAGATATTGCTCGCGACTAAGCTACCGATGCAAATAGAACCAAGGGCAAGCCAAGTCATTGCATCTGGTACTTCGTTAAACAGTGGAATTGCCAATAGTGTTGCGACGGCAGGTGTCGCGCTTCCAAACGCAGCAGAACGCTCTGCCCCTAAGGTATTAACCGCATATAGGTAAGTGAATGCGGCAATCAAACCCGCTCCAACACCTTGTACCATTGAATGAATGGCTAGCTCTGTAAAAGGCCAGTGAGCGATAGGGGTATCCATTAAATGGCTAGGGAGCTTTCCGGTGAGGATAAGCAGCACTAACAACAAAGTAGAGCAGAGAGAAATAAACCCTGCACTGACCAAAGCATCTAGGTTGGCGACACGGGCAGAGATAGTGAAGGTTGCCCACATCAAGCTCCCGCACAGGAACAGTAAGTGACCTTTGGTGTATTCAAAATTGAAGCTACTCAAACTGCTCCCCAAGAACAGCACAATACCAAGTAGCACCAAAGCTAGGCCAACGATTCGGTGTCGGCTGAGTGGTTGCTTAAAAAAGAGTACTGCAATTCCTGTGACGAACAGCGGAAGTGTCCCCGGAACTAACGCACTGCCATGTGATACGGGGACAAACTGCATGGCCGTTCCGGCAACAAGTAGATAAGGCAATCCGCTACCCACAAACATACCCGTTAGATATCGTTTAGGGACGACTGCAATGGCGCAGCGTGCTTTCCACATCAACGGTAATAGCACCAAAGCCGGTATGAGAAATCTTGTGAGAGCGATATCTGCAGGTGTTAAATCTGAATTCGCGCCGCCTTTAAGAGAAAGGAAAAAGCTCGCCCAGATCAGCAGAGTGACGGTAATTGATAGATAGCCAAGGTTCATAATAAACAATGAAAGTGAATGATGACTAATTATGGAGGAGAGCTCGTGCCTCAAGTTGGCAAGTTTCGTTCTAACTTGACCTATCATTGAGGATTTCTGCTAACATTCTTTCAATTGTTAACGAATTGAACTAATGAATGGCTTTCACTATGGACAGAATTGATAGACATCTTCTCGAGTTGCTGCAAAAGGACGGTAGATTGACCACAGCAGAGTTAGCTGATGAAGTCGGCTTATCCCCGTCACCTTGTGCTAGACGTATCAAAAGGCTTGAAGAAAAAGGCATTATCGACGGTTACCGCGTGAGCTTATCTCGAGAGAAGGTGGGTGTGGCGATGAGTGTGTTTGTCGAAGTGAGCCTAAACAACCACCAAGAAGTGTCGATCGATAAGTTCGAAGGTGCCATTGTCGAGATGGAGGAGGTGATCAGCTGCCATGTCGTTTCTGGCGCTTATGATTATCTGTTAGAAGTCGTTAGCCCGAACCTGATGGCCTATGAAGCGTTTACCAGAAAGCTTCAGCGTCTCTCTAACGTTAAAGACATCCATACTCATCTAGCGATAAGACAAGTGAAAGGCAATGCGCCGCTTCCTGTTTACACCGACTAAGCAGAGGGAAAGTGTGAGTGTTATCGAGTATAGTGAGCTGAAAACGAAATGGTTTGATCTTTGGATAACAATGCGAAGGTGACAAAAGATCTTCCACAAAATGACAAAATCACGGCAATAAAAAACGGAGCACCTCGTGAAAGGTACTCCGTATATGATAGGTGCAAAACTTAGTGATACTTAAAGTGAGAGATTGAACAATCCCCAGTTTGTGCATTAATTCTGAATGAAAAAGCATGTGAATGGTAATCCACACCATCATTCCAAATTGTTTCTCCAAATATCTTACATAGCTCTAGCTCACTTACTGAACCGAACTCTTCCATGTGTTTAGCTACAGATAAAAGTTTACCTCTTATCTCTGCAGTCCATTCCGTGTTACTCAAGCAGTTGAAAGCCATAGTCTTTTGCATATTACCTAGCCAAAATGTTTCTTGTTATTAAGTTATATGAAGATTCATGATAACAATTTTCTGGCGTTTGTAAATCTATTTTGTGATGAATATCTCACATACTCGCTTGCATTGGTCGGAAATTGAACTTCATTGTTGATAGTTAGCACATTAGTTTTACAACTTATTGATAAAACTTTGATTAGCGAGCTCTTAGAATATTATGAACTGGGTAGAACATATTTATCGGAAAAGTCCAGTCGAACAGTGAGGTGATCTAATGGTTTCTTCAGTTTGATACATCGCTTACCGGTTGGTTTGTGTGGCGTGCTTCATCAAGCATCGTAGCTTCTGTACGGTATATTGTAGACAGCTGCCGAAATTTTTCACTGAGTGTATAGAGATCTCGAGAGAGTGATTGTGAGCTTTGTACGTGCACCTGCGCGCTTTCTGTTTGTCTCGGTAGTTTTGCTCTAGCACAATGTTTAGCGACGGCTTGCCAAGAATGTGTGAGAGACTCTGCCCCATCTAACTCGGTAGACACAACGTATGCCTGTTTTAATAGAACCTCAGAGACATTGTAAGCGGTATTCATATGACTATTGAGCTGTACATTAAACCTTTGTTCGTACTTTGCCCAAAGCTTAATGATCTGCTTTTTGGTGAAATGTTTGGATAACAGCGTTTGTGACTTGTAGGTTGAGAGAACTTGGTTGAATTCTTTGGTGTATTGGTTGTAACGTCCTTCAAATGAGAGCTGGCGATCCAACAGTATTTGCCAGTTTTCACTGCTACATTGGTTTGCTAGCACGACATTAGTACTCAAAGGTACACACACAATGATAACCTTCACCCAAAAACTCATGACTTTCCTCTACTTACCGCGTTCTCTATATAGAGTATAGATGAGCAGCAGCATGAGTTGGTGTACACTTGAACCATACCTAAAACGGAAGAGCTGGTGGATTTGATGAAAAAAGCGCTGATCGCTTTACTTGTGTTGTTAATATTGGGAGGAGGAGCTGCGTATTACTTCTTGATCATGAATAAAGCCCCAATTCCACCAGAGAAAATAGAAGAGCCAGCTGTAGAAGTTACTCAGCAGTCAGAATCTGACCTTGCACCCATAATGGATCTTCAGCCTGAACCAGAACAGACGGAATTTTACGTTTTGGATAGAAAGCTTGAAGTGGTAGAACAGCCTGAAATTGATGGGTTGATAACAGATTATCTCTACAAAGGTGAAAAGATCGAAGTGTTAGAGAAACAAGGCGAATGGGCTCGTATCTCTGATTATATTGTTCTCAAAGAAGGTGGCCCGCAGACAGCTGAATGGGTGTCTATGTCAGGTCTATCTAATGATGAAGTGATTATCTCAGAAAAAGAAAGCAAAGAGATATTAGATTCCTATTTGGTTAAGTCTGATGACCTCAAGATTCATCAAGAGAAATTCCGTAATTCGGTGGCTAAACTGATCTCTGAAGGGGAGTGTGTCCCAAGTGATTTTGAAGAACTCGGCGGGTGGGTGAAATCGGTTAAGTACAGCAATCGAGATGTTTATTTTATTTATTGTGGTGGGTTGTCCCTTGAAAATAAAATTTATCTTGATGTAAATACAAATGAAATATTTATGAGGTAGAACCCCACGCTCTATTTATTAATAATGTTTACTTAAGCCCACTCATAGATTGAGTGGGCTTTTTTTGCCTATTCATAATGTTCAGTTTTCCAATCCAGAACGTTAATTATATTGAGTTTTATATGGAATGATAAGGAACCATTTATTAATGGCTAATAAGAGTTTTATTATTATTACCATGATCAATCGTTTCAAAATCTCACTTTGCATTCTTCTTGAAACAAGCTAAGAAATATGGGTTTATCTCTTGTTAACAATGACTTATCTACTTGGTGATAAAGTTGAAAGTAAATAAATCTTTTTGATATCAGCATCTTGCATTAGTTTACATGTTCGCAACATTTCATTGGTTTTGAGAGGGAAGTCAAGTTTTTAATCATAAGATATAAATATTTTCCATTTGTAATAATATTTTTTGATTTTGAGTTGTAGGGTTTAATTAAAGCAAAACGTAAAGTTTAATTATCAACTAAGACATTATCTTATTAACATCATTGTTATTTAATTGCTTGTAAGGGATGGAACCATTAATGAAAAAGCTTGCTTTAATTACAGGGTCAAAAGGCGGTATCGGCTCAGCAATTTCCTCTAAATTAGTTGCAGACGGTTATCGTGTCATCGCGACTTATTTTACAGGAAACTACCAATGTGCATTGGAATGGTTTAACGAAAAAAAATTCACCGAAGATCAAGTGAGATTGTTTGAATTAGATGTTACCAATACTGCGGAATGTGCGCTGAGCTTAAGCAAGTTGTTAGAAGAAGAAGGCACTGTGGATGTACTGGTCAACAACGCAGGTATTACTCGTGATAGCGTATTTAAAAAGATGGATGCTGAAGCATGGAAAGAGGTTATCGAAACGAACTTAAACAGTTTGTTCAACGTGACTCAACCTTTGTTCGCTCCTATGTGCGAAAAGGGTAATTGTCGAGTCATCAATATCTCTTCCGTCAATGGTCTTAAAGGTCAATTCGGACAAACTAACTACTCGGCAGCGAAAGCTGGAATGATTGGTTTCTCTAAAGCTTTGGCTGCGGAAGGCGCTCGTAGTGGCGTAACAGTGAACGTAATTGCCCCTGGCTACACAGCAACTCCTATGGTTGAGCAAATGAAGCCTGAAGTACTGGATTCAATCAAGAACCAAATCCCGATGAAACGCTTAGCAACACCTGTTGAAATTGCGGACGCAGTGGGCTTTTTAGCGAGTGAATCTGGCGCGTACATTACAGGCGAAACATTGTCTGTGAATGGCGGCTTGTACATGCACTAATTGGCGAAACTGAAGGGAATGGAATGATGGAAAAAGTATTTATTGTTGCAGCTAAGCGCACTCCTATTGGTGCATTCACCGGGTCACTAAAAAACGTATCTGCTGGTGATTTGGCTGGCGTTGCTATCAAAGGCGCACTTGAGTCTGTCGATCTTGCGTTGGATGCGATTGATGAAGTGATTGTCGGCAACGTGATTTCGGCAGGTCAAGGCATGGGGGTTGCTCGTCAGGCTTCCATCTATGCAGGGTTACCTGAGGAAACACCTGCATACGGCGTGAACATGATTTGCGGCAGCGGCATGAAATCAGTGATGGATGCAGCGGCGCACATCAAAGCACAAGATGCTGAAGTCGTTATTGCTGCTGGCGTTGAAGTCATGTCTCAAATTCCTTTTGTGGTACCAGCGAGCGTTCGTAACGGTCACAAAATGGGTGACATCTCAATGAAAGACTTACTGGTTGGTGATGGCTTAACCGATGCGTTTAATCACTACCACATGGGCATGACCGCTGAAAATATCGCGAATACGTTGAATATTTCTCGCCTTGCTCAAGATAACTATGCCCTAGAAAGCCAACAGAAAGCAGTCGCGGCGATTGAAGCGGGTAAGTTTAACGATCAAATTGTGCCTGTAGAAGTTAAGCAGCGTCGACAAACTGTCACTTTTGATACCGATGAGTACCCGAAGTCAGACGCAACCTTCGAAGGTCTACAAAAGCTTCGCCCAGCATTTGACCGTGAAGGGTCTGTCACTGCGGGTAACGCTTCGGGCATCAATGATGGCGCGAGTGCAATCATCTTAGCGTCTGAATCGGCGGTAGTGAAACATGGTCTAACACCTTTAGTGGAACTGACCAGTTACGCACAGTCAGGTCTGGACCCAAAGATTATGGGGTTAGGCCCAGTAGAAGCCGTTTCTAAAACGCTTGATAAGGCGAATCTAACTCTAGAAGAAGTAGATTTGTTTGAATTGAATGAAGCGTTTGCAGCACAAGCTCTTGGCGTAATGTACCAATTGTCAGAGCAGCATGACTTACCGCTTGATGAGTTCAAGCCAAAGGTCAATGTGAATGGTGGTGCAATCGCGCTTGGCCATCCTTTAGGTGCTTCAGGCAATCGAATTATTGTTTCACTCATCCATGAAATGCTTGAACAGAAAACGACTTATGGCGTTGCTTCACTCTGTGTGGGTGGAGGAATGGGAACCGCTGTTTTGCTAAAAGGTATTGAAGGTTAGAGCCTGATATATCGGTAGCAATCTTAAATATCGGATCAGCTTTTCAAAGCATCGTGAGTTAATCGATGAGCGTTGGCTGAAACGATAGTGACACAAATTTATTAAACTATGTATTCATCAGGAGTTACTTATGTACACGGATATTTTCAAAACAATTACTGACCAAACTGAAAAGCAATTTGAACCGTACTTAAAGTTCAACAAGTTGGTTGCAAAGAACGTCCAAACGATGACTGAACTGCAAATGAATGCAATGCAGACTTACACGGACATGGGTCTTGCGCAAATGAAAGCAGTGACTGAAATCAAAGACGTGGCTAGCCTAACGGCGTTCAACAGCCAGCAACTAGCAGCGCTAACTCAACTGTCTCAACAGATGATGAGTGATAGCTCAAAAATGCAAGCTGCTGCAAAAGAGTTCAAAGAAGATGTTGAAACACTAACAACTGAAAACTTGAAAACAGTTACACCTGCATAAATTTAATCGCCGTCGAGTTAGCGCAGTGTTTACTGTGAGGCTCGGTGGCGATTTTCCGATTATTGGAGTCATGTTATGTTTCAACACTTCTTTTCGGACTACCTTGTTAAACTTCAACAAACGAACCAGCAATGGTGGGAAAGCTTTGAACAAAACAAGGAAGCCGCGCAATCTCCCCTAAACCAAGCGATGCAAGAATTGAACTTTGATGATGCATCAAAAATCTTCGAGCAAGCCGCTAGCCAACCCGCCGTTCTACTTCAGTTACAATCTCAATGGTGGGAACAGCAACTTAAGATCTGGCAGAATGCCGCGCTGATGGGCAACACCGAGAGTGTTATCTCAGAAGACCGCAGCGACAAGCGCTTTATTGATGAAGCGTGGAAAAACGACCCGTTCTACAGCTTTATAAAACAATCCTATTTGTTATTCAGTAAAAGCTATATTGACACCATCAACTCGATCGAAGGTATTGACGAAAAAACCAAAGAGCGAGTGGCGTTCTTTTCTCGTCAGGCAATCAATGCACTTTCTCCAAGCAACTTTATTGCAACGAATCCAGAGTTGATGAAACTGACGCTTGAGCGAAATGGTGAAAACCTCCTCGATGGATTAGAGCAGTTACAAGCAGACGTTGAAGCAAGCGCCGATATACTCAAGATCCGCATGACCAACAACAACGCTTTCCGATTGGGTGTGGATGTTGCGAACACCGAAGGTGATGTTGTCTTTCAAAACGAGCTGTTTGAGCTGATTCAGTACCATCCAAAGACACCGCAGGTTAACGCGACGCCTTTGTTGATCGTTCCGCCGTTCATCAATAAGTACTACATTCTTGACCTTCGTGAGAAGAACTCGATGGTTCGCTGGTTACTTGAGCAAGGACATAGCGTATTCATGATGTCTTGGCGCAACCCTGGTGAAGCGCAGAAAGACACTGAGTTTGGTGATTATGTTACGGAAGGCGTGGTTAAAGCCGTTGCTGCGATTGAAGACATTACCGGTAAAGAGCAGATTAATGCAGCAGGTTACTGTATTGGCGGCACGGTGTTGGCTTCGACGGTGGCTTACTACGCTGCAAAACGCATGAAGAAACGTATTAAAACCGCGACGTTCTTTACCACCTTGTTGGATTTCTCGCAGCCGGGTGAGGTGGGCGCGTATATCAATGAGACAATCATCAACGCGATTGAGAAGCAGAACGATGGCAAGGGCTATATGGATGGTCGTTCGTTGAGTGTGACGTTCAGTTTGCTTCGTGAAAACAGTCTGTACTGGAACTATTACATTGATAACTACCTCAAAGGCAGCAGCCCGATGGAGTTTGATCTTCTGTACTGGAACAGTGACAGCACAAACGTGGCGGCTAAGTGTCATAACTTCTTGTTGCGAGAGCTTTATTTAGAAAACAAACTGGTTCAAGACAAAGGCGTGAAAGTGGGCGGTGTTTGGATTGATCTCAATAAGATAAAAATACCAAGCTACTTCATTTCAGCCAAAGAAGATCATATCGCTCTTTGGCAGGGGACTTACCGTGGTGCCTTGAATACCGGTGGCAACAAGACGTTCGTGCTGGGCGAGTCTGGTCATATTGCGGGTATTGTTAATCACCCAGACAAGAAGAAGTATGGATTCTGGCTTAACGATAGCTTAGATGATTCTGCAGACGAGTGGTTATCGAATGCGACTCACAATGAAGGTTCATGGTGGACACACTGGAATCAGTGGCTCCAAGGTTTTGAAACTGAAGAAAAAATCGAACCTTTCAATCAAGGCTCAGAGCTTAATCCTGTGATTGGCAAGGCTCCAGGTAACTATGTAAAACAGGTACTTCCTATCGTCGATAAAGAAAACGTTGATACAGAAGTTGCTAAGAAAGACGTACCGGAAAGTGAAGCTTAGAGTACGTATACGTATTTGAAAGTAAAAGTACAGAGTGTCAGATAATAAAAAAGCCACTGAAATCAGTGGCTTTTCCTATCAACGCATTATCAGAAGTAACTGGTAGACGTTGATGCAATCTCGATTATTAATCGATTTCTTTGTCTTTACCCATAGATAAAATCCAAAGAGAAACGGCTGCAACACCTGCGAAGCCGCCAAGAATGATAACTGGCATAGCGCTGTAACCTAGGATGTGCCAAATTACGCTTTCTAAAGTACTCATTCAATCGCTCCTTATTGCCAGCCTTCAACGCCGTGCATGTCTGGTAGTTTGTGTGCAATACCTTTGTGACAGTCTACACACGTTTTTTCACCAGAAGCTAGCGCAGTCGAGTGTTGTTTCGCGCTACGAGGGCTCTGCTCTGAGAAGTCCATGTAATCGAACTGGTGACAGTTACGACACTCAAGTGAATCGTTCTTTTTCAATCGAGCCCATTCGCGTTCCGCTAGGTGAGCACGACGTGCTTTGAACTTTTCTTCAGTATTGATGGTTTTCGCAATAAAGTGTGCGTATAGCTCTTTAGATGCTTGAACCTTACGAACAATTTTATCTGTCCATTCATGAGGTACGTGACAGTCTGAACAGATAGCACGAACACCAGAACGGTTAGAGTAGTGAATTGTCTCTTGGATTTCAGCAACGATAGGTGCGTGACAGCCAGAACAGAACTCTTCCGTGTTAGTTGCCTCCATACCCGTGTTGAATGCACCCCAGAACAAAAGACCACCCGAGAAACCCAAGAACAAAACAACGCCTACGGCTGCTTTACTTGGTGTCGCGAGTCTTTTCCAAAACGCTTTAAGTAATTTTATCATATATAGCCTCTCTTACAGTCCGGCTACGATTAACGCAGTGAATCTACAGGTTTGAACTCGTTCTCAACTAGTGGCTTAGCATTAGCTTGAGGTACGTGACACTGTAGACAGAAGTAACGACGAGGTGATACGTCTGCAAGTACCGCATCTTCACGGTTCATGTAGTGAGTTACACTCACTTTAGTAGCACCCATTTCTTTTGCGTTTTTCCAGCTGTGGCAAGAAAGACACTTGTTAGCGTTAAGAGAAACTTCATAGCTACGAATAGTATGAGGCACTAGAGGTGGTTGGTATACGTAGTCACTCTCAAGTACTTGGTCACGAGGGAACTTTTTGAAGTCATCTGCTGCGCGAGTTGCTTCAAGTTCACTTGCACCACGTAGAGATTCTACGCCACCAATGCCGCCTGGGTTATCCAGTTCAGCTTGAGCTTGAACTGCACCAGCTAGCAAAAGACCAGCTGATAGTAGAGCAGTAATCAGTTTTTTCATGGTTAATTTCTCCGCCTAAAGGCTAATTCTTTGAGAGGACTACTTTTTTCAAAAGCGTGAAAAAAGTAGCCGCAATATTAGATACTTAAGATCGTCTCTCTAAGCCTAGGGCTTAAGCGACTTTAGTGATCTTAACTGGACACTTCTTGTAGTCCGTCTGTTTAGACAGAGGATCCGTTGCATCCAAGATCAACTTGTTGATCAGAATTCTTGCATCAAAGAATGGTACGAATACCAAGCCTTGTGGTGGACGGTTACGGCCGCGAGTTTCAACACGCACACGAACTTCACCACGTTTGTTTTCGATAAGAACTTCATCACCACGGCGAAGACCACGAGCTTTAGCGTCAGCAGGGTGGATGTAACAAAGTGCATCCGGTACTGCTTTGTAAAGCTCTGGTACACGACGAGTCATAGTACCTGTATGCCAGTGCTCAAGAACACGGCCTGTACATAGCCACATATCGTATTCTTCGTTTGGTACTTCTGGTGGAGCTTCATATGGAGCATTGATGATCAGCGCTTTACCATCTGGTTTTCCGTAGAAGTCCCAGCCAGAGCCTTTCTTAGCGTATGGATCTGAACCTTCTTTAAAGCGCCATAGTGTTTCTTTACCGTCAACAACTGGCCAACGTAGGCCGCGTACTTTGTGATAAGTATCGTATGGTGCTAAATCGTGACCGTGGTCGCGACCAAATGCAGCGTACTCTTCGAATAGACCTTTTTGAACGTAGAAACCTTGTGCTTGTGCATCGTCGTTAAGCTCTTGAGCTTCAGACAGAGGGAACGCATCAACATTGCCGTTTTTGTAAAGCACGTCGTACATGGTTTTGCCACGGTACTCAGGCATTTTCGCAACCAGTTCTTCCCCCCAAACTTCTTCAATAGTGAAGCGCTTAGAGAACTCCATGATTTGCCATAGGTCAGACTTAGCTTCACCTACTGTTTTCACTTGTTGGTACCAAGCTTGTGTACGACGCTCAGCGTTACCGTAAGCACCTTCTTTCTCAATCCACATTGCGGTAGGAAGGATAAGGTCAGCAGCTTGAGCTGTTGCTGTTGGGTACGGGTCTGAACAAACAATGAAGTTGTCTGGGTTACGGTAACCAGGTAGACGCTCAGTGTTGATGTTTGGACCAGCTTGCATGTTGTTGTTACACATTACCCAGTAAGCGTTGATCGTACCGTCTTTCAATGCTCGGTCTTGAGCAACAGCGTGTTTACCCGGTTTTGCTGGGATAGTGCCTTCTGGAAGTTTCCAGATGTCTTCTGCAATCTTACGGTGTTTAGGGTTAGCAACCACCATATCTGCAGGTAGACGGTGAGAGAACGTACCTACTTCACGAGCTGTACCACACGCAGATGGCTGACCAGTTAGTGAGAATGGGCTGTTACCTGGAGTAGAAATCTTACCTGTTAGAAGGTGGATGTTGTACACAAGGCTGTTCATCCATACACCACGAGTATGTTGGTTCATACCCATTGTCCATAGAGACATCACTTTGATGTTTGGATCCGCGTATTGCTTAGCAAGCTTGATCAGGTTCTCTTCAGATACGCCTGACATTTCAGATGCTTTTTCTACTGTGTACTCAGCAACCGATGCTTTGTAATCTTCGAAAGAGATTGCAGTCATTGCGCCTGAGTTAGGGTTTGCTGCTGCTTTCTGTAGAGGATCATCATCACGAAGACCGTAACCGATGTCTGTTGTTGCTTGCTTGAAGTTCGTGTGTTTGTTCACGAAGTCCCAGTTAACTGCATCGTTTTGGATGATGTAGTTTGCGATGAAGTTTGCAATCGCAAGGTCAGACTGAGGGTTGAAGATGTAACCAGTGTCTGCAAGCTCAAAAGAACGGTGGTAGTAAGTAGACAGTACGTTTACTTGAACGTGTGGGTGGCTTAGACGACGGTCTGTAATACGAGTCCATAGTACTGGGTGCATTTCTGCCATGTTTGAACCCCACAGTACAAATGCGTCTGCGTGTTCAAAGTCATCGTAACAACCCATTGGCTCATCGATACCGAAGGTACGCATGAATGCACCTACCGCAGAAGCCATACAGTGACGAGCGTTTGGATCGATGTTGTTTGAACGGAAACCCGCTTTCATCATCTTAACGGCTGCGTAGCCTTCCATTACTGTCCACTGACCAGAACCGAACATACCAACACCTGTTGGGCCGTTCTTCTTAAGAGATGCTTTCCATTTCTCAGCCATCACGTCGAACGCTTTGTCCCAAGATACTGGTGCGAAATCACCATCTTTATGGAACTCGCCATCTTTCATACGAAGAAGAGGCTGTTCTAGACGGTCTTTGCCGTACATGATTTTTGAAAGGAAGTAGCCTTTGATACAGTTAAGGCCTTTGTTTACCGGTGCTTCTGGGTCGCCTTGAGTCGCAACCACTTTGCCGTTTTGAGTACCTACTAGTACCGAACAGCCCGTACCACAAAAACGACAAGGCGCTTTATCCCACGTGATTTTTGTTTGATCAGAGCTAGCAATCAGATTGGTTGCTGTTGCTGGTAGTGTCACACCTGCAACGGCTGCCGCTGATGCAGCTGCGTTTGCTTTCACAAACGCACGTCTTGTCATTTTCATACTTCACCCTCAAGTTGAGAATTGTTGCTTCCAGTTTCTAAATCCGTTTCTTCTAGTCCAGTTTCGATTTGGTGATAAACCAAAGCTGTCCCTAAAACGTTCTTAATGTTGTTTATTGCTTCGATGGTGTCCGTTACAAAACCTTGGTTTTCGGTTTCTAGGACCACGATGATTTTGCCTTCAGGGCTATCTCCGTAGATTTCAGCGTTATCGAATTGCTCGATCTCTGCTTTGATCTCATTGAGATGCTCTGGGCTCACATGCACGACTAAACTTGATATATGCACTTCATTTAGTGCCATAAATTGCTCTCGTTATTTTTATTTATGCATTACTCACAAGAATAGCTGAAGTAGGGCAAACTGCTACGCAGGCTCCACAACCGTTACACTCATTTAACTCGATTTTTGGTAGAGCAACACTGCCTGCTCTAAGTTGAAATTGAATGGCCATAGGTTCACACATGTCACCACAGCTTCGGCATTCAACATTTTGTTGCGCTAAACACTTATCAGAGATACTTGCTTTTGCTTGCCAAGGCTCTCCTTGCTTTGGCGTAAAAATGGGTTCAGGACAAACGTCTGCGCATTGATAGCAGAACGTACATTCATCAATTGAGAAATCGACAGTAGGAAACCCACCATCGCCTACAATGATTATCTCAGTCTCACAACTCTCGATGCATTTACCGCAACGAGTGCAGTCATCTGCAAAGCTTTCTAGGTTTTTAATCCAAGGCAAACGAATCTGGCTTGAATCAACTTTTTGCCTAGAAAATAGACGGCGTTTTGATAGATCTACCACTAGATACCCATAGATGTTGCTAAGATGTTGTAATTGTAGGTCATTATTCCATTAATATCTTGTAATTTGTCCTCACAAGTAGTGTAGTTTTAGAAACAATTGTATAAATACCCCCTTAGGGCTAATTGGGGGCATATATTGTCTCAGATCAATAAATTACGAAGCGAGTGATCACATATTGAATGGAGCTATGATTTTTGATGTGTGACAATACGATCTTGCTGGCAAGTCATTTATCAATAGGAAGGCTCTTTTGCTTATAAAACCGGTTTCATCTGTAACGAGTACGATAGCTAAGTCACTGCTATCTATACTGCTGTTGTCGGTTACTACGACTGGCTTTGCTATCTTTACATTGGCTTCAAGTCTGAATGATGCAGAAGCGGTGAATGTCGCAGGTTCGATGCGAATGCAGAGTTACCGTCTAGCCCATGATATTCAAATAGAATCAGTTGATTATGATTCTCATATCCGTGAATTCGAAAGCTCTCTTTACTCACCGTCGATGACCAATTTGGTAAGTTGGGAAGTTCCGACAGACATCACAGAAGACTACTATCTAATCATTGGCCGTTGGCATGAGCTGAAACGTGTATTGAACAGTGAAGATCGCAAACACTATCTCGTGTTAGTTGAAAACTTCGTGACTGAAATCGATGGCTTCGTTTTTAAGCTGCAAGAGTTCTCTGAAGATAAGCTGATAAAACTGGCGTGGGCTGGTGGTATTGGTTTAGGCGGAATTCTCGTCATATCTCTTTTTGTTGTTCACTTTGTACGTAAACAAGTTGTTAAACCGCTACATGCCTTAGTTGGAGCCAGCCAGCGAATTAAGAACAGTGATTTTGAAGTAGAACTCAAAGTGACCAGTAGCAACGAAATGGGCATTTTGACTAAAACCTTTAACTCGATGGCGAAAGATCTCGGCGTGCTTTATCGCAATCTTGAAGATGTAGTAGATGCTAAGACGGTAGAACTACAAAATGCTAACCAGTCACTGCAGGCACTTTATCACTCGTCACAAGAACTTACGGTTACACGTATCGCCCCAGAAAACTTCCGAGCTATTCTGCAGCACCTAGTCAGTCTAGAAGGAATAGAGTCGTTAAGGCTTGAGATAGCTGATAACTCGGGTCGTTCATTGATTATGGATGAAGGCTACGATTCGAATTTAGATTACGAAAAGTTCGAGATGAAGCTAGATGATAACGAACTCATTCTCGGTTACTTGTACTGTTCGTATCACCATGGGCATTCTACCAAGGCGTTGATCGAGAGCTTTATTCAACTGTTATCTCGAGCTATTTATTATAATCGTGCCCAAAAGAAAGCCGAACAGCTTATTATTATGGAAGAACGAGCGACGATCGCACGTGAGTTGCACGATTCACTGGCTCAATCACTATCCTACTTGAAAATCCAAGTTACATTATTAAAGCGTGTGATTGGTAAGTTACCAGAGCAGCAACACAGAGAGCAGTCAGAACAAATAGCGTCGGAAATCGGTAACGGTTTAGCAGACGCCTATACTCAGTTAAGAGAGCTACTCACCACATTCAGGTTGACCATAAAAGAGGGCAACTTCGGAGATGCTTTGAGCACCATGCTTGAAGAGCTCAGCGAAAGAACAGATGCAAAGATTAACCTAACCAATAATCTTTCATCCATAGAGCTTGATGCACACAGTCAGGTTCACTTGCTTCAGTTGATTCGTGAGGCAACAATAAATGCAATAAAACACGCCAATGCCGACTTGATAGATGTATGCTGTATCGATGAGGACGGTGAAGTATTAGTCGTGATTAAAGATAATGGAGATGGCTTTGACTCAAGTAGTTCCAAGACGAACCACTACGGGATGAGCATTATGCAGGAGCGTGCGGCAAGACTGAATGGCGACTTAACGATTGAAGCAGCTCAAGGTGAAGGCTGTACAGTCATATTGAAATATAAAAGTTTGAAGGAAGTTAAAGTTGACGATTTGTAAAGTAATGCTGGTTGATGATCATCCATTGATGCGTAGAGGTATAAGTCAATTACTGAGCTTTGAAGATGAATTCGAAGTGATTGCAGAAGCAAGTAACGGTACTGAAGCAGTCGCTCTTGCCCATGAAGAAGAACCTGATTTGATCTTATTGGATCTTAATATGAAAGGTATGTCTGGACTTGATACGCTGAAAGCACTTCGTACTGACGGCTCAAGCGCAAACATTGTAATCCTGACTGTCTCTGATAGCCCTGCAGACATTGAAGCGATTGTAAAAGCGGGTGCTGATGGTTACTTGTTGAAAGACACAGAACCCGATGAGTTAATCGAACTGCTTAAGCAAGCACACAGTGGTGACAAGGCATACAGCAGTGTGGTTGCTCGTTACTTAAATGACGCAGGTAGCCGTAATGATATCTTCGACCAACTGACTGAACGCGAAATGCAAATCCTTCAAGAAGTTGCGAAAGGTTACCGCAACAAACAGATCGCTGATCACCTGTTTATTTCTGAATCGACAGTTAAGGTACATATGAAAAGCTTGCTGAAAAAGCTGCAAGTGCCTTCACGTACTGCTGCCACGGTTCTGTATCTAGAACGCTATGGTGAAATGAAGTAGGGCTTGTTCCTTTGAAATAAAACTATTTCAAGCCTGACTGCTTATACGTGTCTCGATAGTCTTAACGATGTTGAGACAGTGATATTAAAAAGGCGCTGAACTTATTAAGTTCAGCGCCTTTTGTTTAAGCATTTTATATCGATATTGGTGTTACTAAGTAGCTGTGCTTACTAACGTTGGCTTACGCTGCCATAGGAACCAATACAAGCGTACCAAAGATAACCGTAATAAGACCACAGATTACAGGTACAGACGTACGTTTTACTACTTCAAATGGGCTGATTTTGCCCATACCAGATGTCGCTACAATTACACCAGATACTGGCGAAATGGTACGGCCTAGGTTCGATGCTTGAAGCATTGGGATGATTAGGAACGCTGGGTTCAAGCCCATTTTCGCAGCCAGTGATGGAGCCAGTTCTACGAATGCATAGAATGGCGCGTTACCAGAACCTGTCGCGATAGCTGCAGCCACCGTTAGACCCGTCAGGATAAGCATCAATGCGATACCGCCTGCGCCTGCAGATTCAGCAAGACCGATTAGGTTATCAATCGCACCAATAGACATTAGACCTTGAGCAAATACGCCTGCCGCAACCAACAGCATTACCACGCCTTTGAACGCGTCAGCCATACCTTGGTAGCAAGAGTCTAAATCTTCTAATGTTTTCTCGCCGTCAAACTTCTTAACAACGTAATCGATGACCGCGCCCACGAAGATAGAACCTACCACAATGGTGTAGATATCAAGTGAAAGCCCTGGAATCGTACGACCGTTGAATAGGAAAACGCCGATGATAGGTAGAAATGGAAGTGCAGCGTAGAAAGCTGGTGCCGTTGTTTCGATTTCAGAAACGTCAACTTTTTCCATTGGTGTGTTTTCTTTCTTATCTAGGTATTTGTTCCAGAAGAAAGCCGCACCCGCCATCACGATGATCGCACAGATAGAAACAGGCAGTACCGTTTGAACAGCAAACACATCAAGAGACATGCCTGACTTTTCTGCCGCGATTACCACATCACCAGAGGTTGGTGAAAGAATGATGGCTGCAGGTGATGCACAAACCGCAACTGCCGCTGGGCGAGAAATACCCATTGCCGTCATCATTGGGAATAGGGTTGCCATCAATAGTACACCGAGACCCGTTGCAGAACTTACTGCTAGAGACATTAGACACGCTACGATGTAAGCCGCAACAAGAAGTACATAGGGAGATTTGATCGCAGCAAGTGGTTTTGAGAACTGTTTCACTACCACATTGTTAGCACCAATGTGCGTCATGTAAGAAGCAAAACCACAAAGAAGCATGATTTGCATGCCTAGGCCGCCCCCGCGGTACTGAAGCATGTATTTAACAAATTCTAGTGAGTCGGTAACCATGTTACCTGTTGAAGCGACTTTAGCTGGTAAGACTGTGTGACCAATAAGGCCGGTGATAAGAAGTAGGGCAAGGCCAGCAGTTAGTAATACACCCGCCGCTTTATAGCCTTTTACAATAAAGTAACCAACAGCAATAGTAATCACTAATCCGATCAAGAGCTCTAACATAGAAATCTCCACAAAGTTTAAAAAATATAAGAAAGTGTTTCAGAATATGACAATGAATGTACAGAAAACTGCACTGTGGCACGAGGCATAGTTGAGGTTGATATGATCTAAGACAAACATTTTTTTCGATGTTAATTGTGGTTGTAAATCGTGATTAACTACTGTTATTCAGATGTTAATAAACAAATTTTGTAGCTTGTTAGAATATAACTTGGATCACTTTTGGTTGTTCTAGTTGCATATGTAGGCGTTGTTTTATAAACCATGAGTGTTTTTTGTACTTTGGAAGGAAACGTGTAACGAAGTGGGTATTTATCGGAGTAAAGAGGTGAAAATCTTAGCTTTGAAGATTACTTATGTTTAAAGATTACTTATGTTTAACGCCTACTTACTTCCCATAAGTAAGCGCTAAAACACAAGTTATAATTAAGCTTAAAATAGCCGAGCGAGTTTAGTTTATATCAACGTCAGGAGTGTCATTTGAATACGTTGACAGCTCAGAGCAGACTACCTTCTTACAAAAATGAATCATCCCATAACGCGTCACCAGTAAAAACTCTTCTCTATTCAATGGAATGTAAGGCATGGCGTCAGACGATAGTGTAGAACCTTCACTTATCATGACTTTTTCGTAAAACGATAACTCGCGATTCGGGATGATTTGCTGGTGTTGGTTCTCATCCAGTGAGATGTCGTGTTGAGTGACAGAGTAAGATCCTGATGACGTAAAACCGACTTGCTTGGTCGACACGTATAATAGGTCATAACTGTCATTCTTCTTAAATTCGATGTTAATAGAAGACTGGTTATGAATCATATTATTGGACGGGTTAATAATTGATGCTGTATTTGCTAAATAATGCCCTTCAAGGTGTGATTTAGGAATAAAAGTAGAAAGCCAGCCGACTAATACGCCAAGCAGTACCACAAAAATTGCTGTATTCGTTTTGTTATTCACAAGTCACTCCTTTAAATCCTGCTGGAAAGCTCAGAGATTTTCCTGAATTATCGATGATTATTTTTCGTCCCTTATATTCATAAAGCGTGACGTTGAATAACTCGTTAAAAGTGAATTCGTCGGATTCAATTTTACAAGAGATAAAATGCTGGCCCACGAGATCTTCGCCTAGGCTATTTCTATCTAAATAAGAAAACAAATAGTGGGATAACCCCGCAGTCACGACAAATAATGCAATCAGTGCTAACACACTGTTTGTTTTTTTTGGTGCGGCAGTTGTCTCGGTTGTTGAGCTTTCAGGCGCTGTATTGTCTTCAGGTTGTTTCGTTTCTTGTTTTGGTTGAGATTGAATTTTACGCAGCGCGTGTTCCTTGTCTTGTGTCACTTGTCCTGCAAATCGGTAGCCTTTACCGCGCTCAGTGACGATGATCATCCCGCTCTTATCTTCTAATGCTTTTCGGCAAATCGAGATGGTCTGCATTAGGCTGCCATCTTCAACGTAGATACCTTTAGACACCCACACTTGTTCAATCAGAACTTGGCGAGTGATCACCTCATTGGGTCTCGAGATAAAAAACTTAAGCAGCTCTGATTCATTAGAACCTATTGGGTAGGTACGGCCCGTCTTAAAGTGATGGATTTCACTCTCTTCTAAATTGACCTGTATATCATCATTGATAATAAATTCAGCAGACATCTGCGTTCTCATTGTTATAAGCGTTCTAACCTAAATATAACAAATCTTACAACAAACATAAACTTACTGATTTCATCGTCTTTGATATTTAAGTAACTGAATTTATGTTGATTATTAACCTAATTAGATTTCCTTATATACCTTTTTGAGGTTGTTTAATGCGGTTTCAGGTGCCTGCCGTTAGTAGCTATTGGATCATTAACAGGTGACGCTGATTTAGTGGGTGTGGGTTAAATGCTCAAATTTCTTACGTAGTTTTATCAACGTGTCATTCCAACTTGTGTTGCCTTGCTCTCTGCGAATAACAGTCGAACTTACCTCCGACTCAACCGGCAACTCAAATAACGATAAATCGCACGACCACACCAGTTAAATGCGAAAACTACGAAGGAGCTGTTTTGAACGAATTCAATAAGCCATATCTATGTGGACTAATTACGCTTGCCTTACTCGGCTGTCAGTCTGAAGACTCGACTCAAGAACCTGTTTCAGTATTGGTTCCTTACAACATTAATGAACTACCAAAACCGAACGACGGATATGGGTACGACGACGATGGCACCATTACCGGAGTCGGTGAGCCCGCTGCCGCGATGTCATCGACCAATGATGCTTATTATCAGGACTATAACAATTCATACGCAGCCCTAGACGGTTGGGGGCTTTGTGCGGAACCGATTTTAATTCCTTTACAAAGTGTTAATTCTGATAAGCGTTTTCCACTGAATAATGAAACTTTATCGGGGAACGTGGTGTTAATTAATGAGTCAACTGGTGAGGAAGTTGGCACTCAAATATCAGCTGATGGTTCTAATATTATTATTCAGTGTAAATCAGGATTAAAAGAAGATACGACTTATTCGATCGTTGTGACTGATGGAGTTAAAACTGAATTTGACGAACCTTTAAAAGCAGACGCTAGCTTTGATCAATTAATATACTCCGAGGCACAATTTAATAACGACAAAGAACAAGATCTCCACACTCAAGTTATCAGCGCTATAAGCTCATATGAAGAGATATATCCGGGTAAAGGAATTCCTGTATATGCCGCACAGTTTAAAACTCAGAGTTCTTATGCTCCCTTGGATGCGATGAAATATAACCATGAGGTATTTGGAAGTTCTTTTACTAGTCAGTTAAATCCGATTACAGAACGGAAGAAAGATTACGATCTCTATACCAAACAGCTTAAGATTCCTTCCTATTTACCTTTTACTAAAGCAAGAGAATCAGAATGTATCATTGATGAGTTTGAACCGAAGGATAACTGTCCTCCACTTTA
This sequence comes from Vibrio satsumensis, assembly GCF_050337435.1. Lineage (NCBI taxonomy): Bacteria > Pseudomonadati > Pseudomonadota > Gammaproteobacteria > Vibrionales > Vibrionaceae > Vibrio > Vibrio satsumensis. The sequence goes on along the minus strand of NZ_JAKJSX010000005.1, from coordinate 91,367 downwards.
CGAATGGATTACAAACATCGATGGTGGTTTCCCTACGGAAAGAGTCCCAACTCCGAAGATAACCGAAGAGTTAGATATAACTGCAGATATTTATGTTCCTAATGGATGGGACAAAAGTAGTCAGTTACCTACAGCAATATTTATTCATGGTGTTACGGCTGAACGCGGTACCGCTTCTTTGATGGCTGCGGAATATACAAAAAAAGGTTACGCCGTCGTTGCGATCGACATGCCATATCATGGTGAGCGAATGCGGTATGACATTAGCGACCCAGAAAATCCAATAGAAATCAGTGCTCGAGCAAACAAGGCGTTCTTCATCAATATTGATTCCCCTTTAGCACTGCGTTCTAACCTTCAGCAATCAGTGTCTGACTTTTTAGGTCTTCGTTATGCGCTAAGCCAAGAAGCTTGGGTGAAAAAAGATGACGTTCACTTAATTGGACAATCGCTGGGTGGAATTATGTCGGTAATGGTGAGTGAGTTTAGCCAAGCAAGCCCTGATTTTCACTCGGATACTAATTCTAATTTCGAATTCAATACGGTGAACTTTGTTGTTCCGGGGCAGGGGCTAACCAATTTGGTTTTGTCTTCTCAAACCTTAGGTCCTGAAATGTCAGAAGGGGTTAAGAAATCCCCAGATGTTCAGCGCGGTATTGCTGAAACTGTGATACCAGATACATGTACAACAGAAGCAACGAATCAGCAGTGCATTGAAGCGCTTCGGGAGTTTGTCGCACTTTCAACAGATAACGCGCTGCTTGTGAGTCAGCTGGAGAATGACATATTTGATCTTGTTGTAACTGACCTTAAACAAGGGGTTCAAGCAACAATTGATAGTGCTGACCCTGCTAGCTTTATCTCTCGCCAAGTAGCTGCTGAGCAACCAACTCTTTTGTTAGCTGCCGTTGGAGATTGCGGGGAAACCTGTGACGTTGGTGTTGATTATGTCCCAGATAGCGTAATTCCGAATACCGCGCCAGATAACATTCGTACTGGTACTGAACCACTGATTACTGCGCTTGGCTTAGACCCAATAACGGGTACAAAGCGTGATCAGATCGAACTCGGTGGAGTCATAAGAACGACAACAGGTGGACACGGTACGTATTTGTTTCCTTATGAAGGGCCTGTTGATGAAAATGGATTGCCGGGCACACCAGGTGAAAACATGTCAGACGTTCGTGAAGCGGTGGGCACTCAACAAATTGCCGTTGCTTCAATGGTAATGAGTGACGGCTCAGTCGTAGTTATAAACAACGAAGATCATATCGAAACTGAGGTGCCTTAAGATGAAGAATAAACTCATATTGGGCACTGCAGCAGCTCTTGTTCCTTGCTTGACCAACGCGGCTGGATTTCAACTTAACGCGCAGTCTGCAACGGGTTTAGGTCGAGCATTTGCCGGGGATGCTGTAATAGCTGACAGTGCTGCGATCGTCGCTAAGAACAGCGCTGCAATGGCATATATTGAACGACCTATGTTGTCTGTAGGTTCTGTTTATATCGATAGTGGTATCGATGTTTCTAATGTGAGTTACACGCCGATGATAGGCAATACAGAAACACTCGATGATCAATCTCTCGATGCGGGAACATTGGTTCCAAACCTTCACTATGTTCATCCGATTCAAGGCTCTAAATTTACCTTAGGTGCCACTGTGCATTCTAACTTCGGTACCGATGTTGAGTTTGATGAGTCGTTTGAAGCGGATGAGTTTGGTGGAAAAACGGCACTCTCAAGTATCAATGTCGGCTTTGCTGTCGCTTATGAGCTCTCTGAAAAGATCAATTTAGGTGCAGGGCTAGATGTCATCTATGGGGAAGGCGAAATTCATAGAAAAAACCTGCTGGACGTTGATGCTGATGGTTTTGGGCTGGGCGCCAATGTAGGTGCTACTTACCAAGTTAATGAAAACAACAGGTTCGGAATTACTTATCGATATAGCCCGGATATCGAAGTTGAAGGGGATATTACTAAAGGTGGAGTGCCTGCCGACAAGATGAATGTACCACTGCCAGATACATTGGAGTTTTCTGGTTGGCATCAGCTTAACGAGCAATGGGCATTCCATTACAGTCTGCAATGGGTAAATTGGTCTGAGTTTGATTCGCTGACTTCAGACTCTTATGACGACTCAATTAAAGAGTATCAATGGAAGGATGCAGGACATGTTTCTGTCGGTGGTACATACACCATGTCAAAAGACATCGTTCTACGAGCGGGCTACATGTACGACATTTCCCCGACTGACGAACTCACATCGCTCTCTATTCCTGATGTTAACCGTCATTGGCTTACAGTCGGAGGGACGTATAACTTCACGGCTGCCAGTTCTGTGGACATTGGTGTCGGCTTTATCATCGGAGAATCACAAAATATTGACGAAAGCCTGACGACGATTCCAGGAACGAGTTCCAATATAACTGCAGATGTGAGCGCTGACGCTGTTTTACTTGGTGTTCAATATCAACATCGTTTTTAACTTTTACTTTGGAGTTTAGAACGAAAACTTTAGGAATCATATAAACATTGCTGGGCTCGACAGTGAGTTGAGCCCAATTCTCATTATTAGCTGTTTTAGCATTATTTAAATAGCTGGAAGCTCATTAAGTAAAAAATAGCTGCTTAGAAAAACGTTTAATTCATTTGAATTTGACGGTTATGGTTATTAAAAATGAAATTTACAAAGCTTAGCAAAACAATCTGTTTGGCACTGTTTGCCTTACATATCTCTCCATCGTTTGCCCAAGACTCAAACTTGATTCCTGTGACTATCGAAAAAGCGCACAAACAAGCATTCACATCTTCAATCAACGAGGTTGGCAAAATCAGGGCAACGGATTCTGCTGCATTGACATTCAGTGCCTCCGACAAAATTCTCAATATCCATTTCAAAGATGGAGATTCAGTTAAAAAAGGCGAGTTGATCGCTCAACTGGACAATACCAAAGCGAAAGCCGATTTAGACAAAGCAAGAAGCTCTCTAGCGTTAGCAAAGTCGAAATTAAAGCGAGTACAAGAATTACTAAAGAAACAGCCTGACTCTATGTCTCAACAAGATGTTGAAGAACTGGGAGAGCAGGCGAATTTAGCTGCGGCTGATTTCCGTCAGAAAGAAGCGCTAATGAATGACTATTTGTTGGTTGCGCCATTTGATGGGCAGCTAACAAATTTTACTCACTCAGTGGGTAGTAAGATTGATAGCTCAACTGCGTTGGTGAGTTTGATCAAACTCGATCCTGTCGAAGTTCAGTATTCAATTGGACAGTCTGACTTGGGTAACGCAAAACTAGGTCAGAATGTTTCCATCCAAGTTGATGCATTTGTCGATAAAGCCTTTTCTGGCGTGGTGGATTACATTGCGCCGGCGGTGGACGAAAGTTCAGGCCGTGTAGAAGTACACGCGCGCGTGACTAACCCAGAACATCGCTTGGTTCCGGGTATGTTTGCCAAAGTAAGTCAGATGACGAGCGAAGACTCGACGCAGATGGTGGTTTCTCAAAATTCCGTTCAAGCAAGAGATGCGGAGCGCTTTGTTTGGGTAGTGAATGGTGAAAAAATCGAGCAACGCATTGTGGAATTAGGCGTAAATACTAACGATGGTTACGTTGTTGTAGAAAAGGGCTTAAAACTAGGTGATAACGTCGTTGTGACGGGGCAACAGAATCTCAAGAAAGCCTCACTAGTTAAGGTAATGAATCCAAATGCTGAACAAAAAACGGTTGAGTTAATCACAGAGCCGACAGACAAAGAGAACACTCAGCAGACTGCTGAGCCTCAAGTAGAAAAGACCGTAACACAGGTGGATGAACCACATCCGATTGAGCCTTCGGTTGATTGGACTGAAGCATCAAAAGGTGTAGACGAAACGATCCGCGAAAACAGCGAGCAAGCAGAAACAAGCTCGACTGTTGAGAAATCAGTAAGCGAAACTCAAAGCAAGGAAGCCGCAACGAAGGAGAATTTGAATGAAGCTTCCTGAGATCTGTATTAAGCACCCGGTGTTTGCTTCTGTACTGAGCATCACCATTGTTTTGCTTGGGCTTCTCTCGTTTCAAAAGCTCTCAATCCAATACTTTCCTGAACATAAAACACCGTCAGCAACGGTAACAGCAGCGGTCAATGGCGCCAGTGCAGAGTTCATGTCGCGCAATGTGGCAGATAAGCTAATTACCGCCGCAACTGGCCTCGACAGCGTGAAAACCATGACGACGGACTGTCAGGAAGGAACATGTAATCTAAAAATTATCTTTGAAGATGACATTGATGACGTCGAATACACCAGCTTGATGAACAACCTGCGCAGCAGTGTCGAAGCGATTGGTGATTTCCCGCCGAGTATGACGGATAAGCCAACGGTAACGGATGATTCTTCTGACACCAGTATGCCGAGTAACATCATCACGTTTGTGAATACAGGCAAGATGTCTAAGCAAGATATGTACGACTACATTAGTCAGCAAGTCGTGCCTCAATTTAAACACATCCAAGGTGTGGGCGGTATTTGGGGGCCGTATGGGGGTAGTGAAAAAGCGGTGCGTGTTTGGCTACAACCCGATCGCATGATGGCGCTCAAGATGAGTGCATCCGATGTGGTTGCAACATTGAGCTCATACAACGCGACATTTACTGCGGGTACTATCAAGGGGCAGGTAAGAGACTTCTCAATCAACCCCGTAAACCAAGTGACCAGCGTTGATGACGTGCGAGACTTGGTGGTTCGTGTCGATAACGGCAAGATTATTCGTATAGGTGATATCGCTGAAGTTAAAATGGGTGAAGAGAGCCTAACGCCAAGTATTCTTCGTGTAGATGACAACCTAGCGATGTCGATTCAGGTATTGCCACTGAAAAGTGAAAACCCAGTAACCGTCGCCAATAAAGTTAAGAAACAGATTGATGTGATTCAGCCTCAGTTGCCAGAAGGCATTGAGATGAAGATGGTTTATAACCAAGCTGATTTCATTAAAACGGCAATTGACGAAGGCTTTATGACTTTAGTTGAGGCGATTGTTCTGGTTTCAGCGGTTGTGGTTCTGTTCCTTGGCTCTTTTCGAGTCGCTTCTATCCCGATCATCACCATCCCGGTGTGTGTGATAGGTGTGTTTGCTGTAATGCACTTGCTTGGTTTTAGCATCAACGTACTGACGATTTTGGCGATCATTCTTGCCATTGGTTTGGTAGTCGATGATGCGATTGTTGTTGCTGAAAACTGCTACCGACATATTGAAGAGGGTGAAACCCCATTTGATGCAGCAATTAAAGGATGTCGAGAGATCGTATTCCCAGTGATTGCGATGACGTTGACTCTAGCGGTTGTTTACTTACCAATAGGCTTGATGGCTGGTTTAACCGCTGATCTATTTAGGCAGTTCGCGTTCACACTTGCGGCAGCGGTGATCATATCTGGATTTGTGGCGTTAACGCTCTCACCAATGATGAGTGCTTATTTAATGAAGCCAGTATCAACCCCGGCGAAGTGGTATCAGAAGGTTGATGCAAAACTGAATGTGCTATCGGACTTATACACCGATGAACTGGGCAAATGGTTTGATCGTAAGGCTCTGATGAGTGGTATCGCTTTGATGCTGATTGCTCTGTCTGCTTTGGCGGTTTGGAAAATGCCTCAAGTGTTGCTTCCAACGGAAGATACTGGCTTTGTTGAGGTGAGTTCTACGCCGCCAACAGGGGTTGGTCGTCAGTACCATCTAGATAACAATGAGCAACTTAACAGTGTATTCAAAGGTGATACTTCAGTAGAAGCGAACTTATCTTACATTGAAGGTACACCGACTAATCACGTTCTATTGAAACCATGGGGCGAACGTGACCAGTCTGCCGATGAATTAGTGAATGAATTTATCGCTAAAGCACAAAGTTCGGTCTCTGCTTACGGCATGTCTTTCAAGGTGCGCTCAGCAGATAACTTAAACATTGCAACCAACATGATCCTTGAACTGACTACCGTTAACCGTGATACCACGGTGCTGTCTGAAACCGCAAGTGAGGTCGTCAATACGCTAGAGGATTACGAGGGTGTGACCAACATTAAGAACTCAATGTTGCGTGACCAATTACGTTATGACTTGTCGATTGACCGCAATGCGATTGTGCTATCTGGTGTTGATTACGGTAATGTAACCAATGCGTTATCGACGTTCCTTGGTTCTGTCAAAGCGGCAGATTTGCAAGCGGACGACGGTTATACTTACCCAATTCAAGTGCAAGTGAACCGAAGTGACCTTGGTGATTTCAAGGTGTTCGATAAGCTGTATGTGGATTCACAGTCGGGTCAAAGGCTTCCTTTATCTCAGTTTGTATCAATCAAACAAGTGACATCAGAATCCAACTTCAAGACGTTCATGGGTAAAGATAGTGCTGAAATTACCGCGGACTTGATGCCCGGATACACGGCAAGTGATGTGAAGGCCTACATTGATGGCACAGTACCAAGCTTATTGAAACCTGCTCAGAGCTACGAGTTCAATGGCATTGTAAAAGACTTGGTCGATTCAACAGCCGGTGCACAGGTGTTGTTCGTATTGGCGTTGATTTTCATCTTCCTGATTTTGGCGGCGCAGTTTGAAAGCTTTGTCGACCCGATGATTATCTTACTGACGGTTCCATTGTGTATTGTGGGTGCGATTTTGACGCTTTCAGTATTTGGACAAAGCCTGAATATCTATTCAAAGATAGGATTGCTGACGCTGGTTGGCCTAGTGACCAAACACGGTATTTTGCTGGTGGAGTTTGCCAACGAGAAACGTAAATCTGGCGCAAGTGTGAAAGAAGCGGCGATAAGCAGTGCGCGTTCAAGGTTACGTCCCATTTTGATGACGTCACTGACGATGATCCTCGGTTCATTGCCATTAGCGTTGGCGGATGGTCCCGGTTCATTAGGCCGAATCAATATTGGTTTGGTGTTAGTCGGAGGTTTGACAGCAGGAACTTTCTTCTCACTGTTCTTAGTGCCTGTCGCGTACGTTGGTATGGCGAATCTAAAACAGATGGACATACTGACTCGGTTAAGAGCGAAAACAGCGTAGCGAGATGCTTTAGATTTAGCTAGATACTTCAAGGCCCTCATTGTGAGGGCCTTTTGCTATTGTGGGCTAGATTAAGTGAAGAAAGCAGTGAGGGCGGTTAGAAATCGTAGTTTAGATTCATTGAGCTGTAGATTTCGGCGTTACTTTGGTCAGATGCAACAGTGGTGTTGTAGATATATTCGGTATCAAAGGTTAGCGCCAAATTACCCATCAGAATATTCTTTAGATAGCCTTTGAGGTTGTAGTTGGTGTTTTCCTCACCGTAAGCCATGTTAGCGGTTGCGCCCATAGAAAACGTTTCTGTGAGCGTTAATGAGCCATCAACACTGGCATTAACGATCAATTCATAGTTTTCTTTGTTGGGGAACTCTTCATCGGAGGATTGTCGTTTACTGATTCGGTAACCCGGACCAGCGGAGCCTTGGAGTTTAATTCTTTCAGTATCATAAAAGTGACGACCTAGTCCGGTAGCAGCAATGAACTGCTTACGATAGGTACCAAAGTGGTCGTGTTCAAAACGTGTTGTCGCAACCAAATAGGTGACTTCGTTTAAGTCATAGCTGATGCCATAGTTGGTGGTATAGCGATTAGTGCCGTCTTCATCATTTTCAGCATTGGTATAGTACGTATCGAATTGGACACGTTGACCCCAGTTCTCTTTTTTGTATCCAACAGAGATTCCAGAGTTGATTGATAAAGATGAGCTGGTGTTTTGAGAGTAGATAAACCCGAGCTTGGTCAGGGTCGTAAAAGGAGATTCTTCAGCTTCTTCGTTTAACTCAGAACCTTCATTTAATACGACTTCGTCCTCGAGTACCACTTCTTCAACTTCTTCTGCGAATAGGGGCATAGAGAAAGCGATTAGAACGAAAGTTAGCTTTGGTAGGAATCGTGTGTATGAAATTGTATTTGCTAATGGGTGCGATGTTCGTGAGATAGTGTGTTTCGACATAATGGTTTTGTATATAAAGTGATTTAACACGACGAACTGAGTGTTAGTCTGATGAGTAGACAGTGATCGAATCGAACCGTTGGCATTGCCGGCGCAGCTTTCATCGTAATCGACTCCCAATTCATTTTTGGGGTCGGAATGGTATGCACGGATTGGATTAAGTGGAGGTGCTGATTGAATAAACTTACTTCACTTACAGCGTTCTCAAGTTGTTTGGTATTCATCTACATTCCTGTCGACTGTTGTTCTTGTAATTTGGCGCTTAGTTTATGGTCAAAGCGCGCGAACAGTATTTAAATGAATGTGAATGATCTTTCGTGAGGTTGCTTGATATTCGTTTAGGAATATTTCGACTGTGGATAGGTTAGGCTCTGTTTATGAGGGAGGAAGTGGCACATCGAGCCGGGTGCAAAATGAACTCGAAAAAGTATGACAGGCAAGAAAAGCGAAACCCTGCGTTAAGAGCAGGGTTTTTTATTGAATTAGGATTGAGTCGTTCGGCTATGCAATATGCGTCATTTTGTTCATCACAAAGCTTTCAATACAATCTTCGGTCGCAGCTACGTACTCAGCGATGTGCTGGCTTGCTAAGTGCTGCTCTAGGTGAGCTTCAGACTCCCAGTTTTCATGAAAAACGAAGTGAGCCGGATTATCGTTATCTTGGTGTAGATCGTAGTTAATACAGCCATCTTCAATACGGGTTTTATCGATCAATTTAATCATCTCGGATTTAACTAACTCAATCTTACTTCCTTTAGAGACGATTGTTGCAATAATGGTTAGCTTACTCATTCTAATTCCTTGGTTTTTAACTCAATAAGTGCAAGTAATATAGTTATAAATTCAGATTCAAGAAAGAGTTCTGAAATCCAATAACTATGGTTCTTGGCGTCCACAATTCAAACTCGAGAGCATAAAGCTAGTGGTAATCGGTTACGCTTATTAAAAAGCCCTCATAGTAATATGGGGGCTTCTTAGGGTTCAATTGAGTGGGTTAGTTACTGAAATCTGCTTTGACCCAAACCATACGGTGATCTGAAGAAACATCTTTTCCGTTACCATAATCACCAATTCGTGAGTCATTGAATAGCTTGCGTCCTTCTTCGTACGAAGCTGACCAATAAACACCAGATTCAACAATGTTTAATGAAGCGGACGGCAGTGCGTAATCTACAGCAAGTCCAAATGTCGAAGTGATACGGTTTGGCTGTGGGTGAGACGATGATTTATCTACCGCATGTTCAGCTGCACCATAACTTGTTGGGTACAAGCTGCCATTGGTGACATCTTGGTTAACTAATACATCATTGTGCAAGTCCTGCATTACAGAACTAATACCGTCGCCATCTACTGGGTCTAGGTTTTGATCGCCCATCATGACAAAGTGTTTACCTTGCTCTAAGCCGCCAGTTTTTCCTGAGTCGTCATAGATGAATGATTTGTTTTGGATGTACTGGTGCCAGAAGTCGACTTCTGCTGCGTTCTGTTCAATGTTCTTACCTACATCGAAAGTGGGCGGAGTAGGGTGTGACATCAGTAAGTGAACGGTTTCTGTGCCATCTTTGGTTGGGATGAGGATCGGCGCATCAACGTGGTTCTTTGAAGATAAACGAACTTCTGCCCATTCTTCGGCCGTGTACCACTCATCGCCGCAAACCATACCTGTTGGGAACTTACTAGGGTCGTCGCAAACAGTGATTGTTGGAATAGTGGCACCTTCGAGATCTTTCCATTTGAACTCTTGGAATGTACGAGTGTTGGCTGTATCGATTTCATATTTTGACATTAGAGCAAATGCGTATTGCCCATGATACAAACCGAAGCCCCACGCATCTCCTGGCAATGTTCCAGCGTTACCATCATTATCTAAATCAAAACCAAATTCGTTCAGTAAACCTGTATTAGTTGAGTAGCTTTCAAAGTATGGGTATGAGATTGGCTCTAGGTTCGCGTCGCCACCTGCACCTTCAATACTTTGAGCAACAGAAAGGTAGTTCTTTTGAAAACCTTCAAGCGCTGATTTATCAGCACCTGTTCCGTCATTGTTAAACTCAGCCATCATAAGCACATCAGGACGATTCTTTTGAATCACAGCTGCGACGTTACGGATCTGAATAACTTTTGCTGCCTTTTCTTTGTCAGCGGCGCTAATTGTATTGTCCAAATAATCGGACACCAACCTCGCTTGAACGCTAGGTTCGATTTGCATTTCAGTGACGAGATCTTGGAATGTCGCACGATCAAAAGACAAGTTATAAGTAGCGATCTTTACTTCTTCAGGTTGAACGTAATCAGTGTCGCTGCTGCAACCAATTAAAAGCGCAGAAGAGATAGCGAAAGCGATAGAGGTTTTTAACATTTTCATAAAATGGGTCCGCTGATTGCTGAAAGAATTTTGGGACGCGCATGTTATGAGATGGATGTCATTCTGTAAGTGACATTACTCACAGGTATGATTCTGGAATGACATTTTGTTGCATTGAAAATGTGACATTTGGAACTGGTGTCTGTTATTAGAATAAATACTTAAATTTCATGAATTTAATTAGATCTGTGAAATAAAAAAGCCCTCATGGCAAGATGAGGGCTTTTGAATAAGAAATAAACTGAGTTGTTATTGGTGTGTTAAGTGTACTACTCCACCTTAAGCATATTGTTCCACTGTCATCACCCAATTTTTCTTCTGTTGTTCGAAATTCATTTTGATTTGCTGGTAACGAACTTTAAGAACTGAGTGTTCGTACTTCTTCACAACGTCTTCACGTTTACTTTCAAGTAGTTGCTTTTTGACTTCGTAGTACTCGTTCATGTTTGATACTAGAGCATCGAACTCTTGTTGAAGCTTGTCTGCGATTTGTTGCTTGTCGGCACGGTGCATAATTTTTTGCTGCGTGCGTTTAAGTAGCATAGACGCTTCGGCTTTCTCGATACGAGCTTGAGGGGTTTTCTTTAGCTTACTTGCCAGTCCCATCAGCGAAGCACTCTTGATCAACCACTTTGTTGGATCGTATTGCCACCAGTAGATTCCGTTACGGTAGTCGTTCTCAAAGATGTGGTGGAAGTTGTGGTAGCCTTCGCCGAAAGTGAGTACTGCTAACACACCGTTATCACGCGCTGTGTTTTTGTCAGTAAAAGGTTGGCTCCCCCAGATGTGAGCAAGAGAGTTAATGAAGAATGTTGTGTGGTGGTTAAGTACCAAACGAACCGCACCTACGATTAACAACATGCCAAGCACGTCACCGTAAATAACACCTAAAGCGATAGGAACACCGAAGTTCATCAGCAATGCCAACAGAACATAGTGTTTGTGCTGCCACATAACAATCTTGTCTTTTTTAAGATCACGACAGTTTTCATAGTTTTCATACATTGAGGTACTGTAATTACGAATCATCCAGCCTATGTGTGAGTACCAAAACCCTCGTTTTGCAGAGTATGGGTCTTTGTCATTATTATCGACATGCTTGTGGTGTACTCGGTGATCAGAAGACCAGTGTAGCGCGCTGTTCTGCAGGGCAAATGCACCACCTAATGCAAATAAGAATCTTAGGCTTGAATGCGCTTCAAAAGCTTTGTGTGACCATAAACGGTGATAACCTGTCGTGATTGAAAGGTTACAGAACGTAAAACAGATCGCTAGCCATATCCAGTGCTCCATACCATAGCCAAAAAAGTAGCCATAAACAGGGGCCGCAACAACAGCAAGCAGCATACTAAAAGAGAATATAAAAATATTGAGCCAGATTAATGGCGGCTTTTTTGTTGATGGGTTATCGGCACTATTCATTAGCAAATTTCCATTGAGCTTACATCTGTGCGCTAGAATATCAGCGTACACGTGTAAGTCAAGATTGAAAGTGTAAACGTGTATTAGTATGTTTTACTTAAATATTGTATAAAGGTAGTGTGAAATGTAGTAGCAAGTCATAAATGGAAGTACTAAGGGCTAATAAATGGAAATTAAGGTAGCTGAATATAAAGATTATGAGCGGATTGCCCAATTACATGCGGATAGCTGGAAGCTATATTACCGCGGCATTCTTGCTGATGATTACTTAGAGAATGATGTTTTGGAGGACAGATCTGTTATTTGGCAGACTCGTTTGATTAATCCTCCTTTCAACCAACATGTTTTATTGCTTGAAGAAGGCGGTTTACTGGTTGGTTTCGTCTGCGCGTTTGGTAATCACAACTTTGAGCGTGGCACGTTCATTGATGCGTTACATGTAGACAATAATTATCGCGGTAGAGGTATTGGTAAGCGTCTACTGTCTGAATTATCAAAATGGTTGCAGCAATACTATTCGGACTCAGGGCTTTACCTAGAGGTGATGTCTGAGAACCACCAAGCGATAGCTTTTTATGAGGCGATTGGCGGCAAAGAAGAACTTGAGCAAGTTTGGAACGCACCATGCGGTAGTCAAGTGAACGAGAAAGTGATTTCTTGGAACTCTCCTGTTGAACTTGAACAGAAAACAGCAAGCGTCGTGTATTCTTAGTTGATTCTTGTTTAATACTGGTTTTTTGCTAATTAACAACTTCTGACCGAAGTTACTTTAAAGCCGAAGAACAAAGACAAAAGCCCCGAGCATTAAATTGTTCGGGGCTTTTTTGATTGGATTCGTGGCCGTTTTAATGATTCGCTAAGACGCGTGAAATACTGGGCGATTAATCACACCATGTGATCTTATTCCTACCGCCTTTCTTCGAAATGTAGAGTGCTTGGTCGGCGTCGTCGATAAGTTGCTCTACAGAACCAAGGGCCTGCGGTGCATGTTTCACACCGATTGAAATCGTTACTTCTAACCTAAGGCGAGAAGGGGATTCTAAAAGGGAATTAACTAGCGATTCAATTGAAGCCTCGGTTTCTCCTTGAACCATCACCAAAAACTCTTCACCACCGTATCGAAAGCAGTTACTGCTGGTCGGTAGTCGTTTTTGAATTTCATCGGCCAATTCTTTGATCACCATATCGCCCATTTGGTGGCCGTAGGTGTCGTTAATCAATTTGAAATGATCAATATCTATCATGATCGATGTAATGGATAGCTGACGGTTTATGCTCGGTTCTATCACCTGATGAAGATAAAGGCGGTTGTAGCAGCCCGTTAGCGCGTCTTGATAAGAAAGCGCCTCAAACATATTGGATTGTTTGCGAAGCTGAATCGCTTGTTTACGCAGTTGCTCGGATTGAGCGAAACGTTTGTGTACTTCTAAATTACGTCTTATACAGGCCGCTGAGATTAGGATGTAAGCCGAAATATAAACAGAAATTGTGTCGATCTCATGCTTTGGCTCAGCTTCATAAAGCAGTGGCGCAAGGCCGATGAGATAAGCCAAAAAGATAAACGACAGGGTAGAGATACTGTACTTGGCTGACAACCTTGAAAACGTACCAATGTAGATCATCACTAAAATGATACCGCCTTGGTAATCGAAGTTGTTCAGCTCAATAGCAAGTCGACCGACATAGACCAAGAAAAGTGAGCTAATTACAAGGAAAGTACTTTCTACGAGTTCCAAAACGTTGGGTTTGCTTGTAATGCAGTATCTGGCGACAGCCATCATCAATAGAAAAAGTATGACTCTGAAAATGATAGGTGTAAGACACTCACTCCCAAAGTGTATGTAGTCGGTAACGAGGAAAGCACAGAATATTGAGATCGGGATGTAGATGAAATTTATGTACGGCAAATAAATTTCATTATCGAAATAGGTTTTAAATCTTTGATTCTTGAACCCAGAATAAGAGCGCATTGAGAAATTAGCCGAGATTGATACACAATAATTTGCGTAGTATGTCACAGTCTTTGGGATTGTAAACGACCATTTCTATATATTTGTCAGTATGTTAGCTAGATCAACAAACCGTATCAGGCAATATTCATGTTCTATGGGGAATAGAACATGAATACTTTAGAGGCTGATGTAAAAATGATTAAGAGAGATTAACGTTTGTTCTTCAAGTAACGCTTACGACGCTCCTCTTTCTTCTTAATCTGTTGTTCGGCTTTCAGAGCAGCAGCTTCTTCAACTTCGATCAGCTCTTGTGTGATCATTTCTGGCAACTCAAGCGTTACCTTACCTAAAGTGCCGTTACGCAATTCGTGAAGTAGGATTTCCGAACATTTGTGAATGTCGATATGACCACCGGCACGAAGTGCGCCACGCTTACGACCAATCGCTTCCATCAATTCGATGTCAGACTCTGGCAGCTCTTCAATTTGGTAACGTTCTTGCAAAAGGTTAGGGTACTGCTTTGCTAGGTATTCTACTGTGTAGAATGCCACTTCATCGTATTCCATTGCCGTATCTTTTACAGCACCTGTTGCAGCCAAGCGGAAGCCACTGTGTGGGTTTTCTACTTTAGGCCAAAGGATTCCAGGAGTGTCTGAAAGGATCACGCCATTTTGCAGATTGATACGTTGTTGGCGACGAGTTACCGCAGGTTGGTTACCTGTAACCGCAATCGTACGTCCAGCCAAGCAGTTGATGATGGTCGATTTGCCTACGTTCGGGATCCCCATGATCATTGTGCGAATGTTCTTGCCCATCTGTTCACGGTGTGGCGCCAGCTTACGTACTAGCTCCATAACGTGGTTAACTTCTTCTTTTACGCTAGTAGTAATCGCAATCGCTTTAACGCCTTGCTCTTTCTCGAAGTGCTCAATCCAACGTTGAGTCAGTTCAGGATCTGCAAGGTCACGCTTGTTCAACACTTTTACACAAGGCTTATCGCCGCGCAGTGAAGAGATCATTGGGTTTTCGCTACTGAACGGGATACGAGCGTCCAATACTTCGATGATCACATCAACTTGTGGGATAACTTCTTCGATTTCTTTGCGGGCTTTATGCATGTGACCCGGAAACCATTGAATAGACATAGAGACAAACCTTGATAAATATATTTGCTGCACATTGTAAGGGTTCGCTAGGGCGTGTAAAGCGCTATGTTGTACCTGAAGCCATGTCTTTACAGTGTTATCTAGGAGCTATGGATGTCGCCTGACTAGATATGGCAGGAGTTTCCCTGCCATTTAACAACACTTAGTAACAATGGATGAGAGTGTAGGAACGACAGAAAGTTCTGGTTTGACGGATTATTTCCTAGATCGAGACTCTAAGAAATAGGTCATAAATAGCATGTATAGCAAGACTAAAAATAGCTGGAAAATGCGAACGTAGAATTTGTCATCCAATGCGCCGCTGCTTATTGATGTTCCCATAAGTACATTGAACCCGGTAAAGGCCGTAATATATATAGGCGCCTTTTGTGGTTCGGTATAAATCTTTATTCCGAAAAGCGTAATGACACTGAGTACAACCATCATATATACATACATATTAGGTGCTAAAGATATGATGAGAAAAGCGACGAATGTAATTAGACCTGCGAGGATGTTACTTGCTGTGAAAAATAACGCGGTCTTACCGGACGTTTCACTGCTAGCCATTAACGATAATAACATTACAAATGCAACGGTAAGCAGTATCTGAGAAAGTTGAAAATAGAAGTAAAAGCATACGAGCGGAAACGAAATCACCCATGCGCGCACAGCGGCTGTCCACCGCATTTCTTTGGTCAGTAGGGATGCGGGAAACCCTTCAAAGTCCGTCTTCTCTTCTTCTGGAAAATAAACGTGCGAAAGGGCGTACAAAGCGACGGCCAAAGTGCCTGAAAACGCAAAACCGATTCCTACATTAAGCGCGGATGCTTGATCGATTATCGTTATAGATGGAAGTAATATCAGTTCGATCATTAGGAATGTTGCGAACATGACCCATTTAGGGTCGGTAAACAAATAGTATGCCCAAAGCATCCCGAGTGTGAGTGTAGAAAGAAAGGCAATTTTATACTCAGGTAGCCCTGTTGATACTGCGAATCCAATAGCAGCGGTGGATAGAAGCGCGTAGGCCAACTGTTTGACATGGAGAATATGAAATTGAGGCTTATCAGCGATAAATTTTGCGGTCAGAAGTGGCGTGCAAAAAGCTAATGGCCAGTTAAACCATAGTGCAAGGAATGTTGCTAGGCCGACTGCCGTGACGTAGCGAAAAATCCTACGCTCTTGTGCTTGCTCTATTTTATCGAACATAAGAGAACAAGCTCACTATATTAATCCAGGTTTTTCCAAGCAGGTTAAATAGAGTGTTTTCGCCAGTATAAACGATGACATCTGCTTGGCCTCCAATTCGCATTGAGTGGATCGCCGATGGCTCGTTTATTTTAATCGTAACTGGAATACGTTGTGTGTCTCTTAACCATCCATTTTGGTTTTGTACATTCGCAAGGTCACCAAGTTGTTCGTTTTTACCCCATGTGACCCCCAAGTCGATTGAAGAAACTGTGCCTTTGAATGTCGTGCCTGGAGCAAGATCTAATGCAATTTCAACGTCATCGCCTGGTTTTATGTTACCGAGACTATTTTCTCTAAAATAAGCTTCAAGCCATAAATTGTCGCTTTCGACGAAGGTGATCAATGGAGAGCCTGAAGAAGCGTAAGAACCTTCTGATAAGCTCAAGTTGGTTACCGCACCATCTGAAGGCGCTGATAGGGTTGTGCGCGATAAGTCCAATTGGGCTTTTTGTAATTCAAGTAGTGCTGATTGTATTTGGGCATTTTCCTCTCCCTCAGGACCCACTTGAGCTTTGGCTTTTTCTAGATTAGCGCGAGCGTTCATGACTTCAGCATTAGCTTTATCAATCGTGGCACGTGTTGTATCGGCATCAGACTTTGATACGACCCCTTTGTCTGCCATAGCCAATACTCGTTGACCCTGACGCTGAGCATTTTGTTGTGCAACTAACGATGTTGTGAGTTGTGCTTGAGCGGAAATAATACTGGCCATTTGCGCCCCAACTTGCTGCCCGGCGATCTTCAATTTTGCTTCTGCTTGTTTAACGGCTATTTCATAGTCGGTAGAGACAATTTTGAGTAACACGTCGTTTTTTTCAACGTTAGTGTTTGCAGTAATATTAATTCTCTCTATTTGTCCTGATACTTGCGGTTTTAAGGAAATGACGTTTCCTTCAACCCTAACGTTGTCGGTAGTTGGAATAATTCTGTCTGAAACTACAGCGATGCCGATGGAAAGGATGGTGAATGCCAATAAACTGTTTGTTGTTATTTTAACCTTATTAATTGGTTTCTTTTTTTGCGTTTCGGTGTCGACTTTTTTTATTTCTGACATGCGAGGCTCTCAACTTAAGATTCTGATATGTAGGGATTTAGGTGTTCTACTCCCGTCAATGAACCATTAGATTATTAATGAGGGAGAGAACTGTTTTTAAGACGAACATAAGGTCAAATATCTTGATTTAATGGCCATATCGTGACATTGAAATTTTTATTGACGTGATGAAATTGAAATCTATTCTCAGGAAGAGTCCAATCGGCATCAATTAAAGTAGTTATTTTTGATGTGTCACCAAATGGCAAGCATGGCGTTAGATGAATGATTAACATCACTTTTTGAATATTAATTGCAGTTAGTTTAATAGCTCGATAACTGCAATTTATATAAGACTAACGTTAAATGGAACTGGATATGAAACTGATAAAGACTCTCGCGTTATCTATGATTGTGTTGACTGCCAACGCGTATGCAATCACAGATGCCAGTAAGATTGGCGCAAACTCAGGTGCTATGAATTACTGCTACGATAACTTTTCTGACCTTAGCCAAAATTCTAAATACAAAATTCTAAAAATGAAAACCTATGAAAAATATCGAGATCTACCTAGTGATGAGCGTGCACGAGCGTTATTAATGAAAACGGCAGCAGAAGAAGGCGAGTATTTAGGGGATCCTCTGGATAAGAATCGATGCAATAGCCTAAGAAAGATGCTTTATATTCAGTACAACTAAATAGTATGAATTTAGCCCCTTATTCAATTTACTAATAAGGGGCTTTCTAATTCTTAGGCAGGATTTTCAACATATCAACGTGAAGTGAATAAGGTCGGAAGGTGAAAGCATATGAATAGAGGAGTACCACTTGTTCGCACAGATTGTATTCATGATCTAGCTGAACTCTTTAGTGAAAAAGATATTAATGTCCATTCTTTGATTACTGGCGTAAAAGCACCGGTTGACATACAAACATGTGCATTCCCGTTTATACCTGAGACTGTTTTACTCAACATAATCAGAATGTTTGGTGAAAGTGTTTCGCTGGATACATTTGTGACTCGTGTTTGGTTAATGTGTAAGAACACCTATATACCTGGCGTGATTGCTCATTTGGTTAAAGCAAGGGAGGGCACTGTAAAAGAAGCACTAGAAGAATTCTGTGAAATCATTCGATATTACTCAAGCGGAGTTAGAATATCTTTAAAGCTCCATAATGATTGTTACTGGTTAGTTCGTGAAAAAGAGGGCGCTACACAAGACTGGTTTAAGTACGCCGAGATATTCTCGATCATTTTTCTGGATGAGTTGGTAACAGCTTTGACAAAACAAAACAGCAAAGAAAAGTATGTGACAATTGTTAGCCCACATACGGAGTGCTTTTTTGAATGTTCAAAGTTAGCACATGTTCAGTTTTTCACACTCCGTTCAGTCACAGGTATTCGCCTAAATAACGAACTTTTGAATCAGAAAGTTAACTCACTAAAAAAGTCAGAACGAAGAGTACTCACAGATCGAGAAGGTATCCCTAGTGATTTCTTGTGCTCATTCAAATATGCCATGCAACCATACTTGTCGATGGGAAAGTTACCTATATCAACGGCTGCGAACATATTGGGAATGAGTCCTAGGACTATCCAGAGGCGCTTACTCGGCGCAAGTTTAACTTATCGCGAAGTGTTAGATGATCTTATTTTAAATGAGGCTCAGGTTCGACTGAAGCACTCGGATGACTCAATAACGTCAATAGCTACCAATATCGGCTATGGTGAGTCTGCTAACTTCACTCGTTTCTTTAAACGCAAAACCGGTTTTACTCCCTCACAGTTCCGCAGTAGACATCAGTGCTTATAGGTTGGTGTTTATGGGGAAGCATTATATTTGATTCAATACTCGATATCTTGTTTTTAGAAGTGACACTTTGCTTTCTTTTTCTTGCCATAAGAACTTTAGCAAATCGTATTCGCGTGGCGTGATATGACAATTCCTCAAAGCCCAGATCCAATAACATTATTGGGTAGACAACAAATAGAGGAATCATCATGTCACACCGTTTTAATGAATATCGCTTACCACTTGAAAGCTCTCTGAAACATGCAGTTTCTTACCTAGAATCTTTAGCAGATAGACCGGTAGATAAAGGTACAACCTCACAAGCTTTACGTGAATCTATCGGCGGAGATTTACCATTGCGACCAACAGACCCATCACGAGTGATTGATGAAATGGTAAAGAATGTCGATGCTGGTTTAATGGCATCGGGTGGTGCACGTTTTTTTGGGTACGCGATTGGCAGTTCGTTTCCTGCTTCACTAGCAGCAGATTGGCTAGTGAGTGCTTGGGACCAAAATGTGCCTTATTACGTTTCTAGCCCTGCTATGTCTGTTGTTGAAGAAACAGCGGCAGAGTGGATGGTTGAGCTATTAGGTTTAAATCAAGGTACGGCGGTAGGTTTCACTTCTGGTGCGCAAGAAGCTATATACACCGGTTTGATAACCGCCCGCAATACACTGCTTGAACGTGCTGGTTGGGATGTAGTCACCAAAGGCTTGTTTGGAGCTCCTCGTATTAACGTTGTTGTCAGTGACCAAATCCACTCAACGATAAAGCGCGCACTGTCAATGATTGGTATCGGTCTAGAAACAATCGTCAAAGTGCCAACAGACGATAACTTACGCATAATTCCAGACAACCTCAAAGCGACTATTTCTGCGCTAGAAGGTCCAACTCTCGTTTGCGCACAGGCTGGCTGTATTGATTCAGGTGCATTCGACCCATTTAATGAACTGGCTGATGCCGTAGAAATGCATGGTAATGCATGGCTACACGTAGATGGTGCAATTGGTTTATGGGCAGCAGCTAGTGATAAACAAAAATACCTGTTGAAAGGGATTGAGAGAGCAGATTCTATTGATACGGATGGCCATAAATGGTTCAACATGCCGTATGACAGTGGAATGATCATCGTAAAAGACGCCGCAGCGCTATCTAAGGCTATGGGTGGAGGTAATATGGGTGATTACCTTAACGATGCAATGGAAAAACCAGATCGAAACGCAATTAACTTTGGTATTTCTGCATCAAGAAGAGCACGTGGCGTTCCTGTGTATGCAGCGTTTAAATCATTAGGTAAAGAAGGGATTGTTGAGCACATTGATCGTTGTACTGAACTAGCACAGCGTATGGCGAAAAAACTTTCTGCAGTAGAAGGCATCACGATTCTGAACGATGTTGTATCCAATCGTTTCTCAGCTCAATTTGGTCAAGGTGATGATATCTACCGCAATGAACTCACGGATCGAGTTGTTCACCGTTTGCAGGAAGAAGGAACGCTATATCCATCAACTTCGGGCTACAAAGGCTTAAAGACGATGCTGTTCTCGGTTTTGAGTTGCCATACTTCGATGGAAGATATTGACCTTTCTGCTGAAAAGATCATTGAAGCATACCAGACGGAGAAAGAATTGATGGATAATGCAGCATCTTAATTCATCTTTCAGAGAGTAAGTCCCAATTGAATATTGGGGCTTTTTATTAATTTTCATCTAATACATGAGTTATGGAATCCTCTACTTATAGGGTTTTGAAAAATAATTATGGAGTTAATTATGAAATTTAAAGCTACGGTTTACCTATTGTTTTCATTAATATTAGTGGGTTGTTCTGGTTCATTTATCGTTGATGAGCACGTTATCTCTACAGATGGTGAACATCGATTATTTGAAATTGATAGAGGTTTCGAGTTCGTTGGCTATTTTGATTATACTAAGGTTAATAGTAATAATAACAGCGTGTTAAGTACAAATCATACAAAGGTTAAAGTGTTTTTAAGTAACAGTGGTGAGACTATACTTACACAGATTTCGAATTGTAGTAACTGTGATTTTGATTTAAACCGTAAAGGCAATAAAATATTAAGCTACGCGAATACAAATCGAAATACGTTGATGGTTAACAGAAAAAACATTAGTGATTTATACAAGCTACATCCTAGTTATATTTCCAAATTAAATAAGTTGCTACCGTTGGGAGATCAAGTCAATAACATTAATAACTATTGTTTTGACTATTATGAGCTTCCTCAAAGAAGAAGCAATATTAAAGTCGGAAAGCTTGAGTCTTGTGATATTCCTGTCTCGACAATATCAATAAAACACATTAAAGTAATATGATGTGTTTCATTTAAGCAATGCTAAACGCATCAGCTATTCACTATCTTGAGATGAATAAAATGCGGTTATGTCTTTCAAATCTTGATCATTGAGCTTACTCAGTTGTGCTCGCATCATATCTGCGTAGTCGCCTTGTCTGTCTCCGTTTTGATACGCTTTCATTGCATTAAAGAGATAGAGGGGATCTTGACCTGAAAGGTTTGGGTAGGTGCTATTAGTTGATGGGCTGGTGGGGTTATGGCAAAACACACAGCTTGGAGATTTCATTTTACCTAGAGCAGAGTTTCCAAAATCAGCAGCATAAAGGCTAGGCGAAAGGGTAAGCAAGATCAAAGCGAAGGGATGGTAAGTCACGGTTTTACTCCAGTAAAAGCATGACAATAAAGCTTCCCCTTAGGGGAAGCTCAAGGATTATTTGTTCTAGATGAACACTTAATATGGTTTATGGTGCTATTGGTGATTTCTTAGGCAAGTCGTGAGTCAATCGGATCACCTAAACTTTTTGAAAACAGTTTTTCGCCGACTAGAAGAGTGCAGGGAGATTTAGGTTTTCTGAGATCGGCTGTTGTTGAATTTTAGTATAGAAAATTACTAAGGGGAGCGGGGATCAAGCTTTGAATTGAATATTCATGTTTTGAATTTCATGTCTGGTTGTATAATGTTCTCTAAACTATTGATAAAATTTGCTTTTCTTATTGCTTCTTTTCGGTTATTGACGTTTATTTTTTTATATATGTTGTATACGTGTGTTTTTACCGTACTTTCTGAAATAAATAGTTCGTTTGATATTTCTAAATTTGAATCTCCTCTTATCACTCGCTTGAATATTTGAACTTCTCTTTTCGTAAGGCTAGATAGTATTACCTTCGACTTGAAAGTGTAATCGTGTCTATTAGTTAAAATATGTGACATTAACTTTCTCGGCAACCACAAATCGTCGTCACACACTGTTTTTAAACAACGGGTAAGGTGATCAATAGGAGCGTCCTGATAGATGATTCCTTTTATATTAAACAAGTTGAATAGTTGCATTACAGTAATACTCTGTCCGGTAATGTCTGCAGGAACATCATAGACTACCCATTTATTAGATTCTATTCTTGATAAGATGATGCTGATATCTTCGATCTTTGCCAAGAGTAAGTAGCTAATAAGGACGACATCGAAAGTTTTATGGTTACTCGAGCGCCCAATGCTTGTCATACATGCTCTGCTAAAAGAAAAGTCACTGTATTTTTCTATTTCACGCTGAATAAACTGGTTGTTAATACCATTGTCACCAATTAGGAGCATGTGCTTTAAATTATCTTTACGCATAACTTATTCCGAGCCTGGCAAATCATGTTTTGATTCTATGACGTTGTGTTTTATAAAATTGAGCTCTACGGCTTAATTTTTACATAATTGCATAATTACGGTTGCTGTGAAAGTCGAGGTTCAATAGAAATTTGTAATGTATCGTTATATTGTCCTCCTGGTTTGTTCTCTGTTTCACCTATAACAAAGCTTAAAGGAATCGGTTGACCAATCGTAGCCGAAAGACGTTGAATTCTTACATCCAGTTGCTCAAGGTTTACTCTGTCGTTATCGAGGGATAATTGATATGGAATGTCCCATTTGGTCTCATTAGATTCATGACGTAGCATTCCTTGGTGGGATGATTCCAATACGATGGTATAAGCTGTATTGCTTTGAACCCATAGGTTAGGTGCAGAACGAATAACTTTGTTTGAATATAATGTTCCAAGATCAAGGTCATAATGTTGTTGGGTTAATCCATAAAAATGAATTTTTGCAGCAGGCGGAACGTTAACAGAGACCGGGATGGAGCTAGGGCTAATTTCTATTTGTTTACTATTTGATATATAAGAAGGTGAGACTTCCAATAACCCCCGATAGGTTCCTGATGCTAACCATTGCTTGCTCGGGAATCGCATTTGTATCGTTGCCGAAGGATGGCTATCGGTTAATGATAAGTGCCATTGATTAGCCACCGGTATGCCAATCTGCCCTGACCACTCAAAGTTGAGTTTGTCTTGGCTAGACCCTTTTAACGAGCGACTGGTATCGTTAAGCTGCAAAATTAAGGTTAACTCGCAGGGCTCGCCAATTATGTTCGCATCTATTCGGTAAGTGTTTATTGTTGCGAATGTGCCTGCGCTGAAAACATCATATTGTGATTTAGATGAGACGGGTTGAATAGTTAACGCACTGGCTTCACACGCCAATGCCGAAGGTACATGGTTTATGGCGATGAGGAACAAGGATCCCCAAAGAACTTGTTTATTCCACATAAACATCTCCTAGTCTTATCAAGTTGTCACTGCGTTCACTGAGGGTAATGATGACTGACTCTTGTTCTTTAGTGTCGAGTACCAATTGATATTTACCTGGCTTTAATCCAGAGATAGCAAATATGCCGTTACGGTTGGTAAAGAAGTCAATTGGCAACTGTTTTGCTTCACCAAGGTAATGTGCTACACCAGCGACAAGTGAAATAGGGTTGTTACTTTGACGATCGAATAGCTTGCCAATAACGGTTAATACTGCATCAGATCCAATTTGGAGTTGGAAGCCCCGTTTATAACCAGGCTTAATCCAAAAAGCGCCGTCACCTAAGTCATACCCTGGCGGCAAGTTATCGACCTCGTAACTGACTACTTGACTGTTGTAAGCAACAAGGTCAGGAACCATGGCACTTGCATCTCCTTTAAGATAAACGCGTGCGTATTCACCATCTTTTGTTGGGTCGACAGCCACGTCATTTTTTGCGAGGCT
The DNA here is from genome assembly GCF_050337435.1 of Vibrio satsumensis. Lineage (NCBI taxonomy): Bacteria > Pseudomonadati > Pseudomonadota > Gammaproteobacteria > Vibrionales > Vibrionaceae > Vibrio > Vibrio satsumensis. The sequence continues at coordinate 67,283 of NZ_JAKJSX010000005.1, read as the reverse complement.
TTCGTGCTTGCTAACAATAGCAAAGGCTTCGCGCACCGGTCTGCCGATCGTCACAGATGAACCTGCAAAAGCAAGGGCACTACTTATAGTCACGTCAGTACTGTGGTTTCGTGTTTCACCACTAATATCTTCAAGCCGTGAAGCGTGGGTCGCATTCAACTCATAGCGGTTTGCCGTGTAGTTAATTCCGGTATCCATATCGGCATCCGTTTCTTCGTTATTAATGACACTCGCAAACGCTGATATCCCCCCTGTGTTACCAATATTATTTTGATAGCTGTAATCTAAGGCGGCTTCATTGAGTTCTGTGGTGTATCGACCGACGACACGAGTTTGTCGACTAAGAGGCCAGCTAACGGTGACTGTAGTGCTGATATCATCGTCTTCGGTTGCGTTATGCCGATAGTTAACGCGTGCACTCCAGGTGGCGGGAGTATCAAACAGTCCGTCCGATAAACTCGGGCTAATCAGCCAATAATCGTTCTCTTTGTCTACTCCTGAGCGATAATTGAGGGTCATGGCGGCACGTAAAGATTGACTAAGGTAAATAGAGCTGAATGCAGATACATAATGAGTGGTTAAATTGATATCGATATCGGAAGCATTAAACCCTGAGACCCCAGTAAAATTGTTGGCCAGATATTCATAACTGAAACTCAGTTGTGGAGACAGAGTGTTCGTATTGGAGAACTCCGCATCGAATGCAAATTTGTATGCGTCGCCAGTTCCAAATGTAGGGTGTTCGCTACGCGAAGCATTGAGCTCAGTGACGCCCCATGTAGAAGCGAGTAACGCGGTGGCACCATATTGGTAAAGATCTTTACGGCTTTGAAAGTTTGTACCCAACGTTAACCAAGGGTTAATACCCACATCGACATAACCATGGAAAATACGCTCATCGGTAAGGTATTCTAGTTGTCCATTTTGTAATTCAGAAGGCGCTCCATACATGATGCTATATTCAAACTCACCGCTATTTAGCAAATCGTTACCGGTTGCAATAGAAAACTCGATGCGTTCTTCATTACCTGAGCGGTCGGTGATGACGAGTACAATATCATTGCTACCTTGCGCCAGGGGTATATCACTAAGGTTATAGCTACCAGCGCCTAGGGTTAATCTTTGGACTGCAATCCCATCTATATAGACATCGACATTTGATGCCCTTTGAAGGGTGAATGATTGATTGGCTCGTGGTCGCGCATTTCTGGTTGGAATGAGTGTGAAATCTCGAGTTAAGCCAATACCAAGTATGTCGGTACTGTCCTGAAAAGATTGACCACTGTTGTACATATCGCCGAGCACAAGTCGTGTGCCTTGTTCTGCAAAGTCAATATTAAGGCGAGATCCTTCTCTCACGTATCGCGAATCTTGTGATGAGCTGTTTTCTAAGTAGGATTCATACTCAAAGTTTAGAAAACCAATGTTAAGTGCTGAGTCGAATTGACTGCGATAGAGATCCTGCCTTGACGAATTCTGATCGACATATTGGGTCTCATTGGCTGAAAGGGCAAAGTTAACGTATCCACTTAACAAATTTGGCTCAACATAGTTATAAAAATCATCTGCGCCGTTCATAGACAGTTGTTGGGTTAAGCTAAATTCAGGCGGTACCATCACGATGCATTCTAATGAAGAGAAATCGAAACTCAGACCTAATCCTACACTCTCAAAATGGTGCTGAGACAGCATCTCATCGTCTGTCGTGCCATTGAGTCTCCCAATACCTTCTTGAGTTACGACGGATGAAAGGAGTGAAAGCGTACTTTCCTTCGGTAACAAAATTTCGTTGTTTGCGGTAATGATAATGTCTGCTTCCCCCAGTATGGTGTCACTTATCCTTAGCAAAGAGGTAAGTTGAATATCTCGCCCTGTTGGGTTCAAGACCATTTTCTTGCCCCAAGCTGCGGGGCTTAAGGCGGCACAATAAAAAAGTACTAATCCCAAGACATATAAAACTTGCCACATCTTGTGATGGTTTTCAGTTTTCATGCCCACGGTAAGTGCCCATTGGTAAGTAACTTAAAGAAGAAGGGAAAGTAATAGTGGAGCGTGGTGGAATAAACTGCTCACCTAAAGCCTCATGTACTTTTTGGCTCTGAGATTCGAGCCCTGCAAAATGAAGTAACGACGTATAGGTAAATCGCGATCCTGAATTAGTGAGTGTTAGCTTGCCTTGTTCGTCTATGCGCAATTTCACGTCAGGCTCTAACGACGATGAGTGAATGTGCAGCAACGCATTGTAGTGAACTTGTAAGTTGATACCGGTTGTCAAACCGATGGGTTTATCTATTCTCGCGTTGTTCTGTCCAATATTCACGGTACTGAAACGGATGAAATAACTCTGAGAGGTTTCGAGAGTTCTGTTTCCCAACCATTGTATACGGAATACTTGACGTTCTCCGGGGGCTAACATCGCGGCAGGTGGAAACACAAACACCTCTTCACTCGCTAGCTCCGATGTCTCGAATGTACCATCAGATAAGAATTTTAATCGACGAACGTTAGCTTCAAGTGGGAGAGCTTGTGTTGAGTTGTTAGTCACAACCAGTTGAGATGATGCCCGGTGATCTGTGTTGAGCTCAATGACGGTTGGAAACAGTGTTATGCCCAACGTTTGTGCACACAGAAAGCAATAGATGATCGTTCCCCAAATATAACGTCTCATGGCTATTGATCCTGCTCTATTTCAATCGTTAGTTTATTCACGTTGTAATTTTTAAGAGGCTGCATTTCAAAATAACGAGTGGAGTAGGGAAGGACTAAAGTTCCCGGAATACGCTTAGCGATTTCTACACCTTTTAAATAGGTTGAGTTTTTACCATCAGATATTTTCCATGTTGTATTGGTTAATCGACCATAACTATTGCCACTGTTGAGTACTTCGAGAACCCATTTGTTCGTTTTGTCATTTTGTTCGATACTTTTGATTTCTAGCTGAGAGGCTGTGTTCTGAGGTCGGACGTTGATAAGCGTATTAAACTGAAGCAAAAGACTTACTTGCCCTTGGTTGCTGCTTGCTCTTTGAACTTTCACTTGCTTCACAGCAATTCGATACGCTTTAGATTCTGTGATGGAAGGATCGCCTAAATAGCGCACCATAATGGATTGTGATCGTCCAGGTTCAATAATCGCGGTCACAGGAATAACTAATAGCTCGTCATCAGCAGGAGTGGTGGTCTCTTTGCCATATTTGTCCATTGTCATATATACCGGAGACAACTCAACCGTGAGTGGTTCTTGAGAAGAGTTCTCAACCCTCATGGTCATTTGAGCTCTTTTTCCAAGCGGCGTCATTTCCATAGACATCGGTTCTACTTTGAACGCATGAGCGGACAAACAAGTGAATGACAATAGGAAAAGAACGATCCATTTATGCATGATCCATTGATACATAGCGAAGAGCTCCAAATTAAACTTACGTCGTTGAGATTGAGGCTGAGATTAAGTCGGAGGCCAATTAATAGCCCCCGACTTATTAGCCTCTAATTTGAGGTGATATTTACGGTTAATGTATCTGAGTAGCCACCTGCCCATGGGGAGGTTTCTGTCGTCACAATATCAATAGATGCGGCAACACCTGTCGCTAATGCGCCAGAACCGCCATAAGAATTACTGACTGAAACGTCATTTAGACCTGGGCCTCCTGGTGCATTAAGCGTGAAAGGAGCTAAGCCTGAAGGATTAAATGTTGCATCGTATGTAAGAGCGTAGTCTTCGCTATCATCTGACTCTAGACCACCTTCAGCACTTGTCAGTGTCACCGTTGCACCATCGACGTCATTACACTTCATGTTAAGACCACTAACAGAAAGGTTTTGAATTTGAGATACGTTACCAAAGTCCATCAGTTGCGTTGAAAGACCAGTAACCTCACATACAGGTGAAACAAATCCCACTAACTGGACATCACCAGGAGCGGCTTGGACTTGAGCACCAAAAATAGCTGTGACTGTTGCTACGTAGAGTGTTAGCTTTTTCATTAGAAATTCCTTTATCTTAAATGATTGGCTCGAATACTGCTGAGCGTATGTTTTTCTGCAGATACATTGCAGAGTTTTCACTTCGTCACGCTATGAATCGAAGGGTAAACTTCGATCTCAATAACGTCTTGATAATAACCTGCGTAACGCAAGCTATTTTCGAGTGCTACCCTAAGATTCCCATGTTGAGAGAACGGAATAACACCAGAACTGTCTATCATTACTGGTGAAGTAAGTTGGCTGCTGTGCCTACTTTCATAAAGACGAATTTCGTCTATTTGTAATGACAAATTGTAACTCTCAATAATATCAACCCCTTGATGTTGATATTTTAATCCGCCATGTTTTGAGTTGATCGTTATACCCAATGGACGGTTACAATAAAGATTAAAAGGCAACGATTGCACATCACGGTGTTCCGTAAAATTCATAACGTTGCCAGAAAAGAAATTTATTTCGCATCGATCTTTGATCTGACCACTAATTCCTAACGTTAAGTTGTTAGCGCTGACATAGCATGAAAGTGACAGGCTACAAATAAACGTGGCTACGATGAAGTTATGAAGAATCAAAAATACTCTAATCATAATTTCACCTCTCAACGATTGAATGTAACTTGTTGCTTAACTTTGAAAACTATATGTGCTTTGAAAAATGATGAAGTAGTAAAAAAAGTTTATTATTTAAGGAAAGTATGAGTTTTGGTATGATTTTAGCCTGATAGGTAGCGGCTAAATTACGAGGTATTAATATTATATTCAATTAGATAGAGGGATTTCACCCCAAATTTGGTTTGACGAGGAAATTTTATTTCATTGATAATAATAGAAGTATGGTCTACGTCGAGTGTGTTGAGTTTTGCGATGGGCTACTGTCATCACAATTATGGCAGTGTTATTAACGGAAATACTAACTTGAAAATTTGATTTATAAGTTGATTGTAGCGGTTATAAATTGTAATGGCGGAGAGTGACTATCTACTATTTTTTTATTTAAATTAGTTGTTTAAATAAATGATATAGGACAGATTTATTCTATTTTTAATTACCTTGTGCGTGGTAATTAAAAACTTTAAATGTTATCACTAAGTTATTTACCTTTAGCGACCATTCAATGTTTTATATCACTAATGCAAGTCAAACGTAAGCGATAATAGAATGCTGAAATGTGGTGGATGATTCTTAGAAGGTATTCACATAGGCCAAAACGAGATTGCGTTCTGTTCCAGTCAATCTAGTGTGTTTTTTAGAAAACCAGCAGGTGTTGAAGGCTATTTTGGCTGTGGGAATGTTTAACGAATTTGTTAGAAAAATTAAAGCTTCCTAAGGGAAGCTTTAGTCTTAATTGCGATAGAGGCTCTTCTCGTTAAGAGTTAAAGCGCATTTTCTAGCTTTGTTAGGAAAGTACTGATGTCTTCTGAACTGATATCTCTATGAGTAACAAAGCGAACAGGATTCCCTGGTGACATCGTAATGCCTTGTTTGCCCAGTTCGCGAGCGATTCGGTTGATATCCACGGACTCATCTAACTTAGCAAACACAATGTTAGTTTGAATGAAATCAGGGTTAACCGAAAAACCTTCTAGCTTACTTAAACCAATCGCTAGGTTTTTTGCGTTCGCATGGTCTGCTTTAAGCTGAGTCACGTTCTCTGTTAGAGCCATCTTACCAGCTGCGGCGAGAATACCTGCTTGGCGCATACCACCGCCGACCATTTTACGTAGTCGACGTGCTTTAGCGATGTACTCTTTGCTGCCAAGAAGTAGTGAACCGATTGGAGCGCCTAAACCTTTCGATAAGCAAATCGTCATAGAATCGAAGTGTTGTGCGATCTCTTTAATGTGAACATCTAACGCGACTGCCGCATTGTAGACGCGCGCTCCATCTAGGTGCATTTGCAAGCCATGTTGGTTTACGAACTCACGAGCTTCCGCTAAATAAGACATTGGAAGTACTTTACCATTAATCGTATTTTCTAAACTAAGCAGCTTAGTACGTGCAAAGTGGCTATCGTCTGGCTTAATCGCAGCAGCAAGTTTTTTAAAGTCTAGTGTGCCGTCTGCGTTGTTCTCAATGGGCTGAGGTTGAATAGAACCAAGTACCGCAGCGCCGCCAGCTTCGTACTTGTAGTTGTGCGCTTGTTGGCCACAAAGGTATTCGTCACCACGCTCACAGTGCGCCATTAAACCAAGTAGGTTAGCTTGCGTGCCAGAAGACGTGAACATAGCGGCTTCAAAGCCTGTTTCGTCTGCTGCCCACTGCTCAAGCTCGTTTACTGTTGGGTCGTCACCATATACATCATCGCCGACTTCTGCGTTTGCCATTACATCGCGCATTGCTTGTGAGGGTTTAGTTACGGTATCAGAACGAAAGTCCATGTTTCTCTCCTAGAGTATTATAGGTAGCCGCAGAGTTGGGCTTTACTTAAACAAGCGATAGTTTTTGTATCGGTGATTTGATCGTGTCGTATTTTGTTGTGTAGTTCTTCTAAGCTCAGCTCGATCACTTCTATGACTTCATCTTCATCACATTCAAAGCGGGTAGTGAGGCTTAGGTCTTTTGCGACGAATAGATGCTGTATCTCATCGCAGAAGCCAGCTAAAGGCGTAACTTGCCCTAAACTTTGAAAAGAAGTTGCACTGTAACCTGTTTCTTCTTCCAGTTCGCGCTGCGCGCATTCAAGAGGTGTCTCATCAATTTCCATAGTGCCTGCAGGTAACTCTAGAAGCCACTTTTTGAGAGAAGGGCGAAATTGGTTAATGAGGATAATCTTTCCAGACGAAGTGATAGGAAGAATAACGGCCGCGCCAGGGTGGTTGATTGTTGTATGTTTTACCACGACGTTCGTAGGGAGCGTCACGTTCTCTTCTATAAGAGAAATACTTTTCCATTGATGGATAACTTTACTCATGCAGTCTGGCCACATTCCTTGCCAATTTATCGATAACTGAAGACGTGCACCACCATAACGTCTATGGTGTCGAAAATAAAAGAAAAATTGGGTTTAGTTATAGATTTCGTTTTGCGCCGTTCGTGATGTTACCCTCATATTTGGAATCTATGATTACACGAAAATTACGACCCTAACCATCTGATATAAATGCAACTCAATAATAAAATACACTTGTAACAAAGTGCTAACAAATGTATAAAAACATATCTACACTCTCAACAGTTAAAAGATTTCCGGAGTAACGCATGAACCCTTCTATTTCCTCACATGCTGACAAAGCGCTACTCTCTGAAAGAATCAATAAATTAGCGCATGCTCTATCCGATGGTGTCTATGAAAGAGAAGACACGATTAAGCTCTGTTTACTGGCGGCTCTCGCCGGCGAAAGTGTATTCCTATTAGGCCCTCCGGGCATCGCAAAAAGTCTTATTGCTAAACGCTTGATCCAAGCTTTTGACAATAGCAGCTATTTCGAATATTTGATGACACGTTTCTCTACACCAGAGGAAGTGTTCGGCCCGCTAAGTATCCAAGAATTAAAAGACAACGGTCGTTATGTACGACTGACCGAAGGCTACCTACCAACTGCACAAGTTGTGTTCCTTGATGAGATCTGGAAAGCAGGCCCTGCAATCTTGAATACGCTGCTGACTGTAGTGAATGAAAAGACATTTAAAAATGGCGCGGACATCGAGCGTGTTCCTATGCGTCTATTGGTTTCAGCATCTAACGAACTTCCAGACGAAGACAGCGGCTTAGAAGCACTTTATGACCGTATGTTGGTTCGCGTGTTTGTAAACCGTATTCAGAACAAACAAAACTTCAAATCAATGCTGACGACAGGCACATCTCAAGAAGCGGTGATCCCTAAAGGCTTGGCGATCACTGATATTGAATACCATCAATGGCAAAAAGAGCTCGACAAGTTAGAGCTAACAGATAACTCGTTTAACAAGCTGTATGAACTGAAAACCATGCTTGAGGAAACAGTTAAGAAGCAAGGTTCTGCATCAGAGTCTGATTTGTATGTATCCGACAGACGTTGGAAGAAAGCCGTTAAGCTATTGAAAGCGAGCGCCTTCTTTAGCGGGCGAGATAGCGTGAACCCGCTAGATATCATGCTTCTGCAAGATTGTTTATGGCATAGCCCAGAATCACGAGATGTGGTTCGTAGCGTGGTTAAAGACTTTGCATTGAACCGTGCGTTCGATCAGCAAGAGTCAAAAGCGCAAATCGAAATGTCTCGTGAAGAGTTAGAAGAGATTCAAGACGATGTTGAATCGACGCTATCTGTTTCGCTTTCTATGGAATCAACCAGCGGCTTGTTGCGAAAAGACGTTTACCAGAATGATATCAAGAACGCGAAAATGTACAGCGTGGGCAGTGCATACAATCTAGTGAAACTGGTTATGCTACAAAGCAACATGTCGGTGTCTGAATCAGAGAAAGGCGATAGCCGTTGGGTATACGTAGCCAAAGACGATTTTGATCGTGTTCTTAAAGAAGGTCACGGCGATATTTACGGTTACGTAAACGAAAATAAAAATCTATGCCGTTTAAAACTCGACTTAGATGCATCGAACCAATTAGTGATTAAAGACATTGCTAATCGCTCTGTCTTGGTGAGCGTTGTTACCACAGATGGTTTGGATCAAGAACTGTATAACAAGTGGTTAAGTGGCGCTGAAAGAGCGCTAGAACAGTTAACCGAAGCGGAATTCAAGTTAAAACGCGTTCGCACTGAATTCCATGATGCGTTACCTCATAACTATATTGACCCTGATTTACCGAAAGCGATGGAAGCAAGTTTGCAAGCGGTAACGCAAGATCTTGAAACAACCAAAGTGAAGAGCAGTAAGATTGCTCAGCGTATTAAGTTTATGAGCCAGTACTTCGAGTAAGGGGAGAGCATATGTTAGGAGCAGACGGCTTAAACCTCGCTTTGATGGTGGCTGATTCAGGAATCATTGATACAGCGATGAATGATCTCATCGCTCGTTCTCAAGTCATGATGGCTGCAGAGAACAAAGGTGTGAAGACATCAGTGAAAAACCACTTAGTGAAATGGCGTGGTAAAGTAAAAAAACGCGTCACTAAAGTGTGTGAAACTGATCGATTCCAAGAGGAGATCGCCCTTTACCAAAAAGTGATTTACTGGGATGAACCTCAGTTCTTTGATGAGATAGACAGTGTTATCAAAAAGCTTGAGTGGCACTCAGCGTTTTATCTACAAGCTAGACGCCTTATGGAGAACAATAAGGGCGTTTATAACGCGATGTTTCCACACTACTTTTGCGACCAGTGGTACCAATCACTATCAGATGCGATCAAGCAAGCTCAAGTAACCGAACTTGAAACGAGCAAAGAAAAAGTCTTAGCCGATCTTTACCAGCGCATGGAAACCATGAAAAACATGGACAAAGTGACGGAGTCGGGTGATGAAGGCAGTGTAGGGCGCTTGTGGGATATGGCATCTGCCAAGTTAAGCAAAACAGACCTTACCATCATGAAGCGTCATGCTGAATTCTTGAATAAGCACAAGGGCTTGCAAGAGATCGCTGAAAAGCTGGGCCGTATGGCTGGTGAAGAAGATGATCCTTCGCTTCACAAAGCCCCTGTAGAAGAATTGCAGATGGTTGAAGAGAAGAGCGATGAGGCAGTCGATGATATTGTTGGGATTCATGAAAGTGATGACCTGAACAAAATGCTGCCAAACGAAACCATGTTCCTAGCTTATCCTGAACTTGAGGTTATCTTTTACAAGCACTTGGCCGACAAGCGTTTACTGAGCTATCGCTCGCAAGGTAAATCACGCACGTTACGTAAAGTGAAGGCGCAAAAACCAGATAGCAAGAACATCGATATTGAAAAGGGCCCGTTTATCGTCTGTGTGGACGCTTCGGGCTCTATGAGTGGTTTCCCTGAGCAGTCTGCTAAAGCGATGGCTTATGCCTTAATGCAAATTGCTCTTGCGGAAGAGAGAGACTGTTACGTGATTCTGTTCTCTTCTGAGCAGATTACTTATGAGTTAACAAGGCAGGATGGCTTACGTGAAGCGAGCGACTTCTTAAGTTACTCATTCCACGGCGGTACGGATCTAGAACCTGTTCTTATGAAGTCGATTGATTTGATGACGGGTGATAAATACAAGAATGCCGATTTAATCGTACTTTCGGACTTTATTGCACCTAAACAATCTGACGAAATGATTGCTCAGGTTGAAAAGTTGAAAGAACACAAAAACCGTTTCCATGCGGTTAGTCTTTCTAAGTATGGTAACCCTCAACTTATGACGATGTTCGACCACTGCTGGGCGTATCATCCGAGCCTTGTCGGTCGTTTCATGAAGAAGTGGTAGCGCTAAAACATCTTATTTAAATCGATTTTGCTGTGTGATTTTTGATTGAAGAGATCGAACATGCAGCAATTTGATTTAAATGTCAGCAAACGGAATTTAAATTCACTTTTTTGTTTGACTATCTCTCCCCAATCCGTAAAGTAGGCACCCGAACACAGCGATGAGGCTTACTTAAGTCCCTAAAGTGTTGAATTAAAAAGGCGCCTTGGCAGAGTGGCTATGCAGCGGATTGCAAATCCGTGGACCTCGGTTCGACTCCGGGAGGCGCCTCCATTCTTTCTCTTAGTTTGATAAGTTAAGAGACACTAAGAATGAAATGCGATACTAGCTCAGTTGGTAGAGCGCAACCTTGCCAAGGTTGAGGTCATCGGTTCGAACCCGATGTATCGCTCCAAATTTTGTAATGTTGATTCATCTCGACATTAAGATGGTGTTTTACTTTTCAGTAATCGGCATCGCAATAAAGAATTGCGTGCCCTGGTGGTGGAATTGGTAGACACAAGGGATTTAAAATCCCTCGACGTTCGCGTTGTGCCGGTTCAAGTCCGGCCCGGGGCACCATCTATTTGATTTTTACCTCGTTTGGTATTAGTCAAAAGAGTTGTTCTCTTAAAACACTATTGAAGGCGCCTTGGCAGAGTGGCTATGCAGCGGATTGCAAATCCGTGGACCTCGGTTCGACTCCGGGAGGCGCCTCCATCATTCAGAAAAACCAGTCCTAGTGGCTGGTTTTTTCGTTTCTGGCCTCGCTAAAAGCTTCCTACGTACCCATTTCAATGTTTATCAAAGAAATCTTTGTTACGGATATACTTGCTCATTAAGTGATACGAAAAAGGTCGTATCAACCAGCTAAAAATGGATCGTCCAAGGCGAATAAGAGTTGGGGTGTTCTCATAGATTCTGCCGTTGTAGAGCCAAAGGACCTTTCCTACATGCCAGTACAGTAAAGGTACGGGTGGCATGAAGGTCACGATGTCGATGTCACAACAGATGCGGTAAGTCTTCTTACTCAAGCGATAGTGCTTTCGAAAACTCCAATCACCAATTGCAGGTTGCCCAAAGGTCACGATCCGCTTAATGCAGCCTGGAAACTTTTGCTCAAAGTAGTCAGCAAACACACAACCAATAGCACCACCGGAAGAGTGGCCAGTAATGGAGATTCTTTTGCCTTGCTCTAAGAGAGGGATGAGCGTCGCTTCCAATCGTTCAATTACCGTTAAGCCAAGCTTATCTTCATTACGAGTTGGTTGGCTTTCCTGAAACATCAGATGATAGAAGCCAGCATGCACTCGGTAATTGAGTCCAATCCTTTTGCAGCTTCTCGTCCATAGGGCGAAGTTAAGCAGCCAGTCTGACACGCTGTGTGACCCTTTAATAACGACAACCACTTCGTCTTTGTCGCTGCTCCATAACACTCGAATCATGGTTTTAGCAAACTGGTTCTTTATGATGCGCTGCCCATTAGGATCGAAACCATAACGAGTTTGTTTAAAAACTCTAGGGTAGGCGAGGTTACAAAGAACGGCATAGCGTTCATATTGGTATCGTTTTAATGGTTTCACAGTTACACATGGTTTTTGGCCGTATTTAATACCATAGCGTTAGATTGTGAAGCAGAGATGAAGGGAGGAATAAACGAGGGAATGACATTCAGTTTGTATCAAAACCGTTCTAAATAAGCTATATAATATTAACTTGTAATATTGGTTAATATCTTTTAACAACAAGTCGGGTGTTTTATAATAAGTAAGCTTTTTTATACAATACAGTTTGTAACTAAGATGAATACAATGCCTTACTTAACCTTACATTTTTTAAAATTTAATATGGTAGCATCTTCGAAATTTCGAAGTTATAAAGATAATGTAAAAGGCTCTATTCATGCAATCAAAAAGTCAATCGTATAAGTTAACGTTTTACTGGGTATTAAAAAGCTTATATAGATTACTTCCTATACTACCTTCAAAAATCAAGATGTCTAAAAACCTTAGGCTTGCTGAGCTATATGTACAAAAAAAAGACTATAAAAAAGCAACTAGTCTTATAGAAGAGTTAGTCTACAAATTCAAAAAAAATGAATATAGTTTCATGTTATTGAATTTATATTTAATGAATGGTGACTCAGAAAAATCAAAAGAGCTTGAAGTTTCATTAGATTCCACAAGTGAAAGTACTAATCTTGTAAAGAGTTTGGATATCCTAAATTCAAGTGTGAACGACTCTGATAAAGTGGCCTTTATCAAGTCGTACATTGCGACCAAAGGAGCATCTTCAGTACTTATTGATGTTCAAAGTGGAGGAGATCATTTAACCAAGTTGTCTAATGAGGAAAAGATTCTTGTTAACAACACAAAGCTCTATCTAAAGCAACGAAGAGATTGGAGTCGCAGGAATAGTCCACCGACTTACATCAAATCGCTCTATAGCAAAGATGAGCAGAACAAAATTGATGAGTTGTTTAGTGATGTGCTGCCTATTGTAAGAGCGACCAAAGTATCTTTATCTGATCATGACAGCTCAGTTATATCAGTAAAAAATGGGTTTAGAGCAACCACAGGTCAACCAGAAATATCAGATCGCCGAGTGCTTTTCTTCGGAGCATCAACAACTTTTTCGTATGGTATGAGCGACAAAAATACAATTGTCAGTCAGGTTCAGAAAAACATTAATAAAGTAACTGATAATGTTAGAGTTGAAAATCATGGTGTACTAGGGATGAATTTGCTTCTAGCAATGAATAATTTAGTACAAACTGAGATCAAGCAGGGTGATGTAATTGTTTTTTTCAACTTTGATGAATTCAAAAATGTTGAAGATCCGGATGTGTTTTCGATTGATCTTAATGATGTTGACCGGGGTGGCGACTTTTTCATTGATCTAAACGCGCGTCATTGTCATTACTCTCCTAAGGGAAATAAGGCCATGGGAGAGATCGTAACAAATAAGTTAATACCTGTGTTGAACAGTAAAAGTGAACCTGTATCGACTCAATTAGACTCAGATAATAGAATGTTCTGTGTCCTAGAAAAGTTCAAGTACTTCCTATTCAGACATACTGCGCAGGCGCTTGAATCTTGTGAAATGAAATCTTACTTAGAGTTATTGGATCAACATGCTACAGATACTGAAGGTGTTATAGGCAGCGTAGCGGTTAATTGTAACCCAATTACTAAGGGACATTTGCACTTAATCGAGCACGCGGCAAGAAGTGTGGATAAGCTATTTATTTTTGTTATCGAAGAAGATAAATCGTTCTTTAAGTTCGAAGACCGCCTCCACTTAGTCGCAGAGAGTACTAAGCATTTAGATAATGCCACTGTGCTTAGAGGAGGTAAATTTATCTGTACTGAGTTAACTTACCCTGATTACTTCGACAAAGACACCACAGAAGCTAAAGCAGACGCTTCTATGGAAGCATGGTTCTTCTGTGAGTACATAGCAAAAACGCTAAATATTAGTAAGATCTTCTTAGGTGATGAGCCTAAGTGCATGATCACCAAACAGTACAATGAAAAAATGCGAGAGTTACTCCCAGAGTACGGTATTGAAGTTGATATCATCGATCGAATTGAAACTAATGGCGATGTTATCAGTGCTTCTAAAGTTAGGGAGTTTTTAGCTAGTAGAGATTTCAGCAGTATAGAAGCAATAGTGCCCAAGCCTACATATCAATTCTTAAAAGAAAAATATTAAGTTTTGTTTCGCTTTCAAACTACTTTTCTGTACAAAAGTCAGTCTGTTGACTGGCTTTCTTATTCGAATTCGCTAGCCATAGTTAAGTTCAAGAGATAATCCGAGGTCGAATTAGGTAGTGTATGTAGGATGTTGTGTGTGCAGTTTGTGCGATCTGTAGTAATTTCAATCGTTAAAGTTCGATAATTAATCACTTGAATTAAAAGATAAAATTTATTGTTGACGAATTTTTTCCTTCCGTTAAAGTACACCTCGTTCTCACGGCTTAGGTCGCTGAGGGATGGTGTTTTTACTTTTCAGTAATCGGCCTCGCAAGATTGCGTTGCCCTGGTGGTGGAATTGGTAGACACAAGGGATTTAAAATCCCTCGGCGTTCGCGCTGTGCCGGTTCAAGTCCGGCCCGGGGCACCATCTATCTAGCTTTTACTTTTTGAGTAGAGTGATGAACAAAGAGTTGTTCTCTTAAATCACTATTAAAGGCGCCTTGGCAGAGTGGCTATGCAGCGGATTGCAAATCCGTGGACCTCGGTTCGACTCCGGGAGGCGCCTCCATTCTCTCTCTTAGTTTGATAAGTTAAGAGATACTAAGAATGAAAATGCGATACTAGCTCAGTTGGTAGAGCGCAACCTTGCCAAGGTTGAGGTCATCGGTTCGAACCCGATGCATCGCTCCAAATTTTGTAATGTTGATTCATCTCGACATTAAGATGGTGTTTTATTTTTCAGTAATCGGCATCGCAATAAAGAATTGCGTGCCCTGGTGGTGGAATTGGTAGACACAAGGGATTTAAAATCCCTCGACGTTCGCGTTGTGCCGGTTCAAGTCCGGCCCGGGGCACCATCTATTTGATTGTTACCTCGCTTGGTATTAGTCAAAAGAGTTGTTCTCTTAAAACACTATTGAAGGCGCCTTGGCAGAGTGGCTATGCAGCGGATTGCAAATCCGTGGACCTCGGTTCGACTCCGGGAGGCGCCTCCATCACTTAAAGTTGAAAGGCCAGCAGAAATGCTGGCCTTTTTGCTATCTGAAATTCCATTTCCTAGCATTACTTCCAAATACCGATGTTGACCTCTGTTCATTAGTGCCTCTAGGAACAAGCCCTTGTCTGATGATTTTCTTTGTCGGTCTTTTCCTTGCGGAAATCTATCATTTACTAAACAACCACCAGCATATTTAAACTAATTGCGCTGTTTGTAAGTGGAATTAGTAGGGAATGGAAAAGGGCGCCTGTCCTTTGGGTCATTAAGTTCTTCATATTTATACATAGTTGCTCATGAACCTGTAACGCTTTCATGAGTTATTACAGTTCTTATGACTATAAATGAAAATGATTGTCATTTACTTGCGTTGTTGCTAATCTATTATGAAACTTTACAACATCCTCTCTAGTGCAAGAAAGTGTATATAAAACCCCGCTAAACCCCATTAAGACTACGGTTATTCGTTTGCTTAGCCTGATAATTAAGCAGATCTACCTCTTTTGTTCTACCCCTTTAGGGTAGTTTGTTTTCGTAATTGATTTACATCATATTTTCATTTTCTTTCATAATTCATTATTCGCTCAGTTAAGAAATATATAACCTTCAGGAATTCTTATGAGCAAGATGAAGCTAGTCGTAATCGGTAACGGGATGGTCGGCCATCGCTATATCGAAGATTTAGTCGAGAAGACAGATGTTGCAAACATGGACATCACCGTGTTCTGTGAAGAACCACGAGTAGCATATGACCGTGTGCACCTTTCTTCTTACTTTTCACACCACACTGCAGACGAACTTTCTTTAGTTAAAGAAGGCTTCTACGAGAAACACGGCATCAACATGCTGATCGGCGAACGTGCAATCAACGTTAACCGTGAAAAGAAAACAGTTTACTCAAGCACTGGTCGCGAAATTCAATACGACAAACTTGTTCTTGCTACCGGTTCTTTCCCATTCGTACCACCAATCAAAGGTAACGAAGGTAAAGATTGTTTCGTTTACCGCACAATCGAAGATTTGAAAGCGATTGAAGCTACGGCTAAAAACTCTAAGTCTGGTGTGGTTGTTGGTGGTGGTTTACTTGGTCTTGAAGCGGCAGGCGCACTAAAAGCACTTGGCGTGACAACTCACGTTGTTGAGTTTGCTCCTAAGTTAATGGCTGAGCAGCTTGATCAGGCGGGTGGTAATCAACTTCGTCAAAAAATCGAACGTATGGGCGTAAACGTACATACAAGTAAGAACACGCTTGAGATTGCTCCTGAAGGCACTGAAGCTCGTAACGTAATGCGTTTTGCAGACGGTACAGAGCTAGAAACTGATTTCATCGTATTCTCTGCTGGTATTCGCCCACAAGACAAACTTGCTCGTCAAATGGGTCTAGGTATTGCGCCTCGCGGTGGTATCGAGATTAACGATCACTGTCAAACGACAGACAAAGATATCTATGCCATCGGTGAGTGTGCGTCTTGGAACCAAACGTTCTACGGCCTAGTGGCTCCTGGCTACAAAATGGCGACGGTAGCGGTTGACCACGTTGTTGGTAACGAAAGCACATTTGAAGGTGCTGACATGTCTGCGAAGCTTAAGCTTCTAGGCGTGAAAGTAGGCTCTATCGGTGATGCGAACGGTCGTACTCCAGGTTGTAAGAGCTACGTTTACCAAAACGAAGAGCAAGAAGTTTACAAACGTATCATCGTTTCTGAAGACAACAAGAAGCTTCTTGGTGCAGTAATGGTTGGTGATACATCTGACTACGGCGATCTTCTACAGCTTATGCTGAACGAAATCGACCTACCAGAACACCCAGATGCACTGATTCTTCCTGCGCACGCTGGTGCTGAAAAGCCAACACTTGGCGCAGACTCGCTTCCTGAATCTGCGGTTATCTGTTCTTGTTTCGATGTAACGAAAGGCAAGATCGCTCAAGCGGTTGCCGGAGGTCACCACACCATTGGTGATATCAAAGCGGTAACAGGCGCAGGTACTGGTTGTGGTGGTTGTATTCCACTAGTGACTTCAGTACTAAACGCTGAACTTGCTAAAGCTGGTGTTGAAGTGAAGAACGACGTGTGTGAACACTTTGCTTACTCTCGCCAAGAGCTTTTCCACCTGATTCGCATCGAAGAAATCAAAACGTTCGATGAGTTACTAGAGAAATACGGTAAAGGCTACGGCTGTGAAGTTTGTAAGCCACTAGCGGGTTCTATCCTTGCTTCTTGCTGGGGTGAACACATCCTTAAGCCTGAACTAGTGAAACTGCACGATACCAACGATAACTTCCTAGGTAACATGCAAAAAGACGGTACTTACTCTGTAATCCCTCGTATGGCGGGTGGTGAAGTAACACCTCAAGCACTAAGCGTTCTTGCTGATGTTGCTGCAGAATACAACCTGTACACCAAGATCACGGGTGCACAACGTATCGGTCTGTTCGGTGCTCAGAAAGATGACTTACCAGCTATTTGGAAGAAGTTAATCGCTGCGGGTTACGAAACGGGTCAAGCTTACGCAAAAGCACTTCGTATGGCTAAGACATGTGTTGGTTCTACTTGGTGTCGTTACGGCGTTCAAGATTCAGTTGGCCTAGGCGTGATGATCGAGAACCGTTACAAAGGCATCCGTACTCCTCATAAGATGAAGTTTGGTGTGTCTGGTTGTACTCGTGAGTGTGCTGAAGCTCAAGGTAAAGATTTAGGTATCATCGCGACTGACGCGGGCTGGAACATGTATGTGTGTGGTAACGGTGGTATGAAACCTCGTCACGCAGACTTGCTTGCAAGCGACTTAGACCAAGAAACGCTGATCAAATACATCGACCGTTTCATGATGTTCTACATCCGCACGGCTGCTCCGCTGCAACGTACTTCGGTATGGATGGATAACCTAGAAGGTGGTGTTGATTACCTACGTGAAGTTATTGTAGACAACAAGCTTGGCATCAATGACCAACTTGAAACTGACATTGCTGGTCTAGTGGATAACTTTGCTTGTGAGTGGACAGATACAATCAACGATGAAGCTCAACTTAAGCGCTTTGCACACTTCATCAATGCTGATGACCGTGATGAAAACGTTGTGTTTGTTGATGATGGCCGTGAACAACACCGTCCAGCGACATTCACTGAGAAACACCCTGAAGCGAAGGGCGATATCCTTCACGTTGAACTGGTTTAATTGGGAGACGACATCATGGCATTTACCAAAGTTTGTAAGATCGAAGATATTATCCCAGGTACAGGTGTTTGTGCATTGGTTGGTGGTGAGCAAGTAGCAGTCTTCCGCCCAACTAAGGCTGAAGAAGTATTCGCGATTAGCAACACCGACCCTTACTTCCAGTCTAACGTGTTATCACGTGGTCTGATTGTAGAGCACAAAGAAGAGCTTTGGGTGGCAAGCCCGCTTAAGAAGCAACGCTTTAACCTGACAACAGGTGCGTGCATGGAAGACGAGAACTTCAACGTGAAAGCGTACAAAGCTCGTGTTACCAAAGGTGCTGTAGAAATCTCTGCTTAATCTTTGGATGAGTAAGATTTGATAGTTCAAGGGTTCTAGTTTTCGATATTGCCTTAACTCGGCAACTAGAGCCTTTTCCTATCCAATTTTAACTTTTAAATTTAACTTTTAAGGACAACCTTATGTCTACTGATTTTAAACCGGCAGAATTCGTTCAAACTATGATCGATGTAGGTGAAGCTAAAACTAAAACGAGTACTCGTGATCTTCTGATCCGAAGCACTATGGCTGGTATCATCCTTTCTCTTGCGGTTGTTGTTGCTATCACAACTATCGTGCAAACAGGTATCGGTATTGTTGGCGCTCTTGTGTTCCCGGTTGGTTTTGTCATTCTAAGTGTAATGGGCTATGACCTAGTAACGGGTGTATTTGGTCTTGCGCCTTTAGCTAAATTTGACAACCGCCCAGGCATTACTTGGGGCCGTATCCTTCGTTGTTGGGGTATTGTTGGTCTTGGTAACCTTATCGGTTCTTTGATTGTTGCTTTCCTAGTTGCCGTTTCACTAACGGGTAACTTTTCTCTAGAGCCAAACGCTGTTGCGCAAAAGTTTATTGCAGTTTCTACAGGGCGTAGCCTAGGTTTTGAAAACATGGGTATGGACGGATGGATTACGTGTTTCGTACGCGGTATCTTCTGTAACCTAATGGTATGTCTAGGTGTGATTGGTAACATGACTGCACGTACTGTTGCTGGCCGTGTAGCGATGATGTGGTTCCCAATCTTCATCTTCTTCGCACTAGTATTTGAGCACACAGTAGTAAACATGTTCCTATTCCCACTGGGTATGATTCTTGGCGCTGATTTCGGTATCGCGACATGGTTGAACTTCAACCTTATCCCAACAATCCTAGGTAACATCGTGGGTGGTTTGTTCCTAACATGTGTTCCTTTGTTCCTAACACACGCTAGAACAGCTCCTTCTCTAGGCGCTAAGTAATTCTTTTGCTCTAGATTAATGAGCAAATGATAAGCCCCAAGCAGTTGGTTTGGGGCTTTTTTGATCTCAACAGTCTCTACTTGATCAAGGGCGCACTATCAATGAGCATTGTGAGCTTGTTAATGGTGCAAAAGTCAGCGTGTTCCAGCGTAATAGATTGTTTTGTTATATAAACTTCTATCTTGATTAGAATTAATCGTGAAGTTTTATGGCAACAACTGATAGTCTAAGAAGTAGGGATATTGGTGATTCATACAATGATGAATCGTCATAC
Organism: Vibrio satsumensis; assembly: GCF_050337435.1. Taxonomy (NCBI): domain Bacteria; kingdom Pseudomonadati; phylum Pseudomonadota; class Gammaproteobacteria; order Vibrionales; family Vibrionaceae; genus Vibrio; species Vibrio satsumensis. The sequence continues at coordinate 47,591 of NZ_JAKJSX010000005.1, read as the reverse complement.
AGAATTAAGCTTGAAATATAACAAGCTAACTTTCGGAGCAAAGCATGTCAGAAGTATCGCCATCGAATGTTAAAACAGGAAACACAGGATTTGTTTCATTAGTAGGTGCAGGTCCGGGCGACCCAGACTTACTTACGTTAAAAGCGGCACGAGTGATTCAACAAGCAGACGTTTTGGTTTATGACCGCTTGGTATCAAAAGATATCTTGGCGATGGCTAACCCAGAAGCAGAAATGCTGTATGTGGGTAAAAAGCTTGATCATCACTGCGTACCGCAAGATCAGATCAACCAATTATTGGTCACCAAAGCGCAAGAGAATAAGCATGTAGTACGCCTAAAAGGTGGTGACTCGTTTATCTTTGGTCGCGGTGGTGAAGAGTGTGAAACTCTGGCTGAGAATGACGTTAGATTTGAAGTCATCCCAGGCATTACTGCAGCAGCTGGGGCAACTGCTTATGCCGGTATCCCTCTAACGCACCGTGACCACGCACAAAGCGTCCAGTTCATTACTGGTCACTTAAAGAAAGATGGCGAAGATATCGATTGGCGCTCTCTTGCGCAGCACAACCACACGATAGTGTTTTACATGGGGTTAAAAGAGAGCCCGAATATTCAGAAAAACTTGCTTGATAATGGTATGCGATCAGACATGCCTGTAGCGATTATCGAAAACGGTACTCGCCAAGAACAGAAGGTGTATCGAGGTGGATTGAGTGACTTAGCTAACCTTGCGAGTGTCGCGAAAAGCCCGGCTTTGATCGTTGTTGGCAGCGTGGCTCAGCTTCATGAAAAACTTGATTGGTTTAACAAGTAGCTTTCTCTTATTAAGTAACGCTGCCTTGTTAAATAGCGTGGGTTTAGCAAACAGTGTTGGTAAGAACCAATAGCTTTAGCGTAATAAACAGTGTCTTACTTCAATCTGAAGATTAAATACTGCAGCGGCTGCCTTGTCGCTGCATTTCTTGCTGGCGCATGGGCATTTCGTCAATTATGTTGGTGATTAGGTTCCAATCTGTCTTACCATTCCATCTGTGCTTCTCTTTTCCGTCTTTACCGATCAATACCGCGGTGTGCGATCCTTTCGGTATGTCATAGCTGTTTGTTACCGCCTCCAGGTTAAACTCTTCCACTAACCAATTTGGGACAGTGTAGCCGCTCTCCGCAATGACCATAATGACAACATCTCTTTCTTCTAACTGACAGTTATTGATCAAAACCTCATTGAGAAACTCTTTAACGATCGAATCTTCGGTTGGTGCGAAATAAATAACACTTCGGTGCGGTAGTGCTTTGGAGTGAGAGTACGCTGGGTAGGCGAGGGCTGAGTTAGTCGCCATACACATGATTAAGATTATGCTGATAGTCATTAGTTTAAGCAAACCAGTACCAACGCCAGATCCGAATGGTTGATCCACAGGCAGCACTGATTGGGTTGACTTGATGCTTAAGCACATTTCGCGTGTTTGTCGGTGTAGCATAACCAGCCTCCCTTAAATAACTTTAAGCCTTATCGTTATTTGAATGTGACTCGTCTGAAATTCAGTCTTATTGAGCAACGAGTAAAGCCAATCGGCATACAATAAGCATAGTTAGATTTACGTTAAAGAGAGCGGATAGGTTCATTTTTATTGTCTAAAGCGACTCGCATTTTAGAAGTGAATAGAATAGGGTATACGGAAAATCTAAAGGTATGAATTTATGGAAAACATAGCAATTTTGGTCGACGTTCAGAACGTTTACTACACAACACGGGATAAATACCGTTCTAACTTTGACTATAACCAGTTTTGGTATGTTGCCACGGAAGGGCGTAATGTTGTTGCAGCTAATGCTTACGCAATCTCAAGCCAAGACCCAAAGCAGCGTCAATTTCATCATATCCTTCGTGGTGTGGGGTTTAATGTGAAGTTAAAGCCGTTTATTCAGCGTCGAGATGGTAGTGCAAAAGGTGACTGGGATGTGGGTATTGCGTTAGACGCGATAGAGCTTGCAGAGACGGTTGATACGATTGTTTTAGTATCAGGAGATGGTGATTTTGAAATTCTTGTAGAGCGAATCAAAGAGCGTTTTGGTAAGCCTGTTGAAGTGTATGGTGTCCCGGGATTAACCGCTCAAAATCTTATCGATTCTGCGTCAAAATTTGTACCGATCGAAAAAGATTTTCTTCTATAGAGGAAATCAGTCACTTTATAATTGAAATCAATAATAACGATAATTAGAATGCAAACAGTTCTTATTTATCGGTGTGTGCAATGTCTCGCGTTTTAGTTGTTGATGATGATATTCAGTTGTGTGAGTTACTGGGTGAAGTATTGGAAAATGAGGGGTATCACGTTGATACCGTTCATTGTGGTGAATCGGCTTTAGAGTTTATTCAGTCTCACCCTGTTGATTTGGTTTTACTCGATGTAATGCTTCCAAATCTAAGCGGTATTCAAGTAGCAAGACGTATTTGTCAGCGTTTTGCTACTCCCATTCTTATGCTAACCGCTCTTAATGACGATGCCTCAATGCTCGATGGCTATCAAGCTGGAGCCGACCAGTACATCGCTAAACCTTTTAATGTTCCTGAACTCTTAACCCGAATTAAGGTGATCTTGCGCCGAGTTGGGTTCGAGCGTCAGAGGCAATCTTTTGCTTCATCTAATCACGGCTTGTGTGAACAACTCTCCCGTTTACCTCTAACGGGGACTGAAAAGGACCTACTTGATTATCTGATCAAAAATGATGGTATTGTTGTATCCAAGTCTGATCTGCAGATACATGTCCTGAAGAAAGAGTTATGTCCTTTCGACCGTAACTTAGATATGCATATTAGCAATATACGCCGAAAATTGGTTCAGGCTGGCTTGTCGAAACAGCATATAAAAACCGTGCGTGGTAAAGGCTACAGTTACCTAGAGTCTGTCGGAGCATGAGTGCTAAGTTGGTACGCTGCCCGGAGTTCATTGCTAAACGTAAAGACGGGCTCACTTTCCAACTGTTTAGCTATCTCACGGTTATCTTAGTCAGTATCTTGATTCTTCAAGGCGTCGCTGAAAGAGCGTTGATGAAAGCTCTGCTAAAAGTCCCTGAGTCCGTTAAAGCTGAAATGTTGGATCTTGCTTATCAAGCGAATGTGTTGATCGAAGATGGAGACATGGATGAACTCGCGGATTGGGGTAATGCTCAACAGTATTATCTGTTCGTTATCGATGAAGATAATCGACCGATCACGCACCGTAACATGCATCCGCATTTTGAATTCAAATTGAAGTACTTGCGCAGCTTAGATCATCAACTGAGTGATCGTGTTAGTAAGCCTATATTCGGCCTACCTCTGAATAATGGCAACACGCTCGTAATTCAACTACCGCACCAGTTCCATCCGGCTAAATCCTTTGCTCCATACTCCTATATGATCAAAGCTTTGATTGCTCTAGTCGTATTATCGCTGTTCTCAATTATTATGGCGAAGAGCTTGCAACAACCGCTGGATAGATTGAGGGAGGCTAGCCGCAGACTTGCTCAAGGTGACTTTACTGTCAGTGTGGTTTCGGAGTTAAACTCCACGACGCGCGAGTTCAACGAACTAGCGCATGATTTTGATCATATGACATTTGAGATCAAGTCTCTGGCAGAAAAGCAGCGTCGACTGATTCGTGATGTATCACATGAGCTGAGAACACCATTAGCAAGGCAAAACCTCGTATTACACTTACTACGCAATAAGGTGGATGAGAAAAGCTTAGGATTGCTTGAACGGATGGAAAATGAGACAGAAGAGATGAATAAGCTGGTGGGTGAGATACTTGAGTTCAGCCGACTAGAAACGTCTCGCTACGACTCTAAGTTAACGCTAATGCATCTTGAGCACTACTGTTCGATGCTGATTGCCCAAATGCAAAGTGATTTAAAAACCAATCAAACTTTAATCGGAGATTTAGATACTCCGACTTCAATGGTAAATATTGATGAGCGACTGTTGCTAAGGGTTATCGGCAATTTGGTGGGTAACGCCATTAAATACGCTGGTGATAGTGCGCATGTTGTCGTCACTACATATGAACAGGTCATAGACAAACGTTACAGCGTCATATCTGTAGAAGATGACGGAGATGGTATTCCTGATAACAAAATAGCAGGGATTTTCGATCCCTTTACACGAATTGAGTCAGCCCGTGATAAACAGTCTGGTGGTTATGGTCTTGGGCTTGCGATTGTTAAAGAAGCAATGGGTGTGATGAATGGGCACGTTACTGCTGAGAATAGAGAAGATGGGGGACTCAGGGTCAATCTTATGTTCCCAATCGACGATTAATTTAAGTACTTTTCTAGAGATAGTTAATACCGAATACGAATTCAAAAAACGATACCCAATAAAAAACGCCACTGCATCTGCAGTGGCGTTTCTGTTTATGCGCTTTTTGTGAGTTAAGGTGTAGCCATTAATTACACCTTAGCTCGAAGGCAAGAGCGTCAGAGAAACTAGATTATGCCTGTTGGCGTGCTAGCTTAACTTCTTCTTCTTTCTCGCCAGCAGCTGGGTCGTTGAAGCGAGACTCATCAAGAGCACCTTCAGACTTAGCAACAATGATAGATACGGCACTATCACCTGTGATGTTTACAGCAGTACGGATCATATCAAGAAGGCGGTCAACACCCATGATTAGAGCAATACCTTCAAGCGGTAGACCAACTTGGTTTAATACCATCGCTAGCATAACAAGACCGACACCAGGAACACCTGCAGTACCAACAGACGCCAGTGTCGCCGTTAGGATAACCATCAGGTAATCGCCCATAGTCAGGTCGATGTTGTAAGCTTGTGCGATAAACGCAGTCGCAACACCTTGCATGATAGCAGTACCATCCATGTTCACAGTCGCACCTAGTGGTACTGTGAAAGATGCTACTTTGTTGTCTACGCCCATACGGTTCTTAGCCGTTTCCATGGTTACTGGAATCGTTGCGTTTGAAGACGCTGTTGAGAATGCAAACATGATGGCATCTTCCATCTTACGTAGGAATGTAATCGGACTAAGACCTGTGAATCCTTTAAGCATTGCGCTGTAAGTAACCAAACCGTGTAACAGTAGGGTACCTGCAAGTACTAAGAAGTATTCTGCTAGGTTCCAAATCGCACCCAAGCCAAGGCCAGAAAACAGTTTCGCCATTAAGAAGAATACGCCGTAAGGAGCAAGGTTCATTAGTAGCGCAACTAGCTTCATGATCACTTCGTTAAGATCAGAGAAAACGGCGGCGATACGTTCACCGGGTTTGCCCGCTGCACTGATTGCGATACCAAACAACACTGCAAATACGATAACTTGTAACGTTTTGCCCTCAGCCATCGCCTGAATAGGGTTGGTTGGGAACATGTCGATGATTACTTGGCCCAAAGAAGGGGCATCTGCTGATTTGAAAGAGCTCGCAGCAGTAAGATCCGCACCAGCTCCAGGTTGGAACAGGTTACCGATAGTGAGTGCTAGAGTGATAGCAACGGCTGTAGTACCGATATAAAGTGCAAGCGTTTTGCCACCCATACGGCCAAGAGTTGATAAGTCTTTAAGAGAACTTGTACCGCACACTAGTGAAACGAAGACTAGTGGCACAACAAGCATTTTTAAACTGGCGACAAAGATTTGCCCGCCTACTTCAAAGAATCCGTTAACGATGTAGTTATTAACAAATCCGCTGTCTGCAAAAAGGGATTGAATGGCAAATCCCGTTAATATACCTACGACCATACCGAGGATTACTCGACCGGTCAGAGACATAGGTTTCTTGGTATTCATTTAGAACACTCCTTATTATTTATAACTTTGATACCTTTTCAAAGTGAGCAGGAGATTAGCAGTCGGTTGTTAAAATCGAAAAACAAAAAATGAGTTTGAAATTATAGATGTGATCATAATCACTGATATTTGTGTCAATTAAACAAAATTGAACAATATAATTCACCATAATTTTACATCTATCGAGGGTTTTATACATAAAGTTGTCATTTCAAAGGTAGTAAATAAGAAGAGATGAATTTCTTATTGATCTTCGCGTCTTAAATTGACCCGGCCAATAACGCCGTTTCAAAAAGACTGGATAGTGACAACCATTTTTTAGCGTAAATGCTCTCTAAATATCTGTATTGAATTGGTTTTGCTTAATATCATAAAAACAAGTCATCAATACGCCTTTACAAAACTTTACGAATGCAAAGAATGTAAATTTAATGCAAATGGTAATAATTATCACTTATATTCACTCCCGAAATAATTCAGTGGTACCGGAAACGGTTCAACGAACACATCGAATAAATAACAAGGTGTTCGGATAAAGAATAAAAGCGGAGTAAAGGACATGTTTTCAAAGAGCCCATTGGCTTTAGTGATCGGTGCAGTATTAGCTTCACCAGCAGTATTGGCAGAAACAGTAAAAACAGACGAGCATATGGTCGTTGAAGGTCGTGACTACGGTTACAAAGCCGACACGAACACAACAGCAATGCGCATGGAGGCGACTCAATTAGAGACTCCGGGACAAGTTTCAGTAATCGATGAGCAAATCATCGATGAACAGCGTGCAACGACGTTAGGTGACGTTCTTAAGAATGACGCAAGTGTAAGTGCGGGTGGTACAAGCCGTAACCGTGAGCGTTTCTCATTACGTGGTTTTTCGGTAGAAAGCTCTTCGGGCTTCCTTAAAAATGGCCAGCAACATTGGTCACACTACCGTCAACCAATCGAACTTCTAGAACGTGTTGAAGTACTTAAAGGACCTTCTGGTCTTCTTTACGGTATTTCTGCACCTGGTGGTTTGATCAACATGGTCAGTAAGAAACCTACTTACGACACGCAAGTAAGCTTAAGCCAAGACATTGGCTCGAATGATCACTCTCGTACGACTGTTGATGTAAGTGGCGCATTGAACGACGCGGAAACTTTACGTGGTCGCGCAATTGTGTCTAAAGAAAGCTACGGCTCTTGGAGAACATACGGTGACGGTACCGAACCACAGACTGAGCGTTTTGTTGGCGGTGTATTCGTTGATTACGATGTAACTGAAGACGTAATGGTTTCTGTTCACTACGACAAGACCAATGACGAAGGTAGCGTAGATTCTGGTGCACTATACACACTAGATGGCAACCGCGTGGGTAGCGACAAGCACATCTGGGATGCGCAGTGGTCACAGATTGAAAACGATGTTGAGAACGTAGGCTTTGATATTGCTGCTAACCTGACTGACACATGGTCTTTAAAAACAGGTTTCAACTACCAAGATTTCGAACGTATCGATATGGAAAGCTACCCAAGCTTTTCAAACATGAATCCTGACGGTACAGGCACCGTGACTCAAGGCGGCAACTACCGTCACGACAAATGGCGTTTCAGAACAGCTTATGTCGATCTAACAACAACCGCTGATCTTGCTGGCACAGAGCACCAACTATTATTCGGCGCTAACTGGTTAGGCTACAGCTATTATCGTGGTATGGATCGCTTCAGCAGCGGTGAATACGCACCAGATGCAACGGTACCAGCACCGTCAGTGGGTCCAACATCGCTAGGTAAGATGAGCACTTACGATACTTGGGGTTTCTACATTCAAGATCTGATTACTATCAATGACGAATGGCAAGTTCTTGCGGGCGCTCGTTTCGACCGTAAAGTAAGTGATGGCGTTGCAGAAGAAAACGTAGCACCTAAGCTTGGCGTGATTTACCACCCAGCATCAAACGGTAGCATTTACGCTTCTTACTCTGAAAGCTTTGAACCACAAGGCGTTGTCTCTAGCGGTAGCCGCAATTACACGAACGATGGTGAACTTCTTGATGCCGCGACGGGTGTTTCTTATGAAGTCGGTACTAAGTGGGAACTGATGGACGAACGTCTATTCGTTTCTGGTGCGGTATTTGATATTACCCAAGAAAACATCTCAATGGATGTAGAAGACACTTCATCAGGCGATTGGACGAAGACACAAGGTGGCGAACAAGTTCACCGTGGTGCTGAGTTAGCCGCGCAAGGTTTTATCTCTGAAAAATTCTCTATGTCTGGCTCAGCAATGTACTTAGATGCAGAAATCACGAACCATGAAACGTATGAAGGTAACCGTCCAGTTGACGTACCTGAGTTTGCAGCAAGCGTTTGGTCTACTTACGCAGCGACAAACGAAGTTGATGTTAACCTAGGCCTTATCTACGAGGGTTCTCGTTACGGTGATAGTGCGAACACGTTCAAGAAAGATGGCTATGCTCGTGTCGATATGGGTGCAGCATACACGCTTAAGTACGACGACTCTCTAGACTTCGTTGCTCGTCTAACAGTAGAGAACGTATTTGACAAAGAATACCTAGCGGGTGGTGGTTCAACTTCTTCAAAACACCAATTTGCAGAAGACGTAGTAATCGGCGAAGGCCGCAACTACATGGCGACTTTACAGGTAAAATACTAATTTGTTAGTAGGGTACTATTGTTAGCTTAAATATAGAGGGGAAGGTTTCGACTTTCCCCTTTCGTGATTCTGCTATTTCTTAAAATATCCCTAGCTATGTGAGTGGGTTTTAATGATAATGAGACCGCTTATCAATAAAACTCATTTGACCTTCTTCTTATAGTAAATGACTACAATTATGAATCTTTTAAAAACTAGCCTAGCGCTTGCCATCAGTTTGGCCGCAACGTCTTCTATGGCAAATAGCTTAGAACAAGCTCAATCAATTCAAAATAAAACCAATAACGCGTCGGCTTCGAGCCAAAAGGTTATTGATAAAAGCTCACAAGCAACTTTAATGCTGCAAGCTGAGATTGAGCGCCTGCAAGAAGAAGTCAAAAACCTAGAAATCTATCACGATCACCTTGCCGCCTTGGTTTACAGCCAAAATCAAGAAGCTCAAAGCATTGAAGGGCAGATCGACGAAATCAAATACACACGTCAAGGTGTTGTGCCTTTGATGTACCAGATGATTGATGGCCTTCAACAGTTAGTTGAGCAAGATGTGCCAATCAAGAAAGAACAGCGTCTAGAAAGAGTAGAAAAGCTGCAAGCAATGATGACTCGTGCTGATGTGAGTGATGCTGAGAAATACCGCCGTATTTTAGAGGCATACCAAATTGAGATGGACTACGGCATCAAGCTAGGTGCTTATCAAGGTCGAGTAGTATTGAGCAGCGACAGAACGATTGAAGCTGACGTGTTGCACCTAGGTCGTATCTCTTTAGTTGCTCGCAACCTAAATGGCAGCCAATATTGGTCTTGGGATCAAACAAAAGGTCAATGGCAAGAGTTAGATTCTTCAATGAAGTCTGAACTAGATAAAGCGTACGATATTGCTAGCCAACAAGCGGCGCCAAGCCTAATTACTTTACCTGTTTCTTTAACTGTTGCGGAGGTTAAGTAATGAACTTAAAACCATTAGCAGCATTGCTTTGCATTACGTCCATTTCATTTTCTGCTTTCTCTGCATCAGACACGACAGCTCAGCTTGTTAATAAAGCAAAATCAGAAAGCCGAACTCAAGCTTCTCACAACGTGGTGCGTGAAGCTGATTTCAAAAAGACAGAACAAGAACTGAAAGCGATCAAAGCGCAGCTTGAAGCGAAACGTACCTCTATCCAAGGTGCGACAGATGTTCTGACTCAAACCTTCAGTGATAACGAAAACAAGCTTGCTCGCTTAGAAGAGAAGCTGCGTTTAGAAACCGGTAGCTTAGGCGAGCTGTTCGGTGTCGTTCGTCAAAACGCAAAAGAACTCGGCGCAGAACTTAGCTCAACCGTGAACAGTGTTGATCGCGCTGAATACACTGCAACTGTTGATCAAATCATTGATGCTAAATCACTGCCTTCAATGCCACAGCTGACCGGTTTGTGGATGAGTATGGTTGAACAGATCCAAGCGAGCTCTGAGCTTAGCAAATCTCAAATTGCATTCATCAATGGTGAAGGCAATACACAAACTGTCGACGCTTATCGCTTAGGTTCAATCGGCTTAGTAACAGACCAAGGCTATGTTAGCTGGAACACTCAGCGTGAAGATGCGATTGCGTATCTGAAACAACCATCGAATGGTCCAACTTTAGCATCGCTATCTACATTAGCTAATGGCGACGTGTCTAACGTGGTTGTCGATCCTTCTCGTGGGTTCATGCTAGAGCAACTAGCGCTAACACCAAGCCTCACAGATCGCCTTCAAGCGGGTGGTGTTGTTGGTAAAGTGATTCTTGGCTTGCTTGCAATTGGCTTAATCATCGCATTGGTTCGTGGTATTTCTTTAGCTATCGCTCGTCAGAAAATTCGCGCACAACTGAAGAACCCTGAACAAGCGGGCGACAACCCTCTTGGTCGCGTTCTTGCAGTTTACAACAAAGAGCAAAACCAAACGGTAGAAGCGTTAGAGTTGCGACTTTTAGAAGCGGTTGTTGATGAGCAGACTCATTTAGAGAAAGGCCTATCAATGCTTAAACTATTGGCAGCACTAGCACCAATGTTGGGCCTTCTAGGTACAGTAACGGGTATGATCGAAACATTCCAAGTGATCACACAGTTTGGTAATGGCGACCCTAAAGTGATGGCGGGTGGTATTTCGATGGCACTTGTAACAACCGTACTTGGTCTTGTTGCTGCAATGCCCCTTCTATTAGCGCATAACATTCTTAGCACTCAGGCTGAAAACATTCGCAATATTCTTGAGAAACAAGGTATTGGCCTCGTTGCTGAGCAGGCAGAAAAGACGGATGAATCAAAAGTTGTCGTTTCACCAGTTGGGACTGCTGCGTAATGGATATTCTGTCGGGTTCTCTATTACCAGCGAGTTGGTTAACGAGTGACTGGCTGCTGTCTTTATCAAGCTTTATGGAGCAGGGCGGTTTCGTCCTGTGGTGGCTAGCAGCTGTTGTCCTAGTTTACTGGGTGCTTGTAGTAGAACGTATGCTTTATCTTGCGTTCTACTTTCCAAAGCAGCGCCAAGCTTGGATTACTAAGTGGCATGAAAGAGAAGATCACTCTTCTTGGCATGCTAAGGCCATTCGAGAAGGTTGGTTAGGGCAAGCGAGTATCTTACTTAACCAAAACTTGAATTTTATTAAGCTGTTAGTCGCTATTTGTCCGATGTTGGGTTTGCTAGGTACCGTTACCGGTATGATCTCTGTTTTTGATGTCATGGCGACACAAGGTAGCAGTGACCCTAAATTGATGGCTTCAGGTATCTCGTTGGCAACACTGCCAACCATGGCGGGTATGGTTGCTGCATTAGCGGGCATGTTTGTTCACGCTCGTTTAGCGAAAGTGTGTAACCGCTTAGAATTGAAATTAGAAAAATCTTTAAGGAGTCAACGATGAGACTCGGTCGACGTCATTCAAAAAACGAAGAGGCTCAAATAGACCTTACTTCGATGCTTGATATTGTATTTATCATGCTTATTTTCTTTATTGTGACCAGTTCATTTGTTCGTGAATCAGGGGTTGAAGTCAATCGCCCACAAGCGTCTAACGTAGTAAGCCAAAAGGATGCGGGCATCTTTGTTGCGATTACTTCTGCGAATGACATCTTCATCGATAAACGTGTTGTTGATGTTGAACGTGTCCAAGCAACGTTAGAACACTTGTTGCTAGAACAACCTGATGCTTCTTTGGTTATTCAAGCGGATGAGCACGCTTACAACGGTACGGTTGTTAAAGTGATGGACGCCGCGAAAGGTGCGGGTGTTAAAAACATTGCGCTTGCTGCTGAAAAGCGATGATCTTGGAGGATCTTCATAAATGATTCGCCTATTTCTTGCTTTACCGCTAGCGGGCGCATTGGGCTTAGCTCTGTTTTCTTTTATGGCTTGGATGGTCGATAATGGCCACCAACGTTCACCAGACAACAGTGAGACGGTAAGTTTCAACATGGTGATGGTGGAACAAGAACAAGAAGTCCAAAGAAAGCAACGTGCAGTCCCTGAAAAACCAGAAATGCCAGAGCCGCCACCGGAAGCGCAAACATCTCAGTCACAAGCTGAAGTTACGCCTCTGAATTCGATGTCTTCTCTGCCTTCATTGGATTTGAATACATCCATTGATGGCCTAGCGATTAACGCACCGACATTCTCTGATTTTGGGTCAAACCAACAAGCAATGCCTTTGTACCGAGTGGAGCCTCGTTACCCAGCGAAAGCGCTTAAGCGTGGAGCTGAAGGCCATGTGATTATGTCTTTTACCATCGATGAAACGGGGCGCCCAATTGATATTCAAGTCACTGACGCAAACCCACGTCGTATGTTTGAACGTGAAGCGATGAGAGCACTTAAAAAATGGAAATATCAACCGAAAGTCGTCGATGGAAAAGCGATAGCTCAGGTTGGTCAAACCGTGAAACTAGAGTTTAAGTTGGCAAAATGATGAAACAGATATGGATATTAGTGGGCTTGTTGTTAATGCCCCTTACAACACAGGCACAAGAGCTAACCCAATATACTGCTATTCGTGTTCAAAAGGCGCATAAGCTTGCTCAAGATGAACAGGTTAAACAGGCCATTGACGTACTTGCAGGTTTAGAGCTTTCTAAGGGCTACGACAAAGCGTACGTAGCTCGTATGCTGGGTGTGTTTTACTGGCAAGATGGCAAAACGGATAAGGCAATTAAGCAGCTTACTTATGCCGTAGACACTAATTTGCTGGTGGATGAACAAGCTTGGATAACGAAGCGTATGCTTGCGGATCTGTTATTAAACGATCAGCAGTTCAAAAACGCGCTTCCACATTACTACGAGTTAGTAAAAACAGCACCAGAGGCAGAAAAGAAAGACGTGCTTTGGATGCGAATTGCACAAGCGGAATACCAAATCGAAAACTGGTCAAAAGCACTAGTAGCTATTGGTAATCGTGATAAGTTCAATGCAAAATCAGAACTGTCGCCTCTGTCTCTAAAACTGGGTGCGCAACTACAGTTAAAGCAGTGGAAGCAATCTATTCCGACACTGGAAAGCCTGATTGAACTTCAGCCAGAAAAAGACAACTGGTGGCGTCAACTTGTGGGCATTCAGTTAAGACTAGAACGTAACCGCGATGCATTGAACACGTTAGCGTTGGCGGATCTACAAGGTGTTGAGCTGAAAAACTCAGACCGCCGACTACTGGCTCAGCTTTATGCTAAACGTGGTATTCCAGAGCGCGCAGCGCAAGAAATTAGTAAGTTAGACGATGCGAACAGCGATGTTCAACTTCTGGCTGAGCAAGCAACCTACTGGCAGTTAGCGAAAGAGTGGGACAATGCGATTGAAGTGTGGACGTTAGCGTCTAAAAAAGACACGCAATATCATTGGAACGTGGCTCAATTACTGGTTCAGCAAGGTTACTACGATCGTGCTCTGGTTGTTTTGGATAAAGTGAAAGACAAGAACAAGCAAGCTGATGTTGCTTTAGCGAAAGTACGTTCATGGTACAAGCTAAAGAATCTTGATAATGCTCTTGCTCAAGCGAAACGTGCGAACAACATTGAGCCTTCTTCTGAAGCAAAAGGTTGGATTAAATATCTGACTCAGCTAAGAACAGTGAGTGACAACGGCAACGTTTAACTGCTAATAGCACAACAGAAGACAAGAGAAAGTGATATAGAGAAAAGGGTGTCATTTGATGGTTCAAATGACACCCTTTTTAATTTTTGGCGATTAAGGCTCGCACATCGTGCCGCTGGACGTCGCACTCTGAATTACGCCACTGGTATCAGCGACCCAATTAATGGTGCAGTCACGATAAGGATTTTTGAATGCGTGTACTGTATAACCATTGTCTAACGGCTTCTTCGTCTCAATCCAAGCATAGTTGCGAGACGCCCAAAAACTGATAGGGCGTGAGCGTTCGGTGAGATAACGTTCTTGTACATCGGTTATGTCTGAACCGATGTATTGTTGAATATGTTCTTCCGTGCTGGCTACTTGACTGGTACACGCCGTTGCTAGCGCAGCAAAAGCCAAAACAATAATACGCATTTCAAATCCTTTTAAGCTTAATTAGCTATCTCAAACCAGTGGTCAAATAGTCCCAACTTTCTATCCTTAAAGCCACAACTGTTACCTTAAACCCATCTCAGTCAAGGATGTTGAGATTGAGGTTTTTTGAGCTTTGACCCTGTTATCGATTACCTCTAATAGAACGAATCAAATCCCTCTAGTACACGTTAGCAAGAATATGCATACAGTTCGATTACTTCCGATGTAATGTTATGTAAATTTCCTTACGCCGCTCGGCAAACGTAAACAATGTAAATTGAATGCCAATACGAATGATTATCAACTAAATTGTCGCCATAAAATTTATAGGTATTGGTTTGTATGTCGTTAAAAAGTAGGGCGGTTCAGTCATGGGCTCGTCGACTTCATGTTTATATTTCTATGGCACTTCTGTTCGTGGTTCTTTTTTTCTCAGTGACAGGTATCACCCTGAACCGACCTGAGTTCTTTGAATCAAGCCAACCCAATACTCAACGCTCTACGCTAACGCTTCCTACGAGTTTATTTACAATCCAAGACGGCCGTTTAAAAGCTGACGAGACAGCATTTGAAACGTTTCTGTTTGAAGAAGCTAACCTCTCCGGCGTTCCTTCAGGTTTGGACATCTACGCAGAGATTGAAGACGGTGAGTTGCTGATCGGTGAAGTGTCTATGGACTTCAAAGGACCAGGCTACAACGCTTCCGTGTTTGTTGACGTTGCGTCTGAATTTGTAGAAGTCGAAACCACTAATTACGGCGTTATCGCATTGTTGAACGATCTACACAAAGGTCGTAACAGCGGAGAAGTATGGAAATGGTTTATCGATATCACCGCGCTACTGATGATCTTCTTTGTGCTGACTGGCGTGTGCTTACTGCTACCTAAGAAAAAGACACTCAATACCTCCATCAAGTGGACGGTGTTTGGGTCTGCAATCTCACTTGTTATCTATTTTGTCGCCGTGCCTTAACACTTGATTCGATTGATGAATCGGATTGAAGAACGAACTTAAGGTTAAACGGATTTAAAAGGTTGTTAAACATGAAAAAAATGAACTGGAGTAAGGCACTTCTTGCTTTATCTTTTTTGCCAAGCCTAGTTATGGCACAAGCGATCCCTGATACGGCAAAACTTGATGTGAACTTTAAGCTACCAAAGATCGATACCTCTATGTACGCGCGTCCTTATGTGGCGGTATGGGTAGAGAACAGCGAACGAAAGTCAGTGAAAACCATCGAGCTTTGGGTCGGTAAAGACGAATGGCTTAAGGATTTGCGTAGCTGGTGGAGAAAGGTTGGCCGTTACGATCGTGAACTGGTTGACGCTGTGACGTCTGCAACACGCCCTGCTGGTCAGTACCGTTTCGTTTGGGATGGCAAGAGCGACAGCGGTGAAACGCTAGAACAAGGCGAGTACACGGTTCATATCGAAGTTGTTCGCGAACACGGTGGCCGTAATTACCTTCGTCAAAAAGTATCACTAACGGATACAAATGCTTCATATGAGCTAAAGGCAACGGAAGAGACGGGTGAAATCACTCTGAACTATATCGCTAGATAGTAAGTGCGAAATCGCAAAAGCAAACTGAACAGAATAGACAGTCGTCATCGTAGGCTCAGATAGAGCGACACGGCTAACAATTATAAATAATGGAATTGAACATGATGAAACAGATAAAAATTAAGGCACTTGCACTAGCGGGTGTTATGGCATTTGGTTTAGCAGCAACGACAACAGCGCAAGCTCACCCGCGTTGGATCCTGCCATCTCACTTCACTGTATCTAAAGAAGGTGGTGATTGGCTAACGTTCGACGTAACTGCGTCTCACGGTACGTTTGTGTTTGATAAGCCTGCTGGTAGCGAAAATGCTCATGTCATCATGCCAGACGGTCGCAGCGAGCGTCCTAACTTTGTTATTCGTGGTAAGCGCCGTTCTATCTTCGACTTCTATTTTGAAGAAGAAGGTACGCACAAAGTTGCGATCAACAATGAACCGTCTTACTACACACAATACAAAGCAGGCCGCCGTGACACGGTGAAATGGATGAAGGCAAACAAAGCGGAGCGTGGCTCTGTGCTTCCTGAAAAATCACGTGACGTGGTAACACAAATCAGCTTCACGCGCGCAGAAAGCTACATCACGGTAGGTAAGCCAACAGATTCAGTCTTTAAAATTGAAGGCAAGCTTCTTGAAATGAAGCCTGTGACACACCCATCAGACATCGTTGAAGGCGAACCCGTAACGTTCCAGTTCTTCTACAACGGTGATGTTCAGAAAGGCGTGAAGGCGGAAATCACTCGTGAAGGTACGCTTTACCGCAACCACCAAGAGCAGATTGACGTGGTGAGCGATGAGAACGGCGAGATCACCTTTACTCCAGACGTAGCGGGTCGTTACGTAATGAAAGCGAACTACAAAGGTGAGTTGATTGACAACCCACTGGCAGACAAAGCAAGCGCGAACGTTCACCTAACGTTCGAAACACTGCTTCAATAATCTGTGCTATCGGGGGCTAGGCTCCTGATTAAGCAACCAAAAACTTAAGGGCTCATTTGAGCCCTTTATCGCTCAGTTTATTACTGAGAATTTGCACTGTGGCTAGGGTACGAACCATGACAATAAAAACAAAACTTAACGCATTAATGACTCCTTGCTTAGCACTGGGACTTGGTTTCGCTGCATTACCTGCACAAGCACACTTTCCATTGATGAGTTGCTGGTTTGAAGGCAAAACCGTGGCCTGTGAAGCGGGTTATTCAGACGGTAGTAAAGCGATTGATTACGCGGTTGAGATGTACGACTACGAAGACAACTTGATTGCGAAAGAGATGACGGATAAGCGCTCTATCGTTGAGTTTCCAAACCCAGACACTGAGTTCTATCTTGTGTTTGATTCAGGCCACGAGTTTCCTGTTGAAGTAGACGTTGTTGAGATCAGTGAGAAATGATGATTGAAGGTGTACGTGCAGACACGGGTGGCAGAGAAGGCAAATGGGTAGGGCTGAGCATTGTATTCATCCTGAGCTTTGCCACGGTCGCTATCCCATTTCATCAGGCAGAATCCTACGTTAAAGCAGTGCTTGATCATCAAATTTTGGTGACCGATGTTGAACAAGAAAACTTGGCGATGTTATCAGAGCTGCGTTTGGCTCATGAAGAGATTCGTGACCTGCGTATTGACTCAGACGGCGAATGGCCGAGTGTCGCATCACTTAAAGATGAATGGGTTGCGCCATTTGTAGAAGACCAAAGCTGGAAGCGCAAAGGTTCTCATACTTGGTTATTGGACGAGCGTGGTTATTATTTCTCTACTCCAAGTGAATATGCGACACCAAGTGGACAAGCTACACCAACTGATCATGGTTTTGCAGATTCTTTTATTTTAAACGCGAACAGCGTTTCTCCAGAAATCTGGATCTTCTTCGATGGTGTAGCGAAACAGCCTGATACTTTTGACCAACAAATGCTTGAGTCTGCCGGCTGGAAAATGGTTGTGAATGAATCAGAAATCGAACTGCATCATGAAAGTGATGCTCACTAATAATAAGAGAATTACTATGCGAATTATGACTCTGTTCATGTCGTTACTAGCGGTGTTCATGGCACCTAATGCATTAGCAAAAGAATACAATGTCGACAGTGACAAACTGACGATTGGTATCACACTTCAACCTTACTACAGCTATGTGAAAGCCGTAGTCGGAGACAAAGTGAACATTCTTCCTTTGGTTGACGCTGGCTTTAACCCACATAACTACCTACCACAACCGAACGACCTGAAGCGATTGAGCCAGATGGATGCAATCGTGGTAAACGGTATTGGTCACGATGACTTCGCGCTTAAAGTGATTTCAGCCGCGCAACGTGATGACCTCGTCGTGATCGAAGCAAACAAAGATGTACCTCTACTTCCTGCTCTTGGTCAGTCTGTTGGTCAGGGTGCCGTTAACCCGCATACTTTTGTTGGGCTTTCGACAACCATTCAAAAGGTTTACACCATTGCCAGCGAGGTTTCTAAGCTCGACCCAGACAACGCTGCGTTTTATCGCAAGAATGCACGTAAATACGCTAAGCAATTCCGTCTTATAAAGCGTGATGCAATGCTGTCACTGGGCGAACTCGATACATCAGGTATGAAGGTTGCGACCACACACAACGCTTATGGCTATATTCTTCAAGAGTTTGGTGTGGATGTCGCGGCAGTAATTGAGCCTGCACACGGTGTTGAACCAAGTGCTAGCCAGCTGCAAGAGACGATCGAGAAGATCCGCGCATCAGGCATTGATGTTCTGTTCTACGAGCTAAACATGCCAAACCGTTTTGTTGACACGATTGAAGCGGAAACAGGCGTTCAGCTTTATCGCTTCTCTCACATGACGCATGGCGAATACGAAGACGATAAAGTAGAAGTTGAGATGAAGAAGAATCTAGAGACGTTGATCGAAGCCATGAAATTTGCGGCGGCGAACCAAGCTAAAAGCGGGAACGCATAATGTTAGGTCCATCAATCTCAATTAATAAACTCGGCCTGCAATACGATAATAACGTGATTCTGGATGATATATCGCTCCAACTGAAAGCGGGCGAATGTCATGTGATCATGGGGCCAAACGGCGGTGGTAAAACTTCATTGCTACGCTCTGTACTTGGTCTTACGCCTTTCTCTGGCCAAATCAATATCCACTGGCCAGAAAAGCCGAGTATTGGTTACGTACCTCAAAAAGCGACGTTCGAGTCTAGCTTACCTTTGACGGTCATGGACTTCGTATTGCTTAATCAAACGCGAATCCCATTGTTTTGGCGCCGTAAATCTAAGCAATTGGATCTTGCTCTTGCCCAGTTAGACCGCGTTGGCATGGCGACACGCAGCGACCGCCGCATGGGACAGTTATCGGGTGGTGAGCAGCAACGCGTGTTGTTTGCTCAAGCGTTATTGGATAACCCAAGTCTATTGGTGTTGGATGAACCTACGACCGGTATGGACGAGCAGGGCGTGCGTTATCTGGAATCGCTGATTCGTGAATGTGTTAATGAAGGTCGTACGATTCTTGCGGTACACCACGATGTCACGGCAGTTCGTCGACTTGAAGCGAACGTACATGTCGTTAACCGATTCTTAGTGGATAGTGGCCCGCATGAGCAAGTTCTGCATCCAACTAAGATTGAGCGTCTGTTCCAGCATTACAGTAGTGGCGCTGCAATTTCTGAATCGAAGGAGGTTGCGTAATGGATTGGTTACGACAACTTGCCATTAGTGGTGTTGAAGCGGGTCTGTTATCAGAAAGCTTCATGTATGCCTTCATGGTAAACGCTTTGGTTGCAGCGTTACTACTTGGTCCTCTATTAGGTGGTCTGGGTACTTTGGTGATTGCCAAGCGTCTGGCTTTCTTCTCAGAAGCCGTTGGTCACGCCGCGTTAACTGGTATTGCAATTGGTGTTTTGCTTGGTGAGCCACCAGAAAACCCAATCATTGGTCTGTTTAGCTTCTGTATGATCTTCGCTCTGCTTCTTCATTTTGTAAGAAATAGAACCAACGTTCCATACGATACCTTGGTTGGTGTGTTCCTTGCGCTGGCATTGGCAGTGGGTGCAGCGTTACTGATGTACGTGGCTCGTAAGATCAATATTCACATGCTTGAGAACGTACTGTTTGGTTCGATCCTTACGGTAACGGACCAAGACTTAGCGATTCTCGCAGGCAGTTGCGCGATCATCATTTTGCTTTTGATACCGACATTCAACCGTATCCTGCTTACCTGTATCAGTCCTGATATTGCGAAGGTTCGCGGTTACAACACCAGTTTCTACGACTACCTGTTTGTCATGATGATTACGTTAGTCACGATTGCTGCCGTGAAGATCGTGGGTGCAGTTTTGGTAGGCGCTTTGTTATTGATTCCAGGTGCGACGGCTCGACTACTAACTAAACGCATGGGTAGCTTTGTGCTGTTATCAGCTCTGCTTGCGACCATTGCTTGTCTGGTTGGTACGGTATTACCAATGGAACTTAAATTGCCAGTACCGTCAGGTGCTTCAATCATCATCGTTTCTGCAACGTTTTTCCTAGCAGCAACGTTATACCGAATTGTAAGAAAGGCGTAATCATGACTTGTTTAATGAATCGTATCACTAGCTCAATAAAACGTATCGCTAGTTCAGTAAAAACAGCGGCTCAAGTAGGTGTGCTTGGTAGTGTGTTAATAGCTGGTTCTGTGATGTCACTGAACGTGAATGCAGAAGATATTCTAACGAGTACA
Organism: Vibrio satsumensis; assembly: GCF_050337435.1. NCBI lineage: Bacteria > Pseudomonadati > Pseudomonadota > Gammaproteobacteria > Vibrionales > Vibrionaceae > Vibrio > Vibrio satsumensis. The sequence goes on along the minus strand of NZ_JAKJSX010000005.1, from coordinate 27,384 downwards.
CCTGTAACCTATGCACTAGCGACAGAGCTAACTAAAGGCACTGACATCACGACGGAGTACCTGCCACCAAAGCGCTATGGTATTGATCGTCTGCCGAATTGGTTTGGTACCAAGGGGGCAAGTAAAGTGTTTCAATCCGGCGAAAAGGCGACGGTAGTAGTCACGTTGTCATCCATCTGGCAAGCTGATCCTACATTTGTTTACGCAAGACAGGGCAATATCCGTTTGGTTGAGGTTGATGCCGCTCAAGCCATTACACCACGAGCACAAGGTGTTGCCACGCTGACGTTATCAAATGGCGATGTGTCTAAATACGCATGGTTAAACCCAACCAACTTGATTCGTATGGCGGCGATTGTTGCTGATGACTTTAAGTTATTGTGGCCGGCGCAAGCTGAGACCATTGATAGCAACCTACAGCGTGTAATGCTTGATGTGCGTGAACTGATTAACAAGCAACAAGCAGTCTTACTGGATAACGACGTAGACTCTGTATTGTTGCTTTCAGAAAGCTTGGAAGATTTCGCTTCAGGTACTCAACTGTTTGTTGAAGAACGTATGTTCAAAGCTGAACTTGAATGGACAGAACAAGACAAAGCCAAACTCAAAGCGATGTTTTCAGAAGACGATGCTCTATGGTTAGTTACAGCGAAAAAGCCAAGCAACTTGATTAAATCATTGGTACCGAATGAGCGTATCTTGGTTGTGGATTCTGTTGATCGTTGGGGTAGAGCAGGAATCAACGCAAAAGCACCGTTTGCTCGTTGGGAAGTGCAACCTTTCAAAGGTTAGGTGGCTAAAATAAGTGAGCTAATAAACCGCTCGATCAAAAAAGCAGCCCAAATAGAGGCTGCTTTTTTTGTTTTTGTTCATCTGCTCTGTGTATTGAGCTAGACAAGGGCTGCGAGTATAAACTTACTCTGCAGTTTTTGTCTCTTCAGCTTCAACAGTTGTTTCGACTGTGCCTTCAGCCTGCTCTTGAGCTGCTTTAGCCTGTTCTTCAGCTTCCATTTTTGCACGGTCAGCTTTAGAAATGTAGCGAGGCTTGTTGCTACTATGCAGTTTAGAATTCGCCTGTTTCTGCTTCTTTTTTAGAATTTGATTAATTTTTTTCTTACGGTTCATTGCTGCATAGCCTTGTATTTAGTTTAGGCGGTGGAGGATAATCATTTTAGCTCTAGAACTCAATATTTACATGGTATTCAGCAAGGAAAATATCACTATGCATGCAGTCGAGACCGAACGCTTACGATTAAGAATGATCACACCTCAAGATGCGGCGTTTATTCAACGATTATACAGCTCAGAAGATTTCCTGCGTTACATTGGTGATAAGGAAATCAGCGACACTGAAAAGGCTGTCGAGTACATCGAAAACAACATTCTTAAGATGCATGAAGAGAAGGGTGTTTGCCTATTGATGGTCGAAATAAAGGATTCCTTAACCCCAATTGGTATTTGCGGATTAATTAAAAGAGATAGCTTAGACTCGCATGATATTGGCTATGGCTTTGTTCCTGAAGTGTATGGGCAAGGGTTTGCTCATGAAGCGGCAAAAGCAATAATCGAACAAGCTAAGCAGAATGCTGACATCGATCATTTAGTTGCCATCACTACCTCTGATAACATTCGAAGCATCGCACTACTGACTAAACTGGGTTTTGCGTTCGAGCGGGTTGAAGACGTGATAAGTGAAAGCGTTAATCTCAATCTGTACAGTCTCTCTCTGGGTAGTTAATCATGTTCCAACATAACAATATTCTACAAGGTGAACTCGCGACGGAGTACAAAACCGTTATTGCGATGGTGCACATCTACTGTAAAGATCACCACGGTGCAGTGTGTCCGAATGGCGCGTTATGTGAAGAGTGTGAGCAATTGTTGCGCTATGCCGAAACACGACTTGATCGTTGCCCTTATGGCGAAGCAAAACCGACCTGCAATAAGTGTCCGATTCATTGCTATAAGCCCGACCCTAAAGAGCAGATGCGTTTAGTGATGCGTTATGCCGGGCCAAGAATGTTACTCAAGCATCCGATTTTAGCGATCAGGCATTTGATACATGAAAAACGAAAAGTGCCCGAGAAGCCGCTGCCGAATGTGTCGAACCGCCATATCCGAATGAACAAGAAGTAACGTATTGTTTGCCGTACAAAACGGTTCAGAAACAAGAAAGGTCTGATTTCTCAGACCTTTTTGTGTTTATATTCGATACCTAAAACTAGAACCTTGAACGTAAGAGATTACGCTACTTGAGGTTGTTCGTAGGTCACCGTCAGGTTGTTGATCCAGCGTCGGCTTAGGTAACGATGAGAACAAATTGCCAGTTTCACCACTTCTTCTACCAACATCAAACCATAGATGTATTTGAAATCCCATCCAGCGACAAACGCGCCGTAAACACATACTGGAATGCCCACCATCCACATCGCGATGAAATCCATACGCAGGCAGAACGCATTATCGCCACCAGCGCGAATAATGCCATTGATGATCACCATGTTCAGCATGCGGATCACCACAGCAAAGCACATGATCATCATTGCTGGCGCGGCGAGTGAATACAGTTTCTCGTCTGTTAAGTTCAGCCAACTCAACACGTGCTCTTTGCCTAGGAAGAGAAGAAGGCCAACAACCGCGCCAAATCCAATCACAGCCTTTATGAATGTTAGACCCATGCTCATAGCATCATCAAATTCATCACGGCCGAGTGAGTGGCCAAGCAGTACAGAACACGCCACTGAGATACCAAAGAAGATCGAGTAACACAGCGATTCAAATGGTGCGAGCATCGAAAACACCGCAAGCTCAGTCGTGCCCATGTGACCGAAAATCATTTGATATGCCATGGTACCCATTGCCCACAACACAGCATTCATCGTCAACGGCAAAGCAATGCGACGGTAAGACAACCACAATGACGGGCGATGTGGTGAGCTCGGTGTCGTTAATAGCCAATGTTTACGCATACGCATGTAGCTATACATCAAGCCCACTTGAATCAATCGCGCTAAGGTTGTCGCCAATGCCGCACCTGCGACGCCCATTGCTGGAATGCCGAAAGCACCTTTAATAAGAATGAAGTTAAGCGCAATGTTGAGTGCGATGGTAACGCCACCTAATAACAGCGGGGTTACGGTGTCACCAGATGAGCGCATACTTGCTTCTACCACGACAACAATGTGAGTCAGAAGTAGAACAGGGAAGCCATACCATAGGTAAGTTGCGCCAAGTTCAATCACGGTTTGATCGCTGGTTTGCAACATCATTAAAAACTGAGAACCAAGAGTGATGATTGCAGTAACAGGCAGCAGAACTTTTAAGCCAAATATCATCGCAATCGATGATACAGTTCGTGCGCTTTTTCGGTCATTTTTCCCCCAGTATTGAGCGACTAATGTACCGTTTGCTGAGGCCAACCCTGCCATAATCATAATAGCAACGAAGTGCCATTTTGACGCAATTCCCACAGCTGCAGCTGCTTCCATACCATAATCACTGACCATTAATACGTCAGCAAGGGCAAGAATAGCCACCAGCGCACTTTGCAAAGCGACAGGTAAGCCAAGTTTAACGATACGAGGCAAGATGCTCTCTGGCTTGTTATTCATAGATGAGTTAGGGTTGATGTTAGTTGTCATAAGCTCTCCGATTTATGGCAGAACTATAGTGATTTGAGTGAAGTAACAACATGTTTAAAAAACAACAAAACCTGTGCAAATCCGTCATTGATTCAATGAGACCAAAATCAACTTGGTATGATGATGTTTTTCTCGCTGAACAGTGCAAAGAACGTTTTTTGACCGTTGAAGATATTCCAGAGATGAAAAGCTTTGGTGTTTATATGGGCGGTATGGCGAAGCTATATGATGGTTATTGGGTTGAGCGTGAATCCGTTAATGTTCATACGTTGATTTTCACTATGGAAGGTGGTGGTATTCTAACAACCGCAACATCGGTACAAGCGATTACGCCTTATACACTCGTGGTTCTTCCTGCTGAAACCCCATTTCGTTTTGAACTCGATCCTCAATATAATTATTGGAAAATGGCGTGGATGTTGACGCCTGACACTAAGCAGTGGCAGCACATCGCAAGTTTAGGTCAGGGGATTGTGCCGTTCGGAGAGTGTGAGCAGATCTGGTCATTAATGAACTTGGTTTACTTTGAGATAGGCGGTAGAGCCAGTTACCGTAAGTTACTCTTGAGTGAAATTATTCGAACCTTGACGGGGTTTGAGCCTAAGTCGACCAGCACCACTGCACGTGTTCAAGCGCTTTATAACGAGATTGAAAGCAGTCTGCACCAGCCATGGACAGTAGCAGGGATGGCCGAAAGAGTGTTCATCAGTGAAGAGCAACTCAACCGAGTCACCAAGACGCTATTTAACCTGTCACCACGCAGCAAATTGATTCAATTACGTATGGATAAAGCCACCAGTCTGCTGAAATATCAAGATTGGTCTGTTTCTATGATTGCTAATCGCTTGGGCTACAAGGATCCTTATAACTTTTCGCATCGTTTCAAAAAGCATTTCGGCTTGTCACCCAGTCAGTATCGAAAGAGTCATCGACTGCCCGGTTAGCTTTGCTTGTTTCCTCGATCAATTACGCAAGATCAAGCTTTGCAGTAATATTACGGTATTGAGCTATCTATCAATTTAGTATTTTTACTCTATTCGGTACTATTGGAAATATCTAAAAAACATCAATGCATATGCAATGTGAGGAATAAATGCAACAAGCTATCGGTAAGGTGAATGATTTTACTCTTCCATCAAAGCTCACTTTAAATAATAAAGAGTTTCAATCATGCACGAAAATTGTTCGAAAACAGGGCTGTGGTTCAATAATAGGAACGCTTTCTGAGCCTCATCGTAAAGTGCTTTTCTATCTTTACCTGAACAGAGGTCAAGTAGTTAGCAAGCAAATATTGAAGAGCGTAGGCTGGGCTGGTAAAGCTGTGACATCTGCTTCTGTTTTGGTCGCTATTTACGAAATAAGAAGGATTCTTGACTGTCGTTGTATTCAAACAATTTCCAACGAAGGGTATGTCATGGAGTAATAAATAATCTCCTATTGATATCCTATTAATATTTTAATAATAAAAATTTAATCTCTTTACCGTACGAATTCCATTGATTATCGTCAAATCTAAAACGTCCACATATAAGCGACGTTATATAAATACGAACAAATCTGACATTGTCGCTGGCTATATAGTAAGGGAATGATATAAAAATGGACTCTTATCCTGTAATAGAAACGAACCATTCTGAAAACAACGTAGTACTTGAATTAAACGGTAAAATTGTTGAACTCAACACCAAACTTGTTCGCAACGTAGAGAACGGCTACGTACTGGCTACCATGCCTTTGGCATACCGAAAGATCATTCTATTTATGAATCGACATAGGGGTGAATTGTTCAGTGTTAGTCAATTAAAGAAGATTGGCTGGGAAAGTGAGAAAGTGACCAACTCATCTGTGATTGTTGCGATATCCGAAATAAGATCGTTATTCGGAGATGGATTAATCATTACCATCACTGGTGAAGGTTACGTATTTCAACCTTAACTTTCTAAAATAATAGACGTTATTGTTATTTGTTGTCGATCTTTCTTACCGTTGGCATAAAACAAAAAGGGCTCTTCGCTTAGACATGAAGTCTTAACTCAGAGCCCTGATGACACGTCTCTTGTGTCTGTCTATTTGAGCTTACTCGCCTGCAATCTGTAGGTGAGAGCGCTTTAGACTAGCAATCAACATGTAGATCGTTGTAGCAAGTAGAGACGCGAACAGGTATGTGAATAATCCTGCTTGTGAATCCATAAAGCTGTCTGCAACGATTGGTCCGGCAACAGAACCGATGCTGTAGCAAAGTAGCATGATCTGAGTCACTGACACCAAGTAGTTTGGGTCAAGGTTTCGGCAACCCAAGTTAATCGCGATTGGGTATAGCGCAAATGTCGCCATGCCTAATACGAACAAGCTCATGCCTAGTACATAGAAATCGTGATTGATAGTCAGCACACCAATGCTTGCAACGCCTAGCAGGCAGAACAGAGCCATTAATAACACTTGTCCTATGTGGTGAGATAACCAAGTCACCATCGGCTGTACAGCCATGCCACCCATGATAACCAAAGCCATCAAACCGCCAATGTCTTCGTGCGCAATGTTACGTTGAGCAAGTTCAACTGGCATCAAGCCGTAAATCGCACCTAGCGTTAATCCAGACACAATGCAGCCAATTAGCGCGCTGTGGCTTAATTTGCTGATCTGCTTTAAAGACAAAGATTGCGCATCGTGGATCTGTGGTGGTGTTGCTTGTCCGTACATCAGAACAATGATCGCACCAAACAGAAGGGTGAACATTGCGATGAAAGGTACACCACCAGTAATACCTAGGTAACCGATACCAAGCTGACCAACTGCAGAACCACCGTACAGTGAGCACATGTAGATAGCGAGACGTTTTGCGCGTTGTGATTCGTCACCGCTCATTAGCCAAGACTCTACAATCACAAAGATACCTGCAACCGCTACACCAGCCACAAAGCGAGCTAATAGCCATACAGCTTGGTGTGGGATCAATGGCAATACAAGGATCGTTGCGATGAACACACTCAATGCGATGACGAACGCGTCTTTGTGACCAACACGCGCAATGGCACGTTCAATCAATAATGTGCCAGCCAGTAGACCTGCATAGAATGCACTCGCCAACCAACTCGATAGATCTTTGTCTAAGCCATACTCAGACAGCATTAATGGTAATGAACTCATTAAGTAGCCTGAAGCGATCGCGTAAAAAGACAATGCAATAACAGGAACAGTTATGCGAGTTGTTGGTTGGATGTTGTCCAATGCAGGAGCCTCTAAATAGTAAAAGAAACGATGAATTTTCCGCGACTATGGGGGAGAAACTGAATTGGGTAAAACGAATAAAAATGGTCGTTAAGATAAAAGAGATTTATCGACTGACTAAGCTAAAATACCGTTGCGAAATTTGGTCATTTGACGAGATTTTATGTGGTCAAAAAGCCGTTAAACCCTTGTTCATTGGCTATTTAATTAAGAGGGTGAAAACAAATTTATTTGTAGCGTTGAAATTAAATTTGAAGTGCAGTTTACGATAAGAGCGCTTCTTTACGGTATTGGCGTGGCGAGTTACCACTCCACTTACGAAAGGCATGTCGAAAGTTAGCACTATCAGAAAAGCCAACTCGTTCAGATATCTCTTCAATACTCATTTGAGTTGAAGAAAGGTAGTGCCGGGAAAGGTGATAGCGAACATGATCAAGTATCTTCTGATAGCTTGTATCAGCAGCCTTTAGGTGACGGCGCAGTGTTCGAGAAGACATGCCGAGTTCTGAAGAAATGGATTCTATCGAAGGGTAACATCCCGGCCTTTCAATCAGCATCTGTGAGACTTTCTCTTTGAGGCTGGTGGGTGCGCTGACTTTTGCCAACATGTCATCACACGACTTTAAGCACATCTGTAAAGTGATGGTATTGGCGGTAGGAAGAGACGAATACAAGGTGGTTGCGTCAAACTCCCATTCAAGACGGTCACTATTGAATTCAACCGGGCAACCAAAAACTTCTGTATAAAGATCCCCGTATTCAGGTTTTGGATAGGGGAATCGGATCACTTGAGAAGGAAAGGGTTGTTGCAAGACTTCTTCGCACAAACTGTGTATCGCCGCGAACCAGTATTCACAACAAAAGGGCAGTAAAGAATCAAGTTCGATCAGTTGCTCTGCCCGAAAGTAGCCAACGTTGTCTTCTACTGACATGGTCTTTCTAAGAACTGGGCCAGCAAGTTGCAGATACTTGAACCCAATCAGTAAAGCGTCCAACAGCGTTTCGCTACTGAATACCGCATAACCCAAAACACCAAAGTCACTAAATCGTGCTTGTTGGCCGACTCTTAACCCTAAACCACCTTCATCTGTGTTCGCTAACGCATTACTGAACACAGCAAGCTTTTGCGCCAAAGTGATGTGTGTATCCGGTGTGTTGAGTTGGAGAGCATCGATGTTACTGCCTTCGAGTAACTCTTCGATACAGAGAGCAGGTGATAGGTAACGATGCAGCAACTGAAGATCCAGAATGCCGAATGCTTGCATATCGGGTTCGTAAACTGCGGTGTATTCCATAAGCTGCCTCTTGTTGAATATCGATATTTTAACCGAACTTTTAACATTTATGCCTGTTGCTTGTTCTCACTTTCGCAAGCTTGTTCCAAATTTTGGTTTATGTGTGCAAGGTTTTATTGGGCTTGCGCAGGCTTTGTCCGAATTTCACCGGTTTTTGTCTTTTTGAAACCTGTTCGAAATGTTGCCAAAATGTTGTAATTTCTTGAGTTGCACATTGGAGCGTCTCAGACATTTTGCTCAATAACTACTATTTTGCTCAATAAATACTCTTACCTACATGACACACCAGTGTGCAGGCTCGTGATTACAAGAAAGACACTTATTACAACGATTAGAACGTCTACGGTGACCGCCACTAACAGGTCTAAGCCGCATAAGGAGATCATGGATGCACAATCTTGCTGTTAATTTGGAGCGTAGTGCTTCGCTTTTTCCAACTAAAGCTGCTCTACGTATGGGCTCGGATCAAGTCAGCTTCGCTCAGTTAGAACAACTTTCTGGAAACGTGGCTGCTAACTTGAAAAGACTTGGGTTGCAGAAGGGAGATAAGGTCGCGCTTTCGTGTCCCAATGTCACTTATTTTCCCATTGCTTATTACGGCATTCTAAAAGCAGGCTGTGTAGTAGTGCCTTTAAACGTGTTGTTTAAGGCTCGAGAAATCGCATATCACCTCAATGACTCTGATGCGAAAGCTTATTTATGCTATGAGGGCAGTGAAGAGCTTCCAATTGGTCGCTATGGTTTACAAGGTTTTGAGCAGGCAAAGCACTGTGAACACTTTGTCGAGATGCCTATCCCGACAAGCGCAAACACTACTTCAGAAACAAATGAGCAGCATGAATCAATCGCTGACTGGCTAACACAACCTTTGACTCCTTTTGAATCTGTCGCTTGCTATGGTGATGATACCGCTGTGATCCTTTATACCTCTGGCACAACGGGTCAGCCAAAGGGCGCTGAGCTTTCTCACACCAACATGCAAACCAATGCGATGTCGTCACAGTATCTTATGAGATTGGAATACAGCGACACGACCATGGCTACGCTTCCTCTGTTCCACAGCTTTGGCCAAACTGTCATGATGAACGCGAGCGTGTTGACGGGGTCAACCATGGTCTTGATTCCACGCTTTGAGCCGTCACTGGTGATCGATCAGATCATTAGCCACAAAGTGAGTGTCTTTGCTGGCGTTCCCACCATGTATATCGCGTTGCTAAAGGCGGGAGAAGAGTCTTCTGATACTTCAGAAAAAACAAGCAAACGGTCTGAACAGGTTAAACATAGCTTAAGGCTTGGTGTGTCTGGTGGTGCGTCTATGCCGCTTGAGGTTATCCGACAATTCGAATCTCGATTTGAGCTTCCAGTCCTTGAAGGATATGGACTGTCAGAAACGGCGCCTGTTGCTACTTTTAATCACATTGATGGTGATCGTTTGTCCGGCAGTGTCGGTCAGCCGTTATGTGGCCATCTCATCAAGATTACTGATGTACAAGGCAACTCTGTCGCAATGGGTGAGCTAGGCGAAGTCTGTATCAAAAGTCCAAGTGTCATGAAAGGCTATTACCATAGGCCAGAGGCGACAGCTGAATCCATTCGTGATGGTTGGTTCTTAACGGGAGATATCGGGCGCGTCGATGAGCACGGCAATTTGTTCATTGTTGACCGTGTTAAAGACATGATTATTCGTGGCGGGTACAACGTTTATCCACGAGAAATTGAAGAAGTATTGATGTGTCACCCTGATGTGGAAATGGTCGCGGTGGTGGGCGAGCACCATGATCAGTTGGGTGAAGAGATTCACGCCCATGTTGTGCTTCACGAACATACGCAATGTGATAGCGCAGCCTTGATAGTATGGTGTCGTGAGCAACTCGCCGACTACAAATACCCGCGTAAAGTATTCATTCGGAAAGCCTTACCCATGACAGCAACAGGTAAAATCTTGAAGCGAGAGTTACACCCATTAGAAATAGCGGAGATGGCAAATGGATAGTTATGATTTTATTGTTGTTGGTGGTGGTTCGGCTGGTTGTGTGATGGCTTCTCGATTGTCGGAAGACCCTAATGTGACAGTTTGCTTGTTAGAAGCTGGTGGCAAAGACACGAGCCCATTTATTCATACTCCAGTGGGTGTTGTGGCTATGATGCCGACTAAGCTCAACAACTGGGCTTTCGAGACTGTTGAACAGCCAGGCTTAAATGGCCGTAAGGGCTATCAACCGAGAGGTAAGACTCTCGGTGGTTCTAGCTCGATCAATGCCATGATGTATGCCCGTGGACATCGCTATGACTACGATACATGGGAGAGCTTAGGCAATGATGGCTGGAACTATGAATCGTGTCTGCCTTACTTTAAAAAAGCAGAGAATAACGAAGTCCATCAAGATGAGTATCACGGCCAAGGCGGTCCATTGAATGTGGCAAACCTTAGGTCACCAAGCCCAATGTTGGAACGCTATTTAACTGCCTGTGAGTTGATAGGTGTTCCTCGCAATGAAGACATCAACGGTGCCGCTCAGTTTGGTGCAATGCCGACTCAGGTGACTCAGCTGAATGGTGAGCGATGCAGCGCGGCTAAGGCTTATCTAACCCCTAATCTAACGCGTCCCAACCTTACTGTGGTGACTAAAGCAACGACTCATAAAGTCTTGTTTGAAGGTAAGAAAGCGGTCGGGGTTGAATACGGTTCTAATGGTAAACGTTATCAGATCCGATGCAACAAGGAAGTCATTTTGTCTGCAGGTGCTTTTGGCTCTCCTCAGTTATTGTTGCTATCGGGCGTTGGCGCAAAAGACGAATTAACCGTGAATGGCATTGAACAAGTTCATGAGCTGCCAGGAGTGGGTAAGAACCTGCAAGATCATATCGACTTAGTTCACTCATACAAGTGCAGTGAAAAGCGCGAAACTTTTGGTATCTCGCTGCAAATGGCATCTGAAATGACCAAAGCTTTACCGCTATGGCATAAAGAACGCCGTGGCAAGATGAGTAGTAACTTTGCAGAGGGAATCGGTTTTCTTTGTTCCGATGATCATATCGCTGTGCCGGATTTAGAGTTTGTATTTGTGGTCGCAGTAGTCGATGACCATGCAAGAAAAATTCATACCAGTCATGGCTTTACCTCACACGTCACTTTGCTGAGACCTAAAAGCCATGGCACCGTGACACTGAATAGCGCCGATCCATACGATCCACCTAAGATCGATCCTGCATTTTTCAGTCATCCAGAAGACATGGAGATTATGATTAAAGGGTGGAAGAAGCAGTATCAAATGCTAGAAAGCGAAGCGTTCGATGATATCCGTGGCAATGCTTTTTATCCTGTCGATGCCAATGATGACAAGGCTATTGAGCAAGACATCCGTAACCGGGCCGATACCCAATATCACCCCGTTGGAACATGTAAAATGGGACATAGCAGTGATCCATTAGCCGTGGTGGATAAAAACCTTAAAGTCTATGGGTTGAACAACTTAAGAGTCATTGATGCGTCGGTTATGCCGACATTAGTCGGGGCCAATACTAATGCGCCAACCATAATGATTGCTGAGAAAGTCGCTGATCAGATTAAAGAGCAATATAGCTTGGATAAGAAAGGTAGTACAAATAAGCAAGGCGCGAATGAGAGCGCAGAGCATGAAATGACTGGTTAGCCGGCAAGATTAGAGAAAACAGACGGATTTACAATAGGTTAGGGAGCCTTATTTATTAAGATTCCTTAACCTATTTTGTTTGTTGATTACTCAAAGAATTGAAACAAACTTACTTAGTTAAAGCTTGATTAAGCCATTGATCAAATTGGCCTTTTGGTAACGCACCGTTAATCGTATCGACACGTTTGCCATCTTTAAACACCATTACCGTCGGAATGCTTCTGATTTGATACATTGCGGCAAGTTGTTGCTGAGCTTCAGTATCAATCTTAACGAATCGAACATCTCCCGAACGCTCTTTAGCAACGTCACTGAACACTGGCGCAAAGCCAACACATGGGTTACACCATGTCGCCCAGAAATCGACAACCACAGGCTGTGAACTGTTTAAGATAGATTGGAAATTAAGTGACGTTCCCTCGATAGGAGCGCCATCGAGCAATGCTGTTTTGCATTTACCGCAGGTTGGGCTTTCTGAAATTCTTTCTGAAGGAACTCGGTTTACGCCATTACAAGAAGGGCAACGTGTGTTGAATGTAGACATAACTTTCTCTTTTTATTGCTACTCCGTGTCTAACGCGATTTACGAATCACGCACGGAACGCTTATACTGTTTAAAACAAGAATACGATACTTAAATAAAAACAAACAATAAACAGGTAAATGATGACAAAATTTTACGCCGAGATTACTGGCTGGGGAAAGTGTCTGCCACCAGCCGTGCTGTCCAACGATGATTTAAGCACTTTCATTGATACGTCTGACGAGTGGATTCGTACTCGAACTGGTATCGAAAACCGTCGTATCAGTCATGTAAATACCTCTGAGCTAGCGACTGTTGCTGCTCAACACGCAATGGCGTGTGCTGGCCTTACTGCCGATGATATCGATCTCGTGATCATCGCAACGTGCAGCCCTGATTCTCTTATTCCAAATACTGCGTCTAAGGTTCAACAGAACCTAGGTATCAAGAGCGCAGCGGCTTTTGACCTTAATGCAGCATGTACTGGCTTCATTTACGGTGTTGAAACCGCGACTCGATTAATTCAAGCCGGCAACTACCGCAATGCGATTGTTGTGGGCGCAGAACGTCTTTCATTCTTCATTGACTGGACCAAGCGTGATACTGCGGTTCTATTTGGTGATGGTGCTGGCGCTGTGGTTCTATCGCGTACTGAAGAGCAAGTTGGCCTGCAAGAAGCGCAGATCGGTTGTGACGCGGAAGGCCGCGATATTCTAGCAGTACCAAAGTTCGGTACTTCTATGGATCGCTTCGCTGCTGACAACGGTTACTGGGACTTTGATTTCGTAGGTAAAGAGATCTTCAAACGTGCGGTTAAAGGCATGGGTGCAGCAGCACACACAGTATTGAGCCGCACTGGCATCTCAACAGACAACATCGATGTAGTGATTCCACACCAAGCAAACATCCGAATCATTCAAACTCTGTGCGACATGGCGGGCATTGAACGTGAGAAAGCGTTTGTGAACATTCAAAACTACGGCAACACGTCGGCTGCGACTGTGCCAATTGCATTGTGTGAATCGTTAGAGCAAGGCTTTGTTAAACCTAACTCAAACATCCTTGTGGCGGCATTCGGTGCCGGTTTAACTTGGGGTGCTGGTCATATTAAATGGGGTAGCCGTGTTGAACCGTTAGGTCAGTCGGACGCTAAGCTTCCAGAAGCAGATAAGTCGGCTTTAGAGCTTTTAGAAAGAGCCATTTTACACTGTAAAACGCGTCCTAATTCTGAGAATGAATAGTAGCATCGCGCAAGTTCGTTTTATGACAAAAGCCGACCTTGATGGGGCGGCTTTAGTTCACCAAGCTACTTTTGTTCGACAGCAAAACTCAAAAGATTGGTTACAATGTAACTTAAGCGCTGCACCACGCTTTCTTAACTTCGTTGCAGAGAGTGAAGGTGAGATTGTCGGCTACATAATTTGGGTGCAAAAGAGTGGGTTTAGACCTGAAGCTGTTTTGGAACTAGAGCAACTTGCTGTGTTACCGAGCGCGCAGGGGCAAGGATTAGGCAAAAAGCTGATTCTAGACTCCTTGCCCCAAGTGAAGCACAAGCTAGCAGAGCAAGGCTCGACACTAAAACATGTATTAGTGACCACCAGAGCAGACAACTTTGCACAAAAGCTTTATCAATCGACGTTGGGTGCAGAAGTCGAAACCACGATTTCAAACCTGTACTCTGCGGATGAAGTGCTTATGATAGCTCGCAATGTGGGTGAACGAATATGATCGCTGAGTACTTAGAACCAATTATAATCAGCGATGTAAATTGATTTACGTTTAATTAGGGACTTCTACAGCCCCTTTTGTTATTTCTTAGGAAGTGTTTTGAAGAAAGTTTTAGCAATTGGCTACGTTTGGCCAGAACCGAATTCATCGGCGGCTGGTAGCCATATGATGTCACTTTTACGTCTATTTAAGCGACAAGGTTGGTCCGTTGAGTTCGCAACGCCAGCTCAAGAAACCGAGCATATGATCGACCTCTTTGAAGAGGGCATCACAAGCCAATCTATTCAGCTAAATTGCGATAGCTTTGACCAGTACATCGAAGAGCTGCAACCTGATGTCGTGATGTTTGACCGCTTTATGATGGAAGAGCAATTCGGCTGGCGCGTTGAGAAGGTATGTCCGAATGCCTTTAAGCTACTGGATACTGAAGATTTACAATTCCTACGCAATGCTCGACATGAAGCAGTTAAGAAAGAGACTGAGTTAACGAAAGAACACCTGTACAGTGACTTGGCGAAACGTGAAATTGCCGCGATTCTACGCTGTGATCTTTCGTTGATCATCTCAAGCCATGAGATGGAACTGCTCCAATCTAAGTTCAATATCGATCCAAAGCTGTTACATCATCTGCCGTTCATGGTTGATCTCAACACGTTGCCTGAAAGTACGAAAAGCTTTGAAGAGCGTAAGCATTTCATGACGATAGGTAATTTTAGACATGCGCCTAACTGGGATGCTGTGCTTCAGTTACAGAAGATTTGGCCGAAGATTCGTAAGCAGCTGCCTGATACTGAACTTCATATTTACGGATCTTATCCGCCGCCGAAAGCAACGGCTTTGCACAACCCTAAAACCGGCTTCCATATTAAAGGTTGGGCTAAAGACGCTCAAGAAGTAATGGAACAGGCGCGTGTTTGTGTTGCGCCATTACGTTTTGGTGCAGGTATTAAAGGTAAGTTACTTGATGCTATGAAGTTGCAAACTCCCAACGTGACTAGCGAAATTGGTCGTGAAGGGATGTTGCCACAAGGTGAGTTGCAATGGCCGGGCGCGGTTGCAGATGATATCGACGAATTTGTTGAACAAGCAGTCGCTCTTTATAAAGATGAAGAGAAATGGCTTAAAGCTCAAAGCCAATGTCATTCAATTCTTGAAGCGCACTATGAACAGAATCAACTGGGCGAAAAATTGATCGAGCGACTGATTGCGTTAGATTCTGAACTTGATTCGCATCGACTGGATAATTTCTTTGGTTCAATGCTCAAGCACCATAGTATGGCGAGCACTAAGTACATGTCGCAGTGGATAGCTGAGAAGAACAAGAGCAAATAACTTCTTTAGGAAAAGACAGAATAAATCTTAAGCCCTTAGGTTAACGCCTAGGGGCTTTTTCATGCTGGGCGTTTGTTAGTTCCAAACTTACAAATCGAAACATAACGCCATTACATTAGCATTGACTAATTTATATTTATTAGTAAACTCTAATTTAAGGTTGTTATGAGTTTATGATGTTTGTGAATAGGAGAGGTCTGTGCTTAGTTTGATTCCTTGGAATGCTTTTTTCGGTGGCATGCTGTTAGGCGTGTCGGCCATTGTTTTAATGTTGGGCATTGGTCGAGTTGCAGGTATTAGTGGCATTGTTAGCCGTTTATTACCAGTTGGCACCAGCAACAAAGAAAGCAAAGGCGTGGATACAGATAAAACTGACAAGTATTGGCGTATCGCATTTGTTGTTGGAATGATCGTAAGTGGTTGGTTGTTAATTCCTACCGGTTACCAACTCCCTCAATTGGAAGAGATGAACCTCTTGGTAGTCGTTATTGCTGGTCTGTTAGTCGGCTTTGGCACTAAAACGGCGAATGGGTGTACTAGCGGACATGGCATTGTAGGGATGGCGCGTTTGTCTAAACGCTCGATTATCGCAACGTGTGTATTCATGGGTGTGGCAATAGCCACCGTGCTTATCAAAAACCTGATAGGGTTGGGGGCATAATGAAAAATTCTTCATTTACTATCATTGTCGGTTTATTGGCTGGAATCTTGTTTGGCATGGGTATGATCATCTCAGGCATGGTTGACCCGAACAAAGTGCTTGGCTTTTTAGATGTGACTGGCGATTGGGACATCAGCTTGGCATTCGTCATGGGCGGTGCGCTAGTGGTGTTCGCTCCGTTTTATCACCTAGTCATTAAAAAGCGCGCTAAAGCCATCAATGGCGAGCCGTTAGATAGCCGTAACAACCCGCTAATCGACAGAAAGCTGATTCTAGGTTCAACAGCGTTTGGACTCGGTTGGGGGCTTGCAGGCTTTTGTCCAGGGCCTGCAGTTACAAGTCTTAGTGGCGGTAACCCAACTGTGTGGGTGTTTATGATAAGCATGCTGGCGGGAATGTGGTTGGCAGGTCGAACGAATAAAATTTGTTAACGTTAAACCTATCGCTGATCGCATAGGCTTGATATGAGCATTGAGAGGCTGACGCTCTTTAATCAGAAAGCCAGTCAGCCTCTTTGTACATCTCTATCTATTATTTAATAGTCGTTGAAACTGGGCAGTGGTCACTGAGTTTGTAGTCCAACACATCTTGCGTTTCAAATACCTTCTGCTTTGCAGGTGATGTACTCAATGAATCGCTAACGACAATGTGGTCAATCACAGAGCGGAATTGGTGTGTGCGGTGGTTATGACGATTTGAGCGAACCTTACAATCCGCACGGGTCTTTCTTGTCGCCAAACGAGCATCCGTGTTTTCAGTTAAATCCTTCCACATCCAATCTCTTGAGTAGGATAGGTTATGGTTGAAGTCGCCTAAGATCGCATAGTCTTCACCGTTACGTTCTCTTTGTTGTATCCACTTATTCAGTTGTTGAGCTTGGTCTTTTAGGCGTGAACAATCGCGGTTAGACTTATACGCGCCGCTGCAGCCTGCCTTTAAATGTACAGACAACATGTGAATTGGTTTCGAGCCTGTTTCAACGACCACGTAACTGGCAAACCTAAGCTTGCTGTTAGTATTCGATTCCAGAGGAAAGTCAGCGTAATCGGTGAGTGTGATTCCTTTACGAACTGCGAAGCCTGTGTATTGGTTCACTTCTTTGAACTGATGGTTACTGTTTTCTGGTAATGCTCGGTCAGACATCAATATCTTGTATTGATCGCCAGCCACGCGCTGAATCGCATTTACGTCATCGACTTCTTGAAAGGCGACCACATCCGCATCTAAGGATTGAAAGTATTCTTCAAGTTTGTCGAAATCAGTTTGATCACGTTGGGCAGAAAACTTATTCACAGCCTCGTTGGTTGATAACCATTCGATATTCCAACTGGATATGGTCAAAGGTTCAGCAAATGTCTGGCTACTGAGTAAGCAGCCTAACATTATCCAGTTTTGAAGTCGTTTCATCCCAAATATCCCTGATTTTGTCGTCCAATATAGTTGAGCCGTTATCCTACAACACTTACCAAAAATTCAACTCTTTTTAGCAGTTTTTTT
Source organism: Vibrio satsumensis (assembly GCF_050337435.1). Classification (NCBI taxonomy): domain Bacteria; kingdom Pseudomonadati; phylum Pseudomonadota; class Gammaproteobacteria; order Vibrionales; family Vibrionaceae; genus Vibrio; species Vibrio satsumensis. The sequence goes on along the minus strand of NZ_JAKJSX010000005.1, from coordinate 9,826 downwards.
ATTGTTACATTGTTTCTTTTCGACTTGAGAACTAGCGTAATAATATTGAATTGATCTTAGTCAGCGTGAGAGTTTTATTGATCTAAATCAATACTCAAAGTTGGTGGTTCTCGTTAAATACGCCACAATATCTAGTGTTAGTTAAACGATAAATCGCTCTATATAGTGTGTTTGTGGATAAGTCTGTGAATACATCAAGAGTAAGGAGAAGTGGTGAAATCAATCGTAATCAAGCGTGATGGCTCAAGAGCTCCATTCAGTAGAGATCGCATCCAAGCTGCAGTGGAAGCAGCATCAGACAAAGCCGATAAGGAAATTGCTATTTATGCACTGAATGTGGCATTAGCAGTTGAGTTGAAGCTCGAAGACTACGATGAAGTTCATATCTCTGAAATTCAAACTATGGTCGAGAACGAGCTAATGCAGGGACCATATAAGTCTCTGGCTCGTGCCTACATTGAATATCGTCATGACCGCGACATCGCACGTGAAAAGCAAAGCGCTTTAACTCGCGAGATCGAAGGTTTAATCGAAGAAAGCAATGTTGATCTGATCAATGAGAATGCCAACAAAGACGGCAAAGTTATCCCAACTCAGCGTGATTTGCTGGCGGGTATCGTGGCTAAACACTATGCGAAAACTCACATTTTGCCACGTGACATCGTACAAGCTCACGAATGTGGTGACATTCATTACCACGATCTAGACTACGCACCGTTCTTCCCAATGTTTAACTGTATGCTTATCGATCTGAAAGGCATGTTAACGCATGGCTTCAAGATGGGTAACGCAGAAATCGACACGCCTAAGTCTATTTCTACGGCGACAGCGGTAACAGCACAGATCATCGCACAAGTGGCGAGCCACATTTACGGCGGTACAACGATTAACCGTATCGATGAGGTTCTTGAACCTTACGTAATGGCGAGCTACGAGAAGCATTTGTCATTAGCGAAAGAGTGGGACATTCATAGCCCAGAAGCTTTTGCTATCTCTCGTACAGAGAAAGAGTGTTACGACGCATTCCAATCTCTAGAGTACGAAGTAAACACGCTACATACCGCTAATGGTCAAACACCATTCGTGACGTTTGGTTTTGGTCTAGGTGAAAGTTGGGGTTCAAAACTGATCCAGCAATCTATCTTGAAAAACCGCATTGCTGGTTTGGGTAAGAACCGCAAAACAGCGGTATTCCCTAAACTGGTATTTGCAATCAAAGATGGTTTGAACCACCAGAAGCAAGATCCAAACTACGACATCAAGCAATTGGCGCTTGAGTGTGCGTCTAAGCGTATGTACCCAGACATTCTTAACTACGACAAAGTAGTAGAAGTGACAGGGTCATTTAAAACGCCTATGGGTTGCCGTAGCTTCTTGAATACTTACGAAGAAAATGGTGAGTTGATTCATGAAGGCCGTAACAACCTAGGTGTTGTTAGCTTGAACTTGCCACGTATCGCGATTAACGCAAAACAAGATATGGCTAAGTTCTACGAACTACTTGATGAAAAACTCAAGCTAGCTCGCCGTGCGCTAGAAACTCGTATTTCTCGTCTAGAAAACGTTAAAGCGCGTGTTGCACCAATCCTATACATGGAAGGTGCATGTGGCGTTCGCTTGAAAGCCGACGACTCTATTGCTGATATCTTCAAGAACGGCCGTGCATCTGTTTCTCTTGGTTACATTGGTATCCATGAAGCAATGACCGCGCTTTACGGCACTGACGTTCATTTGTACGACGACGGCGAAATGCGTGCTAAAGCGCTTGAACTGGTGGAGTACATGAAACGTGAAGTGGAATCTTGGACAAAAGAGACAGGTTACGCATTCAGCCTATACGGCACACCAAGTGAAAACCTATGTAGTCGTTTCTGCAGCATCGATACCAAAGAGTTTGGTGTGATTGATGGTGTAACGGATCGTGGTTACTACACCAACAGCTTCCACTTAGATGTGCAGAAGAAAGTGAACCCATACGACAAGATCGATTTCGAGATGCCTTATCCTGAAATCTCTAGCGGCGGTTTCATTTGCTACGGTGAATTCCCGAACATGCAGAAGAACATCGAAGCGCTAGAAAACGTATGGGACTACAGCTACACACGCGTACCATACTACGGCACCAACACGCCAATTGATGAGTGCTACGAATGTGGTTACAACGGTGAGTTTGACTGTACAAGTAAGGGCTTTACGTGTCCTAAGTGTGGCAACCATGACTCAACCAAAGTATCGGTAACGCGCCGTGTTTGTGGTTACCTTGGTAGCCCAGATGCACGCCCATTTAACTTCGGCAAGCAAGAAGAAGTTAAACGTCGCGTGAAGCATCTTTAATCTAACGAAGGATCTTAATTAAGATCTGCGATCTTTAGCTAGTCAATTTAGAAGAGCTAGGTTTCAAGAAATAAGATTGGTATCGGCGTTATGTCGATACCAATTCTTTTATTTCAGCACTTATAGCATTTCGCTTCAAACTATTAAGCCATCACGAGTTTTCAATACTGCCTTATGAACTATCATCAATATCACCCAATCGACGTTGTAAACGGCCCAGGAACACGCTGCACTTTGTTTGTGTCGGGTTGTGTACACCAGTGTCGCGGGTGCTATAACCAGTCGACGCAAAGGTTGGACTCTGGGCATTTGTTTACTCAAGAACTACAAGACCAAATTATCGCTGATCTCAATGATCCGCGAATCAAGCGTCGTGGTTTATCACTTTCTGGTGGCGACCCAATGCATCCGGCAAATGTGTCTGAAGTGCTTAAGCTTGTGCAACGTGTAAAAGCGGAGTGCGAAGGCAAAGACATCTGGATGTGGACAGGTTACGAACTTGATGAGCTTGATGCAAAGCAGAAACAAGTATTGGAATACGTTGATACCTTGATTGATGGTCGTTTTGAACAAGACAAAGCGGATCCAATGCTCGATTGGCGTGGCAGTTCAAACCAAATCATTCATCGATTTACTGACATATAACGGTTGTCGTGACTTCGTATACTCGTAAAACGAAAAAGGGCGTCATGGTTAGCGCAATGCAACCAATCGGCCCTTGGGTGTGAGTTCTTTTTGTTTATTCGCTCAAACTACTGTTCAAGCAGCTAGCTGGTCTGGCTCTTCTATTAGGTTGTTGATCCATTTCTTAGAGTGAATCCGCTGGCTAGTTAAAGCTATCTTCACTAACTCCTCCAGTAATACAATCATCAACACCCATTCTAAAGACCAGCCAAGCACTAAAGCGGTGAAATAGGCGAGGGGGATACCAATAGCCCACTGGCCGAATATGTCGATGAAGATGCTGTAGTTGATGTCGCCACCACTTTTTAACACACCTCCGATCCCAACCATATTGAATACTCTCAATATCATCCCAGCCGCCATCACCAAGGCGACGTTGACCGCTGTATCTTTGAGTTCCAGATGCGTCAAATCGATTAATTGAACAATGGCTGGCTTGGCGATAAAGCATAGCAGTGCCAATAGTGTCGCAAGCGCACAACTCACAAATACATAGCCCCAAGCGGTATTTTCAACACGTTGATAATTCTTCGCGCCGATCTCGTTACCTAGAATGATTGAAGCGGCAACCGCAAAGCCTAAGAAGGCTGAAATTAAGATACTTTCCACTGGCGATAACAAAGAGATGATCGCCAGTTCACCAACGCCAATCTGACCAACAATGACGTTGTAAATCAGTATTCCACCAGCCCATGCCGTATCGTGAACTAACATAGGAATAGCAATATTAAAGTACTTCTTTCTGTGCTTAGGTAAGATTGCATCACGCCAACTCTCAATTGTAGGGAATAGATGTGCATAATGTTTTCTCGCCATAACAAGCAGTGCAATCGTCTGAAAGAATCGAGAAACCGTGGTGCCAATCGCTGCGCCAACCACGCCGAGTTCTGGAAAGCCAAACAGTCCAAAGATCAACAGGGCATTGAGAATCGCATTAACGATGATTGCCCAAATACTGATTTTGGTGGGTAGCTTAGCTTCGCCCACAGAACGAAGTGCACTCTCTAGCGGCACAACTACGGCGGTACCAATAAGGCTGGCTCCTGTTATCCAAAGGTAATCCGTTGCCAATCGGACGTAATCAGGGTCTGAGGCCACCACAGACACTACTGATTCAGGAACCAATGTATAGATGAATACAAAAGGGATGATGGCAAAGATCGACAATGCCCATGATTGCGCTAGTGTGCGTCTAATTCCGTTAAAATCACCTGCACCAAAATATTGCGAAGCTAGCACGCTGACTGCTCCGCTAATTCCGGAAACCATGATTAAGTTAAAAAAGAATATACGGTTGCCAACGCCAACTGCTGCAGTTGCCGCATCACCAAGCTGATTGACCATGAAAATATCGACCACGCCGAGCAATGAAAACAACATGGTTTGCAGTGAGACAGGTAAACCGATGTGTAATAGCTTTTGCCAAAATTCTTTATCTAAATGACGATATGTCGAGAGCATCGCATTTCCCCTCTGTTGAATATGCGAGAAGTGTATCGGCATTTGTTTTAGCTGTATTGTTCAGACTCATCACAAACTTTTGTCAAACTATCTACTTTGGTAGTTTGGCAACATGAACGAGCTAGCAATGGAATGAGTGATAAACAAGAACGGTACGAGATCTCTGAAAAGACGCATCAAGAGTTTGTCGATCAAAGCCATGTATTGGCATTCGAAGAGCTCGGTATCGTTCAATGTGGGACAGCATCGTGCCGCGATTTCTTTTCTGTCTATCGAAAAAACCAACAAAAACACATGTTGCTGTATACCGTAAGAGGCAAAGGGTGGCTCGAAAGTGAAGGGTGTCGATATATTCTCGAGCCAGGTTCGTGTATTACTGTGCCTGCAGGCGTTGAGAACGGTTTTGGTATTGAGGAAGAAACATGGCAGATCGCGTGGATCTTTCTATCGCCTGACAAGCAATGGGATAATGTCGTCAGTGATGAGGTGAGTTATACGCTCTCTCCAGCAGCAGAAGTTGTTTCGTCTTGTATTCATACCTTGCTGAGAAGTATTGCCTTGCCCATTGATTTAGGTGGAGCGATTGCCATTCACAGCGTAGCGCAAATAGAGTTCATGATTAATGCGCCAGTCCCGCAGCAGCAATCTCGAAATTTGATTCGCTTGAGGCGTGTGTTCGATAACGTGCAAAAGCAGCTTCACAAAGAGTGGAATGTGCATGAGCTAGCAAACCTATTCCCGTGCTCAGAGCCGCATTTCCATCGTTTGTGCCAACGTTATTATTCTCATAGCCCGATGACGCATATTATGCGTATGAGAATGGAATACGCTGCACGATTGCTCAGGTCGAGCGATTGGTCGATTCAACACATTGGCGAGATAGTTGGATATCCCAATGCCGCTAACTTTAGCACTCGGTTTAAGGCGTGGTCAGGAATGACACCTAGGCAATTCAAACATGGTTCTTGGTTGGAAACTTAATAGGGAACTGACTAAACCAGTCACCATAATTTCATAACTTATCAGTAGCTGTTCGAAATTTGCGCTGTTTAGTGATGTAAAACGACCAATCTCTGATTACTTATTCTAACTAAGCGCTTCTATTAAAAAATGTTTCTGATTTTAGTACTAAAATGTTAACGTGAAATTCATTACTTGAATTTCAAAGGGTTGTGACTTTCATGTTTTCACATCTACCAAAACCAACTTTAGATCCAATTCTATCTCTTTCTGTTGCTTACCGCGGCGATACTCGTACTGATAAAGTCGATTTAGGCATTGGCGTTTACAAAAACGACCAAGGCGAAACTCCGATCATGAAAGCCGTTTCTAAGGCTCAAGATATCGTTGTTGAAACTCAGAAAACCAAAGCTTACGTTGGCCTAGCAGGCTGTGAAGAGTTTAACCAGAGCATGGTTGATCTGCTGCTTAAAGGGACTTCTGCAATGGATCGCGTGGCTGCGATTCAAACACCGGGTGCAAGTGGTGCACTTCGTATGTTGGGTGACTTAATGAAAGTTTCTCAACCAGACACGACGGTTTGGATTTCAAACCCAAGTTACGTTAACCACAAACCGGTAATGGAAGCGGCAGGCTTAAAAGTTCGCTACTACAATTACTTCAGTCCTGAAACGAAGCAAGTTGATACTGCAAAAATGTTGGACGACCTTTCAAAAGCCGGTCCATCAGACGTGGTACTACTGCACGGTTGCTGTCATAACCCAACGGGTGCTGACATCGACTTTGAAGCGTGGCAGGAAATCACTAAGTTATCGCAAAATAATGGTTTCTTACCGTTCGTTGATATTGCTTACCAAGGCTTTGGTGACGGCCTAGAAGAAGACGCGAAAGGTCTTCAACACATGGCAAATAACGTTGAAGAGATGTTGATTACAACGTCTTGCTCAAAGAACTTCGGTTTGTACCGTGAAAGAACGGGTGCCGCTATCGTGATTGGCAAGAACAGCGAACACGTTGGCAATGCTAAAGGTAAACTTCTTACCCTTGCTCGTTCTACTTACACAATGCCGCCAGACCATGGTGCAGCTTTGGTTAAAACAATTCTTCAGAATCAAGAGCTAACATCGATTTGGAAGCAAGAATTGAGTGAAATGCAGCAACGTTTGTTAAATCTGCGCCAAAATTTATGTGATGAATTGCGAAATACTTATAACACGTCACAATTTGATTTCATTGAAAGCCATAAAGGCATGTTTAGTGTACTAGGCTTTAAAGAAACTCAAATGAATCAATTACGTGAAGAATATGGAGTCTATGGTGTTGGTGACGGACGCATTAATATCGCAGGCCTTTCTGAATCTCATATTCCTTATGTAGCTAAAGCGATAGCCAACGTTTCAAAATAGAAGGTGACTGAATGTATAACTGGAAAGCGATTGTAGTTTTAATGCTAAGTGGTGGCTTGTTTGCTTGTTCGACGACGACTCAAGTGCCTGCCGAGCCGGAACAAAAGCCTCAAGTAGAACAACCTGCTGTGGATGATTCTTCAAAGACTGATGCAACTGAAGGTCAGAAAGTAACGGAACCCACAGAGAAGGCTGAAGAAGTAAAACCAACTGAACCAGAAGCGAAGCCAAAGCCTGAAGAAAAGCCAGCTCCAAAGCCGACTAAAACAAGCGATGGTAAACTGATCCTTGGTGAAGAAGAGTGGGTATTTGTTCCTGGTTTGAAAGAAGCGTTTAAAGCACGTGTAGATACAGGTGCAACAACATCTTCAATCAGTGCGGTTGATATTGTTGATTTTGAACGTGACGGAAAAGACTGGGTTAAGTTCAAGATTGAACACGACGGTATCACAACGGAAGAAATCAGCTTACCAGTAGAACGCTGGGTGAAGATCAAGCAATCAAGCGCAGAAGGAACACAACGACGCGCTGTGGTTGTGGCTTCAATTCAAATTGGTGATCTAAAAGACAAAACTGAATTTACGCTAGCCGACCGAACGCACCTTTCTTTCCCACTTCTGTTGGGTAGAAGCTTCTTTAGAGATGTTGCGGTTGTCGATGTGAGCAAAAAATACGTTCAGAAGAAAATCACTAAATAGATTTAAGTCTATGAGTTCTGACTCAATCTGACATTTCTGTTTTGATAAATTGAATCCCTGCTAATGGAATTAGCGGGGATTTTTTCTATTTATGGCGTAATAACCGACGAAATGCATTTAATTGTCCATTGTTCGCTATCCGTTCACTGTTTAACCTCGACAATGTGATCCTGATCTCTATATAATCCGCGCTTCGTTTTATGTTTAATCCATACTTTCGTACTTCTTATTTAGGCACGTCTTTCTGCCTAATAATTAACTGTCAGTACACGCTTAGGAATTAGTTCTTTGATATCTACCGCGAACATCACAATGCAATTTGGCGCAGAGCCGCTGTTTGAAAACATCTCTGCTAAATTTGGTAACGGCAACCGCTATGGTTTGATCGGCGCTAATGGTTGCGGCAAATCAACGTTCATGAAAATCCTAAGTGGCGCATTAACGCCAAGTTCGGGCAACGTTTCTATCACTCCTGGAGAAAAACTGGGTGTTTTGAGCCAAGATCAGTTCGCATTCGAACAGTACAGCGTTATCGACGTTGTAATCATGGGCGACAGAAAGCTTTGGGAAGTAAAACAAGAGCGTGACCGTATTTACTCTTTGCCAGAAATGAGTGAAGACGATGGTATGAAAGTCGCTGAGCTTGAAAGTGAATTCGCAGAAATGGACGGCTACACAGCAGAAAGTCGCGCGGGTGACATCCTGATTCAAGCGGGTATCGAGGAAGAGTTCCACTTCGGTCTGATGCAGCAAGTTGCTCCAGGTTGGAAACTGCGTGTGCTATTGGCACAAGCACTGTTTGCAAACCCAGATATCTTGCTACTTGATGAACCAACCAACAACTTGGACATTCATACGATCAACTGGCTGGCTGAAGAGCTAAACCAACGTAAATGTACAATGATCATCATCTCGCACGATAGACACTTCCTGAACTCTGTATGTACGCACATGGCGGACATCGATTACGGTGAGCTGCGTATTTATCCAGGTAACTACGAGTACTTCCTAGAAGCATCTGGCTTGATTCGCGAACAACTTCTAGCAAGCAATGCTAAGAAAGCGGCTGAAATCAGCGAGCTTCAAGACTTCGTAAACCGTTTTGGTGCTAACGCATCTAAAGCGAAGCAAGCAAGTTCACGTGCTAAGAAAATGGATAAAATCACGCTTGATGAAGTGAAATCATCGAGCCGTATGAGCCCATCAATCAATTTCGGTGAAGGTAAGAAACTGCACCGTCAAGCTCTTGAACTTCAAGAACTTGGTCACGGCTTCGATGGCGAAACACTGTTTACTGGTGGTAATTTACTGCTTGAAGCGGGTACACGCCTTGCGGTTATCGGTGAGAACGGTGTAGGTAAAACCACGCTGCTACGTTGTCTAGTTCAAGAGCTAGAGCAGAACGAAGGTATCGTTAAATGGTCTGAAAATGCTTCTGTAGGTTACTGCCCACAAGACAGCACTAAGGATTTTGATAACGACCTGAGCATCTTCGATTGGATCTCACAATGGCGTACAGCGAAGCACGATGACCTAATGGTGCGCGGTATTCTTGGTCGTCTGTTGTTTACGGCTGACGATGCGAACAAGAAAGCTCGCAACTGTTCTGGTGGTGAGAAGAACCGTCTGTTATTCGGCAAGCTAATGATGCAAGACATCAACGTGCTTGTGATGGACGAACCAACCAACCACATGGACATGGAAGCTATCCAAGCCCTAAACGATGCACTTAAGGTTTACACTGGCACGCTTATCTTCGTGAGCCATGACCGTGAGTTTGTATCTTCATTGGCAACACACATCATCGATGTGAAAGACCAACAGCTAGTGAGTTTCCAAGGCACTTACGAAGAGTACCTCGATCATCAGAAAAAGATGCTGATGGTTAACTTATAGAGTAAGTTGTAGTTAGGGTGTTGAACGACTAACGGCCAGCGAATCTAACAAAAAAAAGCCCCAAACATTAATATGTTCGGGGCTTTTTTGTTTGTTCTGTACCGTCCTAAATATGGTTGACACATTTCCAACATGAAATTGGAGAGTGTCATGAAAACAACAAGTAGACGTACTCAACGAGATTATTCTCTTGCCTTTAAATTGTCAGTCGTAAGCCAAGTTGAAAAAGGCGAAATGACTTATAAGCAAGCTCAAGAACGTTATGGGATCCAAGGTCGCTCTACCGTTTTAGTTTGGCTTCGCAAACATGGTCAACTAGATTGGTCTAAAGGAACAGAACAATCGAGAGCGTTAGGAGCGACTATGTCAAACGCGACTATGTCAAAC